>CAZFJP010000018.1:0-27717 GCA_964518965.1 uncultured Candidatus Saccharibacteria bacterium | reverse complement strand
ATCGGTCGCAGCTGTTTTACAAAAATCCCTAATTTACGGGCAATGTTGCCGAAAAAGCCATGGGAAGCTCTCCGCTTACCAAAAAGCTCCTTCAGGACCAAATCGCCCTTTTTAACTTTGTTTTTCATGATTTGTTTTTATTTAATAAATAACTATCAATTAATAGAACCCCCCCCATAAAACGGATTAACATCATCAGTGGGTCGCACACCACCTTTTTCTCCAAACGGCGTGACGTAATCATAACGCACACCACGAGTCTTAGACGGGCGGAAATAAGACTCATCAACCGGCGGCAGACCCATTAAGGCACGCATCTTATTTAACTCTTCAATAAAGTTACTACTTGGTACATAGCCCTCCGAAACAACCTCCGCAGTAGTTTTCTCAATGGCCGCTTTAATCGCTGCTAATTCTTCCGCATTAACATTAAACTTAAAGATAATTGTATTACTGAAATTACCCGAAGTATCCTCGGCGCGAACATACAAAGTATGGTCACCCAAAACTGCAGGTTTCATAATATTCAAATCAATAGTCGCCGGACTCAATGCCGCCATCTTTCCTCCAAATGATTGCCAGATTTTCTCATTATCATAGCGATACTGAACATCTCCGATATTACTATCTGAAACATCCAAATATTCCAGCACCGTTTTGCTGTTGGTATCATCCGCAATTGTCCCGGAAATTTTAATTGCAACTAATTCTTCTTTGGGAGTCGCTTTAAAAGTCGGTGCATAAGTATCAAGAATTAAAGCCGAAGCAGCATTGACAATGCCATAGCCAAATTGCGCAGTTTTGCTAATCCCGCCCATCGCTTTTACCTTTGTTGCAGAACCTGCTAAACGTTTGTAAACCTGCTCGGGACGTAAGCTTTGGTCATAAGACAAAAGCAATGCCGCGCAACCAGAAACATAACCAGTTGACATGGAAGTACCATTTAAAGTTCCGTAACCGGAACGATTGGTTGGTGCAATAACACTATTAAAAGGAATAGTAGAAATAACATCCTGACCCGGAGCCGAAATATCTACCTCCGAACCCTGACGCGCAAAAAATGCTGGTCTTAAATCCTGATCCACTGCCGAGACTGCGATCACGCCCGGATATGCCGCCGGGTAACCAACTTTTTGATTCGCACCAGTACCAGTTGAAGCAATCACCGTACAACCTTTGACCCGAGTTGCATAGTCAATCGTGTTATACAAAGTCCTTGTCCCTTCTTGAGCATACAAGGAAACATTAATCACTTTTGCGTCATGGTTCGCCGCGTAAGAAATTCCTTCGGCAATGCGCATATTATCAGTAACTCCGCGACGATCAGCAACCCGGACTGGCATTACCGAAACCCTCCAGGCTAATCCCGCAATGCCGATACTATTATTAGTAGTTGCTACAATCAGTCCCGCAACATGAGTACCATGACCATGCTCGTCATAAGGAGAAGGAGCACCTTTAACAAAACTGATTCCTTCCTCAAAATTGACATTAGCCAAATCAGGATGATCCATAGCAACTCCGGTATCTACTACTGCTACTTTCAAGCTACTTTGACCTGTTGTTTTTTTCCAAGCAGAAATTATTTTCATTAAACTCAATCCCCACTGACTTCCTGACATTGGATCATTAGTAATCTTAGGCCCAGTAGTAACTTTTTTGGAAGTATCTACTATTGATTCTTCTTTAGTAGTTGCGGCAGTTTTATCGTCAACAGTCGTCGGGATTTTTGTATTAGTATCACCGCTTGATATTGGAGTATCTCCGGAATCTAAAACAGAACCATCAGCTGCACCAATCCAGGCACGCTTGTTTGGTTCTGCATACTCAATATTACTACTTACAGTAATTTTCTGAATTAAACTATCAGCAGTTTTACCTTTGGGAATAGTAACTAAATAAACATTAGGAATGGTTGTTTTTGCAACTTGACTTGCCTCAACCCCTGCCACACTCGCAACCGTCCCCTCATTGCCACTTTTTACTTTCACAATTACTTCCGAAACTGCAGTTACTTTTTCCAATGGTGCAACCATGGGAAACTCGGAAGTTCGCAAACCTGCGGAAAGTGGCCCGCGAAAAAAAGTGACTAATCCAAAAGTCAAAGTCACGACAAAAATCATCCCAAAATAACGGATTAATTTGATTTTTGTTTCCTTAATCATTTGGTTTTTGTTTCCTGTCCGACGAAGCGTCGAAGAGACGCAGTCGGACACCTATCAAAAGCACACCTAAATGAGTCCCTGCCCCTTCCCAGGAAGGACTGATGATACTAAGGTTTTTCGCTTTTGATATTCAATTTTCAGCTGTCATCTAGGCATTTTTGATACCTGTCTACCGAAGCTTCGAACAAAGACAAAGTGAGAAGCGTAGGTAGATGGATTACCTTAATTATAGCATAAAAATGGCTTTGCGTCAATAAATTTGAGAGTGTAATTTCCCACCCCACCACATAGTGAGTTCTTCTACCTTCTTTTGACGATTACCGATTTTTGTGATATAATAAAACAATCTAGTTAAGTAACAAAATGTTTGAAGATTACGCAGATCAAAGTAAATTCTTAGAAAGAATACAGCCGGAAGCGCTTTCCAAAAGAGTGCGCCGGTTTTTAATGGTTCTCTCAGCAATCGGATTAGGAAGTGCAGTTTTGGGTTCAGCAGAAAGAGAACAGGAAATAGAAAATAATGAAATTGCTCCGTTAATCTCTGCTGTCGAAGCAAAACCGCAAACAGAAACTCCCTCTCAAGCAGAACCAATAGAAAATGAAATCAGGGAAGCAAAGAAATTGAAAAAATCCGATGAGCAAGTCATTGAAGATTTAATTCAAAAACAATACGATTACTATAATAAGGAAACCAGTGAATTTTACCTTACCTTTAAAAATGATAAAGGCGGGAAAATCCGTAAACAAATTGAAGGGCTTGGTTTAAAATATGGTAATCCGGAAAATATTGATACCTATAAAGCAATTGCTGCAGTAGAATCTCGTTATATTTGGAGCAGAAGCCCTGATGGTGGAGTGGGTTATTTTCAAATTACGAATATTCCTGAAAAAGTAGCAAAAAGAGCTGAGAGAATTGCTAAGAAAAACCATTACAGCAAAGAGGAAAAAAATATAATTGAAGGGATTTTGAATTATGAATACTGCGCTCAATACATCAAGAAAACCTATCCTAATGAATCAAAAGAAGTACAGAAATATCTCGCCGAGTGGATGTATAATGCCGGAGATATCTTTGGCAATAGAAGTATCCAAGAAAATTTAGATCTATATAAAGAAATTCATCGAACCTACGGTGCAAAAGTTGGCGCTTATGAAAAAGCAATTAAGGAAGGTTATCGTCACTAAAGGATACATTCCCTAAATTAAAAAATCTCTCTATGATTGAGAGATTTTTAATTTATCATTCGTAGAGAAACGCCATGATGTGTCTCTACATAAATTCAAATTACAAAACTCACTAACTTCCCTTTCACAAAAATCTCTTTCTTTATCTTTTTCCCTTCTAGATGTTTTGCAACATTGATTTCCTTTTTCGCCAACTCAATCGCTTTTTTCTCATCAATGTCATTATCAACTTCAATCGTTCCACGTAGTTTACCATTGATTTGAATTGCCAAGGTAATTTTTTCTGCTTGTACCAATTTGGGATTGAACTTCGGCCAAGAAGTTTTGAAAACAGATTCTTTATGCCCCAACATTTGCCAAAGTTCCTCCGATAAATGCGGAGTAATCGGTGCTAATAAAATTACAAGGGTTTCCAACAAATCAAAGGTTATCTGCTTACCCGAAAAAGCATTAACATATTCCATCAAAGCACTTAAAGCAGTGTTAAACTGGAAATTTTCAAAATCCTCGGTTACTCTTTTGATTGTCCGTTCGCGCCAAACTGTCAATTCCTTATCACTATTTTTATCTCGATTACTCACATTCTTTTCTACTAAACCGTAAACCTTTTGTAGAAAACGGTGCATACCGACAATTCCCCGATCAGTCCATTCCTTATCCTGCTCCGCTGGTCCAATAAACAAAATATAAGCGCGAATAGAATCAGTCCCAAACTTCTTGACAATCTCATCAGGACTAACAATGTTCCCTTTGGACTTACTCATCTTTGCGCCCTTATAATAAATCATCCCTTGATTAAACAACTTCTTAAATGGCTCACGAAAATCAAAAAGTTTCAGATCAGCTAAAGCTTTAGTAATGAAGCGCGCATACAAAAGATGAAGAATTGCATGTTCAATACCACCGACATATTGATCAACTGGCAACCAATGCATTACTTTTTCTTTCGCAAAAATTTCTTTATCATTATGAACATCAGGATAACGTAAGAAATACCAACTGGAATCTACAAAAGTATCCATCGTATCAGTTTCACGTTCCGCTTGGCCTCCGCACTTAGGACACCTCACTTTCACAAAACTTGCTACTTTTGCTAACGGTGACTTTCCTTCACTAGTAGGTTTAAAATCATCAAGTTCCGGTAATTCAACTGGTAAATCTTTCTCGGGTACGGAAACTTCGCCACACTTCGGACAATGAATAATGGGAATAGGAGTACCCCAGTAACGTTGTCTTGAAATTAACCAATCGTGCAATTTGTAACTAATTGTTGCTTTTCCTAGTTTTCTCTCTTCCAGCCATTGAGTAATTTTTGTGATCGCATTTTGTGAGGTTAAACCTGTAAATTCCCCAGAATCCACTAATTTGCCATAATCTACAAACGCTTCATTATCCTTCGTCTCCTCTCCTACAATTACTTTGATAATCGGTAGCTTGAACTTCATTGCAAATTCAAAGTCTCGAGTATCATGAGCTGGCACTGCCATTACCGCCCCAGTTCCATAACTCGCCAAAACATAATCCGCTACCCAAATCGGAATCTCTTTGCCATTAACAGGATTAACCGCATAACTTCCCGTAAACACTCCGGTCTTTTCTTTTTCAAGAGACGTACGTTCAATATCACTTTCCCTTTTTGCCTTCTCACAATAATCAATTACTTCTTTTTTATGTTCATCAGTAGTCAAATCTCTTACTAATGGATGTTCAGGAGACAAAACCAAATATGTACAGCCAAACAAAGTGTCGGCACGAGTTGTAAATACAGAAATCTTTAAATTCTGACGGGATTGCTTCGTCGCTTCGTTCCTCGCAACGACATCAAATGTCACTTCTGTTCCTTCACTACGCCCGATCCAATTACGTTGCATTATTTTAACTCTTTCCGGCCAATCCAGTTTCTCTAAATCGTCTACTAATTCATCAGCATAGTCCGTAATCTTAAAGAACCATTGGGGGAAATCTTTTTTCGTAACTTCGCTATCACAACGAAAACATTTACCTTCCTCTACCTGCTCGTTCGCAAGAACTGTCTTACAAGAAGGACACCAATTAGCAGGTGCTTTTTTGCGATAAGCCAAACCTTTTTTAAATAACTGAACAAAAATCCACTGCGTCCACTTATAATAATTTGAATCTGAGGAATTAATCTCTAAACTCCAATCATACATCGGTCCCATTTCGTTTAATTGACGTTTAAAATTAGCAATACTTTTCTCAGTATTAATCTTGGGATGAATACCCTCCTTAATAGCAGCATTCTCTGCCGGCAATCCAAAAGCATCAAACCCCATCGGGTGCAAAACTTCAAATCCCTGCATTTTCTTATAGCGTGCCCAAACATCACTCATCACATAACCCGACCAATGACCAACGTGCAAACCTTCACCAGAAGGATAAGGAAACATATCCAAGCAATAATATTTTGGCTTAGCATTTAAATCCGTCTTATGCACACCGGTTTCTTCCCAAATCTTGCGCCATTTTTTTTCAATTGTTTGTGCTTGATACATATTGATTACGAAAAAGCCTGAAGTTTGAAGACTGAAGGATGAAAATTATAACTTTTCAGACTTCTGCCTTCTGTCTTCAGACTTCACTTCTATTATAGTAGAAAACCAGAAAAATACAAAGAAAAAACGGGTCGCAACGACCCGTTTCAAAAATTAAGTCGGATACCTTTGTCATAAAGAGACTGCGCTGCCTTCACGAGAAGTGCATTCTGAAGGCATGGCGGAAGCCGGTCTACGAGATAGTCCTCCGTCTCAGGATCTAATAAAAGACAAAGATTGTGTAACTCCTCGACAGATAAACTTTCAATCTGCCTTTTTAAATCAAGAGGAACGCCCTCTCTATCAAGACGACATATTTCAACCTGAAATGCAAGAAGGTAGAGTGTATCCAAGTCAGTCATATAGCTGATCTCCTTGTGAAAGTGCGTGTGTATATACAATTAGAACTTAGGATCTGATAATCTCCAAAATTTCATTCCGTCTTTTCTCCATCAAATCTTTTGATTTTGCCTCCAGGTTAAGACGGAGAAGTGGCTCAGTGTTAGATGGCCGGACATTAAACCACCAATCGGCATATTCTACCTTCAATCCATCCAGACAAGATATCCTACCATCCCTATAAATTTTTGCAAGTTCTTCAATCTTCCCTTGCGGATTTTCAACCTCCGAATTGATTTCCCCACTGGCGAAATATCTCTGAAACGGTTTAATTAATTCCGATAATTTCTTTCCGGTTTCCGATAAAATATTTAAAATCAAAATAAGCGTTAAAGTAGAACTCTCGGCAAAAAAAGTATCGCGGTAGTAAAAATGTCCTGATAACTCACCCGCAAATAAAGCATTGGTCTTACGCATTTGCTGTTTAATAAATGCATGCCCAACCCGGCAAACCACTGGTTTTCCCCCCGCTTCTAAAATTGCTTCCTTTGTCGCCCAACTAGAACGCAAATCATATAAAATCACCTCGTTCGGATGCTTTGCTAGTAAATACTGCGCAATCAAAGCCGTTATTAAATCTGCACTAATATACTTTCCTTGCTCGTCGATTAGCATACACCTATCACAATCACCATCTAATGCTACACCGAGGTCAGCTTTCTCATCAATAACCTTCTTTTGCAAATCCCTCACATTTTCTAACTTCAAGGGATCGGCATTGTGATTAGGAAAAGTTCCATCCATTTCCAAATACAATGGGATTAATTTCGCTGGTAACTTTTCAAATAACTTCGGAATCACCAATCCTCCTATCCCGTTGCCACCATCAACAACAACTCTCAACGGTTTTATTCTTTTCGAGATAAATCGATCAAAGTAATTCAAATAATTACTCAGAACTCCTTTTCTAACAATCTTTCCCACCTTTGCCCTCTGCCCCGTGCCCTTTGCCCTTGTAAGTCTTTCAATATCTTCAATCCCTGTATCTCCACTAATCGGAATACAACCCTCCCGGCATAATTTAAACCCATTATATTCTTTGGGATTATGCGATGCCGTAATCATAATCCCCGCCTCCTTATCATGCGCTGCAAAATACAACATTGGTGTCGTGCTCAACCCAATATCTAAAACATTACAACCGGCTTCAGTGATTCCTTTTACCAATGCCTTAAATAAAATACCGCTAGAATCTCGCATATCCCTGCCGATTACTACCTCCTTGCACTGCAAAAATTGTACATATGCTCTGCCGATTTTCTCGGCAATCTGTTCATTGATTTCGATGGGATAAATTCCCCGAATATCATAAGCACGGAAAATACCTGACATAGCCTTAAATGTTAAACACGATTAACGTAATTTAATTTTAGCAATCCTAGGATAAAATGACAAAATAACGTTAGGATGGTAGAATAATAAATGACAAAACCAAGCCCCGCCATACGGCGGGGCGGGCTGTGCTAATGAAACCAAATTTCTTTTACTTTGTCTTAGAATCTAAAATCTAAACCTCTTCTGCAATCTAGACTTACACGCCCGGGCCCATAGCTCAGTTGGCTAGAGCGTTCCCATGGCATGGGAGAGGTCGGGGGTTCAACTCCCCCTGGGTCCACCACACCATAAAGACATAGTGAAATCACCTTCACGGCAGGATGCCAAATTAATGTCAAATACCTGCAGATAGACAAAGTAGACAGACAAATGATAAGTGAGAAGTAAAAATCTTAGTGAGACACTAAGATTTTTTATTTTGGTTGCGTTACGAAGTTTAACATGATATACTACCTAGCTAGCAATAGACTGTCCTTTCCACTTATTCACTTACCAAACCAAAAAACTCCCTAGAAGGAGGCGTAAAGATGATCGGAGAAACTCTAGAACTCCGGGATGATCTGCGAGATGATCCACAGTTTATAGCGATCCTTGAAGAACATCGGAGAACACCGAGCCTCAACCGCTGTAAGCTCCTTATCCTCGAGCAGCTCGTTAAAGTCAAGATAGTTAGTAAACGAGAAATTCAACAGCTAGTTGCCGAAGAGTCTAGCAAAAAACCTCGCTGTGACCCACGAGCACTCGAGTTGGCATGGGAGTACGTCAAAGATCTCCTTAAAAAATTAAATTCAAAGACCTAAAAGGGCTAGTCCCAAACTGTGGACCAGCCCTATTTTGTCTCTTTGAATTAAACTTTTGCTTTTTTCCTCTTTTTTCCTTTTACTTTCCACCAAAGACGGATGTGGTGGAGATGAGGGGATTCGAACCCCTGACCTCTGCAATGCGAATGCAACGCTCTACCAGCTGAGCTACATCCCCACAAAAGAAATGCAAAAGACAAAATTCAAAATGTAAAAGTAAAATACACCTGAATTATAAGGTTTTTTAGAGGTTAAATCAATCAAAATCCCACTTCTGTTTAGCTCTCTTTTATGCTAGAATAAAACCTGCAACAATATTATTTCCCTTAACTTAAAGGGCTTTTTTAGTGCTATATGAAGGGTTTTATTGGCAACCAACTGATCATCAAACTGTTTCAAGACCTCAACAAAGAGAATTTTTCCCATGCTTATCTTTTCACAGGTTGTGAAGGTCTTGGCAAAAAAACATTCGCGAAGAAGCTAAGTCAGTCGCTCCAATGTAAAAACGGTAAAATCCTCGCGCCCTGCGAGCAATGTCCGACTTGCTTACAAATTAAAAAGGGCAATCACCCTAACACAATCATCCTTGAAGGAATTGACCCCTTGTCTATTGAAATGATTCGCAAAGTTCTTCACCAACTTAACCTCAAATCCCAATCAAACACTTTTAAAATCTGCCTCATTGACAACGCCGAAAGGATGACTAAGGAAACCGCTAATTGTCTCCTGAAAACTCTGGAAGAACCACCCGCTAATTCCCTCTTCATTTTAATTACCAATAAACCAAAACTACTACCCGAAACAATCCTCTCACGCTGCCAAAAAATCAAATTTCAAACTGTTCCTCAAGAAGAACTAAAAAAAGCACTTGCCGCGTTTTACCCTCAGTTCAACTTCAATGAAATTATCTTGAGCTATGCTGCTGGTGCTCCCGGACGGGCAATTCGTTTCTTTAATGATAAAGATTCTCTTGCGACCTTTGAAAATCAAAAAAATTTCTTTGAAAAATTCTTCCAAGGAAATTTCACCACTCGCCTCCAATTAAATAACGAGTTAAGCAAACTAGCCACTTCAGAAATCAGCGAACTTCTAGAAACCTGGCTCTTCTTGGTAAAAATCGGTCTTAAAAAAGCTATACAAAATCCCCTTAATCTCAACAAATACCAGAAATTAGCAAAAACTTTACTAGAAACCAAACAAAAAACCGCTTATAATCTAAATAGAAGAGTACTCTTAGACCAATTAGCACTAAAGAGTCCTCGTTTAAACTGAAATGATTAAAGCAATCGGTGTTCAATTCAAACCTGGCGGAAGAATCTACGACTTTGCTCCCGGTAAACGTACCCTGAAAACAGGCGATTTTGTCATTGTCAATACCAAACAAGGAATTGAAGCCGGACGAATTATTTACACTGACAAAGAAATTGATGAAAAAATTGCTCCTCTTCCCATCACTCCCATTGTCCGTAAAGCAAGCAAACTAGACATCAAAAAAATCAAACATTTAGCGAGCGAGGAGAAAAAAGCCCTGAAAGTTTTTACAGAAAAAATTAGCTTCCACAACCTTCCTATGGAACCAATTGACGCCCAATTTTCCTTTGACGAAAAAAGACTAACTTTCACTTTTGTCGCTGAAGGAAGAGTGGATTTTCGTGCTCTTGTTCGTGATCTTGCTTCTTATTTCAAAAAATCCATCCGCTTAACTCAAATTGGTCCTCGCGACCGTGCAAAAGTAACAGGCGGCTTCGGAATGTGCGGGAGAGAACTTTGCTGTGTTAAGTTTCTTAAAAACTTTGAAAGCATTACCATGGATCTTGCCCGCGAACAAGACATGGGCAGTCGCGGTAGTTCTAAAATTACCGGCGCTTGTGGTCGCCTCATGTGCTGTCTAAACTACGAAATTGAAGAATACCGCAAGCATCTCAAAAAAATCCCTGCTCTTCAAGAAAAAGTAAAAACCCCCGAAGGTGAAGGAGTCGTCATTGGTCGCAATATTCTCAAAGAAACCGTTGATGTTCTAATGGATGACAACAAAACCCGTGAAACTTTCTCTATCGCTGATATCAAAAAGCCCAATAAAATTATTAGTCGCCTCAAAAAATCAAAGTAATTTCCGCCAAAGACGCTTGCCTGCCGACGAAGCAGGAATTTATCTCAAGCAGAAACTATTATTCACTATCTATTAGTCACTAAATTATGATTCTTGAAATTATTATTATCTTATGTCTTGCCGGGATAATCTTTATTATCTTACGAAAATTTTCGGAAATTAATCAGAAAGTAAGTCCCCTCGTTACCGAAAAAAACGCGAGAGAAAAAGAAAAGATTTTGGAAAAGGAATTACCAAAGATTAAAGAACAACTCCAAAAACAAGCAGGACAAAAAACGGAAACCGAAGATAAAAGCATCAACAAATTTTTTCAACAACTCGCCAAATACTTGAAACGAAGTGACTTACGTAGCGCCGAGAAAGTTTGTATTAAAATTATCGCCAAAAATCCTAAAAACAGTAAGGCCTATGAACAACTAGGAACAATTTACTTAAAACAGCGTAATTACAGCGATGCCCAAAAATCTTTTGAAAAAGCGACTGAATTAGACCCCCGCAGTGACTATGCTTTCAGTGGATTAGGACTAAGTCACTACCACCAGCGCAACTACCAAAAAGCAGTTGCTGCCTATGAACAAGCCGTTGGTCTAAATGACCAAATTGCTCACCGTTTCATTAACCTTGGCTCCGCTCACGTTGCCTTAAACCAATTAAAACAAGCTACCGAGGCCTATAAAAAAGCAGTGAAACTAGAACCCAAAAACATTCAATATTTAGAACTTCTTATTAACATTGCCCTCAAAATCAAAGATAAAGGAACTGCCAAGAAAGCACTGGAACAAATGTTAGAAATAGATCCCCACAACCGAGAAGTACGAAGACAACTAGCAGAATTAGAAAAGTAAAAATGGCCTTTAATGAGCCGGCCCACCCAACTTTCATCAATGATTTAAATCAAGAATTACTAAATTTCAATATGTATTGATATCAATTTTGTCTTGATGAATATCAACAATGAAATTTAGACGGGCCGGGATAGCTCAGTGGTAGAGCAGCTGTTTTGTAAACAGTAGGTCGGGGGTTCAAATCCTCTTCCCGGCTCCATTAAACAACTTAAAAGTTAAAAATTAAAATGTAAAAACTAAATCCAAAAAGACTCGGATTTACTTTTAAGTTTTACATTTTAAGTTTTAAGTTTTCCACCGGGTAGGTACCAGAGTGGTCAAATGGGCCAGACTGTAAATCTGGTGGCTTACGCCTACGGGGGTTCGAATCCCTCCCTACCCACCACGAAAACTTTACAAAGCAAAATTTTTAAAGTTAAAAATTAAAATTTAGATCTGGTTTTAATTTAAAGATGGGACGATGCATTGAAAAGTTTTTGAAATCAGAGAACGTTGTTTAAATTTTGCTGCGGCAGTTAGTGATTTTTCGCTACAATTAAAGAAATACCACTACTGCGAGATTACTGGCCAGATAATCAGATCGTCCATATCAACCAGTACCAATTTAGCTGAGGTTCACTCTTCTCAATCAAAAAAGGAATTTATCCGCATTGCCAATATTGCCTTAAGAGAAATTAGTAAAACTTCCTACTCATTTGATTTGATTGGAAAATTGCACAATCTCTCTTCTCATCAGTTACCGAAGCTAAAACAAGAATCTGTTGAACTTTATAAAATTGTGACAACTACCATAATGAACACTAAAGAAAATGTGAAAAAGAAAAAACAATAATTATTTTCCTTCTTTTCTTTTTTCTACATTATTCTACATTCTAATTTCTAAATTATTTCCGCCGATGTAGCTCAGCTGGTAGAGCATTCCCATGGTAAGGGAAAGGTCAGCGGTTCAATCCCGCTCATCGGCTCCAGACTACGTCCCGTAAAACGGGACTTCGTCTGGCAGGCTAGCCACTATTATATTCAGACTAGGAAAAGGTTAGCGGTTCCCTGTCCGACGAAGCCCAAGAGACATAGTCAGGAATCCCGTTCACCGGCTCCACCCGCCTAACTTTCATCAATGATTTGAATCAAGATTTACTAAGTTCCAAAGTACATTAAATTATATTTTGATTAATATCAATGATGAAAGTTTGGCGGATCCATCTTCCACTAATCCTCCTCTATGATAATTATTGGTATTACAGGCACTAATGCTTCCGGCAAAGATACTGCAGCGGATTTTTTTAAAGCACAAGGATTTAACATTTTTTCTCTTTCTGACATTTTACGGGAAGAAGCAAGAAGAAGAGACCTTGCAATATCCCGTGAAAATTTAATTGCTCTTGGCAGAGAATTGCGCGAAAAATTCGGATTAGGATATCTAGCTGAGAAAACTATGCGCAAAATTAAAACTGACGCGATCGTAACCAGTATTCGCCATCCTAAGGAAGTAGAAGTACTCAAAAAAGCAAAAAATTTTTTCTTATTGCTATTGATGCTCCTGTGGAAATAAGATATGCCCGTGCCCAAAAAAGAAACCGCGGCGAGCAAGAAGGAAAAACTCTGGAAGAATTTAAAAAGCTGGAGAAAAAAGAATTCGCTTCGCAGGGAGCAGAACAACAACTCGGAAAAACAATGGCAATGGCAAACTACCTAATTAAAAACAAAGGAACTTTAAAAGAATTCGAGCAAAAGCTAAAAATAACATTAACTAGGATTCAACATGAAATTTCCTCAGCAAGGAAAAACAAAAGCAAGCCGCATCGGCATTGACGAATATTTTTTGAAAATTGCCAAAGTGGTATCAGAAAGAGCAACCTGCCGCCGCCATAATGTCGGAGCAGTAATTGTTAAAAACAAACAAATCCTAACGACAGGTTACAACGGCGCTGCTGCAGGACTGAAAGATTGTTTAGAACTTGGTTGCCTTCGCGATGCACTGAAAATTCCCTCTGGCACTCGTCAAGAAATCTGCCGCGCCATCCATGCTGAACAGAACGCTATCATCCAAGCCGCTCTCCATGGCGTTCAAATTGAAGGCGCAACAATGTACTGCACCCATTCCCCTTGTATCATCTGCGCCAAAATGATCGCTAATGCAAAAATCAAACGTTTTGTCACTTGTGGCGAATATGCTGACAAAAGTTTTGAGCCACTTTTTGCTGAAGCAGGAATCAAATTTGAAAAAATAAAACTGAAAAATGATTAAAGGAATTATTTTTGATTTTGGCGGAGTCATCGTATCGGATCCTTCCCTCCACCTAAACCAAAGAGTAGCAAAAATTTTCGCTATTAATCCCAAACTACTTACAAAAATCTACCGCGGTCAAAACCTGAAAAAATTTGAGCGCGGTTTAATTAATGCCCAAATTTTCCGGAATAATCTTAAAAAACAAATTCAAAAACAGACCAAGAGAAAAGTTTCGTCTGAGCAAATTAAATTATTTGAAAAAACTCTTACCGATCAATTCCTTCCCTACCCCCATTTTCTTCATTACGTTCACTCATTAAAGAAACACTACCGCATTGCCCTTCTCACCAATAACATTCCCACCTTCATGTGCATCTGGTACCACCGTTTTCAATTAAAAAAGATCTTTCCGATAATTATCACCTCTTTTAAAACTGGAATGCGCAAACCAGATCCCGCAATTTATCAGTACACTTGTCAAAAAATCAGGCTTAAGCCAAAAGAATGCCTTTTCATTGATGACCAAGCTAAAAACATTGCTGGCGCTCGCAAAACAGGACTTCAAACAATTCAATTTACCACTGAAAAAGTAACTATTTCCGCGATCAAGCGCAAGTTGAAGGAATCAGGTAATGTGTTAAAATAAAGTAGCTAATCAAATCAGCAATGGAGCAAAACCAACAAAATCAAGAAGAAATCTTATATTTGGAAGCGGACGAGGAAATCACTAGTATTGTTGACCGCCTTAAAGCCACTACTGCAACCAATATTGCTCTTGTTATTCCTAAACGAGCAACGCTTTTACAAAGTATCGTCAATTTAAAGCTTCTCAAAAAACAAGGCGAAGATTTGCGCAAAGAAATTTCTCTAGTTACTACCGATCGCATGGGCAGAAATCTTGCCGCTCAAGTCGGACTAACTGTTTATCAAAGAATTGAACAACGCAATATCCCTATCAAAAAGAAACCACAAATCAAACGTCCCGCTTATCTTGGCCACATCGGCTACAAACAAACAACGCGAAGACCATTAACTGTTTTTGAACGAGACAAGAAAAGAATTCCTTTTGTTGATCTTTCACTTCGCCAGAAAAAGGCAAACGGCAGTATCAATATTCCTATTACCAAGAAAACCCCTTCCGAAAGTTTTGCTACCAAAAAGATGGTTGCTGATGTCTCCCCGGAAAAAGTAGCTACTATGAAAACTGTTGTTCCCAAAGTTCCTTCCGTTCTTGGCTACAAAATAAGAGCAGCGAAAAACTTTGCCGGAAAGCTTAATTTAAAGATTATAGGAATTTTTATTCTCTTTGGGTTATTCATTCTCGCCTTTGTCGCCTTCCTGATTTTACCTAGCGCTACCGTCAAAGCCAATCTAAACACCGAAGAAATCAAATACAATTTAGACCTGATTATCTCCAGCAAAGCAACTGAAGTTAATTTTGAGAAAAATATCGTCCCCGGACAAATAGTTGATAATACTCAAGAAATTGAAGAAAATTTTGAAGCTACTGGTAAAAAAGATGCTGGTACTAAAGCTAGTGGCATAATGACTATTATTAACAAAACCGGTGATATTCAACCCTTAGTAAAAACAACTCAATTTAAGGATAATAAAACTGGTAAAATCTTCCGCACTGAGAAAGACGTAATTGTTCCAAAGGCAACAGTAAACAGCGAGGGAGAAACCATACCGGGACAAACAAGCGTACGGGTAATTGCTGATAAGCCAGGCGAAGAATACAACGTCGCTGCTAGTCAATTCACAATCATTAAGCTAGAAGCTAGTAAAAGAAACTTAGTTTATGGCATTTCCGAAGACAAAATGACTGGCGGAACATCTAATATTGTTGCGGTTGTTTCCAAGAACGACATTAAGAAAGCAAAATCCACCACTTATCGTAAAATTCTTGAGGTAGCTAAAACAGAATTGCAAAAACAAACACCGGAAAATCTCACTCTTGATGAAAAACTAATTAAAGGTAATGTTATTGAAGCAAAACCAAGTGTTGCTCAAGATCAACAAGCAACCAAGTTTAGTTACTTCCTAAAGATAAAGTTTATTACTCTTGCCTACGACTCCAATCAAATTAGACAATTAGCCCAAGAAAAAATTGAAAATTTAACTGCCAAAGATAAAAAAGTAATTCCCGAGAGTATCGAGATTACCTACACTAAAACAAAACTCAACCCCAAAAAAGAAACTATCACAACCCTTGTAAAGATTAACGCGAAAACCATCGGCAGAATTGACGAAGCAAAACTAAAAACAGAATTAAAAGGACGCAATGAACAAGAAACAGAAAGTTATCTTAAGAACTTAGCGGAGTTCCGTGATGCCTCAGTCTCCTTTTGGCCTTTCTGGGTAAAAAGCATCCCTTCTAATGCTAGTCGGGTTAAGCTAGAATTCTCTTATTAAAGCCAAAAATGCGTTTCCTCGGAATTGATTTTGGAAAAAAATATTTAGGTCTTGCTACAACTGATCCCCTCCAAATTACAGCAAGGCCTTTTAAAACACTAGTAAACAATCAAGATACAATAAAAACAATCAAAAAAATCTGCACGGAAGAAGAAATAACAAAAATTATCCTCGGTCTACCAAAAAGTTTAGATGGCACTATTAACCAACAAGGGCAAGAAGTATTGGAGTTCAAAAAATTATTGGAAAAAGAATTAGTAAATATTCCCGTTGAACTGGAAGATGAACGCTTTACCACTAAAATTGCCCATGACAATCTCAAGGAAGAGGAAAAATCAATTCGGAAATCAAAAAAGCTAGCCAATCAACTAGCCGCTCAATTAATCTTAGAAAGTTATTTAGAAAGTCATCAAAAATAATTACTTCCACCATAAGAGATTCCTGCTTCACTGGCAAGCAAGGCACCTTTGGAGGAAATTACTAATTGTTAATGCAAAAAAATGAAATTTTGGCAAGTTCTCATTATTGTTCTCGCAGCTATTTTACTTATCAGCGGATTAGCAGCCATTGCTGCCATCTGGCAGCCTTGGAAAATAAACAGTCGTACGATTAAGGTAACCGGAGAGGGAAAAGTAACAGATACTCCCGACGTTTACAAAGTATCAGTAGGTTTTGAAACTACCACCAAAACTGTGGAAGATGGACAAAAACAATTAACTACTAAAGTAAATCAGTTAGTAGAGGCAGTGAAAAAAGAAGGAGTGGCAGAAAAAGACATCCAAACCGAAGAAATTTCCTCAACTCCCAAACAGGGAGATCAACCTATCCCTCTTGGCACGGAAGGAGAAGAATCAGGTAGTTCCTCTTTTTCTTTTGAAGGATCAAAAGGAAATACTGAAACGAATGAATATCTCAATCGTGTGACAATTACCATTACCATCCGGGAAAAGAACAAACAAGAAGCAGTTTGGAATGCAATCACTAAAATTAAACCAACCTCGTTTTACGGGCCGCAACTAACCTTTTCTGATGAAAAGCTAAAGAGACTAAAAGACGAAGCACGAACCAAGGCAATCGAAGATGCAAGAAAGAAAGCAGAAGATTTAGCTAAAGCAAACGATGACAAAGTTGGCAAAACCGTTTCAATTACCGAGACTAGTTCCAGCAACGATTACTACTATCCTATCCTTAAAAGTGAGTCTGCTTCTGATCTCCAAAGTAAAGGGAATCAAGAATTGACTAAAGTAATTCAACCCGGCACTAATGAGGTTATCGTCACTGTTTCGGTTATCTTTCGTTTGAAATAACTATGACACAAATCGGAAAAATAACACTAATTATTTTCATCCTAATCCTTGCCACTCTGGGAGGTTTTTTCAGTTATCAGGCCTATCTGGACTGGGGGATCAACAGTAAAGCATCAGACAATAATGAAACACAAATGTTTACTGTGAATAAGGGTGATAGTGTTCAGGAAATCGCCCAAAACCTTGAAGAAAAAAACTTAATCCGCAAGGCTTCTTTCTTTGAAAAATATGTCTCTGATCACAATCTAGGTAATAAATTAAAAGCAGGACGCTATCTTATCCGTCCTTCGATGACACCCAAAGAAATTGCGGAACTAATTTCTAGCGGTAAAACTGATGAAAATATCATAACTATTCCCGAAGGATTTACTAACAAACAAATTGCCACTCGCCTTGCCACTGAGGATATTACAACCGAATCGGCCTTTCTTAATGCCGCAAAAGAAAATTTTCACTACTCTTTTCTTAAAGACAAACCAAAAAATACCAGTTTGGAAGGTTATCTCTTCCCCGATACTTATTACCTAGAACCCAAGACCCCTGCCAAGGAAATAGTGAAAAAAATGTTGGACAATTTTAATCATAAATTAGACCACAGCTTGCGCAAGGAGATTAAAAAACAAGGAAAAACAATCTTTGAAATAATTACCCTCGCATCACTGGTAGAAAAAGAGGTTGCAAATAGCAAAGATCGTCCTATTGTCGCAGGAATTTTTCTTAAGCGTCTTTCCTTGGGTATACCGTTAGAGTCCTGTGCATCTATTCAATACATCCTTAGAGCAAACAAAAAACGCTTTTCCTACGCAGAAACTCGCACTAATTCTCCTTTTAATACCTACCTTCACTCCGGACTTCCTCCTGCTCCTATTTGCAATCCCGGTTTAGATGCAATCAAAGCTACAATTTATCCTCAAAATACTAATTATCTCTATTTTCTTTCGGATAATAATGGCATTACTCACTATGCCAGAACAAACAGTGAGCATGAAAAAAATAAAGCAATATATTTGAAATAATGGAGAATTATGAGTGATGAATTGAAAATTAAGATCAAACTTTTTGATAAATCATTACCACTTCCCTGCTATCACACCAACGGTTCTGTAGGAATTGACCTCTATACAAGAGAGAAAGCAACAATCAAACCGCGAGAAATTAAATACATTCCCTTAAATGTTGCCATTGAAACACCACCCGGCTATTGGGTTCTCCTTGCCGAGCGTAGTTCCACTCACAAAAAAGGAATTATGATGGCAAACTCTGTCGGAATTATCGATGAGGATTTCTGCGGCGAAGACGATGAGTACTACTTTGCTGCTTTTAATTACACTGACAAAGAAGTAACAATTAAAAAAGGTGAGCGCATTGCTCAAGCAATTATTATCAAAACAACAAGGATTGATAAAATTGAACAGGTAGACAAGATTAATAATAAAACCCGGGGGAAATACGGAAGTACGGGGTAAATAATTTTTTGATTTTGATTGGAAAGACGTTCCTACCTTTTACCAAGAAAGCTCATACTATCTCCACAATTAAAAAAACAAGTTTGGATATAGATCAAAGCTTGTTTTTTAAATTGCTATTAAGAAACAATTTCTTCTAATTCTCTCAAACTCTCCACTTGTACTAACTTATCTCTCACTTTGCTCGCATTCGGCAACCCCCGGACGTAATTTACTAACTGTTTCCGCAATTCAATCATTGCTCGTTTCTCCCCCTTTAGTTTTACCGCTAACTTCGCATGCTGCAGCATTACTTTGAAACGTTCTTCGGAAGAAACTGGCTTAGGAAGATTACCAGTTTTTAAGAACTCTTTGATTTCCTGGAAAATCCAAGGGTTTCCGACTGCCCCGCGGGCGATCATGATTCCGTCTACCCCCGATTCATCTAGTCGTTTTTTAGCATACTTACAATCTAAAATCCCGCCATTGCCAATCACCGGGATCTTTAACGCCTTCTTCGCCTTCGCAATTAAATCCCAATCCACTTTTCCCGCAAATCCCTGCTTGTAGGTTCTCCCATGGATCGTCAAAGCACTGGTTCCTGCTTTCTCAAGTTTCTTTGCAAACTCAAGAAAACCCCGGGAACTATCAATGCCAATTCTCGTTTTGACCGAGACCGGTAATTTAGTACTTTTCACCACTGCTCTTACAATCTCAAACGCTAGTTTATGATCTTTCAATAAACTGGCACCACTACCATGGCGAAAAACATGCCGTGCGGGACAACCCATATTGATATCAATGCCGTCAAACTCTAATTTTTCAATAATTTTCGCCGCCTTGGCAAAATGTTCCGGTTTTTTCCCAAATAATTGAGCGATGATCGGTTTCTCTTTCGTGGAGAATTCCAAAGTAGGTTTGATTTTTCCCGCAGCATAAACCAACGCATCCACGCTAATCATTTCCGTGAACACTAAATCTGCGCCAAACTCTTTACAGATGATACGCATTGCGGAATCAGTATAGCCATCAATAGGCGCGAGACAAATAATTGGTTTCTTTCCCGCTAGAGGCGGACCTGCCTCTGGCGGAAGTTTTTGCCAAATCATAGGTTAATTATAGCTTATTTTGAAACAAAAAACTGCCCCTCCGAAGAAGGGCAGTTTTGATTAACAGAATTTTTACGGAATATACAGATGCACCACGTTACTATGAACCTTATTCCCACCATCCAAAAGCACCACTAAACGAATATACACCCAGCCGTGGAACGGTTCTTCACAAGTAATACTACAGCCATTGAAACTGCCTGTTGAAATTACAGCGTTAGTAGTACTTTGGTTACTGCTACACCAAACTAATTTTCCCGGACTAGGATAACTGGGATAAGAATTACTGGAAGAAGCAACAATCTTATAATAAACAAAGTCATTACCAGAATACACATTCCAATTACAATAAACCTTACCACCACTATGATAAACACTGAAACTCATCCCTTCCACTCCCCCATTTTTCTTCACAGCTCTTAATGCAACGGTATTACTATAACCAACCTGACCTTTTTTATCAACAACCGCAATACGGTAATAATAAGTAACCCCTCTGGTTACTCCGGAATCAGTATAAGCAGTAGTATCACGGCTGCCAATATAAAGATAGTTATTCGCCGGATAAGTAGGAGTACTATCAGAAGTAGAACGAAGCACTTTATAGAAAGAAAAGTCCGTGTCATTGCTCTTACTCCAGCTCAAATAATTACCCGAAGAATTAGCCGAACCAGTTAAACTAATCGAATCTGGTTTTTCATTGGGAGGTGTTCTTTTAACTAATAGATCTTTTTTGGATTCCCCACCATCAGGTAAAGTACAACTTATCCTAAAAACATTTTTCCCCATCTTCAAACTTATTTTCTTAATGAAGATGCCATTGGTATTCTTTACCTCAACACCATTGATAGTTACTTTTGCATCAAAGTAAGTACTTCCTTTAATTGTTGTTGATTTATTATCAGTTGAGGTACCACTCTTAGGATAATAAATATAAATACCAGGCTCTTTGATCAACTTATCTTTCAAACCAAGATCCTGATAATAATCTTGGTCTTTCTTATGATTCCACTTGAACCAATAACTATCCAAAACCTTCCGGTCAATTTTCTTTACTGGTAATGGCTTCTTGACTTTTTTAGGTAGCTTTCGTAAATCAATTAAAGTACCGTATCCTTCTTTGAGTTTAGTGGGATTAATTTCTTTGTTTCGTTTAAGTACTTTGACATCAACCGGCTCTTTTAAACTGTAACAAGCAGTACGATAACGATTAACAGCATAAACATTGAAAATTGTTCCGGTAGCTTTCACTAAACCATTACGCGTTACCACCTGATAGTTAGCTTCTTTACTAGAAACAAGATAGACATTATTCCAAACAGCCCCTGAAACTACCTTTATGTTCACATTAACATCATCTCGGTCTTTAGGAATTGTTGTTAAAACAACTTCAGTATTTCCATTCAAACGTGCTACACTCCCATTCTTAAAAGTTACTGTTGCCAAAGCATCCTCTTCTGTTTTCAACTGGTCTCCTTCTCTCAGTTCATAGCTATCACTTACAATTTGCCACTCACCATTAAAATCCGATCTTACAAAAGTAGTCCCTTTTTCTAGAGTCAGTACGTTTTTGTCTTGGACAACTCCCATCTTTTCAAAAACACCACCACGCAATCCTAAAACTACCACTAAAATTACCAAACCAACTAGAATCAAACCTCCAATAATCAAAAGAACGCTATTGTTTCTCTTTACCTTAGTAATAGCTTGAATTGGTTTTTTTATAGACATCGATCTTTTTGTTAAGAAATAATTAAGCAATTAAATTGTATTCCAAAGCAAAAAATTGTCAATCAATCCAAAAGAACAAAGATTGTCTTTCTGGCAAAAGATGAAAAAAGCAAAGGTCCAAGTCACCGAACTTACTAAACCTACCCTGTATCCTGCTGCTCTAATAAAAAACCGGCTTCAAGACAAAGTCTTGGCAGCGTCCTACTTTTACCCAGACTCGCGTCGGGGCTATCATCGGGGCTGGTGGGCTTAACTTTTGTGTTCGGGATGGGAACAAGTGTACCCCCACCGCAAAAGCTACCAAGACACTGCCTTGAATACCGGTAATTCAATAATAAAATAAGTACAATGTACCGTTATTAATGTGTAATTCACGATTCTCTAACCTACTTCTTCTTTTTTAGTTCCTCTTATCTAATTGTTAATTTCTTATTGCTAATTGTACATTTTCATTTTGTATTGCAAATCGGTTTATTATCATTTAACAGCCGACAACTAGCTATCTTCACCCGTAAAACGGGGAAAAACTCTAAAAAGTTTTTCGACTGATTAGTACTGCTCAGCTCAACCCCTTACGGGGCTTACACTTGCAGCCTATCAACCAGGTAATCTTCCTGGAGTCTATATAATGATACCTTATCTCGGGGTGGGCTTCACGCTTAGATGCTTTCAGCGTTTATCCCGTCCATACATAGCTACCCAGCAATGCCTCTTTAAGACAACTGGTACACCAGCGGTATGTTCGCTTCGGTCCTCTCGTACTAGAAGCAACTCCCCTCAAGTATCATGCGCCTATGGTAGATAGGGACCGAACTGTCTCACGACGTTCTGAACCCAACTCGCGTACCGCTTTAACTGGCGAACAGCCAGACCCTTGGGACCTTCTCCAGCCCCAGGATGCGATGAGCCGACATCGAGGTGCCAAACTGCTCCGTCTATGTGAACTATTGGGAGCAATCAGCCTGTTATCCCCGGGGTAACTTTTATCCGTTGAGCTTCGACCATTCCACAAAGGATGCGTCGGATCACTTAGTTCGCGTTTCCGCTCTGCTCGACTTGTTGGTCTCGCAGTCAAGCTCCCTTCTGCCTATACACTTTAGGCTCGATTTCCATCCGAGCCAAGGGAACCTTTAAACGCCTCCGTTACTCTTTAGGAGGCAACCGCCCCAGTTAAACTACCAACCTGACACTGTCATAACGGTTGTTCTAAAACCTGTTAATTAGAAACAAAGTACCGTAAGGGTGGTATTCCAAGGTCGACTCCGTCCCAACTTGCGTCGGAACTTCAAAGTCTCCCACCTATCCTGCACAAACAGTGCTTTATCTCAATGTCAAGGATGTAGTAAAGCTCCACGGGGTCTTTCCGTCTAGCCATAGGTTACCGGCATCTTTACCGGTATTGCAATTTCACTGGGTCTCTCGTTGAGACAGTCTTCAGACCGTTACGCCATTCGTGCGGGTCGGAACTTACCCGACAAGGAATTTCGCTCTATAATGTTACCTGATTTTAATCAGGAATAACTCCATTCCAGAGTCATTTCCCTATATTTCTATAGGGTACGGACTATATCTTTACCCTTATTTCTCTCTCAAACTGCTCTGTGATTGGTTTACGACAACGATTCATCTGTCTAGCAATGCGAATAATTTTCAGAATCCCTTCCGGTTTAAGATGTTTGCCATTTTCCATCAATTTGATAATTTTCCTGAATTTCAGGAAATCAATTCTCTTCTTACTTCTTAGAGAATATTTTTGAAAGAAAGGAACAATAATTTGAGACAAGTGCTTCAGCGATCTTACTCGAAACTCATATCGATCACCGTGATTTATTCTCACTACTCCACAGCCGAAAAATTCTTTGAGAGCATAGAGAACTTGAATGTCTTTTTTATGTTGGACTACTCTGAATTCAGGAATTACCTGATATCCAGCACTCTTTTCTGAATGCTCAGTAATCCTAACATAGAAAGTTCCCTCTCCATCAACAAATCCTGTAATCCATTGAGAATCTAGTTTCATTGCTATTTGATTAAAGGGTACTTTACATGTAGTCTCTGAGGATTTCCCCCCGCAATGCGGAGGGTTTCCTGCGGATTATCCCCTTGTCTCGCCAAGTGGCGGACTTGTCTGTGTGATTTTTACCTAGTTACTTAACTTGGTACACAACAGCTTTTGAGGAGCTCCCCGCATATAGTAAAGTTTTCCTATTCTCTGTTACCAGAGAAGCAAGGCTTGCGAAATTGAGCATTGTTGCTTTCATCAAACCTTAGGACCGTTATAGTTACGGCCGCCGTTCACTGGGGCTTAGATTCGAAGCTTGCACCTCTCCTCGTAACCTTCCAGCACTGGGCAGGCGTCAGCTCCTATACATCACCTTTCGGTTTAGCAGGAACCTGTGTTTTTGGTAAACAGTCGCCTGAAGTCTTTCACTGTGGCCCCGCCATTGGCGGGGCAGTCCTTATCCCGAAGTTACGGACGCTGTATTGCCGAGTTCCTTAACGAGAGTTCTCCCAAGCACCTTGGTCTACTCGACCAATTCACCTGTGTTGGTTTGCGGTACGAATGTTAACTGTTCTCAGTCACGAAGATTTTCTCGTCAATTTAATCATTACCAGCTTTTCCCGGTTAAGAGAATTGCATTCGTTTCTCGAGATTGACGGTTTGCTATTTTGAGCAAACCTCCCTTGAAACTTAGATCCCGCAATGCGAGACCTGGTTGATCAAACTGCGTCCCTCCGTGCCTCTAAAAAGCCGCTTGTAGAAACTTCCTTCTCGCCACAAGGACGAGACATCCATCTCTACGCACAACTAATCAGTTTGGCGAACAATTAACAGTACTGGAATATTAGCCAGTTATCCATCGCCTACGCCGATTAGGCCTCAGTTTAGGTTCGACTAACCCTGGGACGATCACCGTTGCCCAGGAAACCTTGAATTTTCGGTGTTCTGATTTCTCATCAGAATTATGGTTACTCATGCTGACATTCGCACTCCCCTAAACTCCACCCAAACTCACATTTGAGCTTCACAGCTTAGGAGACGCTCCCCTACCGCCCTCCCGCAATGCGGAAGAACATGTATCTTCGGTACCAAGCTTAGCCCCGTTAAATCTTCGGTGCAATACTTCTTGACCAGTGAGCTGTTACGCTTTCTTTAAACGATGGCTGCTTCTAAGCCAACATCCTGGTTGTCTAAAAAATATCACTTCCTTTTCCACTGAGCTTGGACTTAGGGACCTTAGATGACATTCCGGACTCTTTTCCTTTTGACTATGAGGCTTAGCCCCCACAGTCTGACTCCTGTACAAAGCAAATGGTATTCGGAGTTTGATTGGAATCCCCGCCAAAGGCGGGGAGCTCCATTCAGTGCTCTACCCCCAAATGCTATAAAATACAAGGCTAGCCCTAAAGCTATTTCGGGGAGAACCAGCTATCACCGAGTTCGATTGATATTTCATCTCTATCCACAGCTCATCCCCCGGTATTGAACGGCCGGTGGGTACGGACCTCCACTCCGAGATTATCGAAGCTTCATCCTGGCCATGGATCGCTCACCCGGCTTCGGGTCTACTTTATCCAACTAAATCGGGCGATTAGCCCTCGCTTTCACTACGACTGCATCTCATAAAGAGACTTAGCCTCGCTGGATAAAGTAACTCGTCAGCCCGTTCTGCAAAAAGTACGCCGTCACTCCATCATAAAGACGGAGCTCCGACTCACTGTAAGCATTTGGTTTCAGGTACTATTTCACTCCCCTCAAAGGGGAACTTTTCACCTTTCCCTCACGGTACTAGTTCACTATCGGTCACTTGAGAGTATTTAGTCTTACCCTGTGGTCAGGGCAGATTCAGACGAGACTTCTCGTATCTCGCCTTACTTGGAATTATTTTGAAAAGTAGTTTTAGCTTTCACTTACGGGGCTATTACCCTCTTTGGCCGTCCTTTCCAGGTTCCTTCAGTTAGCCAAAACTATTTTTTACTTTTCTCTGCTCCAAAGCACAGAACAAATAATTCCACGACCCTCTCTTAACAACGGCTTTGGCCTCTAAGTTAAGAAAGTTTAGACTAATCCCTTTTCGCTCGCCACTACTAAGGGAATTTCTCTTCCTGCGGTTACTAAGATGTTTCAATTCACCGCGTTGTCCTCTCGGTCCTATGAATTCAGACAGAGATCTCCGCCAAAGGCGGAGGGGTTGTCCTATTCGGAGATCCCCGGATCAAAGGTTGGTCAGCACCTCCCCGAGGCTTAACGCAGCTATCCTACGTCCTTCATCGACTTCAAGTGCCAAGGCATCCACCAAATGCTCTTACTGTAAACTTTTCAGAGTGAAATTGATAGCTAGTCATCGACTATTCTAATGATAATAAAACTCATTACAAAAACTTCCTAAAATTGCAAACTTACTTCAATTGTTAAGGAGCAAGGAATAAAATGCAAAACGCAAAATTGATAATTCCTGCCTACCGGCAGGCAGAATTACTAATTTCACATCTTACATTTTTAATTTTCACTTTTTAATTTTTAATTTGTCTTGGTGAAGATGAGGAAAGTCCCCGACTACACTCAAAGAGCTTCGTCGGGCAGGAAGAAAACCCTTGTAACTTTTCAATGTCTGGCTCGCCAGACGAAGCTCCAACTGCGGAGCGTAGTCTGGTGGAGATGAGGGGATTCGAACCCCTTACCTCCTCAGTGCAAATGAGGCGCTCTACCAACTGAGCTACATCCCCGAGCGTGTAAGTCTAAATGATCAAACAAGCTTTCTCACTAAACATAGAACTAAATAAGTTACTCAATTTCACCATTAAAGCCCGTCCCGCTGAATGGCGGGATCTACTCTTCAGTTAAAAAATAGTTCATCAATTCAGAGAAAACCCTGAACCTTGCACGAATGAACTATCTAACTTTTCACACCAGGAAAAACTAAACCCAGCACGCTAGTCAGAAAACTATTGAGCATTCCAGTTAGATAGAGCAAAGTAAAGAAAATCAGTAAAAGAGCAATCATTTTAAACAAAGTATATGTACCGCCACCACCGAGATGTCTCTCCGCCCAAGGGTTCTTCCCAAAAAAATCCACAAACTTCTTATTCTTCGTCAGCATCAAAATCGCTAAACCAATCAATAATGCACTAACGACAAGTCGAGTGATAAACATCAGAATAAACATAAAACGAAAAATGAAAAACGAAAAACATTTCTTGATCTAGAAACTTTTACATTTTACGTTTTACATTTTACGTTTCTAAATGGTGGGCATAGATAGAGTCGAACTATCGACCTCACCCTTATCAGGGGTGCGCTCTAAACCAACTGAGCTATATGCCCTGACACTGAATTCTAATCTACTAATCTTGCCCTTATCAGGGGTGCGCTCCCTGCCTACCGGCAGGCAGGTAAACCAACTGAACTATATGCCCGGGCATCCAAATCAAAAAGAAAACTTAATTATTCAACCCTAAGCATTAACGAACTCTATCGATTCCACCAAGGAAGCTCACCTCGTCACATGGCAGGACCTACTTTTCAATTTTAAGCTCTTTTCCAACTAAAAGTGGTAAATTCGTGCGAGTGTCGTAAAAAACAAAATAAATCCTTATTCTATAAACTAGAACAAGGTCTACCAAATCTAAGATTATACTCCCTAGAAAGGAGGTGATCCATCCGCAGATTCCCCTACGGATACCTTGTTACGACTTAGCCCTAGTCACTGGTCCTACCTTGGGCCCCGCCATAAAGGCAGGGACTTCGAGTATTACCAGCTTCCGTGGCTTGACGGGCGGTGTGTACAAGACCCGAGAACATATTCACCGTGGTATGGCTGACCCACGATTACTAGCGATTCCGACTTCATGAAGGCGAGTTGCAGCCTTCAATCCGAACCGAGGGTAGTTTTGAATGGGATTAGCTTCCCCTCACGGGTAGGCAAAACCCTTTGTACTACCCACTGTAGCACGTGTGTCGCCCGAGATATAAGGGCAATGCGGACTTGACGTCATCCCCACCTTCCTCCCCGTTGTCCGGGGCAGTTCCGAATGAAAATTCAACATTCGGTAAGGGTTACGCTCGTTTTAGGACTTAACCTAACACC
>CAZFJP010000017.1:0-17167 GCA_964518965.1 uncultured Candidatus Saccharibacteria bacterium | reverse complement strand
GTTGATACAGAGGATAATTTAAGATTTTTTCTGATTTCCTCAAGGGACGGGGAATAACCTCTTTTTTTAGTGAAAGATTTGATAAAATCAATAACTTTTTTTTGGCGTTTGGTAAGCATTTTTCGCTTTATTACTTTCGATTCATTTTCGATTGCATTTTAAGTTTATTATAGGAGGATGCACTAGTCAATAATCCATTATATCCCCAGTTTTTTTAATCTATTTTTAAAGTCACTTTAATCAAACTTTGCCATAATAAAAACAGGTTACTTCTAACTTGTTTTTATGATAGCTAAAAATCAGGACCTGAAGTATTTAATTGCTCTTTCTCAAATTGATGGCCTTGGTCCTATTGGTCTTAGAAAACTCATTGACCATTTCGGCAATTGCGAAAGGATTTATACTGCTTCTTTTAATGAACTTATGGAAGTAGGGATTAATCAAAATGTCGTGCAGAATATTGTTTGTGAACGGAATCATTTTGATCCTGATGAAGAATTAGCAAAGGTAGAAAAATATAAAGTGAAATGTCTGACTTATTTAGATAAAAATTATCCCAAACTTTTAAAGGAAATCTACGGCTTTCCGCCACTTATTTATTATAAAGGTAAGCTGATTGATTTTGATAAACCAATGGTCGCGGTAGTCGGTACCAGGCGACCAACAAGTGAAGGAATTAGAATTACCGAGAATCTAGTGCGCAAATTAGTTCGTTCTAAAATTACCATTGTGAGCGGGATGGCGTTTGGGATTGATACCGTTGTACATAAGACGGCGTTAGAAAATAGTGGAACTACAATTGCTGTTTTGGCCTGCGGGCTGGATCGGATTTACCCTAGTAGTAACTATTATTTAGCTAAGGAGATTGAAAAACACGGCATAATTATTTCGGAATTTTCCCTCGGCACTTTACCTATTAAGGAAAACTTTCCGAGACGGAATCGTCTTATCAGCGGCTTGTCTTTGGGAACGTTAGTTACCGAAGCTCCTGAAAAGAGTGGCGCTTTAATTACTGCCGCCTATGCCTTAGAACAAAACCGCGAAGTTTTTGCCATTCCTT
This sequence comes from uncultured Candidatus Saccharibacteria bacterium, assembly GCA_964518965.1. Classification (GTDB taxonomy): domain Bacteria; phylum Patescibacteriota; class SOKK01; order SOKK01; family SOKK01; genus CAZFJP01. The sequence continues at coordinate 16,107 of CAZFJP010000017.1, read as the reverse complement.
ATTACCCCGAATATAAATTAGGAAAGGGATGTAATTTTTTAATTCAAAAAGGGGCGAAGTTAGTGACGAAAGCAGAAGATATTCTGGAAGAACTCGGGTTAAACTATTTTAAGTTACCGCAGAAGGAAATTACTTTTGAAAATAAAACAGAAGAATTGATTTATAATAAGCTGTTGCAGGGAAATAAACATGTAGAACAGTTGATTAAGGAAACTAACTTGACTTCTCAAACATTGAATAGTACGCTGACGTTGATGGAAGTGAAGGGATTGGTTACTCGCATGAATGGGGGGATTTATTGTATCAACTGATGTTAGATGTAAGATGGTAGATGTGAGATGTAAGAATTAAAATATCTAACATTTCGCATCTATCATTTAATATTTTTAAAAAGGAGGGGCTGATGAAAAACAAGGGACTGATTACGCTTTTAGGTTCAGAAAATTTGTGCTGGACACGATTAAGTTATTGGAGGAACTAAGAAAGCATCATCAATATGAGATTATCAGTCAAACTACTAGATCAGTAACATCTATTGGGGCAAATTTCTATGAATCCATGGTTGCTAGAACAAAGAAAGAATTTATTGGAATTCTAGGCATTTCCTTGAGAGAAGCTAAAGAGTCCAAGTATTGGCTACAGTTAGTAAGTGATTTGAAAGTTTTGTCTCCTGAAAAGTTGAAATTTTTAAGCAAAGAACTTAATGAAATTATTAGTATTCTGACTGCCGGTATAAAAACAAGTCGTAGAAATCTAGGAAACATCTAACATCTTCCATCTAACATCTCACATGAGCAAGTTAGTAATAGTCGAGTCACCGACGAAAGCAAAAACAATCAGTAGATTTTTAGGAAAGGATTATAAGGTAGAGTCCTCTTATGGACATATTCGTGATCTTCCTAAAAGTAAACTTGGTGTTGATGTGGGGAAAAATTTTGAACCTACTTATGTTATCCCGCCGAAAGCGAAGAAGCGCGTCAGTGAACTAAAAAGCCTTGCCAAAAAGGCTGATTTAATTATCCTCGCAACTGATGAAGACCGCGAAGGAGAAGCAATTGCTTGGCATCTCAATTTTGTTTTGGGTACTAAGGGCAAAAAGGTAGAAAGAATTACTTTTCACGAGATCACAAAAAATGCGATTGACGAGGCATTAAAAAATCCTCGGGATATTGATTTACGTTTAGTTGATTCCCAACAGGGACGTCGTATTTTGGACCGGTTAGTTGGTTATGAGTTAAGTCCATTACTTTGGAAGAAAGTTCGTTATGGTTTATCAGCAGGTAGGGTTCAATCAGTAGCGGTGCGGTTAATTGTGGAACGCGAGCGCGAAATTAAAAAATTTAAACCAGAGGAATACTGGGATTTAATTGCGAAGTTAAAAACCACCCGGGCGATTCAAGAATCATCCAATGCTGAGTTGGATGCACACCTGATTAAAAAAGATAATAAATTAATTGGCAGGTTAGGAATCAAATCTCAAGAGGAAGTTAATCGAATAGTTAAAGATCTTGAGGGTAGCGAATACGAAGTAGTAGTGGTTACTAAAAAAGAGCGCAAACGTGCTCCCGCACCAGCGTTTACGACTAGCACTTTGCAACAGGAGGCCTCTCGTAAATTAGGATTCTCAGCCAAGAAGACAATGATGCTGGCCCAAGGATTATATGAAGGCGTTGAAATAGGCAAGGAAGGTTCTGTTGGTTTGATTACTTACATGCGTACCGATTCTACCTTCTTAGCTCAAAATGCTCTAGCTGAAGCCAAAAAGGTAATTGAAGATAAGTTTGGTAAAGAATATGCTTTGTCGGAGCCGCGCTATTATCGCAAAAAAGCTAAAGGAGCACAGGAAGCACATGAAGCCATTCGCCCTACTTCTTTTTTGCGTTATCCGGAAGAAATCAAACAATATTTAGACAAAGATCAAGCACGATTATATGAGTTAATTTGGAAAAGAGCAATTGCTTGTCAGATGCAGGAAGCAATCTTTGATGCAACGACTGTTGATATTCAGGCGAAGAACTACTTATTCCGTGCTACCGGTTCAGTCATAAAATTCAAAGGATTTATTGAAGTTTATGTAGAAGGTAAAGATTTTGGAAATGGCAGTAATGGTTTCAATGGCAAGGAAGTAGTTCTGCCGGAAGTGAGCGAAGGTGAGAAACTAGAGTTGATTAAATTAATTCCCGAACAACATTTCACGGAACCCCCTGCACGATATACAGAAGCAAGTTTAGTGAAAACTTTGGAAAAAGAAGGGATTGGTCGTCCGTCTACCTATGCACCAACGATGTCGACGATTGTTGATCGCGGTTACGTGGAGAAAAAAGAAGGCAAATTCTATCCCACTGATACCGGTATGGTCGTAAATGACTTGTTAGTAGAGCATTTTCCAGAGATAGTCGATCTGAAGTTTACCGCGCATATGGAAGAGGAATTAGATGAAATTGCCGAAGGGAAATTGAAATGGCAAAAAGTCATTAGCGAATTTTATCATCCTTTCAAGGAGCATTTAACGAAAAAAGAAGGGCAAATTGAAAAGAAAAAAGTTACCGAAGAAGAAACCAATGAGAAATGTGAAAAATGTGGCAAGCCAATGGTGATTAAACTCGGTCGCTTCGGCAAATTTATGTCTTGCTCCGGTTATCCTGAATGTAAAAATGCCAAACCGCTCCCTGAACAGCAAAAAGAAGAAGAGGCAATCAAAAAAGAATTTGCGAATGAAAAATGCGAGAAGTGCGGTGCGCCGATGGTAGTCCGTCGCGGACGTTTTGGCAGATTCTTGGGATGCTCCAATTATCCCAAGTGTAAAAATATCAAACCGATTAGTAAAAAAACCGGAGTAAGATGTCCTAAATGCAAAAAGGGTGAATTAGTGGAACGTTCCACTAAACGTGGTCGTACTTTCTATAGCTGTGATAAATATCCCCAATGCGATTTTGCGGTCTGGGAAAAACCAGTAGGAATTTGTAAGAAATGTGGGGGCGTGATGGTGGAAAAGAAAGGCGGATCGGTGTGTACGGAGTGCGAAAAATAATGATTGATTATTAATTACTAATTATTAATTGAAGATGGGTTAGCAACCCATTTTTTAATTCCATTTTAACCGTGGTTTAATGAGGTTTTTGTATAATGAAGATGAAATTTCAAAGCACCTGCGCTATAATAGGATTAGCTTAATTTTTAACGCTAATTCTATGAAACTACGCTATTTTATCGGCGCCCTTATTGCCGCGGTAGTTCTAACCACCTTTCTCGGCTGTGGCTTCCCGGGTTTTAAACAAGATGGAGGAACTACTGTTCCTAAGGCGGAGGAGAAGATTGTCTTCGTCGGAGCAGAGAATACTGAGTACAATCTCTATCTTGTGAAAGAAGATGGTTCTGGAATTAAAAAATTAACAACGTTAAATCGGGTGGAAGGTCTAATTAAACCGCTTTGGTCACCGGATGGCAGTAAAGTTTTATTTCAGTATCGTAAAGAAAATAATGCCGGCAGCGCCATTTATGTGATTAATTCAACGGGCGGCGATCCGACAGAAGTGACTAAAGAGATTACAACCGGCGGCGAGAGAGGAAAATGGCTAGATGATAATCGAGTTTTGTTTGTGACGACCGATAAGGGAAAGAATTATATTTATTCGGTTGATAGTTCGGGAGTGAACTCAATCAAAGTTGCTTCGGATACTACTAAGGAATTTATTTTTCTGGGAAGTAAGAACGAAGTGATTTATCAGGATCAGAAAGCTTTAACTTTAAAGAAAGTTTCTTTGGAAACAAAAGCTGATGAAAAAGTGTTGGACTGGAATAAACCGGTAATGGGAATGACCTTAGCGCCCAATGGCACGCAGATGGCTTTTGTTTCCGAGGGTCCGAAAAATGGCTTTTATCTCTACCTTTTTGACTTTGAGAAAAATGCCTTGACCAAACTGATTCCGCTCACTAATTTCAATGTTGTCAAACAGGAATTTGAAATCGCCTTTACCCCTGATTCCACCAGAATGGTTTTTCCTTACGGGATTTCTAAAAAAGAACGCAGTTTGGTGGTAATGGGTGTAGCGGATAAGCGCATTACTCCTTTGACTACTGCTAAAACTAGCGATCATTTTGTTACCATTTGTCGTTCTCAAGATAAGGCATTGTTTAGTCGGGAAGCGAAAGGATTGAGATCTTTGATGTTGTTTGATTTGAATGCGCAGGAGGAGAAAGAACTGATCGGGTCACAATATAGCCCTCTTAGTTCTGACTGGCAATAGAATAATTTACCGACGATAAAATCAAAAATCAAAAGGCTTGCCTCGCTTCCGCTCTGGCGGAGCGGGAAAAAGCTTGCCCTTCTGGTAGGTGGGCAAAAGTAAAATTAAAAGTCAAAAAGAAGCTATTATTTAATTTAAGAAAGAGGGGACTATGAAAAGGGATTTTGATATTGTTGATCGGTGTATTGAATTGACGATTGATGTAATCAATATTGCTAAGAAATTAAAACAAGCAAATCATTACGTCATTGCCGATCAAGTAATTAGATCAACAGGTGGGATAGGTGCCAATGTTAGTGAAGCTCAAGCGTCAAGATCCAAGATGGAATTTGAAAGTACCAATAATATTGTTTTGAAGGAGGCAAAGAGACAATTTATTGGCTCGGCTGTTATCGAGAAAATTAGTACTTTAGTACTATTGATTCCCGGAGGATTCTCGCGCTCAAAAAGGAGAGTTGCGAGATTGCGAACATCATTGCTGCAATTATCTTGAGTAGTAAAAACAGAAGAAAAAACGCAACAGCTAAAACTTTTACCTTTCGTCTTCACTTTTGCTTTTTGATTTTTGCTTTTTGCCTTTGGACTTACTTAGATATAGCTAATTAACTAGTATTTAATGACAAAGAAGGGACTGAGTTTTAAAAACTGGAGTTTGGAGAACAAACCCCGTGAGAGAATGTTACGCTATGGGGCAGAAAAACTCTCAATAATTGAGCTTCTGGCAATAATTTTAGGAACTGGTGCACGAGGATTAAATGTTATTGACTGCGCGAATGAGGTATTGAAGCAGAGCGGAGGATTGATCGGATTACGAGAAAAGTGCCTATCAGAGCTGATGAAAATTAAAGGTTTAGATCTCGCAAAAGCAACTCGACTAAAAGCGTCCTTAGAACTTGGAAAAAAATTATTTCAGGAGCAAAAATCCACCAAGCAAAAAATCAATTCCGTCAAAGATCTGGTGGATTTTTATATTGCAGAGAATTGTGATTTAAAACAAAGTCGTCTAAATCTAGTTTTGCTAGATGGGAGAAATCAAGTTATTGCCGAAGAGGAGATTTTTAAGGGTACTTTGACGGGAGTAGAGATTCATCCGCGGGAAATTTTTGGCAGAGCAGTAGAGGAAAGAGCAGCGGCAATAATCTTGATTCGTAATCATCCCTCTGGTGAAGTAAAACCAACTCAAAGAGATTGGCAGTCATTTGAGCAAATCAGTGAAGCGGGGAAAATTATCGGAATAACAGTTTTTGACTATGTTATTGTGGGAAAAAACGAATATTTCAGTTTAAAAGAAAAAGGGATAATTTAATGAAAACGAAAATAGAGATTTATCCCAAGTTAGAGGAAAATTCGTTCATTCTTAATCAGAAGGAACTCTTTTGCGAGCGTCTTCCCTATCCGATTGCTAAGAGCTATTTCTGCATGCTTAATAGTAATGGCCAAAGAAGGTTTAGTTACTTTTTGGAAACTTTTGAATTAGCTTTGCGTTTTTATTATTTTGTTTTAACAATTCTTAGTAATCAAAAGATCACCAAGCAAAAATTGTCACTGGGGCAATTATTGTTTTTTAGTCGGAAGATGGCAGAGAGACAATCGGAAACTATTGAAGCATCTGATTTTTGCTCTGCTTTTCGGGATAACTATCATTGTTTCCAGAAACTAGTTAGGTTACGCAATCGCAACTGGGCGCATGGACTGGTAAAGCAGGAGGTAGATTATGATTTGAAGTATTTAACTAATCTTCACTTTCTCAATGCAATCTTATTACCTTTTTTGGAGTGGACGAGCAATTATTTTGTGGTTAAAGAAGTAATTTGTTTTCGGGAAGGAAAGGTGCTTGTTTCAGGTTGGGAATTTTTAGGGGCAAACTCTTTTCCTCGCCGCAAATTATTTTGTCTCCCTTATGATTTTAATCTGGTTCAGGTAGGAGCAGTCTATCTTAGATTAGGACTGAAATTTTTAGACCTTTCCGATTTTATCTTCTTTCAGTTTTGTGAGGTTTGCCATCTGGATTCTTGTTTTGTTTTTCAGGACTATTTTAAAAATAGAAAGCATTTGACAGCGGTTTTTCTTTGTGTTAATTGTGGAGCGAGGGGAGTAAAGACCATTAGTTAGGTCTTGACAAATAGTTTATTTATGGTAGTATACAGAGTAAAGTTGGGGAATAAGGTAGTCTAAAACGTCTAAAAACATTCTGTTTGAAAGATATTTTAGACTATTTTATATAGCATTTAACAAGGAGAAGAAGCTATTCGTATCCCGTTTATCCGTAAAGAAAAGTCGTTTTTACTCGAGAAGAAAGAAGTGCAGTTTTCGGTAAAACGCCTGCGCAGGTTAGCGCGGGGGAGTGTTTCTGATGAAGAAGTTAATTTTGAAACACTTGGTCGATCCCAATCAATCAATACGGATCAAGGTTTTCGTTTTATTTTAAGAAAACTCCGTATCTTTTTGATTCGTCCTACAAGGCAACTAGTTAATCTTGGACTGGTTTTAGTGGTAATTTTGTCTTTGACTGTGGGAGTAATGGCGCAAGGAACAGTGACCACGGTTACTAAAACCGGTAACTTAAGTTTTACCAAGGAAGTATTGGAAAAAACTGCCGAGTCTTATTACGCTGACCATCGTACAGTTGCTACTGTCGCAAGTAATTTTTCTGGTTTTGCCTTGGGTGAAAAAATTGAGGTGGATTATCCGGAGGATTTGCCGGAAACTTCTCTTGCTACTGTTGATAATTCTTATTTGGCAAAACCAAATATCCCCGTTACTGGTAAGCCTGGCACGCCTCGTGAAAGAATAATTGTTTATATTGTTAAAGGTGGCGATACCATTATTTCCATTGCGAAAAAATTTGATATTAACACTGACACAATTCTCTGGGCAAATCCCTCATTACAGTTGCAAGAGGATGGTTCGGTTGATATTAAGCCGGGTAATCGTCTTAGAATCTTACCAGTCAATGGTGTTCGCCATGTAGTTCAAGAAGGTGAAACCTTAGCACAAATTGCAGCAAAGTATCACGCAAGCAAAACAATGATTCGCAGTTTTAATCGCTTAGAGAGTGACAAATTGAAAACTGGTCAGGTGTTAATCGTTCCTGATGGGGAAAAAGCAAAGCCGAAACCGATTGAGGATAATAGCGATGGTGTCCAAGTTGCGGATGATAGTAACAGTAGCGATTATTCTGCCAGTTATTCTTCTTATGGTGATTCTACGCATTACGGTGGAGGCGGTGGTTTTCCTTATGGTTATTGTACTTACTATGTTGCAATGCGTCGCGGTGATATTACTTGGAGGGGTAACGCTTGGCAATGGTATTATAATGCCCGCGCTCAAGGTCGTCCCGTTGGCCGTTATCCTGTTCCCGGTGCGATTATGGTAACTTGGGAGTCCGGCTGGGGTCATGTTGCTTATGTTGAGGCAGTTTATGGCGGTGGTCGCTTCACAGTTTCCGAGATGAACTATGCTGGTTGGGGAAGAGTTACCCGTCGTACCATTACTACAGGTTCGGTTCCATTAATCGGGTTTATTTATTAAGCGTTACTATTTTAGGTTAATAAAAAAGGTGGAGCGTAAGTCAAACTCCATCTTTTTGTATTCATGGAGATTATGGAAGGGCAGAGGTCAGGGGCAGGGTCCAGAGTTTTTTCTGTTAGGTTTTAAGTTCAAAGGTTTTATCTCTGCCCTGTGCCCTTTGTTCTGTGTCCTTTTCTTACAATTGCTATCGGCGTCTGTTCATTTGTTTGCCCCAAAGGATTATCTTTGAATATCTCTTCAATTAAATGCGGATCGGTATTATCGCTCACCGCGACAGTCGCAACACCGATGTCATTGGCGTCGATGATAGCGACAGGATGACTAGTTATTTTCGCTATCTCTTTCACTACTTTATCTGGATTCTTTGGTCCCAAGGTGGCATATTTATTGTAAGGCGGGATTGCGTAATCCACCGGGCCGTCGATTAAAGCTGCACGTCTACCGGCAACATGGTAAAATACTCCACGAATACCAAAGAGTTTAGTAATAGCGCTTAAGAATGCTGCAAATAAAATTCTCGGAGTTCCAATTTCATTCAGTGCTAGTTGCATTGTCTCGGGACAACCTAATCCAATTCCATAACTTGGTTTATGTACAAATTTCACCAATAATTTTGCCAACCAGCTTACTTTAATCTCGTTGATTTTAAATGCTCTGCCTTGACTGATAGCAACTGCCGATTCAGCAATTACAATTAAATCTCCTTGTTTGAGGTAGGGGGAAACATATTTTTTTACTATTGCAACAATATTATCGCGGTTGGTAATGAGATGAGTTTTGATTGGATAGCGTAGAAATATTCCCTCTTTTGTTTTAATCTCTAGTTTTTTGCCTTTGTTTGGGCTTAGCATAGTGTATAATAAAAATGTTAGATTTAGGATGGCGGCTGCTAGATGTAGAGTTTTACATCTTACATTTCATATATCATATCTTTTACATCTACCATTTACATTATACATCATCCTTTAGTAATTAGTTATAGTTAATGTTTTGTGATGAAGTTACAATCAAGGTTATTGCTGGCAAAGGCGGTGATGGTTTAGTTAGTTTTCGCCATCAAAAGTTTGTTCCCAAAGGTGGTCCTGATGGCGGAGATGGAGGTAAAGGTGGTGATATTTATCTTGAGGTGGATGATTCGATTAATACCTTGTCTTTGTTTAATCGTTATAAAACTTTTCAGGCGGAAGCTGGTGAGGGAGGTAAACAAGAATGTCGGCATGGTAAAAGCGGCGAGGATTTAATTTTACCGATTCCATTAGGAACAATGATTTTTGATGCCGAGACAAATGAATTATTTTGGGATACAGCAGAACTAAAAAACGGTACAAGGTTATTACTTGCGCGGGGAGGAAAAGGTGGATATGGCAATGCACATTATAAAACTGCAACACAACAAACGCCCAAGGTAGCGCAACTGGGGTTACCGGGGGAAGTTAAAAAAATTAAGTTAGAACTAAAATTAATCGCTGATGTTGGTTTAATTGGTTTTCCTAATGTTGGTAAATCTACTTTAATTTCTGCAATTTCTAATGCGCGTCCCAAGATTGCTAATTATGAGTTTACTACCCTTCTGCCTAATTTAGGGACTGTTAATTACAAGGGGAAGAGCTTTGTTGTTGCGGATATTCCTGGTTTAATAGAGGGAGCGTCAAAAGGCAAGGGATTAGGTTATGATTTTCTCAAACATGTTGAACGAACCCGATTACTTGTTCATTTAATTGATGCTCAGTCAGGTGATTTTGAGAAAGATTTTCAAGTGATTCGTAAAGAATTAGAGAAATTCAATCCTACCCTGACCCAATATCCTTATCTTTTAGTGATTAACAAAATTGATCTTGTTGAAAAGGAGAATTTAGATCAGAAAGTGAAAAAATTTAAATCCAAAGGAAGGGATAAGGTTTATTTAATCTCTGCGGCATCTAAAAAAGGAACCGGTGATCTTCTTGATGAAATAATTTTACAATTAAGTAAATTAAAACGTCGTTGTTTAGTTAAACCGATTAGGGAGAAGGAATATAAGGTATTCCGTCCAGCGGAGGAGATTGATTTTAGTTATCAAGTAAAGCGGAAGAATGAGTATTTTATTGTGGAAGGGAAAAAAGTGGCGGAAGTTGTCTTGCAAACGAATTTGGATAATCCTTTTGCAGTGGAGGATATGTATTTTAAGTTGAAGAAATTGGGAGTTTTGAGAAAATTGGAGAAGATAGGGGTTAAGGAGGGGGATAAAGTAAAGGTGGCAGGGAAGGTGTTTTATTACCAGAAGAACTTGCCCAGCTACGGTTTTCACAAATAAACCTTGACTTTCCACCTTTTTACGCTACAATACAGGGTGAAAAAGCTTATTAGTTACTATTAATTTAGGGGTTAATCAGCATCTTTTCTTTTTGATTGATTGGTGGTGTTTTGGTTTTTGATTATACTTAATGAAAATGACTCTCTCTTTCGTTCAAAGAAATCACAATAAAAATCGTTCTAATTATTGTTGGAAATGATTTCTTTATCTTAAAAGAGGAAGCCTATGAAGTTGTAAACAATCATATTTTTCATTAGGATTCTATAACCCGCTGGTTAAACCCCGAGATTGAAGAAAGGATAAACTCAAATGACTCTCGAATTAATTGGTGCAATCGCGCTTATTGCTGGAGGACTTATGGGGGGAGTTGCGGGTTATTTTATTCGTAAGGCGCGTGCAAAAAATTTAGTTAACTCTGCTGAAGCACAAGCACAGAAAGTTTTAGATGAAGCAAAAGAGAAACAAAAAGAGATGGAAATGACTGCGAAAGAAGAAGCCTTTAGGATTAGGGAGGCAGCAAAAAAAGAAGAACAGGAACGACGTACCCAAATTTTAGATTTAGAAAGGCGTCTTAGTCACAAAGAGGAAATCTTAGAAAAGCGTTTTTATGAGGTGGAGAATAAACAGAAGCGCCTAAGCGAAAAAGTGGGAGAAATTGCACGTATTCGTGAGGAAATCGGTGAGGTTCGTGAAAAACAACGTAAGACCTTGCAAAAAATTGCGCGTCTTTCTACTGCTGAGGCAAAGAAAGTACTTCTGGAAATGACGGAAAAGGCGATGAAAGAAGATCTCTTGCGTAAGATGCGCCAAGTAGAGCAAACTATTAAAGAAGAGTCAGAAAAAGAAGCGCGTAATATTATTGGCCAAGCGATAGAACGTTATGCTGCTGATCATGCTGCGGAGACAACCGTGTTTACTATTCCAATTGAGAGTGATGAAATGAAAGGTCGTATCATCGGCCGTGAAGGTCGTAATATTAATGCTTTTGAAAAGGAAACGGGAGTAGATGTAATTGTTGATGATACTCCCGGCGCGATTGTTTTGTCTAGCTTTGATCCCATTCGTCGCAATGTTGCTCGAATAGCAATGAACAATCTAATTAAAGATGGTCGTATTCATCCAACCCGCATTGAGGAAATGGTGACTAAAGCGAAACGTGAGATTTTAACGGAAATTAAAAAGGCCGGTGAAGATGCAGTTTATGAAGTTGGTGTTGCTGGTTTATCTTCCGAATTAGTAAAACTTCTAGGACGTTTGAAATTTCGTACCAGTTATGGCCAGAATGTTTTAAAGCACTCCATTGAAGTGGCTTTTATTGCTGCTTCTATGGCAAGTGAAATTGGAGCGGATGTTAGCATCTGTAAGAAAGCAGGACTCTTACATGACATCGGCAAGGCAGTAGATCACCAGATTCAGGGTAATCATGCCGCCATTGGTCGGGATATCTGCCGCAAGTTTGGTATTTCCGACGATGTCATTCACGCTGTTGAGGCGCATCATGAAGATGTAGAGTTCAAGAGCGTAGAAGCGATGATTATTGCTGCTGCGGATGCGATCTCGGCTGCCCGTCCCGGTGCCCGCCGCGAAAGCATGGAGTCCTACATCAAACGTTTGGAAGAATTAGAGAATATTGCCAATAGCTTTGAGGGAGTAGAAAAATCCTATGCGATTCAAGCCGGGCGGGAAGTTCGTATCATTGTCAAACCGGAAGAAATTGATGATTTAGCTGCGGCGAAATTGGCGCAAAATATTGCCAAGAAGATCGAGGAAGATTTACAATATCCGGGTGAGATTAAGGTAAATGTAATTAGAGAGACCCGCGCGGAAGAGATTGCTAAATAACCTTAGGGCGGTCCATGAACCGTCCTCTTGATAGGAAATTCATGATCAAAATTTTATTCATCGGTGACATCACCGGCAGAATTGGTCGGGAAACGGTAAAAAATATTTTACCTGATTTGAAGAAAGAAAAAGAAATTGATTTAGTCATTGCCAATGGAGAAAATCTCGCCCATGGAATCGGAGTGACTGAGAATACAGTAGCGGAGATGCTTGAAGTGGGAGTTGATGTATTTACATCTGGTAATCACATTTGGGATAAGAAAGATTATCAATTAGTTTTGGACAAATATCCTGATCAATTAATTCGTCCTTTAAATTATCCGGGCAATACTCCAGGCAAAGGTTACCTAGTCAAGGAGGTAAATGGAGAAAAGGTGCTTATTTTCAACTTAATCGGACGGGTATTCTTCCCCGATGATTATGATGACCCTTTCCATAAAGCGGATGAAGTTTTAAAAGAGTTAAGTCATGAAAAGTTGGGCGCGATAATTTTAGATTTTCATGCCGAAGCAACCAGTGAGAAAAATGCCTTAGGGTTTTATCTGGACGGGAAGATAAGTGCTGCAATCGGTACCCATACTCATATTGAAACGGAAGATTACAAAATTCTTCCCGAAGGTACTGCTTATGTTACTGATGTTGGTATGTGTGGACCGGTTGATTCCGTGTTGGGCGTGAAGAAAGAAATCATCATTGAAAAATTCTTAACCCAATTACCGCAAAAGTTTGAAGTGCAGGATGAGGGTGATGGATTATTTAATGCGATTTATTTAGAAATCGATCCCAAGACAAAAAAGACCAAGAAAATTGAGAAAATTAGAAAAATTATTTCACTTTAATGTTTCAAAAAATTACTCCAAAATCAAAAGATAGTGCGAAATGGTATGAAGAGGTAGTTGAGAAAGCTGGTTTAGCCGAGCACTCGCCCGTAAAAGGTTGCATGACAATTAAACCGTATGGGTATGCGATTTGGGAACAAATTCAAAAAATTCTTGATGCTAGAATCAAAGAATTAGGTGTTGATAATACTTATTTTCCTATCTTTATCCCGAAGAGTTTTCTCGAAAAAGAAAAAGAGCATATAAAAGGCTTTGCTCCGGAATGCATTGTTGCTACTGAAGGTGGTGGGAAGAAGTTGGAAGAACCATTGGTTTTGCGTCCTACTTCAGAAACTATTATCTATGATTCCTTTGCGAGATGGATTCATTCCTATCGAGACCTTCCTTTCAAGATTAACCAATGGGCGAACATTATTCGCTGGGAGAAACGCCCCCGATTATTTCTAAGAACAATCGAGTTTCTTTGGCAGGAAGGACATACTGCACATGAAAATATAAATGAATCTATTCAGCAGGCGAATGAAGTTCTTAAAATGTATCAAGATTTTGCAAATAAGTATTTGGCTATTGCGACAATTAGTGGGAAAAAAAGTGACAGTGAGAAATTTGCTGGTGCACAGAGTACTTTATGTATTGAAGGATTGATGTCTGATGGTAAAGCGTTACAAATGGGTACCTCTCATGTTTTGGGGCAAAACTTTGCTAAAGTTTTTGGAATAAAATATCTAGATAAAAATGGTAAAGAGCAGTTTGTCTGGCAAACTAGCTGGGGAGTAAGCACACGTTTAATCGGGGCTGTTATCCTTGCTCATGGAGATGATAAGGGATTGGTGCTACCACCCAAAATTGCTCCTTATCAGTTAGTAATCATTCCGATTTGGAAAAGTGATTTGGACAAGAACAAATTGAAGAATAAAATTGATCAGTTAGTAGAAAGCCTTGCAGATGAAGTTAGGGTAAAAGTAGATTGGCGTGATAAGGTTAGCCCTGGATTTAAATTTAATGATTGGGAGTTAAAAGGTGTCCCTTTAAGAATAGAGTTTGGCCCACGAGATCTCGAAAAAAATCAAGCAGTTCTAGCTGAAAGAGTAGAAGGCAAGTCATGGGAAGTGAAATGGGAAGATTTGGGGAAAGAAATTAAAAAATCCTTGGATATTGTCCAAAACAAACTTCTTATGAATAATCAAGATTTTCTTGGTAGGAATGAACATGAAGCTGAGAACTATGATGAATTAAAGAAGATTCTGAAAGAAAAGGGAGGATTTGTTAAAACAGCTTGGTGTGGTAGCTCTGAATGTGAGAAGAAGATTAAGGATGACACGGGGGCAACTTTGAGAGTTATAGTCGGGAGAGTCGGTCAGGGAGAGCCAGCGTATATGAAGAAATGTATTTGTTGTGGTAAAGATTTAGATAATCCTAAAATCGATCATTACCCATCGTATTTTGCTAAAGCATATTAAAGATGTTTAATAAACTTCTCGGAAAATTTTCGCATGATATCGGTATTGATTTAGGTACTGCTAACACACTAGTTTATGTCCGTGGTAAAGGGATTGTGATTAATGAACCGTCGGTAGTTGCGGTAAATCAGAAAACTAAACAGATATTAGCAATTGGTAAAGAAGCCATGAAGATGGTCGGGAAAACTCCTGGACATATTGTTGCTACGCGCCCTTTGGTTGACGGAGTTGTTTCTGACTTTGAAGTTACCGAACAAATGCTTCGTTACTTTATTGAAAAAGTTCATAAAGAGACCTTCACAATTATTCCCCGTCCCCGGGTGATTGTGGGTATCCCCTCGGGAGTTACCGAAGTAGAGAAACGTGCGGTAGAAGAAGCGGCGACTAATGCTGGTGCACGCGAAGCATTTTTAATTGAGGAACCCATGGCAGCAGCTATTGGTTCGCGTCTTCCAATCCAAGATCCAGCGGGGAATATGATTGTAGACATTGGTGGAGGTACTACGGAAGTGGCGGTAATCTCTTTGGGAGGAATTGTTACTAGCCGTTCTATTCGTGTTGCCGGTGACGAACAGACTGAAGATATTGTTCAGTTTGCTCGCAATGAATTTAATCTGCTGATTGGCGATCGCACTGCCGAAAAAATTAAGATTGCGATTGGTTCTGCTTATCCATTGAAAAAACCATTAGAAATTGAGATGCGTGGGCGCGATCTATTATCCGGTTTACCAAAAGTCATTCGTGTGAACGACGAGCAAATTCGTACTGCAATGGCAAAATCTGTGCGTACGATTATTAATGCAGTAAAATCTACAATTGAAGAAACTCCCCCCGAGTTAGTTGCTGATATCATGCGTCGTGGTATTGTTCTCACTGGTGGTGGAGCACTTCTGCGCGGCTTAGATAAACATATGGCTGAGCAAACTCAAATGCCAGTTCATATTGCTGAGGATCCTCTTACTTGTGTTGCTCGTGGTACTGGTCTGGTTCTGGAAGATCTTGATAGTTTGAGTGACGTTTTGGTTACTACCCAATACGAGAAACCTCCTAAAGCTTAATCTTATAAAGTGATTAGAAGGAGAGCTTCCAAATTTTTTACCCACAAAGTGATTCCCATACTTGGTTTTCTGGTTATGGTTTGGACTTTATTTTCCTTAAGTAAAATAGTCTGGAAAAATTATCAGATTGAGAAGGAAATAAAACTATTGAAGGAAGAAACAGAAGTTTTGACTGAAGAAAACCAACATTTACGTAATTTGATTGCTTATTATAAAACTGACGTCTATCGTGAGAAAGAAGCACGTTTGCGTCTCGGCTATAAAAAGGCGGGTGAACAAGTTGTGTTAGTACCAAATATTGAAGAACGTGAAATTGAATATGTTACTGACGATTCCGATTCTAATAAGAAAAATTACCAACTTTGGTTAGATCTGTTCTTTAAGAATAAGGAATAGTTACTCTAAGGCAAAAAGCAAAAATCTCTCCCAAGCAGTCCGTAGCCCAGACTGCCGTTTGCTAGGAATCCTGTTAGGTGGGAGAAAAGTTTTCCCTGCCGGTAAACAAGCAAAAGTAAAAGCAAGAGACAAAAGTTTAGACAAGAAACCTTACGGACTAGATAATACTTTACTTTTACTTTTTAATTTTACTTTTGCATTTTGATTTTTTTGAATTTATTTATAGCGGGGTAGAGCAGAGGCAGCTCGTCAGGCTCATAACCTGAAGGTTGTCGGTTCGAATCCGACCCCCGCAATGAAATTTTAAACAATTTAATGTCTCGCCTGAGCGAAACGAAAAATCGCTGTTTATATAAACTTTCTTTTATTTTTTATTCTTTTAAGATAGAGATTAATTCTAAGACTATTATAGCGTATGGCAAATTAATTTAAGTATCTGTT
>CAZFJP010000016.1:0-4675 GCA_964518965.1 uncultured Candidatus Saccharibacteria bacterium | reverse complement strand
GTTTTTGGTATATTTAGCTTGTCCTAATGAGAAATCTTTAGGATGCTATCAAGCTGTAGGTTGCAGATAGCAAATCTTGAATAAAGCAAGGTTAAAAATTGCTTTTAACATTCTGCTTTATCAAGAGATATAACCTACTTTTGCACTTTGATAATTTACGGAAAGTATAAGCCTCCTAACCTGAATGGGTAGCTTTTTGGACATTAACCAATAGTGTTCAGGAAGCTACCCATTCGGATAGCCACACGAAAGTGTAAATCTTTTATCTCAAAGGAGGCAAATCATGCGAAACCCATGGCTAAAAAAAAACAGAGTCTTCTATGATGTCATGCCAGGTGCGAACATCATCAACACGATAGCGGAAACTATTCGACTGTCGGCAGCAAATGAGAACTGCATCATTACGTTCGAGTTCAACGGTGTTATAGTCAATGTGTCGTCCGATTCCAAACCCGAACTCATCTATCGTGACTGGTTACGGGCGATCAACGGCTACATCAAAAAGAACATTGGTCCTTACCCGAACCCCGTCCTAACCGACGAGGAGAAGGCGAACGACGATCGGATCAAAGCCGAGAACGAGCGCAGGCAACAGGAGCGCCAGGCAGCGTATCAAGCACAGGCTACGGCCAAGCGCAACGCCGTCGAGGCAAAGCTGGTCAACGCACCACCGATGGAAGTGTCTGACGAAGAGGCTTGGCAGGAGTTCAAGGACAAGAACCAAGACTCTTACGGAAGAGCTATCGTCACCTACGCCGAGCGTTGGGCACGTCTCATGCAGGCCGAGATGACCACCGGGAGGCAGATCGAAGAAGTGGCTGAAGCCACCTCACGCGAGGCTGATCTCGAAGACATCACCGGCTTCATGCATGGTGCCGCAGTTTCAATCCTCGCGCAGTACTGGAAGTACGGCGAACAGCTTCGTCGCTGGCATAATCTCTATAGCCAACTGGGTAACGAGGGCGAGCTTGCCAACGAAAGTGGGTGTGTTCTTAACCCTGCAGTCCTGAACCTCCAATTTCGCGACCAGTAGCGAAACAATCGCATAGTATAAACCTCACATAGAGGGCTTGCGAAAGCAAGACGGTTGACCCCGTTATCAGTCAACTTTTCCGTAAAGCCACACATTGTGGTTTTGGACTAAAAGCCAAGAAGTGCAGAAAAGGCCTGAAGTCAGTAAAGAGTTGAGAAAAAGTGATTGCAGCAATGCAATTCACTCGTAATTTGAGCATCCGCTCATCTTACTACTCAACTTCTTTACTTATAAAATCTTCAGGCTTTTCTTTTGGCAAAAAACTTACTAGGGAAATTTGTTTACTTTTAGTAAAAATACAGTCAATGAGAATGAATGATAAAGATTTATCTAAACTGAAAATTGAAATCCATACCAAAAACAATACTAATTTTTTAGAGTTAGCTATAATTTTTGATAAACCGGAATTCTTACAGATGTTGTCACAGTTTAGAAAAGACTATGGGTATCCAACAGCTGGTAAAACCTGATAAATACACCGAAACAATAAATGCTTTAGAGAATAAAACCGGCAAGATAAATTTCTCAAACTACCAAAAGCTAAAAGAGTTGATAAAGTTTACCGAGAGTAAGTAAAGACCAGGGTATTGACCGCTTTAGATTTGAACATAACTTTGAAGGACAAGAATTTGTCGATAGATTTGGCTAAACCTTTCTTTTTGATTGAGAAGCATCTTTCTACCATAAAAGCCGAGATTCCAGAGTTCGAACCTACCAAAAGTATCGATTTTACAGGCAATTCTTATGTTTTTAACTTTATCAATTCAGCCTGGCTGCGGGGCTAGGATTCGAACCTAGGATCTTCGCGTCCAGAGCGCGACGTGCTACCGCTACACCACCCCGCATTCTCTTTTATTTTAGCAAATTTTTGTGATATATTGAAGGATATGATGAAAACAAAGAAGTTTTATTTAATTGGATTATTTTTGGCGTTTATTTTTGCCGGTGGGGTTTTATTTCTTTCCGGAAGCCAATTCTTAGACAAAATTTCTTATGGTTGCAGAATTCCCTCGCCTGAAGATAGTGGTGAATATGAGGAAGAAGAAAAAATAGCGATTTTTAATAATGAACTGGTAAGTTATCAAATGCCAAAACTGGTAGAAGAAAACTTAGGTCAAGAAGGGAAAGTTTTAGGAATTCAAAATGATGAGCGTTGGATTGAAGTTGACCTTTCAGAACAAAAATTGCGTGCTTGGGAAGGGAATAATTTGGTATATGAATTTTTAATTTCTTCAGGAAAATGGGCGCCCACCCCAAAGGGAAAATTTAGAATTTGGGTAAAATTAAAATATGCGAAAATGGAAGGAGGAATAAGAGGAACAAGAACATATTATTATTTACCCAATGTTCCTTACACTCAATATTTTTATAAAAGCTACGGTCTTCATGGAACTTATTGGCATAATAATTTTGGCCATCCTATGAGCCATGGGTGTGTAAACTTATCAATTCCTGACGCCGAAAAACTTTTTTATTGGACTTCTCCGGTAGTTCCTTCAGGTAAAAATATTGCCTATCCTTCAAAAGATAATCCTGGAACAAGGGTAATTATTCATGATTAATTTTTAAGACGAGATTAACCCCGCTAAGCGGGTTGACTTTTAGCAATTAATATGTTAGACTGCTAATGATGACAATTTTACTTGGTCCAAAAAAAGAAAGGATTTTGCCAATAGTTCCCTTGCGGGAAGGTGTTCTTTTTCCTCATGTAGAGACAATTTTAAGTTTTGGTAGGCCAATGTCTGTAGCGGCGGTAGAAGCAGCTTTTAATACAGACCGTTTGGCTTGTTTTTTAACTCAAAAAAACCCCAAAATTTCTGAGCCTACAAAAGAAGACCTTTATCAAATAGGAACTTTAGGAAAAATTGAAAGAGTTCTAAAAACGGAAAATGAAGTTCACGCTTGGGTGAGAGGCACTTTGCGAGTTCGTTTAGAATCTTTAGAAGCAGTTAAGCCATTTATGGTTGGTAAAGTGTTTGAACTTCCGGAAATTCAGGAAACTTCCGATGAGGTTGCTGCATTGGTAAACAATCTAACCAAAAATTTTCAGGAAGCAATCAATCTTGGGAAGGCGGTAGATGTAATGATGGTAATGAAGCTTTTAGGGGAGAACACACCGCCAGAAGTTGCCGATCAAATTTCTTATATTTTAGATCTTAAAACTGTTGATAAACAAGCGCTTTTGGAAACTTTATCAGTTAAAGAAAGGCTGGCGAAAGCAAATGAATATCTTGCTCACGAACTTAAAGTTTTGGAGTTGGAGAGAACAATTGATTCCAAAACAAAAATGAAGTTTGACAGGTCAATAAAGGAAAGTATCCTAAGGGAAAGAAAAAGAGTTATTGAAGAGGAATTGGGGGAGGTAGTGCAGGAAGAAGATGAAATAAAAGAACTTAAACAAAAAATTAAAAAAGTAAAAATGCCTTCGGAAGTTGAAAAAAAAGCGGAGAAAGAAATTAAAAGGCTTTCCAGTTTGAACCCCAATCATCCAGAATTTTCCTATATTAGAACCTATCTTGATTGGTTAACTGAGATGCCTTGGTCGGTTTCTACTCCAAATAAGGTTTCCATTTCTCAAGCGGCAAAAATTTTAAACGAGGATCATTGGGGTTTGGAAAAAGTTAAAGAGCGGGTAATTGAATATTTAGCAGTAATGAAATTAAGAGAAAAACAAAAAAAGGAAAGGAAAAAAGAAGAGTCAAAAGAAGGAGGACCAACAATTCTTTGCTTTGTGGGTCCACCGGGTGTAGGAAAAACTTCTATTGGCAAGTCAATTGCCCGGGCTTTAGGAAGGAAGTTTATCAGAGTGAGCTTAGGAGGAATAAGAGATGAAGCAGAAATTCGTGGTCACCGGCGGACTTATGTGGGTGCTTTACCCGGAAGAATAATCCAAGGAATTAGAAATGCCGGTACAAACAATCCGGTGTTTATGCTTGATGAGATTGATAAAATAGGAGCGGATTTTCGGGGTGACCCCTCGGCAGCTTTGCTTGAAGCTTTAGACCCGGAACAAAATCATGAGTTTTCCGACCATTATTTAGAAGTGCCTTTCGACCTTTCTCGGGTAATGTTTATTACCACCGCCAATATTTTAGATACTATTCCTCCTGCCTTACGTGATAGGATGGAGGTAATTCCTTTCCCGGGTTATACCGAAGTAGAGAAATTTCATATTGCTCAAAAATATCTTTGGAATAAACAATTAGTCTTCAATGGACTTAAGGAAAATGAAATCAAAATTGCCGATGAGGCAATTTATGAGATTATTCGTCGCTATACTCGTGAAGCAGGTGTTAGAGAATTAGAGCGCTGTTTAGCTACTATTTGCCGAAAATTAGCTAGGAAAGCAGCGGAGTGCAAAAAAATTCCTAAGATAGTCAAAAAAAGTGATATTTATAAATATCTTGGTCCGCGAAAATATAGTGAAACTTTGGCAGAGAAGAAAGATGAAATAGGAATTGCTACCGGTTTGGCTTACACTGAGGCAGGCGGAGATATTTTGTTCATCGAAGTAGCTTTAATGCCTGGGAAAGGAAATTTACTTCTCACCGGTAAACTAGGTGAAGTAATGAAAGAATCAGGCAAGGCAGCTTTATCTTATGTTCGTAGTCGATGGGAACAACTTGGCTTAAAGAGGGATTT
>CAZFJP010000015.1:0-87808 GCA_964518965.1 uncultured Candidatus Saccharibacteria bacterium | reverse complement strand
CCTTAGGTGCGATCGAGGGAAGAAATATTCTTCTCTGGTCCGCACCTGGCACAGTCGGGGGATACGACATCTACTACTCCAAAGGGAGTAGTAATTCCGAAATTTCTTCCACCTCTCTCGGCCGGATCAAGGCGATGTTTCAATGATCGCCTTGCTCCAATATCTTAGGCCTGCACTATATGTGTAGGCCTTTTTCATATCCTGAAAACTAAAAGTCCTAAACTAAAATCGGTGATTGATAATAAATTATTTATTTCCTTTTTCCCTAGCAATCAATTCCTCCGGATTAGTGGTAATCACTTTATCCTCCGAGTAAGAAGCAACCACTTTAATAGCAACATGTTTTAGGCCAGCAAAGAAGATCCCTTCACCTTTATCACCCTCCAATAAGAGATATTTCTCGCCTTCGGTTAAGTTAAAGGTTTTGACCACTTCATCAATCACGGCCGGGGATTGTTTCAAAAGCAGTTGCATTGAAGAGTTACTGATAATCGCCTGACCGTATTCCGAATGCATGAAGTCCGCAACATCCTGAGTAATAGTAGTTAAAGCCAAGTAATACTTACGCGAACGTTTTGCCATACTGAAGAGGAAACGTGCGGAATCCGGATACTGCATCATCCACCACGCTTCATCAACAACAAGCATTCGTTTCTTTAATTTGGATTTTACTTCATTCCAAATATAGTGAAGAATATTATACATCGCAATCGGACGTAATTCTTCCTCTAAGTTACGAATACTAAAAACCATTAACTGGGAACCCATCTTTACATTAGTTGGTTTATTAAGAATACCAGCATAAGTTCCTTCAGTATATTTTCTTAATCGTTCCGCCAGATCTTTACCACCCTCTAACGTTTGTAAAATCTCAAAGAGATCTTGCATCGTCGGATATTCTACTTTTTCCGGCCATGGTCTACCTAAAACGAGATCTTTCTTAGCATAGGTCTCAATTAAGCCCTTTTCCATAATAGAGCTTTCTTGCGGGGTAAATTGACCAAGCATTAATTGCAATAAACCTTGCAACGTAATAATATTGCTACGCATTGCTTCTTCCTGTTCTTCTAAAGTTGTTACTTTGGGAAGATCAAATGGATTAATGCGCGTTTCCGAGTTTAAAGAAACATCTGTAAAGGTTCCACCTACTGTTTCCGCTAAATATTTATACTCACTTTCTGGATCAATAACAATAACGTCAACGCCAAACATCATTTCACGCAAAATCTCTAGCTTTACTGCATAAGATTTACCAGCACCGGACTTTGCAAAGATCACAGAGTTCGCATTTTCCAAACTAAAGCGATCAAAAATAACTAAACTATTATTATGGCGGTTAATGCCGTAAAGGATCCCATCATTAGAAGTAAGATCGGCGGAAACAAACGGGAAAGTAGTAGATAAAGGAGAGGTGTTCATATTGCTACTAACCAAAAGCTGATCATCGGCAATGGGAATAGAAGAATTAAATCCTTGTTCCATTTGCATTATTGCCGGTTTAGTTTCAATTAACTGCCCGCCAATCATAGAATCAATCTGATCACAAGCTTTGTTTAATTCTTTTAAAGAATCGGCATAAACTGTGAAGTATAAGCCAAAACGGAAGAAGTGTTCTTCACCCCTTTGCAATGAATCACGTAAAGTTTCCACATCCTGATAAGCTGCTTCCAGTTGGGGATCGCGAACATTCCCTTTTTCTTTATTAATAATCAAGGAAGATTCAATTTGACCAACTTTTTTCTTTAAGGTCTTGAGCATTACCTCGGACTTCACCGGATAGATAAAGATACTCGTGTCCATGGAATAATCTAAACTGATAATCGGGGACAACCAGTTGGTATTGACGTAACGTGGATAGGTATGAACAAATAAAGTGCGGACAAATTTACTGCCTAATTTAATATGATCGGGAGTAATTTCCAAAGCTGCCGGTGCGATTAAATCGCGAACTGTGGAAACACCCTGTTCAAATTCTCTCAATGCTTGTTGAGTAGCTTTTTCGTCTTGGGTAATCGTCGGGTTGGTAATTTCCTGAACGGTTTGAAGTGTTGAAATCTTCTGGAACCGCTCTGTCCCACGCCAAATGATACGGGGCGGTTCTTTTACCACTCCCCGAGCAAAAGCACGATTATCTTGATTGAACTGATTTAAATCTTGGCTTTCATGCAATTCGAAAGCAGCTAAAGGGCCTTCCTCAGATATAGATCGCTGTGTAGCACCTTGCATCTGATTTTGGCCTGCAATAGACGCAGAAGGAGCAACGCCACCTTGCGGAGGAAAATTAGTTTGAGGAGCAGAATTTTGCGAGCGGTGGTAATCCATTATTTCTTATAACCTCCTAATATGGATAATTCTTGGACATCCGGGAGTTTGCGTTTGAGCGCTAGGTCCGGATTATAAATGTCGTAGAATAACTCAATTAATTCTTGAGTATTCAATAACACAGTTTGTAATCCCATTCCGCGTAAACCAGAAGCGACAATATCCACTCTTTGGAATAATTGAGTACGTTGCTTGTCAAAAAGCGAAACTGCTTTCTGGGTTTTGCGTAAGGGGTTAATAGTTTCCAAGATTTTTTCCAAGAAACCACCAGTGGGAATATTTAATGGCGTAAAGGGGACAACAACAAAAAATCTTTTGGTCATAATATTCGCTACTTCTACAAGTTGTTGAATATACTCAATATAATCAATAGTTTGAATTTTCAAAAGATCATTAGTTTGTTTATCAGCAACATCTTTGAGTTTGTTGATATACCCCTGAATGTCCAACGGACGGGATTGCACAACAATCTGCACCGGGAATTCCAAAGAGTTTAAGAAACTCTGGTAGCCACCAATTAAAGCGCGTTGCTCATCCTCGGATTTCAAACCGAAATTAACCGAAGAAACCAGCAAAACCGCCCTCAATCCACCATTTTTAAGGATCAAAACGTTATCGCGAATTTCGGCAATATCCAAATACGCCTGTACACTATCTTTTGCCTTTTGCAAGTCCGCCGCACTCATACTACCTTGTGCAGATTGAATACCGCCGGTTGACTTAGGTTTTCCGAACAAGAAATCAAACATAGTAATGTTATTAAACTGTCATTGCGAGCCCCGCTTAGAGGCGAAGCAACCCCGAAAGTACAACTGATATTCTCTTAGGATTGCCACGTTGCTTCCCCGCCAAATGGCGGGGTCGTTTCTCGCAATGACACTTTTACCTTTTAACCTTTAACTTTTGATCTACCTTCTAACCCTCCCACTGTATCCAGGATTTTAACAAGATCATCCAACTTTTCCATTCTTAAATGCTTTTCTGCAATGATTTTGCGTAATCTACTTTCCTCTTCCTTACTTTTCGTAACTACCGACTGACCCAAAGTACTTTTAGTAGTCAAAGATCCCGGCATCCTTTTCCAAACACGCTTGCGGGAAGTAACAACAAAGCGAAGCATAATCAGGACAAAGTTTAAAAATGGCTTGTCATAAATTTTCACAAATGCCAGCGCTACTGCCAAACCAACAGTAGGGACGCTTAAAAGAAGGAAGAGTTCCATATCAAAGACAGAAAAATAAAAAAACTCCAAAATTCCTCCGCCCAGTAAGTATAAAAATTGCTTCAGGGTTAACGGACCAATTAATTTATCTTCGATATCTACATTTTGGGGGACAGGGAATTGCATTTGATTTATTTCAGATTCTTGTAAAACTTACCAAGGATATAATCAATCAACAAAGGATTGTTTTGATATGCAGAACTTTCAAGAAGAGTTTCCTCTAAATCTTTCTTAGAAATTTCTAAATCTTTCTCAGAAACTTTTCCCACATTGCCACCGTATTTCTCCGTAGCAACTTTTTTCCTTTTCTTTTCAATTATTTTCCTACTCCTTAGTAAGGCGTCAAAATCTGCTCTAATTGCCTCTTCGTATTTACGAGCAGCGTCCCCTCTTGTAGCAATTCTCAATTGAGTCAAGGCAGAAGGAGTAATTTTATTTCTAGTCTGCTTAATCAAATCAGGGGAAAACTGCATTGTTCTTAAATCAGCTGATGGTGAAGTATTAATTAATCTTGCCACTTGGGTAGTCATTATATGAGTACCTCCCGTACGAGATTTTCTTGAGAAAGCAAACGCAAGATTACCTTTCTTTTTAGCATAAATCTCTCTTATACCATCGCCAACAATGTAGTTTTCATTTCCATGGGAGTATTGAATCATATCCGCAACCGTCTTCATAACATTATCCTCGTTATGAGGTTTAATAACGCTCTCAACTGCTTTTTTACCTCCAACCTCCTCAATAATTCTCAAAGCACTAGCTGAAATATTTCCCTGTTTGCTAATTAAATCACTCATTCTACCAGGATTTCGTCTAAAGTCAGCTTTAAATTGATCTCTCACTGCCCTCTGTGTAGGAGTAACATCACTATCGGGACCAAAACCCAAATCATATATAGCTTCAAGATTTTTCTCTCTCACTTTATTCTCAAGATTAGCCAACTCAGTTGCGCCGCCGCCAGCTCCAATAACAGCCTGTCTTAAAGCATTATATTGAGCATTATCAGGAACAAAACGAGGATCGTCCAACATATTAAGAATGTGAGCAATTTGCTCGGTTCCCTCTAAACCAGCGAGGCCCCCAGAATCAAAGATCCTTCGTGAAGCTTCTGCACTAACACCACGTTTCTTTAACTCACCAAGGTGTTCATTAATCTGTCGAGAAAATTCTCCTTCTCTGCGACCAAGTATCCCTGCCTCTCGCAATTTTTTCCCTCGCTCTAGCCTCTTACCAATTTCACTAATTCTTGCCTTAGCGACACCCGGAATACCAGTTGCTGCAGCACCATACTTTGCTCCCTTGAATGCCAATTTTCCTGCACCTTTGGCGGTATTTTTCAAGAAACGCGGAATACTCACAGCGATTCTACCAAAGGTTTCACCAAGAGTAATTGCGGTCCAGGCGGCGGCAATCATGAATCCCGCGACAAAGAAAAAAGTAAAGAAGCCATCAACATAATCAGCCGCCGTAACTTCACCGGTTAAAGCTCCCTTAAGAAATCCCTTATCCAAGAATGCGGGATAAACAATTTTGGGGCCCGTTGGGATACCAAGACCCTTTTCGGTAGCATTCACTCCCACATCCACTACTTCACGGAGAGCTCCTGGAGGAAGCACCAAGCTAGTCGTACTCTTACTTGAAAAATACCCGCTGCTACTTTTATCTCCTAAAGTAGCAGGGATTAGCCACAAGAAAAAAGTAATAGACACTCCTACAAATGCCCACTTTAGAAACTTCTGCCACCACATTTGGGCATATTTCTTAGTCGCCGGGAGAACCATTAAAATAAAAGGCAAAGGAGAAGCAACCGCAAGAGCAATTAACATTACCAAACGACCGATTAAGACGATATCAATGATAAGAAAACAAATTGCCCCGATGACAGTCATGATAAAGGAGATGATTTGAGCAAAGAGTAATCCATCACTGGTGCCACCGAAAATCCTGTTGATAGTAGAAGTACCAGCACCAATATTAGTGATACCATACGTAGTACCAGTAGTATTTGGAGTACCAGTTGTGGTAGGTGTTTGAGATGCTTCAGCGGCAATTTGTTTTACTGAACTACTGCCCGCATGACTAGATGCAAAAGAGAAAGCAGGAACAACTACCAAAAATGAACCTAGAATTACTAAGCTAAGCAGAGAGATGACTTTTACTGATTGCATTCTCATCAAGAAAAATTATTTATTAGATGCTGGCGTACTAGGAGTATTTGTACTTGGAGTACCCGTTGCTGCTCCAGCACCAGAACTGCCGCTAGCGGGTTGCTCGGTAGTACCTAAAATTTCCGAGAAACTTTTATATCCCATAAGATCGCCGATGATCCCCGACTGAAATTTTTGACCAGCAAATTGCCTGGTGACAATATCTGCACCCTCAACAACAACGCGGCAGATTAGAAAACTGAAATTAATTGTCAAAACTGCAATAATTAACATCGGCAAAGCTCTCTTGATGCTATAAGAACTACTTTCGGTGCCAAGAAAAACTGTCATGAATGCAATTGCCAGAAGAATTAAAATAAACACCATGTTACAGAGATCGCGGATCGCCGACCAAGCATTACCGATAGTAGATTGGGAAAAAAGCTTGCCAAGATCAGTATTGATCAAAATGTCAAAGATAATCATGAAAACCATTCCCAGGAAAGCAACTGCTCTGTGAAGTAAGTTGATTAAACCGCTAAAAATAGTTTTGAACACGTCAAGGGGATTAAGAGGGCTATCCATAAGAGTCTCGACTACTGTACCTGTCGCTTCCTTTATAACACTATCCACAACACCACTGCCTAATTTCAACGAGCCATTCGCGCTAACCACTACTGAATGAGTTTTACCATCTTCTCCTTTGACCCTGAGAATTTGAGCTCTTACTCCGGGATCAGCTAAAAGATCAACACCCGCAACGCTCACTGTATAAACGTAATACTGCTTGCCTTTATGGGTAATTGGTTTAACAGATCCTATCAAAGTTGTGTAGTCCTTATCAACCGAAGCTTTCTCCACAGCTTTATCTATGCTACTAACCTCCGTAGTTAAAAACTCGCTCCCCGGCAGGGATAAAGCAAAAACTGGTTCACTCAAAAAAGTAAAAAGCAAAATTACTCCCCCAGCTACTAACCCAATTTTCTGCCAACTAATTTTCATATTTAAATTAAGTAACTAGTTTAAATAAAAGGAAGTACTGTACCAACTATATTAATAACACTTCCCAAAGTATCCCAAAATCCTGATCCACTGCTGCCGCTGTTGCCACCAGAAAGTTTCATTAAATCAATTACTTCTTTTGTAGCATTAATATCCTTAGCTACTTTGCTATCTTTTCCTAGTAAATTATTTGTACCAGCATCAGTTGCATTTTCAATTGTTTCTTGCGCATTACTGTAGACACTTTGAGCGGCACTCTGATTATTTTGATAAGCTAAAACATTTTGGGCATTTTCTACTGGCCCAGCATAATGTCCTGCCTCTTGAAATGTTTCGTGCTTCTCTCCAACAATCGCATTGAAAGTTTCCTCGGGGGCAAATAAAGTCGCTGAGAAAAATCCCGGTACACCCGGCAACCAATTTTTATCCATATCTTTCATAAACTCACTCATCGCTGGTTCATACAGTAATTGCAATCTTTGTTTCTGATCCAAAATTGAATTAAATCCCGGGCCTAGCTTCCCCGTCAAAAAATTAAACATTGTTCCAGCAGCATAATCTTTTGCACCACCAAACATAACTTTCCCAATATCATTCGCCAAATCTCCGAATGAAAACGCACTCGCCTTAGCTGGAGTAACCAAAACAAAAACAACCGCTAAAATAAGTAGCAACGCGGTTGCTTTTCGTCTCAACCCCACCTTCATGACGGGACTTTTAATTACAAAATGACGCTTATTAAGAAAATGACTTACAAAGCTTTTTTTTCTCGCACAGCGGGATGCCGCTTTGCGGCACATTTTTACAGCTTTCATAGTTTTGATATTTGTTTTAAGATTAACTAAGCTTAGACGCTAAATCCTGCGTCCCTACAGCCTATTTAACTTGTTTTCCGGCCCTTTTCCTCGTTCTTAATTCTGAATTCTATATTCATTCCAGTTACTTAATTATAGCACAAAAACTAGCTCTAGTCAAACAAAATAGGCTCCAAAGAGCCTAGTAAAAGACAGTCTTAGATGTTCTTTTCAATCTATTTTTATCCTTCCTACAAACCGGGTAGAAAAAAACTGGTTTTCTTTTGATACTCCCGATACTCTGGCAAAGTTTTCCCGAACTTCTTTTCCTCTTGTTTTGCCCTAATCACCACCAAAATCACCACAAAAATAAAAACAATTAACTTTAACCAATGAAATCGGGCAATTGTTACTCCCAATAAGGCAATAATTTCTCCCAGATAAAGCGGGTGACGCACCAAACGGTAAGGTCCTTGTTGTACTAATGAACGCACCTCTACCATCGCGCTAAAAGACCTGCCTAAATAAACCAATGCGACAATCGCAAGAATACTTCCCAAAACACTCAATCCCAAACCAACAATCAAAAATTCTTTATTAAAAACTCCACTAAAACCATTCCAGATATTAAATAAATTAAATACTAACATTACTAAAATCGGAAAATATCTCTCCCCAAAACCCCTTGCCTGAGCACGAAAATCTGCCCGGAAAAGATAGACAAAAGCAACAGTCAGATTAAAGACGCAGATAAGCAAAACTTGCGCAAGCAATAACCACGCTTCCCATTCCCACAATCCTTTCAAAAATACTGCCCGGAAAAGAAAAATAAGATAAACAAGTTGGATAATTGCTAAGAGGAAGAAGAATAACGCCGGGAGAATTTTAGAGAAAATTTTACTGCTCATTATATAAAAATTAAGACCATTTGTAATTTAATTTTAGCATAAATTAAATGACTTTGATTAAGAGAAAATAAACCAAATAAAAGCCACTCGTTCCTTTCTTTCTCACTTTTTACTTAATTTAAAAGGGGTAGATCAAAAGATCTACCCTAGTTTATTTGTAGTTTCCTCAATATCGCTTCTCGGAAAAACCGATAAGCGACCGTAAGAAGCCCTCGAATTAAAATCTCGGAGATTCCTACTGCCAATACGATAGCGAAGGCGATGACATGGAAAATGAAGATGAAATAGCTCACCATAACAGCAATCGCGACCCCACACACCCAAAGGTGTGCCATACTGAGCGATATCCTCGCGTGGCATTTTGATGGACAAATCTCCAAAGAAATCTTGTCCATTTAGTATTGCTCACCCTTAAAGAGTCAGGTAAGAATACTATAACAATAACAATTGCGACGATAATCAACCCCAAAAAAGAACAGACACCTCCCGGTGCCTGCTCTGCCCTGTGCCGATTGGTACAGGGCTTTTTAAATTCAATAAGAATATTCCCGCGCCATGTGCCGAATGGCACATGGTTCGCTTATTTCAGCAAGGTATTATTAATCCAAGCTAAAATAACATACGAAACTAATGCAATTGCCAAACCTACGATTGCATAAATCATGGTCTTTTTGGCAGCTGCGACACGATCTTCATTGCCAGCCGAAGTAATGTACATCAAACCAGCAATAATCAAGAACAACAGCGCCAAGGAACCGACGAAGATAAGAACCCATTGAATTATTTTGACAATCAATGAGGGAACATCTTCTTCGCTACTAATTCCCGGAACAGTGGGAATTTCAATCGCCAAGGCTGGACCGGCAATTAAGAGAGAAAGACCGGCAAGAGCCAACGCGACCGAGATTTTTTTCAGTGTTTTCATTTGTTCACCTACCTTTCTTAGAGAGTTTATTAATTAAATAAGAACTATGATTAGTGAATAAGTCAGAAGGCTGAAGGCGGAAGGCGGAAGAATGAAGGATTTCTTCTTCAAACTTCAGACTTCAGACTTAGAACTTCTGCCTTCTATCTAATGGAGAATTACTTTATCAACAAACGTCACAATTGTATAAGCAAGAAGTACAACAATAAAACCAATAATCGCGTAGAGAAGTATCTGTTTTGCACTTTTGACTTGATCCTCGTTGCCACCGGATAAAACATAACGCAGTCCACCGATAATCACCACAAGCAATGTTAGTGCACCAACAACCCCAAGCGCAAACTTAATCACATTCATTATTACTTCTCCGATATTCGGGGCACCGCTGATATTGCTGAAAATATTTAAACCAGCTGAAATTCCTAATGCTCCAAACAAATCCGTCATAAAATCATTACCATCAGCTAATGCTAAACCGGGAGCAATGAGCGCTAATGGAGTAATGTATAAAATTGTTTTTAAGTGCTTATTCATATCCCAAAAGATAAAGTGTAACGGAAAAGAGGTAAAAGTGAAGGTAAAAGGTAAAAGTTTAGGTTACCTATTTCATGAAATAAATAATACTTTACTTTTGCCTTTTAACTTTTACCCTTTACCTTTGACATTTATCCCTTAAACAATGCTTGGCTAACTAACTTAACAATCGTATAAGCCGAAATCGCAATTGCTACTCCAATTATAGCATAAGTAATCGTCTTTTTTGCTGCCTGCGCCTGATCGGAATTGCCAAAAGAGGAAATATAGCGCACCCCGCCGACAATTAAAAAGAGAATGGCAAGAATACCAAGTAAAGCAAAAAGACCAGAAATAACATTGGAGATAATCCAGAGCACACTGGCACCCTTGCCAAGATTCGTACCAAAGCCAAAAAAGAACTTACCAACATCACCTAGAGCATCACTGAAACTACCGGCATAAGCAACAAAAGGAACAAGAAGCAACCCGAGAAGACAATAAATCGTAGTAAAATTTTTGAGAAATTGAAAGATTTTCATAATTTAGCTGAAGATACCAAACACCCCACCGACAATATCACCAAAGAGAATCCCGGAAATTGCCAGAACGATGAAATAACCAACCAAAGAAATTACTAAACCAGTAATCGCATACTGCAAAACTTTCTTCGCTTTTTCCATTAGATCACTATTACCCGCTGCAGTGATATACATAATTCCAGCAACAACAATAAACAAAACTGCAAGAGCAAATGCATAAACCATCGCCCAAAGAATTATTGTAACGATAGTAGGAATAAGAGTACTTTGGCGAGGAAGATCTTCAATTCTGGAAGAAGGTTCTTTAATTGCCAAAACTGGCGTTACCCACAAAAGGAACAAACCTCCAATAAGTACTAATTGAGAAAACCAATTCTTTTTCATGAAGAAGATTAAAGATTAATCAGCACCGAGGATATTACGCACAATATTAACCACCACAATTGCCAAAATCGTAACTACCAAACCAATGATCGCATAACGTAGAGTGATTTTCGCATTTTGAATCTGCTCCTGTTCTCCCGAGGAAACGATATAGCGGATGCCAGAAATAATAATCAAAAGCACTGCAACAGTAGCTGCAAGTCCTAAAAGCCAGTTGGCAATATCAGCAATTGTTACTTCCGGATCAAACATACTCGGCAAGACACTTAAAGCACTTTCCACTGCTCTGGGAGTTTTTAATGCTGCAAAAGCAGGCGAGGAAATTCCCAACATTAATTCTAGAACCAAAATAACTTTTAAGAAAAAATTTCTCATTATCTTGCTAAAAACTCATTAATAAAGTTAACGACACCGAAGGAAAGAATAATAATCACCAGCCCAACAATTGCTCCAATCAACACTTCCTTCGCTTTCTTTTGGCGATCTTGATTACCGGCAGAAGTAATGTAAGTATAACCGCCGATAATAATAAATAATACTGCAACAGTAGATGCCAATGCTAAGAGAATATTCAAAACCATTGCTAATTGGTCAGAGAAGGGAGCAGAAGGATTAGAGGCAGTAGGAATATTACTTCCGACATCGCCTTGGGTAACTGGATCAACCGCCAAACTATTACCAGCGATAAAAATCGTAGTAAAAGTAACTAGGCAAATTAAAATTTTCGCGATTTTTCTCATTTACTTACGATATCCTTTATTTAAATACCCCAATTAAAGTATTCACCAACACGGCCGCGAGAATAATGACAATTAAGCCAGAAATTGCCCAAGTTAAGGTCTTTTTCGCTTTCGCTTTCATATCCTCACTGGCACCCGAACCAATGTATTGATAACCACCAATGATGATAAAAATTACTGCGACTGCGGTTACTGTGCTTAGCATTGCATTGATAATAATAGAAATCAACCCGCGAACGTCGCTCACCTTAGACTGATTCGGTAAACTACCAGAACCAAAACCAAGTTTAGTGCTAGAATTATCAGCGGCCAAAATTAATCCTTGCTGACCTATTGGGAGAACTGGTAACAAAGAAAAAGAAAAAACAATTCCCAAAATCAGTATCGAGAATAATTTTAAGATTTGTTTTGCGTTTTTCATTTTTCGTTTTTCGTTTATTTCCCTAAAACTGCAATAATCGTATTCACCAACACCGCTGCTAAAATAATCATCACTAAACCAATAATTCCACCAGTAATAATCTTCTTGCCATTCTCAATTCTTTCGGAATTACCACCAGAAGCAAGCCAATTGTATCCGCCAACAATGATAATTGCAGTTGCTGCAACCGCAGCAAAACCAAGTAGCCAGTTAATAATATTTACCAGAAGTTTACGAAAATCATAAATATTTACCGTCGCTGGATTAGTATTAAAACCAATAGCTGCAAAAACTGTCGGTGCTGATAAAACCAAGAGAACCACACTCGCCAAAATTGTCGTAAATAACTTCTGTTTCTTCATCGTTATTTTACCATTTAACCGTCGCGGGGTTAAGCGTGGATAAAATTAAATAAGAAAGAATCACCAAAACTAATCCCGCAATTGCCCCCATTGCCATCGCCTTCGCTTCCGCAATATATTGCGGATTCCCCATTGCTCCCATATAACGATAACCAGCGATAATAATCACAATTACTGCTAGTAAACCGATAATACTAGCAGCATAGTTATAAATACTAATAATATATTGCGTTAAAGTAACCCCGCGGACATTGCCGGAACCAGGAACATAATCCGCTGCACTGCTAGAAGCAACATAATTAAAGACAACAAAAAATCCTACTGTTAATGAAAGCAGGATTCCCAAAACCAAACAGGTTAATGCTAAATAAAAGCCAAGACCATTTTTCCCACCTCGGCCAGAGATTGATGAGTCTAAGGCCCAAAAGGTGGACTTGTCTCTGACAGATGTTTTATGTTTGTTTCTCTTTTTCACTCTACGCATATACTCAAAGGAGAAGTTCAAAACTCCCTTCGTCCGATATTAAAAATAAATTGGCGGGATATTATAAATATTACGCAACACTACGAGCAATTATGGTTCGCAGTGACGCCGGGGTGCCCTATCGTAGTACCCGGTTACTTAATTATAACACAAAAATAAGGCCTTGTAAAGCGTTTTTACCTCTTATTAAAGACAAGAGTGCCATGCTGTACGTGACATGGCATGGTGGAGATTTATATTTAAAAGTAGGGACGTGCCATAGACGCGCCCCTTCTTACAGAAGATCATCGTTGTATGTAATTCCCTATGATCATTCATTACCCCCCCGCCTTCTGCCCGCTCATTAACTTGGTCACTTCCTGTGCTGCTCTATCCACTGCATCTTTAGGCTTCTCACCATTATTAACACTGCGAATCATTGCCAAGAAAATTTTGTCTACCTCCCGATTATCAATCTTATAAAAACTTCTTGCAGAAGATGCTTGCACGGTGAAAATGCCATAATATTGTTCCCCTGAAAACTCCTCCACTAAATCTTTGCGACTGGGCGGTCTCTGGGTTGACTGGTGATACTTTTTCATATTTCCCTTACCAGTCAAGAAATTGAGAAAGTCCCAAGCGACCTCCGGGTGCTGACAATTCTTAGAAACCACTTCCCCCCAGTAGCTTGCAGCATTTACCGTAATGCCATCTTTAATTTGAGGCGCAGGAGCAACATCAAAGTTTAGCTTTGGTGTCTTGGATTGCGCTTTTACCTGTAGTAATTTTACTTGGTGGGAAGGAGCTAAAACCATTGCCACTTTGCCATCCAGGAAAGCATCAATATTATTTGGCATGCCCGTATTCCAAGAATAAGTTTGTTTGGAAGGAGTCGCAAAGCTAGAATAAAATTCCACCGCGCTCACGCCAGGATAATAGGTTTGGTTGTTTTCAGTTTTACTGCGAGCATTGAAAATTGCTTGTTCCTTTGCTTCATCAATCATCGCGGCGCCATTCTGCATCATTAACCAAGAAACAATATCAACTGCCGAGCTAATATTATCCGCAGTACCAAGAGCAATTGCTGACTGATTAACAGTATTACCAGAAAGTTTCGTCAACTTTGGTACAACTTTAATCATATCATCCCAAGTCGCCGGTGGCTGACTAATTCCCGCTTTATTAAAAAGATCTTTGTTGTAAAAAAGTGCTAACGAATCAACCGAAAGAGGAATGCCATAAATACGGTTATCAATAACAAAATCGTCCTTAGCAACATCCATAAAAGTAGTACGATAAGTTTCAGCATTCATCATATCTTCCGGCATCGGCGTTAATTTATCTTTATGCCGTGGTACCCAATCATTCTTAATCATCCAAATGTCCGGACCTTTTCCTGCCGCCAACTCATCAATTGCCTGCTGTTCGTAGCCGTCATAAGCAAACTTCTTATAAGTAATAGTGATGTTCTTATGTAATTTCTGATACTCATCAATAATCGGTTGAACTGATTCCCGATCATCAAAAAGTCGCCAGTAAGTAAGGTTAATTTTTTCTTTGGTATCAATCTTACTTTTACTTGTTTGTTTGCAGCCACAACCTGTCAGGGCTGCAACAAAGACAAGTAAAACCAAAGCGACACTAAAAACTTTGAAGTAAACCTTCATATTTCCCCTCCGTGTCCCGTGCCGAATGGTACGGGGTGCTTTAAATGATTAACTAAGCTCATTTTAGCGCAAAAAGCGCAAGAGAGCAAGAAAACAAAAACAGGGCTTTGAAACCCTGTTTGAGCGCCAAGTGAAACTAATTTAAGTAAAACCGAGTTACCTGCCGCTTCAAAGCCGCGACTAAAGCATGAGTTTCCGCTTTTGTAATTAACTCTAAATTAGGGACCTTTGCTTTTAAAAAATTCTTAACTTCAACTTCACCTGCTTTGCTTCGATAAAGATTCTCTAACTGCTTTTGTTCTTTGGCAGTTAAAAAGTCCAGTACTCTTTCAGCCACCTTCAAGTGCACCGCCTGAAAAAATTTTCCCAAAAGCAGTTTCTTTTTTGAATCTGATAAATTAGTCAATCCTAATTCTTTGAATAAGTTGGTTTGGTTTTTATTTTGAACTTCCAACATAAAATTCTTAATTCAATTTAGGAATGAAGATGAAGATCAATTAAATAGTACACTTTATCTCGATCTAATTTCCCCAAACGTTCTGATTCCTCCAGTTGGGGACTAAGCTCTTTGGCAAAACGACGTAGTGCCTCGTACTCCTTTTGGTAATCATCCTCAAAGTACTTATACAAACGATGGGATGGCAATGGTCCTCCATCTCTAATTTCTTTAAGTTCCCGGGCAGTTAGATATTTAAAGCGATCGCGGTTCTTGAAATCCTTTTTCAAAAACTCATCAACAAACTTATCCTCTTTCTTAATCATTTCTTTATCACGTAAGAAAACAGGACGACGATCTAAAACTCGCTCTTTTTCCTTCTCTGCCGATTTTTCTGTAGAAACTTTTTCCGCTTTCTTTTCCACTCTTCCCTCAGCCGTATGTTGAGTCCCTTCTTGTATAATTTTCTCTGAAACTGCTTGCTTTTGTCCCAGCAAATTTTCACGAATAAAGTTTTCTAAATCTCTTACTAAATCTTGAGTTGAAAGCATAACAGTTTTCGCTTCTTCCTGAATTTCAGTGCTGCGAGACTGAAGTAATTTCCCGACACCAAGCGCGCCTATTGCTACTCCAATGCCCAAAACCAAACGTTTAAGCCAGCGCTGTTTGCTAAGCCAAGAAATTAATTCTCTCTTCTTCTGCTCTTGCTCAACCTTCTCCTCTAGCATCAGTGGCTCTTGCTTGTTACTATCATCAGAAGTTTCTTTCTCTTCTGGCATAATTTTTACTCTCACTCCTGACATTCCTTCTTCCAAGGCCACTTCAAAGAACTGCTCATAAAGATCTTGTCTAATTTGCGAGAGATCAGGTTTTTCACCTTTTGATTCAAGGTAATGAGAATATTTTTCAACTGCTTGATCAACCAACCCGTCTTTCGCCCAAAGTTTTTCCCGTGCTTCTCTTTCGCGCGTGCGCGCTACAGAATATTCTTCCTGGATTCTTTCTAGATAACCAACAAGATCATTTTTAACCTTCTGATAATAAGCAGGGCTAGTTTTTTCCGCTTCATTAATTGCTTTCTCAAGTCCTTCTCGATCGTTCCTCAAAACTCTTCTCAAGGAGCCCCAATACCCCATTAAGCGATACTGATTTTCCGCTTGCTCCTTAACCTCCAAGAACTCCTGATAAGCTCCTTTGGTTTCTTCGGATTCAACTTCTTCCCTTTCTAAAGAATCCCTTGCTTCTTCCACTCTTTTTCCAACTCCCATCTCAAAACGCTCACATTCAAGATTCTCCTCTTCTGGCTCATTTGCTTCCTCGGAAGAAGAAGTCTTGCTGATTATCTGCTCTGGTTTAGAAGAAAATTTTTCTGCACTGCTAAAATCCAATCGGTCAGGATGAATGCGATAGGTGTTGGGTTTTTCTCCACCAATTTCCTCTTGCATTTTTTGTTTTAGAATTACTCTTTATTTTCCCCTTGATTTCTAAAGTGTTATTTAATTATAGCATAAAAACAGCTTCCCGTCAATAAACTTAAGTGCAAGATCATTACTGGTAATAAAAAATCTTCCACCAATCTACTTCCGGACTTTGCAAGAAATCATCAGTTATGAAAGAAATTCTAACTTTCAACGGAACACCAAAACTAATCTTAGAAAGATCCTGATTTCTTTTTAAATCCGCAATTAAAACATTATTAGTATTCCCTTCTAAAAGATCAAAACGAACACTCTCACCCTTGCAATTGTAATCAAAATGAGACCAGCTCGTTATCCCCTTAGGATGAAAGGGGATAGAAACAACTGAACCTTGAGGATAAAAAAGGGGATCACAAGTTATTTTTACCTCCTTAACAATTGGAGAAAGAGCAAGATTAGCGCTTCTCATTTTAACTTGATATTGAAAAAAACGGCCCTGTTTTATAATCTTTTGGCCATGAGTCACTTTCATCCAATCACTCCAACCATTATCTACCAAGGAATGATTCCCAAAACGAAGATTAATTTCTAGATCAGTTAATGGATTTTGATCCTCCGTCACAAAATTTGTGAAAATTTTTCCCTGACTAGACTGACTATCAAAAATCGGCGAGAAATAACTCCCTCCCTGATAAGTGTTGAAGAGAGTATTAATCAATGCTTCTCCCTCCCATTCTAAAGGCATTTGTTCTACATTGCCGTAGGAGAAAAAAGTAGAGTTTTTAAATGCCTGCCAATACAAATCAGTGGGTGTTTGACCATAGGCAAAAACCTCCCCCGCAATTACTTTTTGATAAAGACGATGCGTATGAATTACCGGAAATTGGGCAGGAATCGCAAAGGGATAATTTAACATCGGATGATTCGGATTAATAGCAGAATTACGATTAACCGTGCGAAACTCTTTCCATTTACCCAAAGTTACATCCGTAGTAATGCCAGTAATATCCCTTAATCGATTAAAGTAATTATGCTTCAGCCAGCAAGGACTGCCTGCCCCTAAAGTATCATGTGTAAAAACGATTCCTTTGCCTTGAGTATGAAACTGGCGTACTAAACTTTCACCAGTTGCATTAAGATCGTTTGTCCAGCGCGGGGGATTACTGCCGTAAACGTCAGCCACACCAAAATAGAGAAGATTAAAGTGGTTAAGATCTAGAACTCTTCCATTATCAAATTTCTTTTGGTTAAAGTTGCGAATCGAAACCGAACTGACTGAAAAAATTTTGGGATCAGGAGCATATTGACGAATAATTTGAGCAAGTAAATCCTTATTGTGATTGGGAGGATAGATTTGTAAAATTTTAATCTGCGGATTTTTAATTCTTAAGCCTTGTTTTTGTTCATCAAAATAGACTCCATCAAAACTTCCCATTTCAAAATCCTTCTTTGTCTGAATTGAAAAAACTTTTTGCCAAGAATCTAACATTACTTTACTATCTTCAATTCGCACTTTATCTTTATCATCAATTTGGTTCTCATTATCAAAATCTTCTTCAATTTGGAAAAGTTTCTGTGTCGAGGGAGGCAATTGAGGTCGCATACGATCAACCACTCTCAATTTTCGCTTATTAGTAGTACCTCTCTGGGCAGTGAGCAAACGCCAGCAACCGTCCAGATCTTGGTAACTACAACTGAAAGTATAAGTACCAACTATCCCACGGCGACCAAGATGACTTGTTTTACGAAACAAAAAATAACTTTGCTTGGGCCTAAGAGCAATTTTGCCACTACCTCTGAAATCAAAATTTTGCCCCTTGGGTCCGCGGACAAAAATAGTAAGATTTTTAAGACAAACTTTCTTGCCACTAAAATTTTTGACCGTGAATTGCGCATCAAATGGTTCACCCACATACGCTTTAGTGTAACTTTTCAGCCAAAGACCTTTGGTAATTCGTAAAGAGGAAGATTTTTTCACTGGCGGATTATAAACATAGGTTTTTCCCTTCTTCTGATAAAGATGTGCGCGTACCAAATGATAATTTCTTTTTTCTAAACTTGTCTTTATCCCTTGCCAGGGATCATTAATGAGAAAATTATCGTCACTCTCGCCAGTCAAAACAACAAAATGCATCGGCATCCGTACTTTATAAACCTGTCCGACTAAAGGAGAACCTTGATTGAGCTTCTGGCTAATCACTGAACGACTGATTGGAACACTTCCGCCGTAACTTACTCCACTTGGTGTACCGCAATTATTCCACTTGATCAAACCGCTGGAAACATAGCCGTTGTGATTTTTCAAATAGCTATTTAACCGCTTAGGATCAGTAAAATTCGGCAGATAGTAATTAAAAACCATTGCCTTGGAAGTAAGCGCGCAACCATATCCACCAATAGTCAAATTACTGAAGCCAAGTTTGACACTCGCCCAGCGGCTATCCAATTGATTAAACAAAGGAACATTTAAATTTTTCGCCTCAACACTGGCGGTAAAAAGAAAAAGACAACAAAAAAGCAGGACCAAAAATAATCCTACTTTTAAAATGTATCCCTTCTTTATCATCTTAGTCCCTTCTGGCCCTGCTTTCATGACAAGGCGTTAGATTATAAATTAATTATAACAACCGATAATAAATTTCTATTTCTATTTAGTAAATTGGAATTGATGATAAAATTGTTTAAAAGTCTCCAGATTTCGATTTACTTCTGTTTCATTTCCTAAATCATGAAAACTAATTGCGTAAATAATATTGCTCACTTTAAAAAGCAAATTATTCTCCAGAAAAACATTTCCCTTATTGGTACTTGCCAGGAAAAAATGTTCTTTCCCTTTCTTACTATTTATTTCCAGGTCACGATATTCCTGCTTTAATGGTTTAGCAATCTCTTCATCACCTTCAAGAAGATTATCTTTTTGAATCAGAAAGTCATTCACGCTAACCAAATCAAATCCCCCTCCTACAAAAAGATCGTCATTAGGATAATAAACATAAACTGCGATATTGGCGCGATAATTTAAGGGATAAGCACCTTTGTTGGGATTCTTAATAATCGCAATTGCCTTGCTTTCTTTCAAGGAAATTCTTTGATTTTCTTCCAAGTTGCTCAAATTGAATCCCTTGGGAATCAGAAATTGAAAACCATGTTCGCTTGTAAACTTCTCTTTCTTCTCTCCTGCTGACTTCAAATCTGAAACAATCGGCAAATTAGTAAAAAATCCTTCATTATTATCTTTATCTTTATACCAAACATTCATCCAAAGAACCATTCCCACAACAATCAGAACAATAATCAACCCCCCAATAACTAATATAATTTTCTTCATCTGGTTAAATTAATTTTCTACGTTCCCTATTTCTTGAGGGGGAAGTGCCCCGCCATGAAGGCGGGGCAAAGCTCCAACCCCGCAGTCCCTCCTGCACCAGGTACTGATCGTACCCGGTTCGCTCTGTACCATACGGCACAAAGCGCTGCCCTCTCTCCAAAGGGCAATCCCCGCTCACTGGCGAGGCACCTCAAGTTAAGGCACCAAGCAACCTTAACTCAAAGCAAGTTTAATGTAACAAAGAAAGATTAAAAGAACCTAAACAGAACATTAAAATCAAATTAACAATCCCCATTTTATCAAAAAAGCACTCCAGACACTCAAATTAGCGAGCGGAAGTGCTTCCAAAATCTAGCGTGCATGTTTGCTACGAAGTCGTAACTGCCGTATCCGAATCAACTTCACAATCACAAACGTCATCGCTAACATTAAGAAACCAAGGATAAGCAAGGCAATTAATTTTTCTTTACTACCTTGGAGCAAAAATGCTGTCAACCCAAAACAAATCGCGATGGCATAAATCAAAAACACGGCTTGTCTCTGACTCAAACCTAATTCCAATAACCGATGATGAAAATGTCTTTTATCTCCCCTGAAAGGTGATTGTTTTTTCACCAAGCGCCGTAGAATTGACCAAGCAACATCCAAAATGGGAAAGCCCATAATCAAAAGTGCTGTCGCGATCTTTGCACCATTGATTATAGACAAAACCCCAATCACAAAACCAATTAACATACTTCCCGAGTCCCCCGCAAATATTTTGGCAGGATGAAAATTAAAAACCAAAAAACCAAGCAAAGCCCCAGTAAAAATAATACTTAAATAAGCTACCTCTGGCTGGTTAACCTGCGGACGCAAACTCAAGAAAAACAAAAACAATGTAGCAATAAACCCTACACCGCCAACCAAACCATCCAATCCATCCAAAAAGTTTGCTGTATTAATCATTCCCAGAATCCAAAACAAAGCAAATAAATCAGCGAGGACAACTAGCTGAAAAGTACTCTCGGAAAAAGTAATTGGAACCTTCACTGTGTCTAGAGGAAACTGTGCCCCAAAAGGACTCATAATAAAATCAATACCAATACCAGAGAAAACTACCGTCAGCGCAGCAACAATTTGACCCAAAAGTTTTTGCGCCGGTGTTAACTTTCGAATGTCGTCAATAACACCCGTAATAACAATTACTCCTGCACCAATTAGAAGCCCAAGAATGTGTCTCATCTCCAAAACTTTCCCGACAATCTGATGTCCCCAGATTAAATCAACCAAGACCAAAATTACAAAGGCAACAAACACTGCCACTCCACCGAGACGTGGTGTTGGTTTTTTATGAATCTTAATTTTAGAAGGATAATCAATTGCATTTACTTTCCTTGCAATTATCCTGACTAAAGGCATAATTAAAACTACCATTAAAAAAGCAGCTCCAAACGAAATCAAGTAAGATATCCAATTAACATGAGCTGTAAATAATCTCATAGTCAATAATGATAGTAGATAACAGATATCAGATATGGAATATCTATTATCTGCTATTTGCTATCATTCTAGCTGTTCCTTTACCCTCTTACCAACTTCAAAAACGCAATGGAAATTATCAAGATTAACACTTGACAAAGCAATCCGATACTAACCAAGAAATAACTTAATAATTTCTCTCTTTTATAACTTATAAATCCCAAAGCGGCATTAATGAGCAAGATCAGTAAACCAGTCAGAGGTAAAACTAAAAGGCGGTACCACTCACCCAAAAGATCTACCCCACCAAGAATTGTATAATGAAGCGGGATTGGATAACTCTTAAACTCTCGCAAACCAAAGA
Organism: uncultured Candidatus Saccharibacteria bacterium; assembly: GCA_964518965.1. Classification (GTDB taxonomy): domain Bacteria; phylum Patescibacteriota; class SOKK01; order SOKK01; family SOKK01; genus CAZFJP01. Next base: position 66,389 of record CAZFJP010000015.1, on the reverse strand, counting down.
AAAGAACCGCCCAGTTAATCAGATTTAACCCGAGATGAGCCAAAACACAAACCAAAACCAAGTGATCCTTAAAAAAGGAATGTTCAATAACTTGACCTAACTTTCTCTTTGATCTAGCAAAGACCATCCTAAAAATTAAATTCTAATCTTCTAAGGATATTTTAACACAGGTAATAAGGTAAATACAGCTTAAATAACGCCTATTTTGAGAGAATATTTTCACTATTTTGTCAAAATAATTTTTATTACAAAATCCCTTGCTAACAAAAAAATCGCCTGATGGCGACATTCCTAAACCCATAAAAAGAGTTTTAAAACCTCCTCCGGATTCATTTTTCCAGTTTTGATATTGGTATTATTTTTGCTATTTCTTTGGATTTTTCCTATTGCCTTTTTGAAAAGGAATAGGGCGCTATGAAAACGCTCTTTTTGTTTTGACTTTTGGGCGTCATAGCGCCCAAAGAAATGTCTTCCACGGAGCCCGATTCGCTCTTGCGAGCGTAATCAAACTACATGAATAGTGGAGAGACGGCTGACCGATCTTTCAGCTGCTCCCTACCATCTTTGTGATCTTGCGATCACTCCCTAAAGTTTAGGGGAAAATGAGATCGGACATTTTCGATCAAAACAGTAGGTGAGGTTCCAACCACAAACAGGGGGAGAGTTTGCGGTTGGGACCGCAACTACTGTTTTTGAAGAGATCAATGGAAATAGAACAAATCGGTGTGGGGCATGACATCCGCCCTTACTTTTTAGATAATGTGGCGCGCATGCCCCACATTAATCTCTTCTTTTGGATGATCCCAATCTTAAAGATCGGGAAACATCACCGAAAAAAGAAAAGACTTGATTTTGGGTTGATCTAGACCCTTTTTGTTAATTTCCTACCATCGGTTTTTTTCTTTTTGTTTTAGACCCTTCGCTTGCGCTCAGGGTAAAAAATTTTGTTTTTTGTTTTTTGAAACGTGTAGGCAAGATCTAACCTACACTAAAGACAGTAGGAATTCAGAGCAGAATTACTTCTGCTCTAGATCCTACTTTCCTTACTCCTTTTTAATCTTCGTTCTAAGTGAGTATTTTGGCAAGAAATGCTTTTCTTTGCTCTCTCAGGTTACTCCATCTTATCACTAATTAACCCCCTTGTCAATTATGCCGCTAGGGAAAAGATTAACTTCGGTTCTTACTTTAGAAAAAACAGCTTAATTACAATAAAAATCGTAATTAGTCTCAAAACAAAACATCAAAAAAACGGCATTCTAATCGCCAACCTGAAAACCAAAATTCTCCCCTGAATATCCCCAAACTTCTTAAATTTATCCCCAAACAATCCCCTGCAATCTGAATTTTATTGTCAAAACAATATTTTCAATTCTGATCAGAAATACTAATTGGCGCTTATTCGCTTATTATTAGACAATCTTAAAACAAGAAGGTAGTGATTCCCAAAAATCACGAGCATAGCGAGAATTAGTTAATTTTTGATCCCAGACCATTATCTCCTTGCTATTTGGAGAAGAAAACTGCAAAACCAAACTTAAAATGTCTTTGAATTTCAAAATTGCTTCCGGTAAAATCACTTCGGTAAAAGCATTCTCTTTTTCTTGCACTAAAACAAGAGGGTCATCAGGATATTGAAAAGGCAATTGCAAAATCAAAAGACGATCAATAGGATTAACTTCTACTTTTTCAAAGAAGCGAGTAGTACCAATAATAGCATTACGGGGATTCTCCTTAATTTTCTCCATAATTTTCATTTTCCCTCCACTCAACCCTTGGGCAAAAACAGAAAAACCCTTGCCTTCTAAAAATTTCTTAAACCGGAAATAAAAAGTTTGAGTGGCATTAAAAGAATTAGAAATAACAAGAAAATCATTTTTACTTTCAGTAAGAAAACGATCTAAAATCTTTTGATATTCTACCGCGTGAACTGCGTCATTGAAGTAACCTAAATTTTTTGCTACCGTGATTGGAATTTCTTCGCTATTCTTTCCTGAATTAAAGCTTATAGAAGCAGTTTTTATCCCGCTCTCGTTAAGACCAATTGAACTAATAAAATAATCAAAGTTTTTCTGAGTAGTTAAATTTTGATCCACAAAGACTAATTGTGCTTGAGACTCTTTGATTTCCTTCTGAATTTTAGTAAACTGCTCTTTATCAAAATAACCTAAAGTCACTTCTTTATCACACACTTTAATCAAACGTAAAATTGACTGTTTTGTATCAAAAAACTTTTGAAAAACGTTATTAACATTTTCAATTTGGCGAAGAAGATGATTGAAAACAACATTTTCTTTCAAGGTAGTTACACCCAATTCCTTTAATTTTTGTTTTAAATCTTCAAATTCAGCAAGAATTTTCTCGCTCAAGAAGCTCACCTGTTGCCAATCGTACTCGTTCCAAAGTTCATCCGTCATAATCAAATCCTTGAAATAAGTATCAGATTTACTATGCTTCCTGACAAAAATAGCAACTATTCCTAAAAGTAACGTGAGACGAGTATCAATATTTTTTAAATTTTGCAAAAGTCCTTCTATTTTCTCTCCGATTACCTTATCTTTAGCAAAGAAATTCAATACTGCTTCGCCTTGTAATTTCAATTGTGCTAATTCTTCGGTTCTGATTAAAAAAAGCGAGCATTTTAATAATTCTTTTCGTAATTCGTTAGCCCGCCAAATTAAAATGGGAATACCTTGATTAAGCAGCTGTTCACGTAATTTTGCATCACTCAGAAAGACACTTTGACTTAAAAGCATAACTGGTTTCTCCGAATCTAATCTTACCAATTGGGAAGTTTGGGCAAATTGCGGCCAGATATCTCTTTCCTCAAAAGTTAAACTTAAATCAAGAAGATTAATATTTTTTGTTTGGAGATAAAAAGAAGCAACTAATACTTTGGCAATGACACTGGCATAAAGTTTTTCTAATTTATTACGCTCTCGCCAATTTTTCAATTTCTCTAAATCCAATTTAAACTGCGTTGGCAAAATTGTCTGTACTTTTCCTGCAATTTCTGTTTTAACCTTGCTTGCTAAAAATACCTGCCGGTACCAAGAATTCGGAACCGTAATAACAAGCTGTCTTCCTTTATGAATAGTTTTAACAATTAAGTTAAGTACTGCTTCATCAAGAGAATGCACGCAAGGAAATTCCAATAACTGGTGTTCTTTTTGCCCGGTAAATTCTGACAATCTAGTTGCAATTAAGAATGCCTCTCTGTTATCAGAGTTTAATTTTTCTTCCTCCTGTTGGAGATAAGTGGTTACGTTAAAGTTAAAAGAACGTTTAATTCCCGAGAAAATATCTTCGTTAAACAACTCACCTAAATTAAACTCACTTTTTTCACTCAAATCACTAATTTCTTTCCTTAAACGAGAGGGAAATTGTTGGATAATGCCTAAAAGAAAATTAAAGAGAGAAATGGAAGCAAGTGCATCACCCTCAGCACGATGCTTCTTCTCGTGTTTTAATCCAAACTGTTTAGTTAAAACCTCCAAACTAAAAGATTTCCCGAAAGGAAGTAATAAAGTTGCAAGATGCCAAGTATCGTAAAACCTATTTTTCAAAATCAAATCCTCTCCTCGCAAAAAATCCAAGTCAAATTGTAAGTTATGCCCAATAAGAGGTTTGTCACTGATGAAATCCAAGATTCTCATTTTTAAGTCAGAGAGAACTGGCGCTTTGTCTAATTCCTCCTGTCTAATTCCGGTCATACCGAGAACATGATGATCAACTGCAATCTTGGGGTTGACTAAAGAACTAAACCTCTCCTTTATCTCTCCATTTTCAAAACAAACCAAGGCAATCTCAATTACCCGATCCTTCTTTGGATCTAAACCTGATGTCTCTAAATCTAGGGCAACAAATTCCATATAAATGTAAAATGGATAATGGGTAATGCAGAATATTCAACATTTCCTATTCTACATTCTCCATTATACATTATTTAACATCTTTTCTTGAAAAATACCCTCTAAAATGCTAAATTTGGGATGGAGCCCCGACTATGTTCTCGCTACACGCAGACTTTGTCGGGCAGAGGAAATTTTAAGTTTTGCCCTGTCTAAAAGGGCAATCTTGGAGTAATCTTCTAACTTATTCTTAACTCCTATTCTTAACTTAAACTAAAAATGGATACTAAACTTACGAGTCGCTCTCATCAGCTTCTTTTACCCACACCCGAGAGCAGTTTGTTCTGCCGGATTTTGGAGTATGTTCCTACCGAACTATCACAAAAACCGCTAGGAAAACTCTACATTGTTGCCGAAATTGCCAGTCCCTCGCAGGACAGTAAAGAAGTTGGTGAAAATTTAATTGAAAGCATCAAGACCGAGTATTACAAAGATCCGGCACGGGATGTTCTAGAAAGTTTTGAGTCAGCATTACAGAAAGCAAATGAGACCTTAGCTGATCTCACAGAAAACGACAAGACCGATTGGTTAGGCAAGCTCCATGTGATCATTGCGGTTTTAAGCAACGATACTTTACACATTGCTCAAGCAGGACACGCTGAGGCTTATCTTGCCCGCGGGGAGCAAATTGTCAAAATCAGTGAGGGATTAACTGAAACTGCCGATGAAGAGAAACCTCAACCTTTAAAAACTTTTGAAAATATCGCTAGCGGCAATGTGGAAGAAGGTGACCGAGTTATCATTAGCACTCCCGAGCTTTTTTATCATGTTTCCTTAGAAGAACTTCGCCGCGGAACTGCTGACAAAAGTCCTAAAGATGCTAGCGAGGAAATTAAACAGAAATTAGCAAGCGAAGAGGGAATTGGTAATCTTGCGGCACTGTTCATTGAGATTACTACCGAGGATAAATTAGCCGCTGAACCACTAGAAGCAGTTACTCCCAAGATAACTCCTGCAGAGGAAACCGTTTCTGATCTAAAGAAGGATACCGCAACTTTTGCCGATAAGACCAAAAGCACTTTCAAAAGCGCTACTTCTTTTCTACAGAGTCGTTTTAAGCAAAAAGAAGAACCTGTTGAATTGGAAACGGAAAAATCTCCCACAACTACTTCAGCGGTTCCTACACCTGAACCGGAAATCTCTCAAAAACCCTCGCAACTTAGTGCCAAAGCAAAATCAGCATTAGGTAGCGTTACGAGTTTTATCGGAAAACTAAAGAACAGCTCTCTTAACCAGAATCGTTTCTTTCTGGGAACAGTTGTGGTGCTAATTTTAGTCCTGCTTGTTACCGGAACGATTCTTTTCTTTCAAGGAAAATCCGAGTCAGCGCAAAAAACTTACCATGATAAGCTAGTAGCGGCACAGGAAAAAGCTAAAGCTGCTAATGACGCTTTAATTTACAAAAACGAGATAAAAGCAAGACAACTTTTAGCAGAAAGTTCTGCTTTGATTGATGAAATTCTTGCTTCCAAATATTATCATAATGAAGCAAATAAATTAAAAAGTGAAATTCAAGTTATTTTGGACAAGGTGAATAAAATTACCCGTCCAACTCCCAAGACACTTGCTGACTTCAGCACCATACCTGATCTAAAAACTCTTGGAACATTAATGTACCTTGATCAATATCTCTATACTTTTAATCCTGATAATTCTGCGGTATTCCGAACCGCCATAGCCAAACCTAAAGCTGAAACTGCGATAGAATCATCATTAACTATTAGTAAATTAAAGTGTGGAACAGTAATGAGAGATAAAAGCATTCTCATTTTTGAGAGTGAGAATAACAATATTTATGAATATAACTTGGAAAACGGAAAACTAGAAAAGAAAGAATTGGATGGTGGGGGTACCTTTGCTAAAGCAAAGGCGATGGCTACTTATTTCTCTTATCTCTATTTACTTGATCCAACCCAAAATCAAATCTTCAAGTATAGCCGTACCCTCACTGGTTATGGAAAAGGTGCTGAATATATCACTGATGAAACTATTGATATCAAGAATGCTGTCTCTCTGGCAATTGATGGCAATGTTTATATCTTAAACAAGAGCGGTGAGATTATTAAGTTGCTCAAAGGCAAAAAAGATACTTTTGACACTGCTGATCTCCCCACTCCTTTGAAAAATCCGACAGTAATCTTTACCGATCCGAACACGAAATATGTTTATATCTTGGATAATGGTAATAGCCGCGTAATGGTTCTTTCTACCAAAGGTGAATTCATCGCCCAATATCTTTCCGATACTTTGAAAGATGCCACCGGACTTTACGTGAACGAAGAAACCAACAAGGCATACTTTACAAGCGACAAGAAGATTTATCAGTTTAGTATTACTCACAATAAATAAATCCCACCGAAGGCAGGTCCGCTTTGCGTGATCACTTGCGGGGGGTCCCACTACATGGGAATAGTTTGGTATTATTTACTATAATAAAATGGCGGGGGAAGACGAGAGAAAACCTGAAGGAGAATCACAACCTGCTACTGAAAGGGAGGATATTGGTGAAAAAGTAAAGGGAACGGGTCAAGCTGCTCAAACTGCCGGGCGAGTAGGACAAGGTGCTGCCAAAGCAGCTGAAGTAGGAGCAAAAGGTGCTGAACTAGGTGCCAAAGGAGTAGAAGCAGGTGGAAAAGCACTCAAGGAAACTGCTCCTGTTACTAAGGAAACAGGAGAAGCTGTTGGCAAAGCGGGAGGAGCCGCAGCAGGAGCAGCAGTTGGCGGAGCTGCTGGCGCTGTAGGAGGAGCAGTAACAGGCGCAATTAAGGGAGCGGCCGCTGGAGGCGTTGGTGCAATTCCTGGCGCGGTTGCTGGCGCTGCCGAAGGCGCAGCTACCGGCGCTGAAAAAGGAGCGGAAATTGGTGAGAAAGTTGGTGGAGCAGTAGGGCAAATTCCTGGCGAAGTACAAGAGAAAGTTGGCGCAGCTGCAGAAGCGGCAGGGAAAGCAGGGAAAGAAGCTGCCCAAACAGCAAAGGAAGCCGCAAAGAAAGCCGAAGAAGTAGGTAAGAAAGTAGAAGAAGTTGGTAAAAAAGTCAAGGGACAGATCCCTGGATTAAAAGAAGCGCAAAAAATAGAAGAGAAAAAGAAAAAAATTGAAGAAAAAGTAGAAAGAGCTCGCGAAGAAGGACTTTCTGAAGAAGAGATTGAAGCTAGAGAAGCGGCAAAAAAAGGAAAGAAACGGTTAAAATGGGGATGTCTAGGTTGCCTTATTACTGGTGCATTGGGAACAACTGGCTGCGGAGGAATTATTTTATTTTTGTTAGTGATTATTGTTCCAGTTTTATTGATTACGGGTGGTGGAGGGGGTGGAATTGGCAGAGGTGTCGCTGGAAATACTTATCTTAATCAAACAGATCCTCCGTGGGGTTCCCAGGTTTATTGTGGAAGCTATGGAACAATTGGTCAAACTGGTTGTACCGTGACAACTGGCGCAATGGCTTTAAGATCAATTGGTATTGATACTGACCCAGAGCAACTAGCCCAAAAACTTTGTAACGCCAAAGGAAGTTGGGGTTTTGGAATGGGAGGACAACAGGCTGCTGCGAGTTTTTATGGAGTTAAATTAGTATCTGTTAATTCGGAATCAGAATTAATCCAAGCAGTGTCTGCCGGACATGCGGTCGGGATTTATGCTAATCCCGCTGGAGATATTAGCGCCCACAGTAATCTTCAGGGGCAACCTCACTCAGTCCTTGTCATCGGAGTTAGCGGTAATCAAATGACCGTAATGGATCCTTCCGATCCGAATGGCCGTGGGAAAAGTAAACAAGAAAATGTTACCCGTACCTGTTCCCTTTCAAGTTGGACAGGGGCAGGTGAAAAATGGGGATATTATTATACTAAATAGCAAGAATGGTTAATCTAATAAGTTTACTGTTTTCCAAAAATCGCAAAGTTATCATTGGTGTTTTGATTTTGGTTGTACTTTTGGGATTACTTTTTCTCGTTTCCCTTTTTTCCCGTCTTCGTAATCAGCAAATAACCAATCAAGCAAATCAAACAACTGCTCCTACTGCGACAACTTTAAGTATCTATTCCACCACTCCCGCAAATAATGAGAAAGGAGTCCCGATTAATACCAATATTGTTATTACCTTTAACGAAACAGTGCAACTAGCTGATTTTTCTTTTAGTATTAATCCTGCTTTGGACCTGAAAGCAACCCAACCGACAAATAATACTTTAGAGTTACAAAATTCTAATGGATTTAAATCCAACCAAAAGTATGATTTCAAGGTAACTCTCAAAAATGAAAATCTAATCTTTAATTCCCAAGCAAAAACATATTCTTTTTCTTTTACCACTGGAAATTATAATCTTCGGGACGCTATTCGCGGTAGTGTTAAATAACTATTTACCTTTTTAACTAGCTAAATCCCTATGAAACGTACATATCAACCCAAGAAGAGACGAAGAAAGAAAATTCATGGTTTCCGCAAGCGCAACCGTACCAAAGATGGCCGCCGGGTTTTAAAAAGGCGTCGCCAAAAAGGACGCAAGCGACTGGTTGTTTAAACATTTCCATGCTTCCCAAAGCAAATCGCCTCCACAAAGAAACTGATTTCAAGAAAGTTCACCAAAAAGGAAACTTTACCCGCGGTAAACATCTTGTTCTCAAAGTAATGCCCAATAATCTCAAAGTTTCCCGCTTTGGGATAATCGTCAGCAATAAAACTTCTCCTAAACCAACCATTCGTAATTTAATCAAACGTCGTTTAAGAGAAATTATCCGCTTGGAATTAAAAGCAGATCATATTAAACCCGGTTTCGATGTCGTTGTGATGACCAAACCATCAATTGTGAATGAAAACTACTTCAGTATCAAACAGAATCTTTTAGATGTAGCAGGGAGGGCTGGAATAATGTGAGGTTAAAGACAAAGGGTAAAGAAAAAAGGTAAAAGTAAAGTAAAAAGCAAAAATAAAGGATTATTTAGTTTATGAAATAAACAATCTAAACTTTTTCCTTTTGCCCTCACTTTTGCTCTTTCACCTTTACCCTTTAACTTTAGTCCATGTTTAGAATTATTCCTCTAAAACTCATCCGCCTCTACCAAAAAACCATCTCCCCCGACCATGGTTTCTTCAGTCATCGTCATCAATATGGCTATTGCCGATTTTATCCTAGTTGCTCCGAATATACCTATCGGGCAATTGAGAAATATGGTACCTTAAAGGGCATAGCTAAGGGCATTTGGAGAATTCTAAGGTGTAATCCGTTTAACAATGGTGGTTATGATCCTCTACGATAAAAGCAAAATGCAAAAGGCAAAAAGCAAAATTAAAGGTAAAATGTAAAAATATAGGTTCTTAGGTTTTACTTTCTTTAACCGAATAACGCTTTAATTTTGCATTTTACATTTAATTTTGCATTTTGATTTTTGATTTTTGCCTTTATACTTATTACTCTAACCTATCCTCATGTCAATCTTATCTATCATCTGGAACGAAGGTTTCTACCGCCCGATTTTTAATTTTCTGGTATTTTTATATAATATTATCCCTGGTCATGACATTGGAATTGCAGTCATTATTTTGACAATTGTTCTGCGCATGATTATGTGGCCACTTTCCCAAAAATCAATTAAATCCCAAAAAGCAATGCAGGACTTGCAACCGCAATTGAAAGCAATTCAGAACAAGCATAAAGATAACAAAGAAAAACAAGCTCAAGAAATAATGAAGTTTTACCAGGAAAATAAAATCAATCCTTTGGGAAGTTGTCTGCCGATGTTAATTCAGTTGCCATTTTTAATTGCCTTGTACCAAGTCCTCCGTGACGCAATGGGTTCTAATCATTTGGATACACTTTATCCCTTCATTCATAATCCTGGCACAATTAACCCTTCCTTTCTAGGAATTCTAAACCTTTCTAAACCTGACCGTTTTGTCCTACCGATTCTCGCCGGTGTTTTTCAGTTCATCCAGACCAAGATGTTAATGAAAAATAAACCCAAGACGGAAGACCAGAAACAAAACCCCATGGAAAAAGTTATGGGCGGACAAATGGTCTACTTTATGCCTTTAATTACCGTGTTTTTCGCGATGACCTTGCCTGCTGGTCTTCCTCTCTACTGGATTGTTACCACCCTAATGGCAATTCTCCAACAGTGGCTGATTATGAGAAAAACTAATATTTCTAAACTGGAGCCGAGAACTCAAAAGTAACTTATATTAAATTATTTACTAAAGGCGACATCCGCCGAAGTCCCGCGAAGCGGAACGAAGGTGGATTAAAGAGAATAACTAATGGCTACTACTCAAGAGCAAGAAATTTCCATCATCAAAAAAGAAACCGAGAGCTTATTTGATAAACTTGGCATTAAAGTAAAAACCGAATGCCAAGCACAAAAAGATGCTCCTTATCTTTTAAAAATTATTCCTGAAACAGAAGAAGATTCCGGATTAATCATCGGTTGGCACGGCGAATCACTTCTTGCTTTCCAGCATATCATCCGCCTAATTTTGAAGAAAAAAATCACCAGATTGATTCCCATCGTCGTTAATGTCAGCAACTATCGTGAAAAACAAGAAGAAGCATTAAAAAAGATCGTAGAAGAAGCAGTAAGTCAAGTTGCACGTACCCAAAAGCCAGTTATCCTTCGCCCGATGCCACCGTACGAACGAAGAATTGTTCATCTTTTTATTAAAGGCAAGGATGGCGTGAAGTCAGAAAGTATCGGAGAAGGTGCGGAAAGAAGAATTATGATCAGTCCGGAGAAGATGGATTAAAATAATGTTTGTAAAATGTAGACAACAAAAAGCAGGCCCGAGAAGGACCTGCTTTTATGATATCCAGATAAGCTAGATTTACTGCCTTACTTTGGCAAATGCTCTAATAGTAACAAAGCCCAATGCTGCAAGGAAGGCAAGAATCAAAGAAATCCACAACCAGTTACCACCAGTAGCACCAGTTATTGCACCTAAAATAGAACCAGTATCAACAATAAAGGTGTTTACATTAGAACGAGCACTGCGATTACCAGCAGCATCAGTCGCATAAGCATAAACAGTGTGCTCACCACGGTCAAGTTCTTGGGTCATCGTATAGATAAAGTTACCATTACTATCCGCACGAGTAGTAACGACTTCTACATCATCAACGTAGATGGAAACATCACTGCCAGCTTCAGCGGTACCAAAAATCATCGGGGTATTATCGGTAATCACTTCACCATCAGCGGGACTAATTACCACGGGAGCATTGGGCGGAGTAGTATCCCCTGCCGCAGCAACGGTAAAGCTGATTGTGTAATCATCTACCGGAGAACCTTCAGCAACACCATCGCGATCACCGTCTAAACCATTGCCCGCTAAATCCTGCGCATTCGTGTTAACCGTAGCAGTAATCACTTCACCCGCAACAAAATTGTTTGTCGGGTTGAAAGTAACACTAGTTGCAGTAGTGGTGAAGGTACCGCCAATTGTACCAGAAACACTACCGGTTGTAACAACAGTGTCAGCACCTAAAGTACCTTGGTTCATTGCTTCGTTAAAGCGGAAAGTAATATTGGAAGTAACCGGGACATTAGTGGCGCCATTATCCGGATCGCTCGGATTAACCAAAGCAAGTTGCGGAGGAATGGTATCTAAAGTATCAAAGCTATAATTATAGGTTGGCATCACATTAGGCGGAGTCATCAGGTCCGCCGCATCAACAGAAACGTTAATCGTCGCATTGGCCGGGAAATCCACTGTCGGATCATAGTCAAAGTTGTAACCATTAGCAATTGGATTTACTGCAACAGTATAGCCCGGCTGGACAACACCATTTACAACAATAGTCGCTCCCTCAACAGTAATATTAACCGTATTGAGATCAACGCCAGTGCCAGCATCAACAATTTCCAAATAAACATTAGTGTTCACCGGAACGTTGATAGCACCGGGAGCCGGATTCTCATTTTGAACAACTGGAGCAGTAGTGTCGTTAACATTAATGATCGTGAAGCTATAGTTGTAAGTTGCCATGACATTCGGTGGAGTGGCATTGTCAGCCGCATCAATGGAAACATCTACTACCTGACCATAAGCAAAGTCCGTACTCGGATCATAGTCAAAACTATAACCATTCGCAATCGGAGTAATTGTCACTGCATAGCCAAGTTGAGCAACGCCATCATCAACAATTAAGTTTCCTTCTACAGTAACATCAACACTACCGAGATTAACACCGCTTTGATCATCAACAACTTCAAAGTAAATGTTCGTATTGCGCGGGACATTTACTTCACCCGGCTGCGGATTTTCATTTTGAACATAAGGAGGAAGCAAATCAGCGCCGGTTTCCGTAGTAAAGCTATAACTGAAAGGGGTCATTACATTACCATCTAAGTCGGTAGCGTAAAGAGTGACCGGGATAACAGTGTTATAAGGAAAATTAGTCGCAGGATTAATGATAATAGTGTAATCCGCGGGAGTACCCACAAAACTGAATCCGGGGATGCCATTGGCATAAAGAACACCATTGACGTTTGCCGCAACGGTCATTAAGTTAACACCTGAACCATCATCCAAAACATGGAAGACCACATCAGTATTGACCGGAACATTAATATCACCCGGGGTAGGATTGTAGCCATTAGTATAAGGAGGATTAGTATCGTTGGTGCGGAAGAAATAATTATAAGAGAAACTGTTGGGAACCGGAGCAAGGTCAGAAGCACTAATAGTTACATCCACTTGCTGGTAATCATTAAAGTTCACAGATGGATCATAATCTAATGAATAGCCGTTAGCGATTGGATTAAGAGCAACTGTATAGCCCGGTTGAACCACACCGTCGTCAACAATCAAACTACCTTCAACAGTGAAGTCAATAGTATTCACATCAACACCACTGTCATCGTCAACGACTTCCAGATAAATATTAGTATTCACCGGAACATTGGTCTGACCCGGAGCCGGATTAAGATTCTGAACGTAAGGTGGTTCAGTATCCGCTGTCGGTTCAGTGGTAAAGCTATAGTTATCCGTTGCCATTACGTTACCCTCAACATCCATCGCGTCAATGGCAACCGGAATAACGGTATTGTAAGGGAAATTAGAAGCAGGATCAATAGTAATCGTGTAGTCAGCTGGTGTGCCAGCAAAGCTAAATCCGGGGATACCAAAGCGATAAACAGTGCCATCAACGATAGCCACAACCGTTAAGATATTCACTCCGGAACCATCATCTAAAACATGGAACACGACATTGGTATCAACGGGAACATTAATATCTCCATCGGCAGGTACGCGACCGTTCACATACGGAGGAGTTAAATCTCCGGTTCTAAACCAGTAGTCATACTGCATGAAGTTTGGAGTAGAAGCAAGGTCAGAAGCCCTTACCGTCACATTAACAGTCTGATACTCGTTAAAGTTAGCGGAAGGATCGTAGTCAAAACTAAATCCTTGCGCAATCGCATTGATGGTAACATTGTAACCAGGTTGCACAACACCATTACTAATAATAGTAGTGCCTTCTACAATCAAATCAACCGTGTTTAAATCAACACCAGTGCCGCTGTCCAAAATTTCAAAGTAAATGTTAGTATTAACAGGAACGCCAGTTTGAGTCGGAGCCGGATTTAAGTTAGTAACATAAGGTGGTTCAGTATCATCAGCAGAGGCAGTTGTAAAGAAATAATTAAAAGTCGGCATCACATTACCAGCATCGTCCCGTGCATCAATAGCAACATCAATCTGGGTACTATAAGGGAAGTTAGAAGCGGGATTAATCGTGACTCGATAGCCATCGGGTAAATTTACCGTGCTAAAACCAGGAATCCCTGCACGATAAACAGTACCTTCAACATCAACGCGAATAGAATTGCGGTTCACACCACTTCCGGTGTCGTGAATCTCAAAAACCACATTGCTGTTGACAGGAACACCGGCCTGACCGGGAGCAGGATTGTAATTGTCAGTATAAGGAGGAGTTGAATCCGCAATGCGGAAAGCGTAACTATAACTCATTTGGTTCCGCAGTGGTGAGCGATCAAAGGCAGTTATGTCAACATTAATGTTCTGATACTCATTAAAGTTCACCGATGGATCATAGTCAATCGCAAAACCATTCGGCAATGGGCCAATCGAATTCAAAGTAACGTTAAAGCCAGGTTGAATCGCACCATTCACAATAATATCTTGCCCCTCAACGGTCAGATTAATCGAACGACGCGCAACACCACTTTGATCATCCCAAATTTCCAAGTAAATATTGGTATCTGTCGGGACATTCTGCGCACCCGGGACTGGATTTAAGTTACGACAATAAGGAGGATTAGTATCAGAGACACTTGGAGTTGCGGTTGCTTCATTGGAATAAGCACTTTCATTACCTGCTTTATCGCGAGCAGTAATCACATAATAATAGGTAGTGCCATTGGTTACCGCAGAATCACGATAAGTAGTAACATCCCGGCCTACTCCCTCCAAAGCAGTATAGGGACCTCCGCTTGAAAGGGAGCGATAAATCGTTTGACCAACAACATCTGGGGAACTAGAAAGATTCCAGGTTAAGTCAACATAACCATCATGACCAGTTGCCTGTAAATTAGTCGGAGGATTGGGCGGAGTTTGATCATTCAAAATCCTAAAAGAGAACTGGTAATTATTAAGCATCGGTTCCCCCTCAATATCCCGAACGGCATTGGGACCTGTGCCACCAACAATTAAAACAGTAACTGTTTCACCTAGAGCAAAGTTGTTATCAGGATCAATTGTGAGAAGAGTACCATTGATACTCAAAGATCGACCCAAAGGTCCACCACTAACACTCCCATTCAAGATCACATTACGATCATTGAAGGAATTAGGATCCATTGGTTCATTGAAAACAACTGCGATATTAGTATCGGGCTCAACATCGGTTGAACCATTACCGGGGTCGGTAGTGATAACCTCCGGATTGACACCGGGAGTAGCAAGAGCCAAAATTTGGGGAAACAAAGAGGCCTGCAATACAAAGAGCACTAAAACACTTAGGGTAACGATTAACCCCAGTCGTTTCAGTTTAAAAATGCGAGGGACTTGCATAGTTTTTACTCCTAATTATTATTATAAATAAAACAAAATTGGATAATTAAAAAGGGGGCTGCAAAATATGCTTTCCCCTCCTTATGATTTGGGAAGTTAGAGTTACTGATTCTGAAGCGACTGCCTAATTTAGCATATCAGAAAACTCTTGTCAAGAGCAAGGGGAGAAAATGGGGAAAAAGCCCAAAATTGACAACGTTTTAAATATATGCTAATTTAACTTGTCCCGTTTATTACGAACGGGATGCACGCACCTATACATAACATAAAATCATTCCCTTCAAAGGAGGGATAGCGATGAAGAAGGTAGCTTTTATCCTTTGCTTAGCCGCAGCGGTAGTATTCGCCACCGCGGCTAACTTCGACCACCCGTGGAATCTCCTCGCAGGGAAATCGATCACCGGCGGAAGCGGTTACCAGAACGGTTGCGCCGTCGTAAGCTACGACCCGAGCTACGCCATCATCCAGTGCATCCAGGTAAACGGCGTTACCCAAACGGGATCGGTTTACATCTTCATCCCGACAAGCGGGGCGAGCTTTGAGGTTCAAATCGGAAGCTTCACCTATCGCGAGAATAATATTCCCGCAAACGTCTGGACAAAGATTAATTTCAACCTCAACGGCTCACCGCCCACAAACGGCAACATAACGTTAAAGTTCAGTGGTCTTACGACGTCGTCTTCCGTGAAGATCGACGAGTTCCACTGCGGAACGTTCTATGAGTCGTTTAACAACCTTTCTAACTCCGGCGTCGCGTCTTCCAGCGCCGGAAGAGTCAAGGCGCTCTTTCGCTAGTATTTCGCGCCTGGGTATTTGGGAACGCGTCCTCTGTTCTCCAATAAAAAATAACAGAGCAAACGTACCCAATACTCGGGCGCTTTTTTATTTCAAAAAAAATCCGCTTTTACAGCGGGGTTCATTATTTTATCTGAATGGGGCAATTCGTGGATCGTCCTTAAGCTATTTTTTCCTCCCCACGATCCGATGAAATTCATCCCCCTCCACAGTTTCCTTCTCTATCAAAATTTCCGCTAATTTTGTTAACTTAGCACGGTTTTTACGAAGCAAACTAGTTGCTCTCTTGTAAGCTTTCTCAATAATTCTTTGGATTTCTTCATCAATTTTTGCAGCAATCTGCTCGCTATAAGTTTTATGTTCCCCTAACTCACGACCCAAAAATACCAACTCTTCCCTTTCACCAAAAGTTAAGGGACCAAGACCACTCATTCCATAATCCTTCACCATATCACGAGCAATCTTTGTCGCTTTTCTTAAATCATTTTCCGCACCAGTGGTCACTTCCCCAAAAATAATTTCTTCCGCGGCGCGACCGGCAAGTAACGCCGCCAAGTCATCTTCAAATTTAGATTGAGAATTGAGATAAAGATCTTTCTCGGGAAGATTCCAAGTATAACCGGCTGCCATACCGCGGGAAATAATGGAAATTTTATGAACCGGGTCGCACTTAGGCAATAAATTAGAAACTAAAGCATGTCCTGCCTCATGATAGGCAGTGACCTCTCTTTCTTCTTTACTCAAAATATGGCTCTTTCGCTCCGGACCAAGCATCACTTTCTCGGTTGCTTCGGCAAACTCCTTCATCCCGATTTGTTTCTTATCAAAGCGTGCCGCTAAAATTGCCGCCTCATTCACTAAATTCGCTAAATCGGCACCGGAAAAACCAGCGGTCTGGCGAGCAATTTTTTTAATATCTACAGTACTCGCCAGCGGCTTATCTTTCATATGTACTTTAAGAATTGCTTCCCGCTCCTTGATGTCCGGCATCACAATCACTACCCGGCGGTCAAAACGACCGGGACGAAGCAGAGCCGGATCCAAAACATCCGGTCGATTAGTCGCAGCCATGACGATAACATTAGTATCGGTACCAAACCCATCCATTTCAACAAGAATCTGATTTAAAGTTTGCTCACGTTCATCATGGCTACCACCTAAACCCGCACCACGTTGACGACCAACAGCATCAATTTCATCAATGAAAACAATACAGGGAGCATTTTTCTTTGCTTTGTTAAATAAGTCACGCACGCGAGAGGCACCGACACCAACAAACATTTCCACAAACTCAGAACCAGAGATATTAAAGAAAGGAACATCTGCCTCACCCGCAACTGCTTTCGCTAACAAGGTCTTCCCTGTTCCTGGAGGACCAACAAGTAATACTCCTTTAGGGATTTTTGCACCAATTCTGCGATACTTTTGAGGACTTTTTAAGAAATCAACTACTTCTAGTAACTCTTGCTTTGCCTCCTCCGCACCAGCGACATCTGCAAAGGTAACCTTATTTTTGCCGTTAATTTGCGCTAAACGGGCGGTACTTTGCCCAAATGACAACGCTTGGCTGCTGCCTCGTTGCGCCTGACGCATGATAAACCAAAAGAAACCAATTAAAAGTAAGAATGGCAAAAAGTTAATTAACAGCGTAAGCCACAAACTATTGTCACTTTTATTCTTAACATCAATTGTTACTTTGCTTGGATCAATACCATATTCTTTCAGGGAAATATTCTCTTCTTTTTGAGAAATTTCTTTGCCGCCATTTTTCAAATCAATTTTAAGATCATTACCTTCCACGGTAATTTTACTCACTTTCCCTTGGTTTACCTGATCAACTAATTCAGTTAAAGAAACATTTTGTGCTTGTTCTCGGCTAGGATTAAACAAAGCGTATAACCCGAACAAGATCAAGAAAACAACTAGAATGTAAGCTCCATTGCGGAGCAGATTTGACTGCATTTTATACTCGTTTAAGGACTATTTTGATTTTAGCATTTAATAACTCAATCTTCAATCCGCTGGGTAGTACTTTGTGTTTCCTACCGATGCCCCTCTTGAGCATTGTCACTACCTGATCGAGATGAATCAGTTTAATACGATTTAAGTCACCCTTAATTTCAAGAATTGCCTGTCTTAATACCTCATACTTTAGTGCTTCATGTAATTTTAGCCATTTTTGATAGTCCAGAACCATTCCTTTTCTTATGGTTCGAGACTTTAAATTATGAAGTTTCTTCCGGGCTTCTACTTCAATAAAGGAATAATCTCGCTGGGAGAGCTCGCCTAGCCGTTTCAGGTTAGTAAGAATATCAGAGCTATACTTTTTAAGAAAAGGAATAACTTTGAGGCGGACCTGATTACGAAAAAACTTGAGATTAACATTAGAACAGTCAATACGATAAGGTACTTTATATTTTTTGCAATAACTTAATGTGTCTTTGCGATAGTAATTGATTAATGGACGAACAATTTGTTCTCGTCGAACTAACATACCACGTAAGCCACGCAGACCACTGCCCCGCAGAATGCGCATTAGGACTGTTTCGACCTGATCATCTAATGTATGCGCGATGGCAACTCGATTAAAATGATATTTTTTTAAAATTTTTCTGAGAAATTGATAGCGCAGGTCGCGAAGGTGTTCTTCGCTAGTGGTTCGCGGAAAAAGACCCTTGATTCTTTTAATTTTATATGCTAAGTTATGCTGCTTACAGTAGTCGATGACTAGTTTCTCATCATGATCAGACGCTTTCCCTCGCAAGCCATAGTTAACATGTGCTACAATAAGTTGGAGTTTTAGTCTTGGCTGTAATTTCCGCAAAAGATCTAAAAGACACATTGAATCCGGACCGCCTGAAGCGGCAATGATAATTTTTTCTTTAGGTTTAAAAAGTTTAACGATATCTTTCATCCTTGTCCTTTTAAAAGAGAGTGAGGTCGCGATGCATCAGCAGATGGGTGTCTTTGAGTGGGGAGTAATTTCCGTTTTCATGATTTACATCTCCGCTGCTGTCGCGCGTAGCACTCCATGGGGAGAACGGCAGTGAAAAAAGATCAAGAGTCTCTTCAGGAAAAAAGGAGTAGCATGATGAGCGCAATCATTACCCATCCCGCTTTTCTCAAGATTCTCTGTATCATTATCTATGGAGGACTTGGGGTAGGAATCATCATATTCCTCCATAAATTTCGTCGTGATCACAAGACATCCCGGAGAAACAAGATATGACTGATGTCATCGTAACTATAACTGTGCTGTCCGCTTGCGGATTAGCGCCTGTCATTGTAATCCACCTAGATCGCGTCCGTGCTTGGCTCAACTACCTTTTTGCTATGGTCTGTGGTAGTATCTATCGATGTCTTTCTATCCAAAACCGTCCGGTTATGGACGGTTTTTTTATTTCTTTTTTAATACCGCCCAATAAACTTCCTGTGGTAAGTCCAATTTTCCTAGTATTTTCATTTTTTTCTTACCCTTTTTCTGCTTCTCTAGCAATTTCTTTTTGCGCGAAACATCACCACCGTATAATTTCTCAGTAACATCCTTACGCATTGCGCCTAAGGTCTCGCGAGCGATAATTTCTCCATTACGAGCCACCTGGATAGGTACTTCAAACATTTGACGCGGAATAGTTTCTTTCAAACGTTTCGCCAAATAACGAGCAATGCGCTCCGCTTTATCTTTAAATATCAATTGTGAAAGCGCTTCCACCTTTTCCCCGGCAATTAAAACCTCTAATTTCGCTAATTCTGTCTTGCGATAATCAATGAAGTCATAATTCATTGATGCATAGCCGGAACTGACACTTTTTAGCTGGTCATAAAAATCAATAATCACCTCACTCAAAGGCATTTCATAGTACAAAACCGCTCTTTGCGTTCCTAAATATCCCGTATTTTTATAAATGCCCCTTTTATTTTGCACTAATTCCATTACTCTCCCTAGATATTCATTTGGAGTGATGATTTCCAAGTTCACCCAGGGCTCAGAAATTTCCTTAATTTGATTTTGTTCAGGTAATTCAATTGCGCTGTGAACTACCAATTGTTTTTTATTAGTCAAAACTATCTGGTAGGAAACACTCGGGGTGGTAATTAATAAATCCAAATCGAATTCACGCTTGAGTCGCTCTTGGATAACTTCTAGATGAAGTAATCCCAAAAAACCACAACGAAATCCAAAGCCAAGTGCCTTAGATCGTTCCGGCTCAAACACTAACGCGGCATCGTTTAGTTTCAATTTCTCTAAAGCAACCTTTAGTTCCGGATAATCATCACCGTCTTTGCAGAAAAATCCAGCGTAAACGAACGGCTTTACTTTTTTATAACCCGGCAGCGGCTCAACTGTCTCCAAATCTTTCGCTAAAACAATCGTGTCACCAACCTGACACTGGGTTAGGTCTTTTAATCCTGTCACAATGTAACCAATTTCCCCGTTAGCAATCTTTTCTCTTGAGACAAATTTTGGCTTTAAGACACCTAATTCCAGCGGTTTGATTTTGGTTTTCGTTGCCTTGAAGGCGAGTTCAGTTTCTTTGGTTAATTCCCCATCAAATACTCTTACGTAAGCAACAACACCTTTATAAGAATCAAATTTAGAATCAAAAACCAATGCCCGTAATGGCTCTTTGGAATTATCTTTAGGTGCAGAAACTTTTTCAATTACCTTTTCCAGTAATTCTTTCACTTCTTTTCCTTCTTTCGCAGAAACTAGTAGCACTTCACTCTGGTCAATATCTAGAAACTTTGCTAGTTCCTCGGCGCGCTTTTCTGGCTCCGCATTAGGAAGATCAATTTTGTTTACTGCCGGAATAATTACTAAACCTTGATCTATGGCAAGATGGGCATTGGCCAAAGTTTGTGCTTCAATCCCCTGTGTCGCATCTACAAGCAGAATAGCTCCCTCACAGGCAGCTAAACTACGCGATACCTCATAGGTAAAATCTACATGGCCCGGCGTATCAATCAAATTCAAAAGATATTGCTGACCATTATAAGTATATTCCATCTGCACCGGTTGTAATTTAATTGTAATTTGCTTCTCTCTTTCCAGATCCATCTGATCAAGAATTTGATCCTTCATCTCTCGGGGATCAATGGTTTTAGTCAACTCCAAAAAACGGTCAGCCAACGTGGACTTACCGTGATCTATATGGGCTATGATACAAAAATTCCTAAAACTGGGCACTTTATCAGATCAAAATGTCTAAACGAAAAACTATTAAGGAGTTCTACGATGGTTGATAATTATTGGGGCAATAATTTTAGCAATTTCTCCGATCTCGTTTTTTAATCTAGAAACCTGTTGGGAAGAAACAATACCAATTTCTAATATCACATTCAGCCAATAAATTGTTTCCTTTGCTTATCCAAAGAGATTAAAACAATGCTGATGAATTCACCTTTTGATCTCGCTTTTTGATCTCGCCGCCTTGAATCTCTACCAGATTAACTCCAACTGAACCTACAGACCTAACAACTTACCCTGCTAGTTCATACTCGGAACTTTTCTCAGTCTATATGCAAGTTTGATAATTTTAACTGTGAAGTCAATGCACCTTAAATCGATGTCATAAACTTTTTGTTTCATAGTCCCCTCTTTTAGAAAATAAGTTGGGTCACTTTCCGTTTCCGAATTTTTCGTTTCTCGTTTTAAATTTATTAAGTTTATCTAGCCTTTCCCTCAATAATCATCATGCCTTTCCTAATCGTCAATTTATCCAACATCACATTCTCATTCTTCATTACTTCTTGCTGTAATTGTTTATTAATTTCATCCGAGAAACTAGTTAAATAACCTCCCGGAATACTGAGACGACCCAACTTTACTTTTGTCAAAGTAACCGAGATTTTCCCCTTCTCTAATTTTGCCTGTAAAGTAACATTAAGGTCAGCATCAATGATGCTTCTTCTAACCTTAGCCCAGATTTCAATTTCATCCTGGCGCAACAAGAAAATTGGATCTTGAATAACATCGGTTTCTTTAGTCACCTTAGGAATGAGATACGAGTTAAAATCTTTTTCGGAGGCTCTCACCGCATAGGGTTCACCTTTCGCATTACGCAAAACATCAAAGTTCATTTTTAAAAGTTCCTTAGAGGGAACTTCAAACTCAACATTGGGACGTTTAGAGTGATAAAAAATTCTACTTAATACCGGCACTTTAATAACTCCCAGTGCTGCGACTAAGGATGGTAACACCAAGAAAATAACCACCAAAAAAACAATTAAAAAAACCAAAAAGCAGAACCAAAACTTACTTCTCTTTTTCTGGATTTGTTCTATTTTAGGACTGGGAATATTTTTGAGATTTACTTTTTTAACCGGAGAACTTTTTTTCATTGCAAATAGTTAAAAATTATAAAATTATCTAGAGTTTCCGCCAAGGGCGGAAATTCCTAAAAATCTGCGCATTACTCTTCTTACAGCATCAATCTCTTCACATTCCCAGATCCACGCGATAACAAGATAGGCAATTGTACCAACAATCAATGCAGTGCTCCCTTGAACAACAACCCCCCATACTTTTTGCATATTAACCACCAAAGAAACAAGATGAAGAGTGCCATAAATCGAAAGACCCATTACTACCGAATTAGCTAACGATTTTAAAAAAGTGATTAAATTCGCTTTATCATTAAGATTACCGATTCTCCTGCGAAGAAAAAGGTAAAGCAGAGATAAGTTAATCAAACTAGACAATGAGAAAGCCAATGCTAAACCAACCACTCCACTCACTCTCACAAAAAGCAAACTCAAACCAACATTAATCGCTACCGTAATTATGCTGATTAAAACCGGGGTTTTGGTGTCATGAAGAGCAAAAAAGGCACGAGTCACAAGAGGCAAGAGTGCTTGCCCGATCATTCCCAAACAGAATAAGCCCAAAGTAACTGCAGTATAATAAGTATCCTCCCAGTCAAACTTACCAGTCCCCAAAATGATACGCACGATTTGAGCGCGTAAAAGAAACAGTCCCACACTAGCAGGAACTATCAGAAAAACAATTTGGCGGAAGGTGTAACTAAAACTCCGGACAAATTTCTTAGCTTTATTCAAAGAAACTGACGCTGCTAATACCGGAAATACCGCAGTTGCAAAAGCAACCCCAAAGATACTCACTGGCAAACTTTGCAAATCATTAGCAAAATTAAAAACAGCAATACTTCCTGACATAAGAGTAGAGGCAATAATGGTAATTACCACTAAATTAATTTGGGAAACTGCTAGTCCAAGCGCACGGGGAATCATCAGTTTCCCAATTTTAATTAGATAGTAATCTTTAAGATTGATAAAGAAACAAAAACGATAGCCGATACCAAAAACTACCGGCAGCTGCACAAGCAGATGGAGCAAGGCACCCACTACCACACCAACTGCTAAACCATAAATTCCCCAGAGAGGAACTAAAAACAGTGCGCCGAAAATAATTCCGATGTTATACATCACTGGTGCAAGTGCATAAGTGAAGAATTTGCGAAAGGAGTTTAAAACCCCTCCAAAAATAGTGCTCAATCCCAGAAAAATAGGAGAAAACAACATAATTCTCGTCAGAAGCACTGTCAATCTCATCTTATCCTCACTAAAACCAGGTGTAATTAGAGTCATCAGAATCGGAGCAAGAAAGAAAAAGATCACTGAAATCACAATTAAAATAACAAGCACCAAATTAACTACCGAATTGACAATCTCAAATGCTCTTTTTTTTTCCTTCCGACTAATTAAGTGAGTAAAGACCGGAATGAACGCCGCGGAAAATGCACCCAAGATTAAAAGGTTCAATAAAAAATCAGGAACGCGGAAAGCAGCAAAGTAAGCATCCAATTCATCTCCCGCACCGAACTCTGCAGCAAAAAGACGGTTTCTGACTACACCCAAAAGTCGGCTCAACAAAGACCCCATGGCGATCACAAAAGTAGCTGAACCAATACCCATTTCCTGATGAAAAATTTTCCGAAAGAAGCGAGACATTAAAGCAACTTTAATTAACAACAAGATGACCTCACTTATATTGTATCATAAGGAAAGACCTTAACAGATCTTTTTTACTTAGTCAAAAAACAATTCTTACTCTTTTTACTATGTTGCTAGAAAGAAGATTATTTAAATCCTTAATTAGATCAGAGGAATGTAATTGGAGTTCCTGACCAACACTGGGATTTAATACTGCCACCTTTAATTCCCCGTTTTTAAAACTAATCACTTTTATCTGATCACAAAATTTATCTTTGAAGATCTCTTTTAGTACTTTATTCCATTTTTCACAAATCAAAGCAGCCTCGGCTGCCTGTTTGAGACCTTTTTGATTTAATACTTTAGGAAGAACATCACGAATAGGAGTAAAGCTCATTTTCTTAATTTAATTAAATTCACCTGACTGGCATGATTGAACCGTTTGAGATGACCAGTTTCGGTAGTGGTAATAATCACCTGCAGATTATCCAATACTCCTAAGAGTGCCGTTTGTCTCTTGTGATCTAGTTCCGACAGGACATCGTCTAAAAGCAGAACAGGTGATTCGCCAAGTTTCTTCTTAATTAAATTTAATTCCGTAATTTTCAAGGAAAGGATTGCAGAGCGTTGTTCCCCGCGGGAACCATAAAGCGCCAATTTTTTATCATCCAATTTAAATACTAAATCATCACGATGAGGGCCAAAAACAGTCTGTGCGGAATCAATTTCCTCATTCCGTACTTCATTAAGTTTTAAAGTTAACGAATTTTTAAGATCATTTTGATACGTGAAGCTAGTTTGGTAATCAATCCTCAATAAATCTTTGGTATCAGTAATCCGTGGGTAGATTTCTTTTAATTGCTGATTAATCTTTCTTAACACTAAAACTCTCTCTCGAACTAAAAACTCTGCTAAACTTAAAAATTGCTTATTCCAAAAATCCAGTTCTTTCATCTCCGCCTTACCGATTTGGATTAAATAGAGTAAACGATTACGCGCTCGAACAACTCGTTTATAATTTAGTAAATTACGATAGTAAAGAGGGTTAATTCGTGAAATTAAAGTATCAATAAAATGACGGCGAGAACTAGGTTGATCACAAACAAGATTTAGGTCTTGGGGAGTAA
Source organism: uncultured Candidatus Saccharibacteria bacterium (assembly GCA_964518965.1). Lineage (GTDB taxonomy): Bacteria > Patescibacteriota > SOKK01 > SOKK01 > SOKK01 > CAZFJP01. Next base: position 41,585 of record CAZFJP010000015.1, on the reverse strand, counting down.
ATAATACTGCTTGGAATTCCCCCATAATCTGATAGGGTTGTTTTTTTACCCCATTTAATTTAAACGCCTTGTGAACTACTTTGCCATTGCTAAAATCTAAAACTGCCCAAAGTTTTTGATCTTTATCATCGCTTTCTTTTTTAAACCTCACTTCCCACTCAGTTATTTCTAAATTTTCACGAATCAAAGATCTCAACTCGTTATTACGAAAGGACTGAAAAATTACCAAAAAATAAATTGCCTCCAAGATATTGGTCTTGCCATAAGTATTAGGAGCGACAATGAAGTTTAGACCTTGTTTAAAATTAAAACGACCCTCCTTGAAATTGCGAAAATTATTCAGTTGGAGAGTCGTTAGATACATACTAAGTTTACTAAAATCAATTGAAAGTTAAAACATTGCACTGATAGAAATAACACAAACAGCATAATACGCAGTTGGGAGTAGTTGACAGACTGTTGTTTAACTCGATTGCCAGTAGACGTCTACTCTAATTCAAACCTCATTGTCTAGCTACGTAGTGGCATAATAATATAGAAGTACTTTTTATCTGCCACTGGTCTCAAAAGTCCTGGATTCAACTTGTCATTGATTTCTAGCAGTACTTCATCGCCAGGAATATTATTTAATCCATCCAGTAAATATTTCGCATTGAAGGAAATTTCTCCCCCCTCACCCATTACCTCTGCTTTCACTACCGAATTACTTTCTCCTACTTGTACTGCGACGGTTCTAATTTCAATTTGGCCGTTTTTCTTAACGGTTAAATTAATATTATTAGCAGTATCACGACTAAAAACAGCACTGGTTTTGATCGCTTTAAGAAAGTCAGCGATTTTTACTTTCGCTCTGGTTTTACTAGTAGTAGGAATAATCTGTTCATAGCTAGGAAATTTACCCTCAATCAAGCGAGAAACTAGATTACCTTCACTAAACTCAAACATTATTTGATCTTTATTAATTAAACAGTCTACTTCCTGAATTTGAGAATCCGATAAGACGATCCGATGTAATTCTTTTAATGTAGACGCTGGGATTACCACAACTGCTTCACTTTTCACTTTACTAACTAGAGTAGTTGTTCTTTCAGCCAAACGGTAACTATCGGTGGCAGCTAATTTTAACTGATCATCAGAAACTTTAAGATAAACACCAGTTAAAACTGGACGAGATTCATCAAGAGCAGCAGCAACTACCACCTGAGGAATTATCTCCTTAATTATCTCTGTTTTTAATTTGAAGGAAATATCCGATTTGACTTCCGGAATGAGAGGGAACTCATCTGCAGAGATGCCATTAATACTTGCTCTATTCCCTTCGCAAGTCAGTTTTAAAATATTTTTCTCAACAACTAAATTAACTTTCTTATTAGAAAGAGAGTTGATGTAATCAACAAGGACTTTAGCAGGAATGGTAATTTCTCCTTCTTTTTCAATTTTTGCCCCTACCCAAAAATTTACACCGATTTCTAGATTAGTAGTTGATAACTTTAACCTACCATTGTCAGTTTTGAGTAAAATATTAGCAAGAATAGGCAAATCGGCTTGAGTACCAACTACTTTTCCTACAGTATTTAATCCTCTTTTTAGGTTTTCTTGCAAACAGGAAAGTTTCATATTAATGTCTCCTAGTTAGATTTAGATATATTAAATTAGTGAATAGTGATAATAGTTAAGAATAAAAAATGGGGATAGGTAGTATTTTAGTTGTTGATACAAGAAAAAGTAGGGGGATAGTTTGTGATTTAGTATGTGATTTAAGTTGGGGATGAAAAGTGAGAAGTAATCAAAAGTGGTGAAAAGAATTTTACAAGAGTTGATAATTAATAGTTTTATCAACTATTATTCTTAGGTAACTAACTATTTTTTCCCAACTTTTCCCCTTTATTGTTCTAATTATTCACAACTGTACAGAAAAGCAATTGCTGTTCTGTCGCTAGGGCATATATAATCGTTCTTTAATTAAGTTAATCTCATGGTTAAGATTCTCATTCTCAGTAATCTCTTGATTAATTTTAACACAAGCATGAATCACTGTTGTGTGATCACGATTTCCCAACTCTTTACCAATTTGTGGATAGGACATACGAATTTCTTCACGCATCAGATACATTGCGATTTGTCTCGGGAAAGCTAACTCTCTCTTACGAGATTGTCCAATTAAATCCTTAGTACTGATATTGTAGAATGAAGACACAGTATTTAAAATCTGTTTTGCAGTAATATGACGGTGTTTGGGGTTAGTTAAGATATTGCCGAGAATGTTTGCGGTAGATTCAATGGTAGGTTTGGTATTGTTAAGCTCGCAATAAGCCATTACTCTTGTTAAAGCACCCTCCAGTTCGCGAATATTTTGTTGAATACTCTTGGCAATATATTCTAATACTTCGTGAGGTACATCAAAGTGTTTTTCCTGACACTTTTCTTCCAAAATTGCCATTCTCATTTCAAAATCCGGTGATTGGATATCAGCAATCATACCACCTTCAAAGCGAGAGCGAAGGCGATCTTCTAAGGTAGGAATAGCTTTAGGTGGGCGGTCGCTTGAGACCACAATTTGTTTATTGGCTTCGTAAAGAGTGTTGAAAGTGTGAAAAAATTCCTCTTGAGTACTCTCCTTGCCTGCGAGGAACTGAATATCATCAATAATGAGAATATCGGTTTTGCGATAGCGATCCTTAAATTTACTCATATTCTTATCGCGAATCGCATTAATCATCTCATTAGTGAATTTTTCGGAGGTAGTATAAACGACCGTTTTGTGAGGATGTTTTTTGCAAATCTCATTGCCAATTGCCTGTAGTAAATGAGTCTTACCTAGTCCTACTCCACCATAAATGAAAAGAGGGTTGTAAATTTCCCCCGGGGTTTTGCTGACTGCCAGACAGGCAGCATGAGCAAGACGGTTGTTGTTTCCTACTACAAATGTCTCAAAAGTATAACGTGGGTTGAGGCTAAAACCTTCTAAGGATGAAAAGTGAGTTCTTACAATGGTAGTTGATTTTTTGAGAGTGAATGGTTTCTTAGTACCAGTCTCAGTCTTAGGTGTTATTGTTTTGAGATTTGCCACTTCGTAGACAACTTCTTTCACTTCTTCCTTGGTAATATTTTTCAGTGCTTCCAGAATTTGTGGGTGGTACTTGTTTTTTAGCCATTCGCGGGTAAAGGCATTAGGTACCCCGATCGTAAGTTTGCCATCTGTTTTATCGGCGATAAAAGTATCACGGAACCAAGTAGTAAAATTAGCTTTGCTTAAAGTTACTTCCAGTTCTCCCAAGACTGCTTTCCATAATTTTTCACGATCTTTTACCATACTTGGTTTAAGTAGAGTTAATAAAAACTTTCCTCTTGGAAAGTAGTCCCTCTTTAGAAAATTACACCTTGATACTAACAGAGGGAGGGTGTTAGTAGCAAGTGAATAAGTCGTAAGTCCTTGTTGATAGGTTATCTAATTTTCAAGTGCTCGTTTTATTAAAATTGTTTTTAGTTATCCACAAGTTAACTAAGTATAGAACAGAAGTGTCTGCTGGAAGAAAATCTTTACCTTGCTGATTAGCTTTGTCAATGAGATGAGAAAAGAAATTTTCTTTGGCAGGTAGAAAAACGGACCGGATTTTAATCTTGTCTGTTTTAAAACTAATTGAAAATTATTTTTTGATGGTAACAGAGTAACCGATAGTTACTTTGTCATCTTCTTGGGTAATAACAATCCACCCCTCGCCAGGATCCCTGCTAGTGTTAAAGGTAAAAGTGATTGTTTTGTTGCCGCCAGCAGTGGATTCAACTTCACTGATGATTGGCCAACCGTGGGAGGGTAAATTGCTTTTGAAAAATGCTCTTACGGTATTATAACTGTCGTTTGTTGTTTGTTTGACAACATAAGTGATTCCTTTTTCATTGTCTTCATATTTAGAACTGCTTTCCACAGAAGTACTGGTGTAAACAGGAATTTGGTTGGCGAACCCTTCCGGTAATTTTTTACTGTCGATCTCTAAACTTCTCTTTTCATTTTTCACGGAAACTTTTTCTTCTTCAGTATTGATATCAGTGCTAGTTGTTTTTTCGAGAGCGTTTTCTATTCCTTTAGTAGTTACTTGGTTAGGACAACTACGGATTACTAAACAACTGCCAATGCCGCCGATTAAAAGAACGCCGATAATTACGAGGATGGCGATTAAAGTGGTATTGCTCTTTTGAGCAAGTACTTTGAGTGTTTGGGGAGATGTCAGTTTTGGTGTTTCGGACATGAAACACTCCTTGTGATTAAAAAATAACTTGTAACCATTGTAACACATTTTTTTAGTGATAGTGGTAATAACCTGTGTTATAATGCGAGATGTAAGATTGCAGATGTTAGCTGTAAATTTAGTATCTAGCATCTCATATCTCATATCTTCTATGAAAATTCTCAAACTTTACACTGACGGTGGTGCACGCGGTAATCCTGGTCCCGCGGGATTTGGTTTTGTGATTAAAGATGATAAAGGAAATGTTTTAAAGCGCGAAGGAAGGTATCTTGGTGGTAATTTGACAAACAATCAAGCCGAGTACAAAGGATTAATTGCAGGGTTAAATCAAGTGTTACAAATGAAGCCAGATTACTTAAAATGCTTTTTAGATAGCGAATTAATTGTTCGTCAACTAAAAGGTAGCTATCGGGTTAAGGATCAAAACTTGAAAAAACTTTTTGCAGAAGTATTGTTTTTGACTCGAAAAATTGGTCGGGTGGAGTTTACCCATGTCAATCGTTCTGGAAATAGAGAAGCCGATCAGTTAATGAACAAAGCGCTCAATCTAAAAATAAGGTAAAACACTTTTGACATGTTTAGGGGCTTATAGTAGAATAAAACTACTAGGGGGAACAACTAGTATTTTTTATTGTTTTTATTTTTACAAGGAGGAGTAATTCCATGATTGCTATTAACAAGACCCCCAAAAGCATCAAAGAGGTTTCAGATGAAAAGAAACATAAGCTTTTCTTGGGTAATGATGAAAATCCTCCTGCCAGAGAGGAGGGAGAGGATTGGTTTTCGGATTATGAAGGGCAATTAGCAGTAGATGTTTATCAAACTCCCTCTAATATTGTAATCAAAGCACCAATTGCAGGGGTGAAACCGGAAGAAATTGATGTTTCTATTGCTGATGATGTTGTTACTATTAAAGGTGAACGTAAATCAGATACTACTGTCGCGAAAGAAAATTATTACTATCAGGAATGTTACTGGGGTACTTTCTCACGGTCGGTAGTGTTGCCTGTGGCTGCGGATACCGAACATGCCGAGGCAACATTTAAGAATGGAATTCTGACCGTAGTTATTCCTAAAGAGGCAAAGGCGAAAACCAAGACTGTGCCAGTGAAAATGGTGCAGTAAGCAGTAATAAGAATATCTTTTCATTTCAATTCACCTACATTCTTCAGTCTTGGTTGATTTCACTCTCCCCTGTTTATTATTGAAGGGATACCGCTCTTCTAATTATCGTGTGATAGGTGATTTCGCAATATAGATAGTGAACTCAACAAAAATTCCTCTTGAGGATTTTTTGTTTTACCACAAGATTTTTATTTTGTCAAGGTCCAAGTTGATTATTTTTTAAATTATTAGTGTACAAGCAAATCAGAAAGTAGCTAATTGTTCCACGTAGAACGATCTATCACTATCTTTTCCCAGATCTGAAATGCTTGCTTTGCTGTATGGCAAGGTTCCACGTGGAACAATTCTAATCTAAAACATGCTTCAAACTATTAAAATAGTTGTTAAAGGTAGAGTTCAAGGTGTCTTTTTTCGCCAGGGAGTACGAGATACTGCGCAAAAGCTAGGATTAGTTGGGTATGTTAAAAATATTCCTGACGGATCGGTGGAGATTATGGCAACCGGAGAAAAACCAGTTTTGGCTAGATTACTTAGATGGGCACAAAAAGGATCAGAGGCAGCAAGAGTGGATGAGGTGGATAGTGAAATCCTTGCGGGGGTAGTTAATTTTGAAGGATTTGAGATTAAATATTAGCTCTCCCCTCTTCCTTATTTAAGTTAAGAAGTACTAAAAACCCTGCACTGCAGGGTTTTTGATTTGGGAACGGGCGTTTCGTGAGTTGCTCTTGTCTAATTTATATCTGTTCTTCAATTCTAATTTGCGGTTTGTATTCTTTGGGGATGGTTTTGGAAGGGGTTTTCTTGGTTTTACTTTGGATATTAGGTTTCTTATCCTCTTGACTTTTTTTAACTTTCAGGGTATCATAAAGGATCACTGAATTATCATTAAAAGCTGACATTAAAAAGCGATCTTTTACTGAACGTCGGGTACTAAACTCAGCTGTGTCCATTAAAGCGTAGTTGACTTCATTTCTCAACTCTTCCTCAAAACGTTTTAAGAGACCGTGCAGTTGGCTCTTGTTGGGGACCTGTCCTACTAATAAAAGATCGATTGGACTTTCGGTATCATCTACGAAGCGGCCACACAGAGCAACTAGTTTTAATCCCCCGATTTGTTTAATATGGGTGATAATTTTATCCTCTGCTGGTGCCTCAATTTTATCGATTAGTGCCTTCAATTCATTGTAAAGAGCAAAACTTTTATCTACTGTGTAATACTTACGATTTTTCTTTTGAAACGAAGAAATTAGCCCTAACTCTTGCAAGTTGGTCAGTTCCCGCCGTACGGAGTTAATTTCCTCGTTAATTTTTCTTGTTAACTCTCGTACGTAAAACGCTCTCCCTGCGTTTTTCAAAAAGAGGTTCAACAATTTTGCTCTCGTTTTTGACCCGCACAAACGTTCTAAAACCATTACTTTGAGTTAAATATTTTCTCAAGTTCATTATAAAGCTTTAATGGTAGTGGTCAAGTAATACTAGTTTAAAAGGCGATACGTAGATTTTGGTTTAGGTGGTATAATAAAATTAAGTCTGAAGTTTGAAGGCGGAAGACTGAAGTTTGCAGTTTTCAAGCTTCAGCCTTCAGAATTCTGCTTTTTTTTTATTTTTCTATGAGATTCAAACTTAAATCCAAATTTAAACCTACCGGTGATCAACCGGAAGCGATTAAAAAATTAGTTGTGGGTGTAAAGAAAGGTTACCGAAATCAAACCTTGTTAGGAGTAACAGGTTCGGGAAAAACTTTTACGATGGCAAAAATAGTGGAAGAGATTCAAAAACCAACTCTTGTTATTGCTCATAATAAAACCTTGGTTGCTCAGCTTTACGCCGAGTTTAAGGAATTTTTTCCTAGTAATGCGGTACACTATTTTGTTAGTTACTATGATTATTATCAACCTGAGGCATATGTTCCACGTACCGATACTTATATTGAAAAAGATGCGACGATTAATGAGGAAATTGACCGGTTACGCAATGCCGCAACTCATGCTCTACTTACCCGCAAGGATGTTTTAATTGTTGCTTCGGTTTCTTGTATTTATGGCTTAGGCAATCCGGAGATTTATCAAAAATCTCATTTGCAATTGAAGATAGGTGAAAATTATTCCTTGCGAAAAGTTTTACAGCAGTTGAGTAGGATGAAGTATGAAAGAAATGATATTGACTTCCATCGTGGCACGTTCCGGTTAAGGGGAGATATCTTGGAAATTTTTCCTGCTTATGGTGATAGTGTGATGCGAGTGAGTTTTTTGGGGGAAGAAGTGGAAAAAATTCAGGAGGTGGACTATCTTACTGGTGAGTTAAAGCAGGATTTGAATGAAATTAACATCTATCCAGCAACCCACTTCATTGTTGGTGAGAGAAATGTGGAGCAAGTTTTAAAAGAAATAGAACTTGATCTCAAAAAGCAGGTAGAATCGTTTAAAAAACAAGGTAAATTACTTGAAGCACAACGCTTAAATCAAAGAACGAGGTTTGATTTAGAGATGATCCGGGAAACTGGTTATTGTACTGGTATTGAAAACTATTCTCGCTATTTTGATGGGCGTAAACCAGGAGTTCCACCTTTTACTTTGATTGATTATTTTCCTGATGATTTTCTTTTGTTCATTGACGAGTCGCACATGTCTATTCCCCAAATTGGTGGGATGTATGAAGGGGACCGTTCGCGTAAAAAAACTTTAATTGAATATGGCTTTCGCCTTCCGGCAGCACTGGATAATCGCCCCTTAACTTTCAAAGAGTTTCGCGAACGCATTGGTCAAACTATTTTTGTTTCGGCAACCCCAAGACCTTACGAATTGAAGCGCAGTAAGCAAGTAGTAGAACAAATTGTTCGCCCTACCGGTCTTGTTGACCCAGAAGTGGTAGTGAGACCTACTAAAAATCAGATTGCACATCTTATCGCTGAAATTAAAAAACGGGTGACTAAGGGTCAACGTGTTTTAGTTACTACTTTAACAAAGAGATTAGCTGAAGATTTAACTGATTATTTGAAGGAATTAAATATCAAGGTCCAATACTTACATTCGGATGTAGAAACTCTAAAAAGGGTTGAGATACTACGAGATTTGCGCTTAGGTAAATACGATGTTTTGGTAGGGATTAATCTTTTGCGAGAAGGATTAGATTTACCGGAGGTATCGCTAGTTGCAATTTTGGATGCGGATAGTACGGGATTCCTGCGCTCACGCGAAGCACTAATCCAGACCATCGGTCGCGCGGCACGTCATGTGGAAGGAAGGGTAATTATGTATGCGGATACAATTTCAGTGGCGATGAAAGAGGCGATTTTTGAGACCAACCGTCGTCGCAGGATTCAAATTGCTTACAATAAAAAACACGGTATTACACCGCGTTCAATTCAAAAAGAAATCAGGGAAGAATTAGTAAGTGACCGAATGGATTCGGATTATAAAAAGCGCTTAGATCGTTTTGAAAGCCGAACCGATATCCCCAAAGATGAATTAAAGAGGATTATTCAGGAATTAGAAGAGCGAATGGATTTAGCGGCGAAGAATTTGGAGTTTGAGAAAGCAGCGGAATTGAGGGATGAGGTGGAAGAGCTTAAACGGAAGAAGATTCGTTGATTTTCGCCAACTTTTTCTTATCATCATCGGTCGCAATTCTGTTGCGGCTGATTTTTTGACATTTTAAACATTGATGAACAATCATCCACTCTCTCTTAGTGTCTTTCTCGATTCTAATTGGTTTCATCAGGCCACCGCAATTACTTAATCGATCACCAGGGAGAGTATCGTCTACATGCTTTGAATATAAGCAGAACGGGCAGTGGTTTCTAAAAGTGCCTTGTGCTTTGGGGACTTGTTTATGACAATTATCACAAACAAAACTCTCATTGATGGGAATAAAGTTCTTACGTTGTTGCATAATTGGTGGTTACTAAATTAAGCTTACTCCATTTTTATCAAAGAAAAAACCCCGTCTTTATGACGGGGAGTGAGATTGGTCAGGTTAGGGAATTTCGAACTGATCACTGTCGAGAAGATACACCTTCTCGGTGTTTTTCTCTTCTCGCCAGTTATTTAAAATTCTTTCGATCTTTCGGTCGAAAACTTTTACAAAGGCAGTTACTTCGTAGTTGCCGTTCGTATCCTCGGTGATGCGAACGGTTTTTTTCATATTTGTCTTATCTAGATCGGCGCGGAGATAATAAATTTCCTCGCCGATTTGCAGGCACAGGTGATCCGCCTCACCGGCACGGACGATTTTTACACCGATGTCGTTGGCTTTCTTCTCGGACGGAACGAAGAAAACTAACCCTTCAATGTGGTGGGTTCCGTCCTCATAGACGATACCGTTAAACCGTACGTCGTCCACTTCGGCGATTACTTTAGTTTTGGCAATCGCCGGCAGGACGGTAATAGCAATAATAACGATTGGCAAGAAGAGCTTCTTCATTTGTTTTACTCCTTCCTTTTTACTCCTTTTGGAAAAGTTATTTTTAGGAGCGTTCTGAACCCATACAACTTTACCACTTTAACATATTTTTATTATACTGTCAAGGGTAAATAAAAACCTGTTAGTTAGACAGGTGCCACTGACGGAGAGTAGTTTGTGGGTTACCTTTACCTGAGGTTCAAAATTTTCTTTGCTATTTTACGATCATCCCACGGAATTTTTTCTTTTCCAACTACCATCCACTGTTCGCACCCTTTGCCGGTAATCATCACTACATCACCTTTATTAGCTTTCTCAATAGCAAATCGGATTGCTTCTTTGCGATTGGGGATTTCCCAGAAATCTTTCTTTTCTATTTTTCCACCTTGAACAACGCCAGAAATTACCTCCGCGCGAATCTTTCGCGCATCTTCTGTATAAGGATCTTCGTCAGTAATGATAACTAAAGCGGCGTGTTTTGCAGCGAGGAATCCTAAAAGAGGACGTTTAGTTTTATCTCGGTCACCGCAAGCGCCTAAAACAGCGATTAAACGATTTTTAATTAAGGGTTTGATAGTTTGATAGACATTTTTAAGGGCGTCAGGAGTGTGAGCATAGTCAACGATTACAGTAATTCCTTTGTAGTTAGGAATCATTTCCAGTCTTCCCGGTACACCGGTAAATTTCAAAAGTGCCTTTTGGATAGTTGTCGGAGGAACTTGTTGGGATAAACCAACTGCGATAGCGGCAAGGACATTTTGAATATTGAAAAGTCCACTTAAGTGAGTGACGATTTGACCGTTAAATTCTCTTGTTTCCAACTCAAAGGTAGTTTTATGCGGCTCCAGTTTAATTTTTTTTGCTAAAAGGAGGTCTTGTCTGGCTTTATTTGGGAACGGTAGTATTTTTTGACTACACTTATTCCGAAAGTTTTCATCGGCGATCTGATAGGTGTATTTTAGATCCGCTGAATAGTGATTGAAATATTCAAACTGCTTATCGTCGGCGTTAAGAACGATGACTTTGGGAGTATCTTTCTTTTTTCTGGAAGTTTCTACATTATGAAACAACTTTTCCTTTGCTTTTCGATAATTTTCCATTGTTCCATGATAATCTAAGTGCTCAGGAGTAAGGTTGGTAAACACTGCAACATCAAAAGGTACGCCAAAGAAGCGACTTTGTTCCAGGGAGTGGGAGGAAACTTCTAGTAAAGCGAAAGGGATTTTCTTTTTGCGAAGTTGGCGAAGGAATTTATTAAGAGCGAAAGGACTCAATGAGGTCATCTTGCTCTCGTTTAATTTTGACTCTCGGTCTATTTTAATGATTGCTGTAGAAATCATTCCTACTCTGGTTCCGTTTTCTTCCAAAATCTTTGCAATCAGGTTTAGAGTGGTGGTTTTACCGTTAGTTCCTGTTACGCCGATGACTTTTAGTTTTCTTGCGGGAAAGCCATATAAAAATGCCGCTAGTATTCCTACTAGTTTGTGATAAAATAAAAGTAGCGGTTTCGGAATAATTTTCTTGAACATTACGGCGAGAACTTTAAAAATAACAATTCAACGTGGAGGTTGGCTAAATGACTAATTTATGTTCTATTCATACTAATTCTCCCAACCTCTTTGAAATAGTGCAAGTTTACTGGGAATACTTCCAGGCCAATTTTCTTTTTGGTATCTCGATCCTGTTGGTTGTGGTGGTTATCTTTTCTCTATTACTGTCCTATTGAGTAAGATAATTCCTTGGAAAAAAAATTTCCTAGCAGGAGGGTAAGAAGAGAAAGTGGACAATCATCCATGGTGGTTTCTAGCAGCTTACATGCTTGCGCTTTTCTTTTTGGGAATTTTTCCCAAAAGCAGACGCCGTTAGCGTCTTTATTGGCTCTGTCATATGACAGAGCTTTTTATTTCAAAAGAATTTTTTAATAACGCGCATCAAGGAGTACCACTTTTTATCAAATGCAAATTCTCTTGCCGGAATGTAATTAATTTCTTTACCGCCAAAACCTAATTTAAATCTGGTAACTCCACTCCAGGGATGCTTTGGTTTATCTGCAGGTGCAATTCCCCAAAAGTCATAATACTTTAATCCTAATTTTTTCGCGATTTTGATTCCTGTCCACTGTAATAAGTGTGGTGCCATCACATTGCGGTATTCGTAAGAAGATGCACCATGTAAATAGAAAGCCGTGTTGTGATAGAAAGCCAAGATAATTCCAGCAATTACCTTATTTTGGTAGCTAGCTATTAATAATTTTAACTTTACTTCGGGATTAGCGGTGAAAAATTTCAATAAATTTTGGTAGTAGGCATCTTCATGTCCCTGAAACTTATCTCGTTTTGTAGTTTCTCTATTTAATCTCAAGAAGTCTGTTAAATTAGAAGTGGTTTTGATTGTTACACCGCGTTTAACCGCGAGACGAGTATTATAGCGGGTCTTACTTTTCATCTCGCTTAAGATTTTTTCCTCGTCGCTGTCTAAATTTAGTATCAAAGTGTTTTCTGGTTGCTTAATGGAACCAGTAGTACTTTGATATTTTTTAGTTAAGTGAACACCAAGGGAGCTATTTTTCAGAATTGCTGGATCAAAACGAGCAAAAACTGCATTTTCTTGTTTGGCAATTTTTCTTAATTGATCTAGAAACTGGTCAATAACTTTGATTTGCTTACCGGAAGATAATTTTTGATTAATAATCGGTCCGCGAGGGATGTAAAGGTAGGATTTTTTTAGAGGTAAGGGGTGTTTTATTACTAAAGCGGTCAAAAAGTAGCGATTTTTCTCTTTTAAAGCAAGGTAAAATACCTTCCGCCCCAACGATTTCTGAAAATTACCCCAGGCAAAGGTTTGCTGAAAAGGAGCAAATGGGGATTGCTTGATAAAATTGTCCCAAGCAGGTTTTTCTTGGGGGGAAATGGTCTGGAGTTCCATAGTGTTTTTCCAATAAGCTACCTTTATTTTAGCAGAAAAGGACATTTTAAGGTAATATGGACGTGAAATATAAAATGTCAAATACCAAATATACATTCTCCATTTAACATTTTATATTTGACATGATTATTTTAGGCATTGAAACATCTTGTGATGAAACCGCTGTTGCTGTTCTAAAGGACAGTAATCTTTTAAGTAATATTGTTGCTTCACAAACCGATCTTCATAGGGAATTCGGGGGGATAGTGCCGGAGGTGGCTGCACGAGCGCATACAGAAAAAATGATTCCATTGTTAAATCATGCTTTGAAAGAAGCAGAGATTGAATTAGGGGACATTGATGCAATTGCAGTGACCTCCGGGCCGGGATTGATTGGTTCATTGTTAGTAGGAGTCAGTACTGCGAAAGTACTGGCATACTCTTTAAATAAAAAAATCATTCCTATTAATCATGTGGAAGCTCATCTTTATGCAGCATGGATTGAAACCAAGAAACCCCCGCAATTTCCTGCAATTGGGTTAGTGGTTAGTGGCGGACATACGGAGTTAATTCTGATGAAAAGTCATAGTGATTATCAATTGTTAGGTGCAACATTAGACGATGCTGCCGGTGAAGCATTTGATAAAGTGGCGAAATTGCTAGAACTAGGTTATCCCGGTGGACCCGCAATTAGTGAAGCAGCCGAGAAAGGAAATTCCAAAGCATTTGATTTACCGAGACCGATGATTGGACAAGACAATTTTGATTTTAGTTTTGCGGGATTGAAAACAGCGGTTCTTTATTTAATCAGAGATAAATTTCAATCCAGTTCTGTGAGTAAAACACTGAGGTTGTTCTCGAAAAACGACCTCGCTGCCTCATTTCAAGAGGCAATCGTTGATGTTTTGATAGAAAAATCTATCCGCGCTATTAAAAAATATCATCCCAAATCGTTTATCTTAGGCGGAGGAGTAGCGGCAAACTCAGAATTACGTAGAGAATTAGAAAAACGAGTTTCTTCTTTGACGAAATTATATCTTCCCCCAACCAAATTCTGTACTGATAATGGCGCAATTGTGGCAATGAATGGATATTTCAAAATGAGAAAGGGGAAAATGATTGATTGGCAAAAATTGGAAGCAGATCCGGTAGCGGAGATTGAGTAATAATCCTGCGGGGACGTTCTATGGCGCATTTCTACCTAATGTTCCTATGTTATAATGAATACATGAAACTCGAAAAAACCTACAACGCAAAAGATTATGAAGAAAAGATTTACAATGCCTGGAATAAGAGTGGTTTTTTCAAACCCGAGATTAATTCAAAAGGCGAACCTTTTGGAGTAGTGATGCCACCACCGAATATCACCGGTGGTTTACATCTAGGTCATGCGCTTTGTAACGATATTAAAGACGTTATTATTAGGTTCCATCGAATGCAAGGAGAAAAAGTTTTATATCTTCCCGGCACCGATCATGCGGGTATTGCTACTCAAGCAGTGGTGGAAAAAGAATTGATAAAAGAGGGAAAGTCTCGTCATGATCTGGGGCGAGATAAATTTGTAGCGAGAGTTTGGAAGTGGAAAGAAAGATACGGTGGAAAGATTGTGGAGCAGTTAAAACGTTTGGGAATTTCCTGCGACTGGACTCGGGAAAAATTTACTTTAAGTCCAGAGTTAAGTAAAGTAGTTAACAAAGTATTTGTTGATCTCTATGACAAAGGTTTAATTTATCGTGGTGAATATTTAGTAAACTGGTGTACCCGCTGTGGCACGGCAATTTCTGATTTGGAAGTAGTTTATAAAGAAGAAGCTGGAAAACTTTGGGAAATCAAATACCCACTTAAAGGAAAATTCCATAAGTTTATTACTGTTGCGACTACTCGACCAGAAACGATGTTGGGGGATACGGCGGTTGCGGTTAATCCGAAAGATAAACGCTATGAGAAGCTGATTGGACAAACTCTGATTTTGCCCTTAATGAAGCGGGAAATTCCTATTATTGCCGATAATCTAGTGGACCTTGAGTTTGGTACTGGTGCTGTGAAGGTTACTCCTGCTCATGACTCTAATGATTTTGAGATTGGGCAAAGGCACAAGTTAGATTCGGTGAAAGTAATCGGTGAGGATGGCAAGATGACCAAGGAAGCTGGTGAATTTAAAGGCCTTTCCGTTAAAAAAGCGCGTGAGAAGGTTTTGGAGGCACTAAAAAAGGAACATCGTTTAGGAAAAGTTGTTGATTATATCCATTCTGTTGGTCATTGTCAGCGTTGTGGTGAAATTGCAGAACCATTAATTAGCAAACAATGGTTTGTCAAAATGAAACCGCTGGTAAGACCAGCAATTAATGCTGTGAAAGCAGGCAAGATAGTAATTCAACCGAAGAGATTTGAAAAAATTTACTTTCAGTGGTTAGAAAATATTCACGATTGGTGTATCTCAAGACAACTTTGGTGGGGACATCAGTTACCGGTTTATTATTGTAGTGAATGTGATCTTCATAAGGAACACCCCATCGTTTCTGTAGATGAAACCGTAAAATGTTCCAAGTGTAACGGAAAATTAGAACGTGATCCGGATGTCTTGGATACTTGGTTCTCTTCTGCGCTCTGGCCGTTCAGCACCTTGGGCTGGCCAGAGAAAACCAAAGATTATGCCGATTTTTATCCCAATAGTTTAATGGAAAATGGCCGCGATATCATCTTTTTCTGGGATGTCCGGATGATTGTGATGGGACTTTATTTAACCAAACAAGTGCCTTTCAAACATCTCTATTTACACGGAATGGTCTTGGATAAGAAGGGGAGAAAGATGAGCAAGTCCCTCGGGAACGGCATTGACCCGATTGCGATGATTAATAAGTACGGCGCCGATGCCTTGCGCATGGCCCTCATTGTCGGATTGAAACCAGGGAATGATATGCGGATGTATGAAGAGAAAATTAAAGGTTACAGGAATTTTATTAATAAGGTATGGAATGTAGGAAGATTTGTGTTAGTTAGGATAGACCAGCATAAAAAACAAAAAAGGAAAAAGGAAAAATATGAACTGGCTGATCGTTGGATTCTTTCAAGGTTACAATTTGTAATTGGGGAAGTGACAAAGTATCTTGAAAGATATCAGTTAAGTGAAGCAGGTCAATTGATTTATAATTTTATTTGGAATGATTTTGCCGATTGGTATTTAGAGATTAGCAAGTTTAGCAAGAATCAGGAACAAACAAAGGCAATTTTGCAGTTGGTTTTAGAAAATATTCTCAAATTAGCTCATCCGTTCGTGCCTTATGTTTCAGAAGTACTTTGGAGAGAGTTAAGTCCTAAGAAAATGTTGATTATTTCCGAGTGGCCAAAGCAAAATGCCAAATTAGTTGATAAGAAAGCCGAAAAGGAGTTTGAGATTGTTCGGGAATTAATTGTCAAAGTTAGAAATATTAGGGCAGAGAATAAAATTGATCCGAAAAAATCAGTTGATCTTTTAATTGACGCCGCGAAAAACTCAGACTTACTTAAAAGAGAATCCTTAATTATTCAGAAGTTGGCTCGCGTAGGAAGGATTGAGTATGGAGAAATTGATTCTGGTGAGAAAGCTATTCCTTGTAGGGGTGGGATAAGCTTTGCTTTCTTGGGAAAAGTTATTGATGAAGCAAAGATTAAGAAGGAAAAAATAAAATTAGAAAATTACATTCAATTTTTGAAAGCAAAATTGGCAAATAAAGATTTTATTACTAAAGCTCCACCGGAAATTATTAAAAAAGAGGAAAAGAAGTTGAGTGAAGCAGAAGAAAAATTGAAAAGATTAGTTTAAAATATTTTAGAAATAAAAAACCACCTCTCGTTGTGACGAGGTGGTTTTATTTTTGCCAAGGGTGCAGGGTATAGCCTCCAAAGTAGGAAACGATGAAGACAAGGGTGTCCCAGATGAGAAAACAAGGAAAGGAGTTCAGTAGTTTTTGGCTTTCTCCTCCGTATTTTGGCCACGCCTTGACGATGGAAATCTGGATGTTGGGTTTCTTCCAGCCATTTCCAAAATCTCATTTGTCTCACTCCTTTCAGTTGGGAAAGTGCTTTGAGTCTAGTTAGGTTGTAGCTTAACATTTCTAGGGTTCCTTGTCGGTTTCTTGTCAATGAAAAGCCGCCTTTTTGATAAGTTGGGCGGCTTTTTTATTTCAGTGGAGGAAATTCAGGTGGTGGCGTTGGTGTTTTATCCCTATCTTCTCTCAAGAAGCGATCGATATTGTCAAGTACATTGGCTACTTTGGTAGTTGCTGCTGGCGGGAGTTCAGGTCGGGGAGGGAGTTTGGCTGATTCTTTAAGAATGGGTGATTCTGGCGGAGGGGGTGGTAAGGTTGGCTCTTCAGGAAGTGTTTCCTCCGGAGGTGGTGGGAAGAATGGCGGGGACACATGGATTACCTTGGTAGCTTTGGGACTGGTCTCGGGAGAGAGATAGGGGCTGTGGAGGATTCCGCAAGCAATATCCCATCCTTGGCGGATACCCTCCTTAAATATCTCCTGTGCTTTCATGATTTTGCTAAGTTCAAGAGGAAGTTTTATGACAAGGTTATTGACGAGTTTTCCTGCCATGGCAGAAGAGCGAGAAGAGTACTCAGCAAAAGCGGTTGCTAGATAGCACCCGATTAACCGCGGAATAGTAATTGGTTGAAGGCTCTCTTCGTATAGATTAAAGAAGCGAATGAGCTTGCGGAGATCACGACGGGGAGAGGGGTCCTGCTCGTTAAAAATCTCAAACTCTGGTCCTAGGATTAAGCGCCAGGTTCGCTCTTCTTCTTGGGAGTGGGGGTGATAACGATGAGGAGCAAGATCTTGAACTGGGACTTTGATGATGAAAGTGAAGGAAGCTGCTGGTGTAGAATAGAAGAAGCGGGGGATTTCAACAACAACTCCTTCAATTACTAGAAACATACCCATCTTTATTCACCACCTTTCTTTTGAAATTGTTAGGGTTCTTTCGGGTTAGACTCTAATTTAACAGATTTTGCCTTTCTTGTCAAAGCTCTTGTTTAATTTATCCCATTTTTAAGCTATAATATAGGCAGTTCCAACCTTTTTAAAAAACAAGGAATTCTTTTTACTGATTCTATCGTTAAGTATGACACGCAATAAAAAAATTCTTATCATTTCAATTATTATCGGGGCAATTATTTTAGCGATAAGTATTTCTTATTTAACTTTCGGTCACTCTTTCTTTATAGAAACTCAGGCTAAGTATTACAACCGTGGTGATCAGTTGTTTAAGCAAAAGCAATATACTAAAGCAATTGAGAATTTAGAGAAAGCACTAGCAATTGGCGGGAGTGTAGATCAAACGGCGAAAGTTTATTTGAGACTAGGTGAGATCTATGAGTTAAAAGGACAATTCAGTAAAGCGTCAGAAAATTACAGGAGAGCAATTGATATTGCTCCCAAGGATAAAGATGCAATTCTAGGTATCTCTGGTTATGAGTTGAGGCAGGGAGATTACCAAACTATTTTAGATGAAGAAGTCAAGCGTGATCAAGAGTCACAGCTACTTTTGAGTGAAAGCGAAGAAGGTAGTTTAATTCTTGCTAGAAGTTATCTTGGTATTGGCAATATTGAGCCGGCGATTACTCTACTTACTTCCGATAATTCCGAAACTCTTTATCTCAAGGGACTTATCCAGTTGGCACGAAAGAATCCCAGTGAAGCAAAAACTACTCTTAAGCAGCTTAAAAACAAAGGTGAGCATTCGTTGCGGACTAAAAATGAAAGAATTTTGAGTGAATTGACTAATTTAGAAAAACAGAAAAATCAAGTTTATTACTATGCCTTAGTAGGTAAACTAGCCAATGATTTAAGAGAACCAGAAGTAGCACAAGTTGCTTTTAGTAAGGCGCTAGAGTTTTTGCCAGACTATCGCGATGCTTGGCTTGGAAAAGCCTATGCTTACTTTCAGCGTTTCCGATATAATGATGCGGAGAGTGCGATTCAAAATGCTCTCAAAAGCGATCGGGTTTACGGTTTGACTTACTATCTTCTAGGAAGAATTCAACTTGCCGAAGGAAAATTAGATCAGTCAGAGCAGTCATTTATCAAGTCAGAAAAGTTAAAATATCAAAGTGCGGATCTCTATTTCCGTTTGGGAATTGCTTCCGAACGCAAGAAAGATTTTGATAAAGCGGCGGTTTATTTTGCTAAAGGATTAGAACAAGATGATAAATATTTCAACAATTACATTCAGCTTGCCTATTGCAATTTAGTGGAGCTTAGTAAAACTGAGCTAGTTGATGAATTGATTAGTAGCATGGAAAAGTCGTTGAAATTGACTTTGGAGGGATTAAAACTTTGGAAAGAAAACCGACTGAAAGAAGCAACTAATAAAGTAAATCAAGTTTTGCGCTCGGATTATGATTTTGCTTTCGCTTATTATGTTAAAGCACTAATTCTAAGAGACCAGGGGCATATGAAGGAAGCGAGAGAAAGTTATGCACGGGCGATTGATTTAGATTTAAGTGGAGAGTTTAGTAATTGGCGGAAAATAGAATGATGTTAGGAGTAAGATGTTAGATGTTAGAATTGGAAACATCTTACATCTAACATCTCACATCTAACATCTAACATTCAATGATTATTTTAGGAATTGATCCCGGAACAGCGGCTTTGGGGTACGGTGTAATATCAGGTGATAGAGATAATTTAAGGGTGGTGCGTTTTGGTTGTATCAAAACGAAAAAATCACAACCAATGCCGTTGCGGTTACAGCAGCTTTATAAAGAGGTAAAAAAGGTCATTGATAAGTATCAACCAGATTGTTTGGCAGTGGAAGAAATTTTCTTCGCTAAAAATAGTAAAACTGCCCTAAAAATTGGCCAGGCACGGGGAGTAATTCTGCTTTTGGGCGCGGAATGCCGTATTCCAGTTGTTGATTATACTCCTTTGCAAGTAAAGCAAACGATTACTACCTACGGTCGTGCGGGCAAGGAACAAGTGCAAAGGATGGTGCAATTACTTTTGAAATTGAAAGAGATTCCCAAACCGGATGATGCTGCGGATGCTTTAGCAATAGCGATATGCCATATGTTTAATACAAAAAATGAAGGCTGAAGTTTGAAGTTTTTAATCTTCATACTTCCGCCTTCAGCCTTCTACCTTTATTATCTAATTATGATTATGATAATGAAAAAAATACTCTCAATTTTTCTCGGATTGATTTGTACTTTTGCGATTATTACCCCCATTTTTTCCGCTAACAATCGCTTGGAGGCAGTAGCCGGTGAGGACTTTAGTATTGGCGTTGGCAAAAAGGCAATTTTTGATGCTAGTCGTTCTATTATCCCTCGTGGTAGCACTGTAGAGTATCTTTGGGATTTTGGTGATGGAACTCAAGGAAAGGGTAAAGAAGTTGTTCATCCTTACAGTACACCCGGTCATTACAAAGTTATTCTTACCCTGCGTACCAAAGATCTGGAAACTAGTGATAGTTTAACGGTGGACGTTTACTCCAATCTGATTATTTTGGTTACTTCTAAGAGTGATGAGAGTGAAATTAATATTTTGAAAAGACAAGCGAGTAAGAAAGGGATTCTTTTGGAGATCATTCGGCCTCGGGGAGTAAGTCCGGACTTTACTACTGAGGAATCTCTCGCTAAGTCTTTGTTAGAGAAAAGTCGTTTAGTCGAGCAAGCCGATTTAGTTATCACTTGGACCGAAGGCAGTGTTGGTTTTAACGTTCTTTCTCGTTTTGGTCAGCAGACCGATTTAGATCTCTCGCACAAAACTTTTGTCGCGACTAGCAATAAAAGTTTTGGTAGTATTGAACAATTAGCAAAATCTGCTGCGGATATTCTAAAACCGGATGATTTTGTTCTTACTCGCGAAGATGCTCTTGATACTTTAGTGACAATCGAAGATACGCGCGCATTAACCTCAATTTTACAGGCGAAACAGTTGGATTATCGCGTCATTGGTGCCGCGGAAGCGCAGAAAGTGATGTCCTTCCGCTATTATAATTTTCTTTCCTATACGGTAAATGCCATGAAGAGGAATGGTGTTCCTGCTAATGTTCTTGCTTTGATTTTAATGCTTCCGATTGTTGCGACTTTAATCGCGTTGGCGCGTCAGTTGATTGGTTTTAAGACATTTGGTATTTTTATTCCTTCATTAATCGCGCTTTCCTTTTTAGCAATTGGTCTGCGTTATGGCATCATTATTTTTGCACTCATTCTACTTATTGGAACTATTGGTAGATTTTTGCTCCGCCGTCTACGTCTTCTTTATCTTCCACGCATGGCAATTTTGATCACTGTTGTTAGTTTAGCAATCTTAGGACTTTGGGCAGTAGGGGTTTATTTCAAAGTGACGGAGGTTATTTCTGTTTCTGTTTTTCCCATTCTTGTAATGATTATTCTTGTGGAACAATTTGTTAGTGCTCAGATTGAAAAAGGTCCGCGCACAGCAGTTATTTTAACCGTTGAAACTTTAATTATTTCTATCATTGCTTATTACACTGCGAGTTGGGAATATCTCCGCACGTTTATTCTTAATACTCCCGAATGGATTTTTGCTTTAATTCCTATTAATGTTTTAGTGGGTTTATATTCTGGTTTGCGTTTGTGGGAATTGTGGAGATTCCGAGAGGTGATAAGAGCTAACAGGAAGACCAAAAAATAGTCTATTGCATGGTCTAAATTCAAAAAGCAAAAATCAAAATGCAAAATTAAATGTAAAAAAGTAAAATTAAAGTATTTATTCAGCTAAAAAAATTAAAACGCAGAGATCCCATGTTTTTGCATTCAATTTTGCTTTTTACCTTTTGATTTTTTAATTTGATCTTGAGATAATCATAAACTTATGAGATTAAAGGATCTTCTCGGTATGAATGCTCGCAATTTGCTTTACATTCGTCCGAGCAATCCAAGAAAAGCAATTCATTTGGCTGATGATAAATTAGCAACCAAGGAAGCATTGCGTGCTTCTGGTCTTCCCGTGCCAAAAATTTACGGGATTATTAGAAATCGTAAAGATATTGACGATTTTAAGTGGGGCAAATTACCAAAAAGTTTTGTTTTGAAACCGAACCGAGGACTGGGAGGTGAAGGGATTATTGTTTTCAAGAAACGTTTTCGCAATGGCAATTTACTTCGGGCGAACGGAACAAAGATGACTCACCGGGAACTAGTTGTTCATTTAAATGATATTTTAGACGGTCATTATTCCATGAGCGGCGTGCCCGATATTGCTTTCTTTGAAGAAAAACTTACTCCTCATAAAGATTTCTGGCCATATATTTTCCAAGGGATACCAGATATTCGTGTGATTGTCTATAATTCAGTTCCAGTAATGGCAGAAACTCGGCTTCCAACTAAAACTTCGCAAGGAAAAGCAAATTTGCATCTTGGTGCTGTAGGTGCTGGGATTGACATTGCTACCGGTGTGACGACAGAGGCAGTGATGTGGGGTAAGGTGATTACTGAAACTCCTGACACTAAAATGCCAGTTGCCGGATTTCACATTCCTTTTTGGGATGATATTTTGAAGATTGCCATTGAAGCGCAGCAAGTTTCCGGGATTGGGTTTCTTGGCGCGGATATTGTTGTTGATCAGAAAAGAGGTCCGATGATTTTGGAACTTAATGCTCGTCCCGGCTTGGCAATTCAAGTCGCGAACCTAGCCCCACTGCGCTATCGCTTGGAAAAAGTAGAGCGCTTGCAAGTTCGTGATGTTGCTCATGGTATTCGCATTGCCAAGAATCTTTTTGGTGGTGAGATTGAAGATGAAATTGAGGAAATTTCAGGAAAGCAGGTAATTGGTACAGTGGAAAAAGTTATTCTCATTGGAAAAAACGGGCGGAGAATTGAAGTGGAAGCAAAGATAGATACGGGGGCATTTTCAAGCTCGGTTGATGAAGAGTTGGCAAGAAAACTGGGATTTTGCGATTTGATTAAGTTTTTTCAGAAGATTAAGCTGCCGGAAATTGAGAGTCGTGCTGGGGCGAGAAAAGTTGAACAGCAATTAAATCGCAAATACCACGGCAAACATTCTGATCTTGCTGATATTGTTGTTGTTTATTCCAGTCATGGTGTGACCATTCGTCCGAGGATTAAACTAATGTTTGAAATTTCTAAAAAAAAGATTTTTTCAAAAGTTTCCATTATTAGTCGGGAGGAATTAGACTATCAGATGATTGTAGGGAGGAAGGACTTGAAAAAGTTTTTAGTGGAGCCAGGGAAATAATTGGTTAAAATGAAGGAGATTAATTTTTATCACATTGATGCTTTTAATCCTGATGGTGTTTTTAAACGTAATACTGTTCCCAGCAAATTACTTAGAAAAGCTTGCGGTCAAAGAGGAATAAATTTTTGTGAGATTGATGCGCTTAATTTTCGCTTTTTTGAAGAGCGAATTAAAATCAATAAAAGCGATCTAGTTTATCGCTCGAATATCTCTCCGATTGCGAGATTGGTTGAAAAGTTTTTTATTACTCAGGGAGCAATAACTTTTTATCATAACTATTATCGCGGTTTATATAGTTTTGAAATTTCCAGTTCATTCTTTCTTTACCAGAAATATGGCGTACCAGTTCCCAAAACAGTTTTTAATGTCTCGTTGGACCGAGAAGATCTTAAAAAAAGTGTTAAATATCTAGGCGGGTTTCCGGTTATTGTTAAAGACACAATGAGTAGTCATGGGAGGGGTGTTGCCTTAGCTGATTCTTTTCCTGCGCTTTTTTCCGCGATTAAAAAATTTAAAAGTAGCGATCGCGATTTAATCTTGAGAGAATTTATAAAGTCTGAAGTAGTCTCGCATGCTCGTCTTATCGTTCTTGGTAACAAGGTTGTTGATAGCATTGAATATCTTGCTCCCCCGGGAGAATTTCGTACTAATGTTGGCGAAAAACCAATTGTCAAACCAAAAAAATTTTCTTCAGAGGTAGAGAAAATTGCGATTAAGGCGGTAGCATTAAAACAAATTGAATTTGGAGGAGTGGATATTATTTTTGACCAAAAAAATAATCCCTATGTAATGGAAGTGAATTTTCCTTGTTATTTTCCCCGGTGTCAATTGGTTACTGGTGTTAATATTGCCGGGATGATCGTTGATTATCTTATCCAAAAGAGTAAAAAGAAGTAATTGCTAACCTTCCAATATAATGGAAAAACCAAAGATAAATGTAAAAAATCCCTATACTCTTTCTAAATTAATTGTTGATGCAGCGCTTAAAAGAGGAATTAGATTCAAATCTTTTTTGACACGCATGCTTTTATACCAATTAAGTAAAGGTAAGAAATCATATACTTTTTTCCAATCCCTTTTTGGTAATATGGAATCAGGATCTTTTATTGCGGCCAACCGAAAAGATCTTTCTTATGCTTTATTTAAGCGCTGGAAGGTACCCGTTCCCGCAACTAAGGAAGTAAAAACTTTTAAGGAATGCTTATCTTTTCTGAAGAAATATCGAAATGTTGTTGTTAAGCCGGTAGGGTTGAAGTGGGGTTTGGGTGTTACTGCTGGGATTACTAATCAAAAGTTGTTAAAAGAAGCAATTCAAAATGTTAAAAAGTATCTTGGTGGCAGTAAACATTTTTTAATTCAGGAGTTTTTAGATGGTAATGATTATCGAGTTTTAGTTGTAGGATACAAAAAGGTTTTCTGCCTGCAACGGAATCCGGCCTATACAATTGGTGATGGCAAAAGTATGATTACGACTCTAATCAAGAAAGGTAGAGTTTTTACTGGATCGTTGAAAAAATTTCGCGAGATACCAAGTAAATCGATTGATCTTGCTTTAAATATTCAAGGGTTAAATCGAAAAAGCGTTCCTAAAAAGGGTCAAAAAGTGAAATTAAGCACTACTTCTAATGTTCATTTTGGAGGATTTACAGTTAACAAGACCGGAATGATTTGTAGAGAAGCAAAATCAATTGCAATTACAATTGCCCGTAAGTTTGCTTCTCCGGTATTGGGAATCGATTTTATTTCTCCAGATATTACCAAAACCCCCGGCAAAGTAACTGAAGTTAATCCTAACCCCGATATTTTAATGCACACTCAGCCAAGTTTTGGTAAAGCTCACAATCCCGCTGATGCCCTGATTGATTTTTTGTTTTTTAGTGGTAAAGAAAGTGAAATCAATCGTAAGCCTAATTTAGATTAGTTAAAAATTATATGCATCAGAAAATAAAAGTAATGGTTCTTAATAGTTATCGTGATGAGAAGTTGAAGCAGCCGTTTTTTAAGCCCAATTATAAAGAATGTTATGATTACCTTGCTTGGCTAGGAGAGAAAAACGGCGTTATTTTTTACAAATCCAATTTGTTTCAATTCGATAAACAGCGGGGAGTATTTAAAAATGGCTGGGTGTTTCGGAACGGTAGTTGGAAAAAGGTTAAAAAATTTAAACCAGACCTTGTTTTTGATAAAGGACCTTCAGATTTATCAGAAATATTAAAAACTCGAGTTCTGGAGAAATATTTTAGTGTTATTAATAATCTTGATTTAACTTTGCTTCTTGATAATAAACTTTACTCTTATTTTATTTTTCCTTCTTTGTTTGCTAAAACTTCAGTGGTATCAAATCAACATGAATTAAAGAGAGCGCTTAAGTTAATCCGCGGTCATAAGGTTGTCTTTAAATTTCCGATTGGGTCTGGGGGATTTGGGGTAAAGATTTTGAGTCGCAAACAAGCAAATCAACTAAAAATCAGAAAACAAGTACTTGTTCAAGAATTTATCGACACCAGTAAAGGATATAAAAATCTCGTAAAAGGAGTGCATGATCTTCGTGTTTTTGTGATTAATGGTAGAATTATTTATGCTTATTTCCGTCTCGCTAAAAAAGGCTCTTTCTTGAGCAATATTCATCAGGGTGGGGTAATGATTAATATCAAAAATAATCAAGTTCCCGCTTCGGTGAAAAAATTAATCAGAAGAATTGATAAGAGATTAAAGATTTTTTATCCACGAATCCTGGGAATTGATTTTTTCTTTGATTCCAAAGGAAAGCCCTATCTTGTTGAACTTAATACTAAACCGGGAATTTATTTTTATCCCGAAGATCGCGCTTTGCAAAAAAGAGTTTATTTGGCGATGATTAAAATGTTTAAAGAGGCAGTATCTCTAAAAAAATAATTGTTACCCGTGTATCATATTGATTCCCATCTTCACTTAGGAAAATTCAATGCCGGAATTTACGGAAGGAGGAAGAAAAAACGTAATCATTTTTTACGAGGAACAAAAATTGGAATTGTTTCTTCTTTAGGAAGCGCAACAATCGGTCAACAATGGGGCAATCGGGAAACTTTTGATTTTGTTAATCGTTTTCGTAGCAGATTGAAAAAATTAATCTGGATTAACCCTTATGATCCAGAGTGGAGAAAAGATGCAGAAAAGTACGTTGATCGAGAAGAGTGTGTAGGGATTAAGCTTCATTCTTCATTGAATCGTTATTATCCCACAAAAGAAATTTTAAATCCGGTATTAAATTTTGCTCAAACTCACAATTTGCCAGTTGTTTTTCATACAGGCAACTCAAACTACTGTAACGCTAAAATTTTTACCACATTCATTAAGAGTTTTCCTCGAATTACTTTTATTCTTTATCACATGAGTCCTTTAGAAGAGGCAATTGTACTCTGCAAGCGTTTTAAAAATGTTTATTTGGAAGTTTCTGGCAGGAACATTGATCAGGTGAAAAGAGCAGTAAAAGAATGTGGAGCAGGAAGAGTAATCTTTGGTTCTGATGAACATATGATTTATCAGAAGAAAAATCCCCATCGTTTGTTAGGTGAAATAAAACAGAGTTTTTCTCAAAAAGATCAGAAAAAAATTCTCTTTGGAAATGCTAAAAGAATATTTAAGCTGAAGTAGTGATTTCTTATCTTAAAGGTTCAATTCAGAACGTTAATCAAAATTCTCTAACACTGCTTATTGGCGGAGTGGGTTTTGAAGTTTTCACTTTAAAACGTTATCTAGAGCAATATAAGGCAGGCGAAGAAGTAAAATTGCATATTCACCTGCATGTCCGCGAGGACAATTTGAGCTTATTTGGTTTTCCCAATCCTGCAGAACTAAAGTTATTTAACACCTTAATTTCTGTTCCGGGAATTGGCCCTAAGGTAGCCTTAAAAGTTTTGGAAAAAGCAAGTGTCAGCCAATTACATCTGGCGATTATTGGCGAGGATATTGCTTTTTTAAAGGCAATTCCGGGTATTGGGAGAAAGACTGCAGAACGATTGGTGGTGGAGTTGAAATCTAAACTGGAGAAGGAGAAAATAGCAGCCAGACCAGGAACGGAAGAAGTACAGCTAGCTTTGCAAGGTCTCGGCTATGAACCAACTCAGATAAATGAAGTAATTAGCAAGATCCCGAGTGGTTTAAAAACTGTGCAAGAACGCTTAAAATATGTTCTTAAACTGTTAAGTGAATGAAAAAAATTACCCGAAGAAGTTCAAAGAACGCAGTTGAAGAAAATTTATTAGATGCGAAACCACAAAAGGAAGATCAAGTTCTTGATTTGACTTTGCGACCGCAAAAATTAGCTGAATATGTTGGACAAAGACAGATTAAACAAAGTTTGGAAATTTTTATTCAGGCGGCAAAAAGACGTCAGGAAGCATTGGAACATATTTTATTATATGGTCCGCCCGGTATTGGAAAGACGACTCTTGCGAATATCATTGCCAATGAAATTGGGGGTAATCTTAAAGTAATTAGTGGTCCGGCGATTGAACGAATCGGGGATCTTGCTTCTTTGCTTGCTAGTTTAAGTCCCGGTGATGTCTTATTTATTGATGAAATTCATCGCTTAAATACTCAGGCAGAGGAACTTTTGTATCCCGCAATGGAAGATTCGGTTTTGGATATCATGTTAGGTAAAGGACCGGGAGCAAAAAATCTCCGCATGGAACTGCCACCTCTGACTATTATTGGCGCGACAACAAAAATCGGCGCTCTGTCCGGTCCCCTACGCGACCGCTTTGGGGTAACTTATCGCTTGGATTTCTACTCAGATGTGGAAATTGATGATATCTTGAAACGTTCTGCGAAGATTCTCAGTATTAAGCTAGACTCATTAGCACGTAAGGAGATTGCCAAGCGTTCTCGAAAAACGCCGCGTATTGCTAATCGGCTTCTGAAACGCGTGCGCGACTATGCTGAAGTGAAAGGGGATGGTAAGATTACTTTGGAAATTGCCGAAAAGGCCTTAAAAATGTTTAATGTTGACAGTAAAGGATTAGATGAAGTTGACCGCCAATTACTTTCTGCTTTAATTGATAAATTTGATGGTGGACCAGTAGGATTAAAAACTTTAGCCGCGGCAATTGCAGAGGACGAAGAAACAATTGAGTGTGTTTGCGAACCATATTTGATTAGATTAGGTTTCTTAAATAGAACAGCGAAGGGGAGAGAAGCAACGGATAGAGCGAAAGAACATCTCCAAAGGCAAAAAGCAAAAATCAAGAAGCAAAATTGAAAGTAAAGTGCAAAAATGTGAGTTTTTCATTTTACTTTCTTTAGCTAAATAATACTTCAATTTTTGCCTTTTGATTTTTTACTTTATCCTATGTATTACTACATCGTCAACCCAATTGCCGGTAATCATAAATTTGACCAGATTCAACAAGAGTTTCTGGCTGCAATTCGGGTCAAAAAAATTGAGGGCGAGATTGCTAAAACTACCAGTCCTAATGAAGCAAAGAAATTAGCGCGAATGGGTATTCGGCGCGGCAATCGGGTCATTGTAGCAGTCGGAGGGGATGCTACCGTTGAGGAGGTTTTAAACGGGATTTTAGAAGAACAGAAAGCCGGAGTGGCCCTGGGGATTGTGCCGACAGGGGAAAGAAATCAACTCGCGACGATGTTAGGAATTATCGATTGGCAAACTGCCCTGACTAATTTAGCCAAGGGAAAAATTAAACGCGTTGGCGTTGGTCAGGTAGAAGAGTATTATTTTCTCGGCTCGGTTGACTTTGGTTTTCCGAATTATCTCCGTGATATTTATACGAATTCCCGCCAGAAATTAAATTTTTGGAATCGTTTTCGGATAAATCTCAAAGTGATTAAAGGTTTTAAACCACTAGCAATTGATCTAAAAGTGTCCAGTCACTATCGTGCTAATCTAAAGGTCTTTGCTGGTTCCTTTGGTAATTTGCTCTTTTTTGGTCAGAAAGATAGTTTTAGGTTCAATCCGGATTTAGAAAACCAGAAACTTAATGCGCTTTTTCTCCATCCTTTTGAGTTTAAAAATCTCTGGTTTAAATGCTGGGAGCTTTCTCGGGGGAGATTTAGTTTCATTGACCAGTACAGTTTGATTAAGGAACAAAAGTTTCTTCTCCAAAGCGAGCAAAAGATTAACTTTGCTACTTTTGCTTATCAGTTTATGGCCAATGAAGCTAATTTTTCCTTTCATAATAAAGCTCTTTCGGTGATTGTGGGAATGTCAGAAACGGTTTCGGGAGATTCTGTAGGAATGTGTAAGAATAAACATTAATCTTGTCTCATTAAGAGGTTTTTGCTATACTGCTGCTAGTAGGGACTAGTTTTTAACTACTAGAAAGGAGTTTTAAGATTAAAGGACTACGTATCAATTACCAAATTAACGCTCCGAGAGTAATTGTTATTGATGAGGAAGAAAATAAATTGGGGGAAATGAACATTGACGAAGCACAGAGATTAGCAAAAGAGAAGGAGCTTGATTTGGTGGAAGTTGCCCCCAAAGCTAACCCTCCTGTCTGCAAAATTATGGATTATGGCAAGTATTGTTATTGGGAGGAAAAGAAAGAGCATAAACATCGGGTTGTTCAGAAGAAGGGAGAGTTGAAAACGATCTGTTTGAGTATCCGGATTTCTGACCATGATTTGGGAGTAAAAGCTCATCAGGCAAAAAAGTTTTTGAAAAAAGGGAACAAAGTACAAGTCGAGATTCTCTTAAAGGGTCGCGAGAAGATGCACGGAAATCTTGCCGAAAAGGTTTTGCGGAAGTTTCAAGAGCTGTTGAAAACGGAGGCAGAAATTGACAAAGATTTAAATCGTAAGGGATTTATCCTTTCATTGATATTGAAACCTAAAAATTAAATTATGCCAAAACTTAAAACTCATAGTGGCACGAAGAAGCGAGTGCACCTTACAGGTTGTGGAAAATTAAAGCGCCGCCGTGCTAGTCAAAGTCACAATCGGATTAAGAAATCAAGAAATTTAAAACGAAGCTACCGTCGTCGTGTTAGTGTTACGACTAGTGATCGTAGACGTCTAAAAAAATTGATTCCTTATCGCTAATTTTTATTATGGCAAGAGTTAAGCGAGGTACAATTAATCGCCGCAGGCACAAAAAGGTTTTAAAAAGAACAAAAGGTTTTCGTTCTGGACGAAGTAAACTTTACAAACGTGCTAAAGAAGCGGCAATTCGTGCAGGTCAGCACGCTTATGTTCACAGGCGTTTAAAAAAACGGGATTTCCGTTGTCTTTGGATTACCCGTTTAAATATTGCTGTTCGTCAGCATGGCTTGAAATACAGTCAGTTTATTGCGGGTTTAAAAAAGAATAAAATTGAATTAGACCGGAAGATTTTGGCAGATTTGGCGATTAAAGAACCAAAAGTGTTTGAAAAAATAGTAGCATTGGTGAAAAAATGATAGGTAGGGATGTTCTATGATGTATCCCTAAGGATGAATTATAAAACAGACATTGGTTTGGCCCGATGTCTGTTTTTTTGTGTCATTTGTAGGGGAGAGACATATCTTTTATTACTGGCAGGAAAGGTGTCTCGATGTTTATTCTAACCTTTGTTTGATTTTACCAATTTCTGCCCTTCTTTGAAAAAGCCAAATCACTATGATCATTAAGATAATTCCCGCCGTATCAATTCCGACATCCCATGGACTTGCGACTCTTTTTGCGACGAACATTTGGTGAAGTTCGTCGAAGATAGCATAAAGAAAAGAAAGAGTGAAGGCAAAACCCATTGAACTTGTTGGTTTTAATCCTGATTCGCGAAAAGCACGCCAAGCGAGTAATAAGAGGATGGCAAATTCACATCCATGGAAGATTTTGCGAAAGATCGTGTCCCAGATACCTAAGTTTGTTTTTAAGTCGGGGATACTGGACAGGTAGAAAATTACTCCCATCCAGAGAATAGTCGGGAGCCAGTACAATAAAATAGTTTTTAGTTGCTTGGACATGTTGGAAAATGCAAAAAGCAAAAATCAAAAAGTAAAATTGAAAGCAAAAGATAAAAGTTTAGGCTGAAGTGTTTTAATTCTTTAACTGAAATACTTTATTTTTGAATTTTGCTTTTACTCTTGCCCGCTCCGCCAGAGCGGAAGCGAGGCAAGCCTTTTGATTTTTGACTTTGTTGGACTCTTTTGATTAATTCACTAACACTGATTATCCCCTCGTCTCCTTTTAATCTGCTTCTTAATGCCACTTTCTTGCTTTTCATCTCTTTATCACCGACAATTAACATCAGAGGCACTTTGTTTTCTGAGGCATCTTTGATTTTCTTTTGCATTCTTTCATCACTTGCGTTAATTTCGACACGAATGTCTCGGGCAGTTAGCTCTTTTTTCACTTTTTCGGCATATTTGATATGTTTTTCACCAATTGGAATAATTACTACCTGAGTTGGTGCAAGCCACAGTGGTAGGTTACCGCCATAATGTTCCAAGAGAATGCCGATAAATCTTTCAAAACTTCCTAGAATGGTGCGATGAATCATTACGGGGCGTTTCTTTCTACCATCTTTATCAATATAATTTAGATCAAAGCGATCGGGCATGGAAAAATCAAGCTGAATGGTTCCGCACTGCCAGCTTCTTTCTAGTGAATCTTTAATATGGAAGTCAATTTTTGGGCCGTAAAAGGCGCCATCACCGGGATTTAATTTGTAGTTGATCTTTTCTTTCTTTAGGGCGTTTTCTAAGGTGGTTTCGGCTTTTTCCCACATTTCATCAGTACCAATAGAGGAGATAGGGCGGGTAGAAAGTTCTACATGAAAGTCCTTGAATCCAAATTTGTAGTAGGTTTCTAGTTCTAGTTTGACAATGCTTACAATTTCCTCTTCTATTTGTTCTTCAGTGCAATAAATATGAGCATCGTCTTGAGTGAAACTACGGACACGAAAAAGACCATGAAGTACTCCTGCGAGTTCATGGCGGTGAACTATTCCAAGCTCTGCTATTCTCAGGGGGAGTTCACGATAGGAATGACTTTTGCTTTTGTAAATTAAAATTCCTCCGGGGCAATTCATCGGCTTTAGGGCATATCCTTGTTTATCAATCTTGGTAAAGTACATCGCTTCGCGATAGTGATCGTAGTGCCCGGATTGATGCCAGAGATTTTCTTGGAGAACGATTGGTGTTTTTACTTCTACATAACCAGCAGCTTTATGAACTTTCCTCCAATAGTTCTCAATCAAACGCCAAAGGACCATACCTTTAGAATGCCAGAAGGGAAAACCGGGACCTTCTTTTTGAAAACTGAATAAATCTAACTTTTTGCCAATTTTGCGATGATCGTTTTCTCGAGCTAGTTCCATGCGTTTGAGATAGTTATCCAATTCTTTTTGAGTTGCAAAAGCAACGCCGTAAATACGTTGAAGCATTGCTTTTTTAGAGTCTCCGCGCCAGTAAGCGCCTGCAATAGAAGTTAATTTAAAAGGTCCGATTTTTCCGGTTGAAGCAACATGAGGCCCTTTGCATAAATCAACAAAGTTACCATTTTTATAAAAGGTAACGTTTTTTTCTTTGATATCGCTGATTAATTCTGTTTTGTAGGGTTGTTTTAGTTTCTCGTAAAACTTGATTGCTTTTTCCTTTGGTTCCTCGTAGCGCTCAAATTTTTCATCCTTTTTGATAATTTCCTGCATCTTTTTTTCCAAGATTGGCAGGTCTTCTGGAATCAAAGTGCGCGGTAATTCAAAGTCATAATAAAAACCATTTGCAATGTTTGGGCCAATGGCTAGTTTGGCTTCCGGAAACATTGACAAAACTGCCTCAGCTAAAACATGAGAAGCAGAGTGACGCATGGCGTCTAGGTTTTGATCATTTTTAGACATATTGAATGATTTGAGTGATTAAAGTTAAAGCTGAAAGATTAAATTTGGAAAATTTTAAGTTTTGGTTTTCTAGTTTTTGTCTTCTGACTTTTGCGAAAAGAAGATTTATTGTTATTTAAGATGGTAAATTTCCAGTTTTGCTCCCTCACTCATTACCGTAGTAACTTTGGAGTAATTTTTCAAGATTTGCGAGTGGTTTTCTGGTAACTTTCCCCAGCAAAAATAATAGTCGATGTCATTTTTAACTAATTGATTTTTAATCTCGTTCGGACTAAGATTATCAGTTTGTCCATAATTCTGAGCTTTTAAATAGTAAGCAAGGAAAGTAGTTTTATACCAATTATTATTGGAAGCAATTTTGCCTTGAATATTGTAGCGCTCTATTTTTTTAAATAATTGGTAAATGTTTTTGCCGGCATTGATTCGATCAGTTAAATCTTTGACAGGGAGTAAGATAAAAGAAAAGGCGAAGATTAACAAGATAATTTTTTTCTGAGTTGCGCGGAAGAATTTGTTTTGGAATACTTGGCTAAGTAGATACCCTCCCATAATTAGAAAAAGGATTTGGGAAATCCAGATGTGTCTTGGTTCGAGATAGACCAGAGCATAACCTGTGGAATATAAGATAATTGTCGCGGTCGGGAAGATCAGTTCTCGCTTAGTAATTAATTTTTTTCGGTATCTAGTTATCAGGATGAGGTATCCTAAAGCAATTAAGGGTAAGAAAAAAGAATACTTTCCGTAGATTGAAATTATCTTGAGAGTGTTTTTATAAATAATTTTCAGTTGGATCTTGAAATTGTTCAGTGATTGAAAAGGACTCCAGCTTTTTGAGTTAAAGTAGGTTGGGTCTTCAAAAGTGCTTACAGCAGAGGTATTGGGTGGAGGGAAGGAACCAATCTGTTTTGCGGTTTTTTGTATTTCTCCGCGTATTTTTGTTCCCACGAAAGAATAATTCTTTATTCCTGCTGAGCCGGTGGTAAAATAATGATATTTATTACTTAGAGCAATAATCCAAGGAGTGCTAATCATTAAAAAGATTGTGATGCCCAAGATAAAACTGATAATTATAGTCTTTCTTTGTTTTTTATTGGTGAGAAAATAAAAACAATTAAACAGGATAAAATGAGTGAGGAAGAAAAAGAAAGCAAATTGTTTGCTGAGGTAGGCAAAGCCGCCCAGTAATCCTGCGAAGGCTCCCCAATAATTCTTGTGGGAATAGTTCGCTTTAAAGATGATACTTAAGTAATAAATAAGCAAACAGAGTAATAGGAGGTCGGGAGTAATAAGGATAAAAGCAAAAGTGAGAATAAGTGGAACTGCCATGGAAAGAATTATATTTCGGATATTTTCCCGAATATGGAAATTCTGAGAGAGTAGTTTAATTCCGGCAATTGTAAATCCCCCGATGATTAGATTGAAAATTTTGAAAGCTAGAATTGCGTCAATCTTTAGTGCAAGGAATGGTATGAGTAGCCAAGAAATTAAAGGGCTCCAATATCCGTTGATGGCATGAATAAGATCCCCTAACAAGTATTTTTGGGCAATAGAGATGTAAGAAACGCCGTCAGGGTTAAGTTGGAAGCGGTAGTAAGGGATTAGAATTATCCCTAAAATGAGGTAGGAGGCAATGATAACTAAAAAAGTGCCATTAAAAAAAATTGCAGGATTATTAAACTTGCGAAATATTTTTTTTAATCTTAATTTATTCATTGATTTCTGCGGTTATCGTTGAGTAATTTATTAAAAATCAAACGATCATAGCCAACAAAGTTTAGAATCATTGCAATTCCAATTCCAATTAAAGTGTTAATCAGGTAGTTCATATTCATTGTCGAGAAAATGTAAAAAATTACTTGTCGGATTATAAAAGAAAAAGAGGTGATGAGATGAAAAATCATTGCTTTTTTGAAAAAATCTCCACCTGATCGATATTTATGTCTCCAAGTAATAAAGGAATGAAGCAAAAAACCCACAATAATGGAAACTTCAATGCTAATGGCATAAGCAACATTTTGCATTAAGTTGCTTTGCGGGTGAAATAACTGCACTAAGATAATAATTGTGGCAAATTGGGAAATAGCGATTAAGGTGCCATTGAGAATGTACTTAGTTGCTCGTGCTAATCCTGAGTCATTGTATTTAAGAATACACCAAAAAGCGCGAACAGCATCTTTAAGACCAATTTTTTTACCTTCCTTATAAGTTCTACCGTGGTAAGAGATTCCTACTTCATAGATGGTGATATTCTTTTCTCGTGCCAAATGAGCAATTTTTGCGGTAACTTCTGGCTCAAAACCGAAACGATTTTCTTCGATACTGATTTGATCAAGAATTAGTTTTTTAAACACTTTATAGCAAGTTTCCATATCTGTTAAATTCAAATCGGAAAGCATATTTGAGCAGAGAGTAAGTAATTTATTGCCGATGCTGTGCCAGAAGTAAAGAATGCGGTGAGGTTTACTGCCGATAAAGCGCGATCCGTAGACAACATCTGCTTCTTCTTTGAGAATTGGTTCAAGTAATTGGGGGTATTCGTTAGGATTATATTCCAAATCGGCATCTTGGATTATTACAATTTCTCCGGAGCAATTTTGAAAACCAGTGCGCAAAGCTGCTCCTTTTCCTTGATTTTTCTGGTGGTGGATAATTTTAAGCTCGGGTTGGTTCAGTTTCTCAAGAATGGCTTTAGTGCCATCAGTGGAACAGTCATTGACCACAACGATTTCGCGATTTAAATTTTCCGGTAAAGGAGCATTTTTTACAATATCAATGATTCTAGCGATGGTATTGGCTTCATTATAAACAGGAATTACAATGGAAATTTTCATAAAATAAATAAAAAAAGATTAGTTTTAATTATGGTCGCAATATGGTGTGACTTTAAACTACCTCTTACTCACATCTGCTTGAATCAATTTACCAATTCTTCTTCCGAGGAAACGATTACCGATATTACGGAATTCACCGGAGATATCGGAAGCATAGAAATGATGTTTGCGGGTTTTAGTTAGTGATTTTTCCAGTTTGGAATTCTTTTTAAGCAATTTCTGAACTGCTTTAGCACTTTCTTGCCCCGGTAAAATTAGTTTAATACTTTTGCCGGCGATATCTTGGATGGTTTTGGCAAGGAGGGGATAGTGCGTGCAACCGAGAATCAAAGTATCAATTCCACGAGCTTTGAGGGGGCGAAGATAATATTTGATAATCCTTCTTGTTTCTGGTTTATTAACCCAGTTTTCCTCAGCTAGGGGGACAAGAAGGGGGCAGGCCTGCTGAAAAACTTGCACTTTTGGGTCAATTTTTTTTGCTAGACCGACGTAGATATTACTTCTTACAGTTCCGCGAGTGCCAATCACTCCGATTTTTTGGTTGCGAGTGGTTTCAATTGCTGCTTTGATGCTGGGTTCAATCACGCCAATTACTGGTACTTTTAGTTTCTTTTTGAGTGTATCGAGAGCGAAAGCAGAGGCAGTGCTACAGGCAACAATAATTAATTTGGCGCCTTTTTTAATTAGAAAACTCGCATCTTCCAGGGCATAGCGAGTAACAGTTTCTTTGCTCTTATTACCGTAAGGAACGCGCGCAGTGTCGCCGAAGTAAATCATTTGGTAGTCGGGAAAAGCAGCAATTAGTTCTTTCATGACGGATAAACCGCCAACTCCAGAGTCGAATATACCAATCATAGATAAATGTATAATGTAGAATGTATAATGTAAAATGTGAAATGTGAATTTAACATTCTACATTATACATTCTCTATTTTAATAACGCCACTGGATTTTCTCCCAATCTTTCATTTCTTCAGACCACTGATAAGCGTTGATATTATAGCTTCGCTCGGTTGGAGAAAAGATAAATTCAGTTGTGCCGCTGCCACCTTGGTGACTATAATGGGCCTTTTTATCAATAATCATTTCTTTATTCTCAAATTCCAGCTTAATTTTTCCCTCCGGACCATTGAAAATCAAAATTTCCCTTTCGCCACGTTTTTCTTCTACTCCTTTGGCATTGGGATAAGTGATATCTTCCTTCTTTTCCTCCAAAATCTCAAATTTCTCGTGAATCATATCCTTGATTTCACTCCACTTTTCTTGGTCCATGGGAAAATGTTAGATGTAAAATGGCAGATGTCGAATGGAAATCCGCACATCTGACATCTTCCATCTGCCATCTGACGTTCTTATTATACCACAGGAGAGGGCTTTGAGAGGGATTTTCCTGATTAAAATTCTTGACCAGTACAGGTTTTTATGCTATAATTAAATAACCCAGTCATAAAGGTGAGGTGCTGCAAACAAGCGGATATGCTTTATTTCCAAGGGCTGCTAAATTAGGTTATTTTATCAATAAATATCCCGCCATAAGCGGGTCTCAGCTAGAAGCTGAGAAAAAAAGGAGAAATAAATATATGACTAATGGTACTTTAGAGAAACCTGGCTTAGAACAAACATCGGAACTTAAACCGGAGATGATTACTTCGGAGTTTCTTGCGCAAGAAACAAAAAGAATCAATGCTTTAAAAGAAGGAATTGATCCTGGTGCTCTCGCTAAACTTGAAGAGCAGTTCACTAAAATGGATAATGTTTTAGATAGTTACACTGACGGAGTTGAAGATCGCAATCCAGTAGATTATCTTAAGCTTGTTAATCGCGAACATGCTTTTATTGAAACTCAAGGAGTTGATAAAGTAGATGTTAGACAAAAAATTGAAGCAATTAGAACAAGAGAGTCGCAACTTTTTGGAATTATTGATCAATTAAGAAACAAAGTTAACGCTGAAAAAGATCAGAAATTACGCGAACAGATGAGTGAAATTTTTAATCGCACGCAAATGTTAGCAAGAGAAGTTACTCCTGTAGGTGAAGTTACTGAAAAAAGAACCGTTATTACCGCTGAAGGTGAGAAACCAGTAACTACGTTGGAAAGAATGGATCGGGATTTGCAAGTAGCTACCGAACAATTATCCCAAGACAAAATTGGAGACATTACCAAAGCGGTAGACCAAGATTTAGCGAAGTTTAGACCATATGAAGCTTGGATTGGTAAGCTTAAATTAAACCAGGCCACAGCATTAGGAAAAAATGCCAAGGCATATGAATTACTTGCTACTCAAACTAGAGGTCAACCTGGTGCCGATAAGATTGCTGAACAAGCTGCGGATTATGCTCGTAGATATGAACGATTAAAGACCGAAATGACGGATGATGCAAATGCTTTTGAAGAACGTAGAATGCGAGAAAAGATTGATCGCGAGCTCACCAGACGAGCTTATAGTCAACCAGCAAGAGGATTGTAAAATTTATTTGATTTTGTTAAAAGCCGACTCTATATAGTAGTCGGCTTTTTAAGTCTCCAAGGACACAGTGAAAAAATCTCTCCCCGTCCGGTTAATAATTTCCTTCATGATAAGGACGATACTGGGGTCGGTGTCCAGTTTCTTCCTTACTTTTGGGGGCACGAAGGAAGATATTTTCCGCAGGACGAGTTGTTCCATGGTGCGGAGGTCGGGGACGAGGTCGGCGGTTACTTGATTACCTTGGACGTGGAGGTTAATACCCCGGAAGATTATT
This sequence comes from uncultured Candidatus Saccharibacteria bacterium, assembly GCA_964518965.1. Lineage (GTDB taxonomy): Bacteria > Patescibacteriota > SOKK01 > SOKK01 > SOKK01 > CAZFJP01. Next base: position 3,312 of record CAZFJP010000015.1, on the reverse strand, counting down.
TCCGGTTCCTGGGGAAGGTAGAAGGAAAGGTTTTTAATCAGTTCCTGGCAGAGGATAGCGGGGTAGTTGTAGTCTAAGGTAAGGGCGAGAAAAAACCGCTGGGCGGAGCAGGGGGTAACCTTTGCGTCCGTTACGTTGAGAGGGGAGAGGAGGATTAGTTCCTCGCCCTCGCTGATCGCTTCGGGCATCGCCTTTGCACCTCCTTTCTTTTGGTAAGGTTCGTCCCGGTTCGTCCCGATTGGATGGTAACGACCGGAAGATACTGTGTTAGTTATGTGATTGACTCGTTTCAAAGACAAGTAACTTTAGCAGATTTTTGGTGTCCTGTCAAGTAAATTGCCTTGCCAAATATCTCAAAATGTGTCATAATAAAAATCACCTTAATTTGTGATTAGGGTGATTTTTTTTAGATGATTATTTCCAATATCGTTTTAGAAACTGTCCCGTATAAGACGATTTAACCTTACTCACTTCCTGTGGTGTACCAATTGCGACAACTTTTCCACCTTTCTCTCCGCCCTCCGGACCAAGGTCAATAATAAAGTCCGCAGTTTTTAAAACGTCTAAATTATGCTCAATTACTAAAACAGTATTTCCCTTTTCTACTAATTGATTTAGGACACGTAGTAATCTTTTTACATCATCAAAGTGAAGTCCAGTTGTTGGTTCATCTAAAATGTACAGAGTGTTACCGGTGTAGTGGCGACTTAGTTCAGTTGCAAGTTTAATTCGTTGTGCCTCGCCACCAGAGAGGGTCGTAGCTGGTTGTCCGAGATGAAGATAGCCGAGACCGACTTCGTTTAAGGTCTCCATTTTGCGGTGAATACCGGGAATATTGCGAAAGAAAAACAAAGCATCTTTAACAGTCATGTCCAGAACATCAGCGATATTCTTGCCTTTGTAATGAATCTCTAGTGCTTCCTCGTTATAGCGTTTTCCTTTACACTCCTCGCATGGTACGTACACATCCGGCAAAAATTGCATTTCGATTTTAATAATTCCATCACCTTTGCAGGCTTCGCAACGTCCGCCTTTAACATTAAAGCTAAATCTTCCTTGCTTATAGCCGCGAATTTTTGCTTCTTCGGTTTCTGCAAAGAGCTTGCGAATTTCGGTAAATACTCCAGTGTAAGTGGCAGCGTTGCTGCGAGGACTTCGACCGATAGGTGATTGGTCAATGTTGATTACTTTGTCCAAATTGTTGATTCCCTTGATTTCTTTGTGCGCTCCTGGCAATGCTTTAGCATTATGGAAAGTTCTTGCTAGAGACTTGGCTAAAATTTCATTAATCAAAGTGCTCTTGCCAGAGCCGGAGACGCCGCTGATGCAAACGAATTTTCCTAAAGGGATTTTGACATTAATGTTTTTTAAGTTATGCTCCGACGCGCCAACAATTTCCAAAAATTTTTGATTTCCGGGATGAAATTTAGTGGGAAGGGGAATAGAATCTTTACCGCTTAAATACCTTCCGGTTAGAGAACGAGGGTTTTTTTTGATTTGTTCGGGGGTACCTTCAGCCACAATCATTCCTCCGTACTTTCCAGCGCCAGGCCCCATGTCAATAACATAATCAGCTGACATGATTGTTTCTTCATCATGCTCTACTACAATTACGGTGTTGCCAAGATCGCGGAGACCTTTTAAGGTTTCAACTAGACGTTTATTATCACGTTGATGTAAGCCGATTGAGGGTTCATCTAAAATGTAGAGAATACCAGTCAAACCCGAACCAATTTGGGTAGCTAGGCGGATACGTTGTGCTTCACCGCCAGCGAGTGTTCCTGCAGGGCGATCGAGTGTAAGGTAATCTAGGCCTACCTTAATCAAGAAATCTAAACGTTTGTGAATCTCCTTCAAAATCTGCGCGGAGATTTTTAGTTGCCTTTCCGTGAAAGTGAAATATTTATTCTTTCCGTTCTTGAGATTAAAAAACTCTTTTAATTTATCAATTGTTAGTTCAGTGACATCAATAATGGATTTACCACCGATTGTTACGCTAAGAATCTCAGGTTTCAGTCGTTTGCCATTACAAGTGGGGCAGATTTTTGTTGTCATGTACTTTTCAATTTCGTGGCGCATAAAGTCAGAGTCAGTTTCTTTGTAGCGGCGAGTGAGATTAGGAATCACTCCTTCATAAGTAGTTTCAAATTTGCGTTCATAACCATTATGATTAATTCCTTCAACAGTAATTGTGTTTTTGCCACTGCCATATAAAATAATCTGCTTAGCTTTTTCTGGCAGTTTGCCAAATGGAACATCCAAAGAGAAATCATACTTCTTGCTTAGTTGATCTAAAATCCGCATATACCAAGTTTGGTTAGCATTAGAACGGCTCCAGGGACGAATGGCGCCTTCGGCAATGGTGAGATTTTTATTTGGTACGACTAGATCAGGATCAATTTCTAATTTAATTCCCAAACCGGTACAATCTGGACAAGCACCATGGGGACTATTAAAAGAAAAATTACGAGGATTAATTTCGGGCAAGTCAATATCACAGTATTGACAGGAAAAGTGCTCTGAATAGAGGGTCTCTTTTTTAGTATCAATATCGTGAATAATCACGATACCATTGCCTAATTCAAGGGCAGTTTCCAGAGAATTACTCAAGCGTGACTTCTTTTCCTGCTCTGTGGTTGTTTTCTGGTCAATAGATAAACGATCAATAATCACTTCGATAGTATGTTTTTTCTGCTTATCTAATTTAATCTCAGAGGTTACCTCCAACATCTTGCCATCAACCCGTAAGCGAAGGTAACCGGCTTTCTTTAGTTCAGTAATCACGTGAGAATGCTCACCCTTGCGATCGCGAATTACTGGTGCAATAATCATAATTTTGGTTCCATGAGGCAATTCAGAAACACGTTTTATAATCTGGCCAATTGTTTGGCGAGAAATTGCTCTACCACACTGGGGACAGTGAGGAATACCGACGCGGGAAAAAAGTAATCGGAGATAGTCGTAAATTTCAGTAATGGTACCAACGGTGGAACGGGGGTTTTTACTAGCGTTTTTTTGGTCAATGGAAATCGCCGGGCTTAAACCATCAATCTGGTCTACATCCGGCTTTTCCATTATTCCTAAAAACTGTCTTGCGTAAGCAGACAGCGATTCCACGTAACGGCGCTGACCTTCAGCATAAATTGTATCAAAAGCCAACGAGGATTTACCTGAACCGGATATTCCGGTGATCACAATCAATTTATTTCTCGGTAGATCCAGATTGATATTTTTTAAATTGTGGACCCTTGCTCCCCTAATAATGATTTTTCCCGACATTTTATTATTCCAATAGAATACTTCAAATTATAA
>CAZFJP010000014.1:0-62047 GCA_964518965.1 uncultured Candidatus Saccharibacteria bacterium | reverse complement strand
TTTAATGCCGCCGCCTGAGTTGGGAATGGTGATTATCTTATCAGTGCCTTTAGAAGTACCCCAAGCCGCTCCGGCATAAGTAGTAGTACCGGTGGTACGAGAAGTATTATCAGTTCCTCCTCCCAAGACATATTCAACGGTGCGGAGATGTTTGCCGGTATAAGCTGCTTCCGCTTTAGGAAAGGGGAAAACACTAGTGAAGACAAAAATAAGAATGCCTAAGCAAACAAACAATGCCTGTGCAAAATGCGGGCGACCGATCGGAGCAAGAGCATAGTTCAACTGCACTGGCGAAACCTGAAATTTTACTCTGCGACGCAGTACTTTAACTTTTTTAACCGAATCAATAAAACGACCTTTCGTAAAAGACAAAAGGAATTTTCCTGCATGAACCTTGCGCTTGCGAAAATAAATTTTCCGATATTGATACTTCATTTTTGATTTTTCGTTTTTGTAGGGACAACTCTAGAGTTATCCCTACAGGTTTATCCCCGAACTTTGAATTTTAAATAATCCGTGTTAAAATGATTCCTCAATCTTATTCCCTCAATATGTTCTCCCGATTCTTTATTAAACTATCTCTATTTCTCACTTTGATTTTAGTAATTACCCTAACTCTAAGCCCATCCAGAGTTTCCGCATCTAGTCAACAAATTCAGGTTACCGCCACTGTCTTGGAACACATCACTTATCTAAAAAATGGAGACAACTTAACTTTTTCCACTAATTATCAAGGAAGTTTTTCGGTTTTTCCCCGCATAGCGGGGTCTGCCTCTGGCGGAAACTATCATTTTCAGTCCCACCTGATTAATAGTTGTGAGTCATTTACCATTCGGTCTAATCAAGGTACTTTTCTCGCTGTCGTTAACTTTTAAATCTTTATTCGCCCCCCCATTGAAACCATTTTTAATCAGCGATTTCTTCAAACGTTCAATTTTCTTAGTATGAAAGATTTTGCGCAATAACACTACTTCCTCGTGCTCCAGCCGCTTGATTTTGCCCAACATTGCCAAAACAAACATCAGAAAACCAACGATGTTGATTATTGCAAACAAAGTAAGAACCAAAAGCCAGCCGGGAACACGAACTTTCGCATCCACATGAACCTTACGGCGTGCTTCTAACTGTAAAGGAGAAAGATCCTTTGTTAGTTCTGCCTCGGGGTTAAGCAAAGCAATTTCTTTGTCAGTCCCAAGCAGAGGAAAAGTAATCGTCAATTCATCCCAGAGGGAAGTCGGCAGAAAACGAATAGTCTGCGCAGGTAACGTAACACCACTGTCCGCTTTGATTAGCAAAACAACTTCACCCGGCGTAAAACTGCTCACCCGAAAAGAAACCTTACCATCGCTATCAGTTAAATCAGATTTCATTTTGGAAACATTCACCCGCAAAGCGTAGTGATTCTGCAAAGAAAGCTTGGAAACCGCTTCAATTACATCCAAATCTCCTCTGCTGGAAGTAAGAGTTACCTCCACTTTAGGCAGGGGTTTTTGTTTTGCGTCTCTTAAATAAACCGTTAAAAAAACCGGCTGGTCTTTGGTGGGATCAGCAACGGCTTGAGTTTTACTCAATTGAATTGTAGAATGCTCCGGCGAAACCGTGGAAGGAACACGTGCAGAAACCCTAACATCCCGCACTACTTCTTTCGCAAAAAGCGGAGTGATAAAAACACATGCCAAAAATAAACTGAAAGTTAAAATAAAAGCATTCAGACGTTTCGCCATCATAATTTTCCTCCGCCCCTTTTTAACATTTTATATTTCCGACTCTGCCCTCTGGACTTTGCCCTCTGCCCTTTTTAGAAGTTCGCCGTCGCAATATAAGTCAAAGTATCGCTATATGAACCTGCTTTCTTGTAAGAACCAGATTTTGCCTTATGAGTAACGGTAATAGTATGATCAGCACTCATTGCACTAGCATAACTCGCTAAAGTAGTATCTATAATTTCCAAACCACCAACGGTATTACCGCTCTGGTTGTAACGTGTAGCGATTGTTGCCTGCGCGGAAGAACCCTGAATACCATAACCAATAACCGAATCAAGATTTGCTGTATCACTGTAACTATCATCCGCAGAACCGATGATATCGGTCGGTGAAGCTGATTTATAGAGGCCCGGATTAGAGCCGTTTCCCTGATCACGAACCGTAATGGTATAACCACTATTAGCATTAGTACCAATAGTCAGGGTAATATTTGGAGAAGAAGTATCAACTATACCGGGAGCAAGAGTGCCAAAATCAGTAGCGTTTGCAGACAAAGAGAAAGTAATCACCGGATCAATACTAGCGGTAACATCCACCTGATCATCATCCAAAATCACAATGGCAATTTTACCCGAGTCACCAAAGTCACCAGCGATAGAAATTGTGTAAGTAGCTGCAGTAGCGTGGTTAGTAATCTGCTGGTCACCATTAGTTTGGTAAGTAGCATGGGTACCAATCTCTACAACTACCTTGTCATTCGGCTCAATATCACCATTAGCACCATTGGTAGGGTGTTCCAAGGAGAGTACCTGACCTGAGAAAGAAGCACCCCATTCTGTTCCTGAAGCCGCAGCTGCTAAACTTTCCTCCGTTTCATAACCAGTAGAAGGACCGTGAGAAAGGTCAATATCTGTGTAATCTACTGAGCCAATAGTAAATCCAGTCGGCATGGTGATTTCAATGGTATCACCAACATCACCAGCACCAGTGGGAGTGGTGAACTTAATCGTGTGATTAGATGCAGTACTCTTTTGCAAACGACTCATGGTGTCAGAGAGAGCAGTTAGTGCATCAGCGCGGGCGACTCTTGGATATATAAAAACCAAAAGAGTGAGTACTAAAAATAGTACTAAAAACCCTTTTGGCTGAATCCCCCCGTTTCTTTTCCAAAAATGCTTGAAAAGAATCTGGTTTACGTTTTGCTTTTTCATTTTTGTTTTTATTAAACTAACAATAAAGATTGGCTTGAATTACCCCGTCCCTCGTGATTCCAATAGGGTTTATATCACCATAATCAATTTTTATCAGTTACTTAATTATAACATATAAAACCGCACTGGTCAAGCGTTTTGGGTAATGTACATACACATTTGTCGGTTTCAGGAGAAAATGTATGATGAATGGTATGTGCACCAAACTACCAAGAGACACTCAGGAAGAAAGATTAAGATGGGTTTTACCCATCGTAAAAAAAGAAACAAAGATCAAAGATGTAGTTAAGGTATTCCCTTATTCACAAAGAACGTTAGAAAGATGGGTCGCAAGTTTTAGAAAGGAAGGCAGGAAGGGATTAATCCCCAAATCAACTAGACCAAAGAGTAACCCTAAAGAAACACCGATTGGGATTAAAGAAGAGATTCTTGCTTTAAGAAGGAAGGCAAAGCTCTCCGCGTTAAAACTTGCTTGGAAGGTAAAGAAAGAAGGCATTACGATTCATCCCAGAACGATCGGTAAGTTCTTGAAACAAGAAGGATTAGTAAGGAAGTATCGGCCAAGGAAGATTAAATACCAATATCTAAAGATTCCTTTAGCCAAGGGAGAACTAGTAGAGATTGATATCAGGTACGTTCCTAAAAAGGTTGAGGGAAAGAAGTATTATCAGTTTACTGCCATTGATTGTGCTTCGCGGTGGAGATATCTCAAGATTTACGATCAGTATTCAAACTGGACATCTATTGATTTCTTCAAGACACTGATTAGAAGTGCTCCTTTTCAGATCAAGGCAATCAAGACTGACAATGCCAGCTATTTCACGAATAGATACATAGATTACAAGAAGAGTAGTGATCCCTTAAATCCTCGAATTCACTCTTTTGATCGAGAATATCAAAAGAACAACATTATTCATTACCTCATTGACCCCGGTAAACCGCAGCAAAACGGCAAAGTAGAAAGAAGCCATCGCACTGACAAAGAATGTTTCTACCAAAAAATTAACTTTAGAACCATCACTTTTGAAGAGCTGGTCTTGAAACTCAAGCTCTGGAATAGTTACTACAATGATTTAGAACATTGTGCTTTAAACGGAAAGACGCCTAATGAAATGTTACAATTAACTTAAGATGAAAACCGACATAAGTGTGTACTTAAAACATTGGAGCAAGCTCCACCCCGCCGCATGGCGGGATCCCTCTTCCAAACAACCCCGCCATAAGGGCAGGGCTAATCAAAAAGCCGCGAGATTAGCTCCCGCGGCTTTTGAATTTAACCAAGAAAACTGCTATTTTTTCACTGCGGCTAACTGCTTCTTTTTCTTGATATTGTGACGGATAATGAAGTAAACAACGACCAGAATAGCAATACCGAGAGCAACAATCAACCACCAAGGAATAACCCAGAAGCTCAACTTGCCGTCCAAAGTATATCCCTTCATTCCATAAACCACCCGTAAATTAGCCTTAAACGGTCCCACATAACCAAACACCGATTTATTATCATCCTCCCATTTCTCCTCAAACTTACGGATACTCTGCGGTAAAACATTTCCTTTCGCCTGATTCAAAACCACCCTTTTCACCTCACCACCGGTAATATCTTTAATTGCGATGTCACCATTTGGCTTAAAATGAACATTACCCGCGTTTTTCAAGCGCACCACAAAAGTAGCCGGTAAACTGAAGTAGATCTTGCGAGTAGAAAACTCTTCCAATAAAGCACTTTCCTTAATTTTCCCCGGGACAATACCCAAAATCAAAGAACCAACCATACCGCTTAAAACAACCTGATTAGTCTGATCTCCAAGAGTCGGCGGCTTGGTAGCGAAGAAAATCACCCCGTAATGACCACCCGGTTCAGCATCGGCAGGAACATCAATTTGATAATTGAATTCTACAACTTGTTCAGAAGTCAAAGCAATTTTGGTCTGGGAAAATTTGATCCACTTTGCTAAAGAATAGGTCTGCTGCTCATCAGTAGCCGGAAAGAAACGTGGTTCTCCTCCTTCACCTTCCGCACCAAAGTTCATTGCAAGAGGATAAACAGTAATGGTTTTGGCAGTAGGATTAGTCAGTTTAACCACCCCTTCCGTAACCTGGCCTTTTTGCAAGGTTACTTCCCTAATCGGCGGAGAAACGGTTAATCCTTCCCCTTTGATTTTTGCGTGAGCGGGCAAGATGAATAACGTTGCTAAAAAAACAACAGTCATTGAAATCTCGACAAAAGCTTTTTTAGTCATACAGGATTGCATTAAAAATTAACTAAATATTTCTAAAGTAATTATATCAAAAAACCGCAAGAAAAAACAGCAGTTACTCTTAAAATCACTCATAACGGAGTGCGTCTAAGGAATGAATGTGTCTCGCTCGCAGCGCCGGATAAATTCCCGTAAATAACCCTATCAATAAAGCAAAAAGACCGACTAAAATTGCAAAAGGAAGCGGGGTATAGAAAATCGCCACTGCCTCTGCTCCTGCTCGCGTAGCAAAAATTTGCAAAAGATAATTCAAAAGTTGACCCAATCCATAACCAACCAGAGTTCCCGCAGTTCCCCCAACCGCCCCAATCAAACCCGCTTCAATCAGAAAAAGTTTTTGAATATCCTTCCCGCGCATCCCGAGAACCTGCATCACCCCAATTTCCCGCGTTCGTTCCATTAAAGAAACCGTTAAAGTATTAAAAATCCCTAGAGCAGAAACAAGCAGAGCAATTCCTCCGAAAGCTCCCAGAATAATTTTAAATAAATTAAAGACCTGATTAACTTGTGCAATCGTATCACCAATCCAATCTACGCGGAAACCAAAGTTCTCAATTTGAAAACGCAATTGTTCTACCCACTCCTTAGAATCAATTTTTACCTTTAAGAGTTGATAATTTTCTACTCCTTTACTGGTTAGCTTGAACAGAGGAAGATAAACAGCAGCACTGCCATTCTCGGAAACTACTCCCACTACCTTAACTTTAAGATTCTTTTCTGTTTCTCGTTCTTTTTTTAAATTGGGGGCAACGCTCTTGGTTAAAACCACATCAGTTTTAATTGTCTCTCCCAAAACATCACGAGGATTTTTTACTCCCAGCAAATCCAAAGCAGCCGTATTTAAAATCGCTTCATTTAAGTCACCGGTAAAACCAGCACCAGTGCTCAAACTTGTTTCCGAAAAATCAAAATAACGCCTCTCGGCGCCATAAATTATTGCTTCCGTTTCTTTGTCACCGCGTTTGATTTTCCCTCCCAAACTAATCAGAGGAGTAGTCGCTTCCACATGAGCAAGATTACTAATTCTTTCCACTTCCTTGTCATTCATTCTGACAATTGTTGATTTTTCACTATAAACATCCAAGACCTCTAAAAGTTTCATTGTACCAATTTGTGCTAAGGTCATTTTCTGCAAACCATAACCAAGAGATACTAAAAAAACAATCGCGCCAATGCCAATCACCACTCCCGCGATGGTAATTACCGTACGTCCCACCCGAAACCAAAGATTCCGAAAAGCAATTTCTAACAGATACTTAAACTTCATAATTAGCCCTAAATAGAAATCTCGGCAATGTGTTTAGCGATCGCTTGCGAAGAAGTTTTAAAAACTTTTCCATCTTCCATATAGTACAAAGATTTTGATAAATGAAGATATTGGGGATTGTGAGTAACCAAGATCACTGTTCGACCAAGTTTCCGATTAAGAAATTTTAAAGTTTCAATTACTTCTCCTGCTGCCTTGGTGTCCAGATTACCAGTTGGCTCATCAGCAAAAACAATTGTCGGGTTAGCAACAATCGCCCGCGCTACGGTTACTTTTTGCTGCTCTCCTCCAGAAAGTGTTGCGGGATAATGATTTTTGAACTTTTCCAGTCCCAGCCAAGACAAAACTAACCGTGCTTCCCGAAGCGAACTGGTTTTAGTCAAATTCAAATTGTACAAAGGAAAAGCAACATTCTCAATTACCGACAAACTACGAATCCAAATTGGCTGCTGGTAAACCATTCCCATCCGGCGTACCCGAAAATGAGCACGCTCATCAGGAGAAAGATTATAGATTTCCTCGTCTAAAATTTTTACCTCACCAGTTGTTGGTTCTTCCAACCCCAAAAGGATATTCAAAAGAGTGGATTTACCGCAACCAGAAGGACCAAAAATCACTACTAATTCTCCTTCCTTGACTTTCAAATCTACTCCCCGTAAAACAGAAATCTCACTTTTGGCAAACCGAAAACTCTTGCGCAGATTCTGTGTTTCAATGACAATTGATTTACTTTTTTTTGATTTATTTTGATTGCGATTAGCCATTGGTAAGAGAAAAACTTGCTTACATTTTTAAAAACCTAAAGTGTGACTAAAATTTTTCAACCAGCCAAATGATTTTTCAAAACTTTCAATAATAATTTGTAGGACACTGCGCTTCGCCTTACCAGTAATTGTCGTATTATCAGAAGAGTAAGCAGGATTTCCCGCAACATCCTTGGAAACTGCACGGAAGTGATAGGGCTTGGCGGGATCAAGATCAGAAACAATTACCAAGTGATCCTTAACTAAGAAAGTGTCTTCTTTAGTTTGCATTGCGTAAAAACTACCCGTAATCCCCTCTCCATATTCAATTTGGGAAGTTGCTGCCTCATCGGTCTGCCAGGAGACAATTATCTGACCGCGAGAATTCTCTCCGATTCCCACCGTTGATGCCTCTGCGACCAAATCAATAATCTTCGGAGGACGAGAATCCTTGGGAGTAAGATAAGTATACTCATCAGACGCTATTGCGTTACCAAACTGATCGCGACCAGCAACTCTAATTTTATAAGTAGAACTATCAATAAGATCAGCGATTTCAATCTCGTGTTCCGTTTCCAAATTAGCTTTCGCTGACTCCTTCGGAGATTTTCCCTCAACGGCATAAATCACCTGAGAGGAAGTGGGAACATTGGTAGCCCAAGTTACTTTGATGGTAGTAGACGGACGATCTTCCACAGGCTCAAACTGAACATCGGAAATTTGCGGGTAAGGCGGGGTAGCAAAAACGTGATTATCCGAAAAGAAACTAACACCTTCTTCATCCTTGGCATCAATCCCAACACAGTAATTGTTTCCCGCAACAAGGTTAGTTAAATGGTAAAAATGAGAAGTGGCATAGTTAGGAGCTCCTGTCACAGTGGCACTTTTGCCATAACTACTACTAGTCCCCCACTTGATTTCCGTTGTAGCCGCTACGGAAGTTTTAAAAGAAACCCAGGCCTCAGTTTGTCTGATATTTTCAATCTTTACTTCGGAAACACGCGGCGGAGCAGCGGTGGTCACTTTATACCAATCACTCTGTGCAACATTACCATGAGAATCAATGGTTCTTAATTTGAATTTATAACTAGTTTCGGGGTCAAGTCCGACTACTTTCACTTCGTGAATGTTAGAAAGATCAGTATGCCCTTGTTCAGAAACATAATCATTACCATGATAAACCAGAACATAGCCAGTAGATTGTTTATCAGAAATCCATCTTACGGTAATAAAAGATGATTTGACTTCCGTAGTCGGACCATCAATGACATTCACTTTTGTCGTCGTAGTATAAACCGCGGTCTGCCAACTGTCGGGAGTATTTCCGGCATAATCTCGTGGCTTCAGGAAAAGAATATTGTCCCCCTCTTGATAGGGAGCAACCCCGGTTAAGTTAGTATCACTCGTAGATTGAGGAGTACCGCTTGAACCAAGTTTATAGACATAATCTTTAACTCCGGAAGTAGCATCAGTGGCTGGTAGCCAGTCAAAATCAAAACTGGTTGCAGTGGAAGGACCAGGCGGATCAACATTAATGTACTCAACTTGGGAGGGATTATCATTATCGTATTTGTAAACAAAAGGTGCCCAAGTACTTGGAGAAACATTATAAGCGTAATCGCGGGTCTTGATCCGTAAATAATAAGTACTTCCGTTAACCAAATCAAAATCCGGTTCGTAATTATCGGCAGTTTGAAAATCACCTGCAAGCTCGGGATCAGCAGAAGCATTAGTCCCGAAGTAAACAAAATATCCTTGCACTCCCGAGCCTGCATCTGTTGCTCCCGTCCAGTGGAAGTAGGGTTCGGGATAGTTATACCAATTGTTAGTAGTAAGCAGAGTACTTCCGCCATTTTTATCCCGAACTTCAAGAGTATCAGGATTAGTAGGAGGATCAATATCCGCGCCAATAGAACTTAAGCGAAACTCGTCTATATCATTCGCCAAAGCACGACTCGCAGAATCGGGATCGGAACCAATGTAAAAATAAGTTCCCAAGGACGGCTCGTCCCAGGCAGAGAAAGTTTTGGAAACCAAACTGACATCATCTAAAAGAATTTCCACTTCTCCTGATTCATTGTTATAATTCGCCTTAATAGTATGCCAAATATCTTGGGAAAGAGTTTGCGGATCGCTTTGAGCAACATAAGCAATCTCACCAAGCGCAACATAAAACTTAAACCGCCCGTCATCAGAAGAGACATTCAGCCACATCGGGTTTACGCCGGAAGTTCGGAACAAATTGCGAACTGAAGGAGGATTTCCTGTGCTACCATAAGTAGCCCAACCAGTGCCATCAATTTTGGTTTTAACAATCTGGTAGTTAACTCCTGTTCCATTACCCAAATAATTGAAATCCGTGTCCGGATCAAAATAGCAACCAGCAGGCCAGTTAAATCCAGTTTTTGTTGTCCAGCCGGTACCGTCAATTTTGGTCTTCACCAGCCGGGAATTGGCACTGTCCGAAACATAAATAAAACTATCTGCAGAATTAAAAGAAATACCATTGGGAGTGTTAAATTTTCCCACCCCATTACCACTTGAACCATAACTAGCCCATCCCGTACCGTCCATTTTAGTTTTAACGATGCGGTGATTACCGCTATCGGCAACATAGACAAAATCAGAAGCGACATCATAATGAAGATCGCGCGGATTACTGAAATTTCCTACTCCGCTGCCACTGGTTCCATAAGTCGTCCAACCGGTACCATCCATTTTAGTTTTAATGATCCGATGGTTACCCCGGTCACAAATATAAAGAAATCCGGAAGCAGAATCATAATTAACAGCACAAGGAGAATTGAACTGTCCTACTCCGCTACCATTGCTGCCATAAGCAGTCCAGCCGGTACCATCCATTTTAGTTTTGATAATGCGATTATTAGCACGGTCCGCGATGTAGAGATAGTCAGAGACAGGATCATAATAAACATCATGGGGATCATCTAACTGTCCCACACCGGTGCCGGTACTCCCCAAAGTTTCCCAGCCCGTTCCATCAAACTTTGTTTTGACAATCCGATCGTTTATACCATCGGCGACATAAAGATAACTAGAGTCACTATCATAAAAAACATTACGTGGTCCATTAAACTTCGCTTTACTCTGGTCACCGGTTAAATCAAAAGGCAATTTAAATTTCATTTCAATCTGACCTTTTTCTTTATCCAAATTATCAGCAATCTTGTACTTCAATGTTTGTCCTGAGGAAGGTTTAATTGCTCCTCCAGCACCACCATAGCCAGGAGAAATTAAATCTACCGGTGTTCCATCATTATAAGCAGTAGTGTCCCCTGCACCATAATCAGCCGTTAAAACACTTGAATCCCAGTTCACCCGGAAAGTTTGCGGAGGTGCCGAACTGGTAGGACTAACTAAAAAAATAGTCAAAATAAAAAGGCTAATAGCAATTGCAGTCAATATTAACCTCTTACTTTTTAATTGATGTGATTTATTTTGAGAATGGTGTTTCTTTGCCATGTGATCCCCCTTTTTTTTATTTGCCAACTAGCATTCAGTCAAGAACAAACATAAATATTAGAAATAACACTAACTTATATTTGATGCTTTTCTATTATAACATAAGAGGGAAAAATTTTTAGTGGAAAGGAACTATCTATCTCTTAACAAATGTTAATTATGGGTATATAATCATAATGGTAGAGTTATCCCCGCATAGCGGGGTCCCGCCTTCATGGCGGGATAACCATAAAGAAAGGAGTAAATCATGCCTTTTCGTGATGGAACTGGTCCTTTGGGTAAAGGCCCGCGCACTGGTCGCGACCTAGGCCCTTGCGGTAAACCGAAAGAAAAAGCTCCTTTTCCCGCTCGAGGAAGAGGTCTCAGCCGCGGCCTAGGTCGTGGTCTTGGCCGTGGTCGCTAACCAAACCTAAACCGGGGAGATAGTTTCTCCCCTGTTTTGGGTAACTTGATTTTAGTTTCTTACGTTTTACATTTTAAGTCTTAAGTTTTCATGCCTCGACCACGACTAAGAAGAAGAATTTGTTTTCAACCAAGAGCTGATTTTTTCAAACCGCAAGGAATTCCCTTGCGTCATTTGGAAATTATTGAATTATCTTATGAAGAGAGTGAAGCATTGAGATTAAAACATCTTAATCGATTGGACCAAAGAGAAGCGGCAAAAGAAATGCAAACTTCCCCCAGTACTTTTCAACGAATTCTTGCTTCGGCTCATAGCAAAATCAGTGAAGCGATTGTCCAAGGCAAAGCAATTAAAATTATTCCCCACTAGCCCATTGACAAATTGCTTGCATTTCCCTAAGAAACTGTTCTATAATTAAACTGGATGCTCTACTAAATCTGTCCTACCACTAATAAAGTAGACAGAAGATAGTGAGCTATACAAGTTACCATTTAATCTTAAGGGGAACTAACTATGGCAAAGAAAAAGGCCAAGAAAAAGGCTAAGAAAAAGGCCAAGAAACGCCGCAAGTAACGTATCTTAAACAAACGCCCTCCATTAAGTAAAGTGGAGGGTGTTTTGTATTCCAACAGGGAGTGTTATAATTGTAATAAGAATGTTAAATGCAAAATGTCAAATGTCAAATTTCTTATACCCCCATTTAACTTTAATATTTAATATCAAACTATGTTCTGTCCTCAATGTGGAAAACAAAATCCTAACGAAGCAGCTTTCTGTCAATATTGCGGTAAAAAATTAGAGTCCGTTGCTCCCATGGAAATATCCGCCAAAGGCGGACCTGCCTCTGACGAGAAAACGAAAACAAAGAAAAAAGCTTTAATTATTGGTTTAGCAATCAGTATTCCTCTCCTCTTAATCGCCGGATCAATCACTGGTTGCGTAATTTACAAGAATCACAAAGCAAATACTTTTGAAAATGAAACTAAAAAAATTGTGGAAGAAAGCTTAAACGAAGGAAAAACACTAGCAGAAAAGTTTGAAGATGCCAAAGAAGTAAAAGAATTAAAAGCGCTTATTACTGATGTTAAAGACCTGGAAGATAAGATTAAAGAAAATCAAGCTAAAGCAAATGACCTCAAAACAACTAAAGGTAATCATCAGGCAACAAAAGACCAACTAAAAAACTACCTTTCCGTTTACAAAGATTACTTGGTTAGCATCCAAAAAACCATTAAAGACGCTACTAAGGAAACTACTACTGCCGAAGTCATTGCCGTAACTTCCACTACTGATACTGCCACCAAAACTACCTCAGGAATTAATATTACCGCCTTCACTGAAAACATTACTGATCTTCAAACAAGAGCACTAGCACTAGAAGATGCTTACGAACAACTCAAAACCACAGCGGGCGATAAGTTAATTAAGTGGGACTACGAAAGTAAATTAAGTGACATTCCTGAACTAATCAATACTCTTGTCCAAGAAAAAATCTTAACCGAGGAGCAAAAAGCACAGGCAGAAGCGGCAAGGAAAGCTGCCGAAGAAGCTGCGGCAAAAGAAGCCCTAGAAAAACAACGCGCTGCAAATCTCTCTGCCGCAACTGCAACGATGAATAAATACGAAACAGCATTAAAAAACGATGATGAAGGAAATTTTCTTGACTCCACCACCGATGAATATCAAAGTAGTGCTAAGGGACAAGCAATAAGAAAAGCAATTCAACAGGGGACAATGGATCTAACCGCCTACTCAATTACCGCTTCCAGTCGCCGTAGCGATACTGAATATCGCTTTAATGTAAAAGAAAAGTATGTCACTGGTGGTGTTACCCACTATGAATATAAAACCTACTCAGTTATTAAATCAGGAACACGTTGGTTGGTAGACGATCAAATTTAGCATTTAGTAGACACCATTCCAACACTCACTACAAAAGCCCTTCAACCACCAGATACTAAAAAACCCGTCTTCTGACGGGTTTTTGATATTCAAGAAATTTCTCGCACAAACAAAACACAAGAAAGCACAATATACCTCCTGAATATCACCTCATAAGTAAGCAAGATAGACTGAGAGATAGAAAGGTCTCGGCAAAAAACCAATCACTAACCTACAAGTTTAAATCAAATTTTGATATCTCTTATCTCGTTTTAGTTTTCCCAACAAATCCTTTACTTTCTGACTCCGCTTCAAATCACAAACTAATAACACATCATCAGTTTCAATCACCCCAATATGATTTAATCCTATTAAACTAACCAGTTTTTTACTCTCATTTTTCACAAAACAATTATCACTCTCAATTTCAACAGCGCCATCTAAAACATTTCCTCGGTAATCCTTAGGTAAAACCTTTTGCAATGCAGCAAAACTGCCGAGATCATTCCAGCCAAAATGAGATGGAACAACTAAAATGGGCTGGAATTTTTCCAAGATTCCATAATCAATAGAAATTTCTTCACATTTTGCAAAAGCTTTCGCGGCTTTTTGGGTTTGTTTTCTTTTCAAAAATAATTCTGTTTCCAAAAGAGCATTGTAGGTTTTAGGAAGAAGAACCGAAAAAGCACCCAACATCAGGTCTAATCGGAAGATGAACATACCGCTATTCCAGAAATATTCGCCTTGGTTTATAAATCTTTGTGCTACGGCCTTGTTAGGTTTTTCTAAGAATTTTTTGACAAAATGACTACCCAGTTTAAATTTTTTCCCGGTACGAATATAGCCGTAACCTGTTTCCGGATAAGTTGGCCTGATACCAAGGGTGACTAAATATTCTCCCGAGCTTGCTAACTTTACTGCTTTTTTAATCGTCTGTTTAAACTGATTCTCATTTTGAATAAAACTATCCGAAGACAAGACAACTAAAACATCATGGTGATTTTGCTGAACTAAACGAACAACACTTAATCCAATAGAAGGAGCGGTGTTGCGCGGAGTAGGTTCTAAAATTAAATTCCTACAGGGAAGTTTCTTAACGTGCTTAAAAATTTCCTTGCGATACTGCTTTGGTGCAACAACATAGATGTTTTCCCACGAAGTTAGCTTCCGCGCCCGTAAAGCAGTCTCTTCCAATAAACTTTTGCTATTCAAAAGTGGTTGAAATTGTTTGGGGGAATGGGAACGGCTCAAAGGCCAAAGACGCGTTCCGCCGCCGCCAGCCAAAATCAAAACTTTCATAGAAATAGTATTAGATAAGACCATTTTAGCAAACGTCCGAGAAATAAGCTATAATGAAATAAATAATTGCTGCCATGGCAGATTTTTTCATTGCATTCTTTGCCGGTATCCTGACAATTCTATCCCCTTGCGTTTTACCAATTGTCCCAATTGTTTTAGCATCTTCATTGGGTAAAAGCAAATCCCGACCATTTTTTGTTACCTTGGGATTAATTTTCGGATTTACTTTGATCGGAACACTCTTTGGCATTTTTGGATCACTTCTTCCAATCTCCCGTCTGGAAGCTCGCTATGTTGGCATCGGACTCATTTTGCTTCTCGGCATCTTCCTACTTTTTCCGCAATTTTCTCACTTCATCGCCAACATTTTCACTAAATCAAGATTCTTTCGCTGGCAGCACTCTGTACCGAATAGTACAAGGTGGAGTAATTTCCTTTTGGGAATCGGTTTAGGATTTGCCTGGATTCCCTGCACTGCACCAATTAGCGGGACGGTATTCGGATTGAGCTTTCTTCAAGAGAATATTACTCAAAGTATCATTCTAACTTTACTCTTCGCGATTGGATTAGCAACACCACTAATTACCATTGGATATCTCGGCAATTTTCTTGTTAATCAAATCAACTGGCTCAAAAAACACCTGCCTTTAATTCAAAAAATTGCCGGAGGTGTTATAACATTAGTCGGAATAGCAATGTTGCTTAATCTTGATCAGGAGATTCAGAGATTGTTTTTGACTTAGAAACTTTAAAGTTAAAAGGTAAAGGTTAAAGGGTAAAAGTGAAATTAAAAGGCAAAAATAAAGTATTATTTACTTCATGAAATAAACATTTCAAACTTTTACCTTTTGCCCTCCCTTTTGCCTTTTACCCTTTACCCTTTTCCTTTAACCTATGAAAACCTCACCAGTCGTTGAAACTCACAATTTAACCAAGTACTACGGCAAAACTCTAGGTTGCAAAAATCTTAATTTCACCGTTAATCAGGGTGAGGTCTTTGGATTTCTCGGACCCAACGGCGCAGGCAAAACAACCACTATTCGCCTGCTTTTGAATTTGCTTAAACCAACTTCCGGCAGCGCGAAAATTTTCGGACTGGATACCCGCGAGGATTCCGTGAAAATCCGTGAGGAAATTGGTAACCTCCCCGGCGACATTAACTTTTACAAGAAAATGAAAGCGGTTGACTTTCTTAACTACCTTGAAAGATTTCATCACCAGCAACATCCACACTATAAATTTCAACTCGCGAAATTACTTGAACTTGACCTCAACAAAAAAATCCGCGCTTATTCTAAGGGAAATTATCAAAAGCTCGGAATCATTCAAGCGCTCATGCATAAACCGAAGCTAATTATTCTGGATGAACCGACAAACAGTTTAGATCCTCTGGTGCAACAAACTTTCTACAAAATCATCGGTGACTTTAAGAAAAAAGGTCACACCGTTTTCTTTTCCTCCCATGTTCTCTCGGAAGTAGAAAAAATCGCTGACCGTGTCGGAATTATCCGCAAAGGTGAGATTGTCGCAATTAAAAGCATTCCTGAATTGAGGCAAGAAAAAATCCAGCATCTCCGCGTTCTCTTTAAAGAAAAAGTGGCCGCAAAAATCTTACGAAAAATCAAGGGCGTTCTCAAAGTAAAAAAAGAAAACCAACATTTTGTGATTACCTATCAGGGCCATGTTGACCCTTTGGTCAAAGCGCTGGCAAAACACACTGTTCTTGATTTGAATTTCCGGGAAACGGATTTGGAATCGGTTTTTCTCCAATATTATAAATAAAAAATGAAGAATGTTTTGAGTTTCACACCCTCCTTCCTACATCCTACATTATCATTTATGTTCAGTTTCAACATCTTCAAACGAACCATTGCCGAACAAAAAATTGCCTTCCCAGTTCATTTAGGAAGTCTGGCTTTGTATGCCCTGATGATAGTCAGCAGTTTCCCCAGCGTTGCCAAAAACCAACAAGCATTGCTGCAATACTGGGATAGCTTTCCAGAAACAATGAAAAAATTCCTTGGCACTCAAGAGTTAAGTATCGGCACTTTTGAAGGGTTCATCTCTTTAGAATACATGCTTGCCTGGCAAATGATTTTAATTGCTTTTGCGATTGCCCTGGCCACTCGCCTGACCAAAGAGACCGAGGAAGGAACAATGGAATTAATTCTTTCCTATCCCATTTCCCGTTTCAAATTAATTTTCTCCAAGTTTGTTGCCGCTGCTAGTTTAATTATCGGCTTGTCATTTTTAAGCTCAATTATTCTCTATCTCCTCACTTTCATGAATGAGGCGGCTATTTCTTTGGGAAGATTAATGGAAGTAAGCCTAGTAAGCAGTGCGTTATTCCTTGCATTCCTGGGAATTGGTTTCTTCGTTTCTGCCATTTTCAACGAACGCGGCAAAGCAATTGCGATTCTGGTCGGACTATTAGTATTTTCCTATCTGATTGATGTTTTTGCCAATATTTGGAACCGCGTCAAAGATTTTCACTTTCTCTCCCTATTCAAATACGCCAATATGGAGAATATCCTAAAAGATAGCACGATTGACCCCAAGAACCTGCTAATTCTTTTCGGAGTTGGATTAATTGGATTTATCCTGGCAGCAATTATCTTTCAAAGAAAAGATATTCAAGGAAGATAGAAGATAGAAGATAATAGACCAAACAAAAAGCCGCTCTGCCAAGGAGCGGTTTTTATAATAGCTGGGCATTAATTATAAAGATTCTCCAAAAGAAGTCAAGGAGTGAAAAACTTAATGAGTACAAGCACTTTTAAAAACACTTCAAAAAACTTGAAAGGGTAATCAGGCATGATCCGAACTACTTATCCCCAAATCCAAAAACTCAATTTAAACGCCTAAAATCTCCTCCTTGACAAACTTTGACCAACCCCATATCTTGTGCTAATAATGAATAAGGTTACACTATATGTAGTAAATGCAAAAATGAGAGCATTTTTTATTTTACTCTCCGCAGTCAAGTTTTGCGCTTTACCTTTACTTTTGCATTTTGATTTTTGAATTTGAATTTATTCTATGCGTTGCCCTAAGTGCCACAACCAAGAGACAAAAGTAATTGACTCGCGGGAGATTGACGAGGGATCGGCTATTCGTCGTCGCCGTGAATGTCTAAAGTGTGGTTTTCGCTTTTCTACCTATGAAGAGATTGAACTTTTGAACTTAATTGTGATTAAAAAAGACGGACGCAAAGAACCCTATCAACGGAATAAGTTAGAAAAAGGCATTCGGATTGCCTGCGAAAAACGCAATATTGATCAGGAACGATTTAAGCGCATTATCACTAGAATTGAAGAACGCATTCAAAATGAAGCAAAAAATAATGAAATAGCAAGTAGACGTATTGGTGAATTTGTTATTCAAGAACTAAAACGTGTTGATAAGGTAGCCTATATTCGTTTTGCTTCAGTCTATCGCGAATTTAGAGATGTAAAAACCTTTCAGGAAGAAATTAAGAAAGTCATTCCGAAGAAAAGGAAACAGTAATTTTAAATGTCATTGCGAGCTCCATTGCAGGACCATGTACCGTCTGGTACATGGCGGGGCAAAGCCTGCCTGCCGGCAGGCAATCCCGTCTAGTTATTGCTAACCCCACGGGATTGCCGCGTCGTTCATTTCATTCGCTCCTTGCAATGACACCTTTCACAAGTTAATTCTAACTAATTTATAACCCATGCGCAGAGAACCCAAGATCACCAAAAACGCTTTAACCGTGCTAAAAAAGCGCTATTTTAAGAAAGACATCAACCACAAACCGATTGAAAACGCCAAGCAAATGTTTGAGCGAGTTGCCGAAAATATTGCTCAAGCAGATAAAAACTACGGCGCGAGCACAGAAGAAGTCAAAAGAACTGCTGATGAGTTCTATGAACTGATGGCAAGTCTGGATTTCATGCCTAATTCCCCAACACTAATGAACGCCGGCAAAGAATTGCAGCAACTTTCTGCTTGTTTTGTCTTGCCGATTGAAGACAACATGGAAAGTATCTTTCAAACCTTAAAAGATACTGCTTTAATTCACAAGAGTGGTGGTGGTACCGGGTTTTCTTTCTCACGCCTCCGTCCTTCTTATGATGTGGTCCAAGCTACTGGTGGGATTGCCTCTGGTCCAATTTCTTTCATGCGTGTCTACAATGCTGCAACTGAAGAAATCAAACAAGGAGGTACCCGCCGCGGAGCAAACATGGGAATTTTAAGAGTTGATCATCCTGACATTATTCACTTCATTGAGGCAAAAAAAGACAATAACACTTTAAACAATTTCAACCTTTCCGTCGGTCTCACTGAGAAATTTATGAAAGCAGTGGAAAATAATGAAGAATATCCTCTTATCAATCCTCGCAGTAAAAAAACCGTTAAAAAACTGCGCGCCAAAGAGGTTTTTGACCTGATTGTCAAAATGGCTTGGAAAAACGGCGAACCGGGAATTATTTTCCTAGATCGGATGAATAAAGATAATCCTACTCCGAAACTAGGCGAAATTGAATCCACCAACCCTTGCGGCGAACAACCTCTTCTTCCTTACGAATCCTGCAACCTTGGCTCTATCAATCTGAAACAAATGATTAAAGAGAATGATATCGATTGGGATCATCTCAAAGACATCGTTTGGAAATCAGTTCACTTTTTAGACAACGTCATTGACATGAACCACTATCCTATTGAACAAATTGGAAAAATGACAAGATTAAATCGTAAGATTGGCTTAGGCGTGATGGGTTTCGCGGAGATGCTTTTTCTTTTAAAAATTCCGTATAACTCTAATGAAGGAATTAAGATTGGCGAGAAAGTAATGTCTTTTATTGATAGTGAAGCAAGAAAGGCCTCGGAAGAATTAGCAAAGAAACGCGGTGCTTTTCCTAGTTTCAAAGAAAGCATCTATGCTAAAGATAAACCACTGCGCAATGCTACCCGCACTACCATCGCTCCAACAGGAACAATTAGTATTATTGCCAATTGTTCAAGCGGAATTGAACCACTCTTTGCTATTTCCTTCGTGAAGAACGTCATGGATAACGACAAATTATTGGAAACAAACAGTATTTTTGAACAAGTAGCAAGAGAAAAAGGATTTTACCGCAAAGATCTGATGCAGGAAATTGCTCAAGAAGGAACAATTGCTAAGATTGATGGAATTCCGGAAGAGATTAAGAAAATTTTTGTTGTCGCTCATGATATTACGCCAGAATGGCACTTAAAAATGCAAGCAGCATTCCAAAAATATACTAATAACGCAGTAAGTAAAACAGTGAACTTTCCTAAAGAAGCAACTGAAGATGACATTCGCACGGTTTACTTACTTGCTTATAAATTAGGATGTAAAGGTGTTACTGTTTATCGAGATGGTAGTCGGGAAATGCAAGTATTGCAAACAGGAAAAACAGAAACACAAAAAGAAGCCGAGAGAGCAATAATTGCTCAAGGGATTACTCCACGAGAGCGGCCAGATGTTACCATTGGCAAAACTTATAAATTAAAAACCGCCTACGGTACTCTCTATGTTACCATCAATGATGATGAGCAAGGCAAACCATTTGAGATCTTTGCTACCATCGGCAAAGCAGGAGGATTTTTCGGCGCCAAATGCGAAGCAATCAGTAGAATGATTTCTCTGGCTTTACGATCAGGAATCAACCCTAACGAAATAGTCCATCAACTAAAAGGAATTCGCGGACCAATGCCTACCTGGACTAAGGAAGGACCAATTCTCTCTCTTGCTGACGCGATTGCAAAAACCTTAGAAAAACACACTAAAAAAGATCAGCCCACCTTAGACCTTGGCTATACCAATGGTCAGAAAAAGATCTCCGAACCTGCTCCAATCGTTGACAAACAACCCGGTTTAGGATCGACTCCAAAAGAATCCCTCGCGGACACTGGTTTTGCTCCCGAGTGTCCCGAATGCGGCGGAGTTTTGGAACACGAAGGCGGATGTTTTGTCTGCCGCGCGTGCGGGTATTCTAAATGTGCGTAAGGACATCCATGAACAAAGGCATCATCCAAATTTACACTGGCAATGGAAAAGGAAAAACCACTGCGGCACTGGGATTAATCCTCCGTGCTTTAGGCAGTGGTTTTAAAGTTGCCTTGATACAATTCTTAAAAAATCGCCAAGATACTGGCGAGTTTAAAATGATTACCAAAAAATTTCCCGAGATCGAAATCTATCAATTCGGCACCGGAAAATTTATTACCAAAAGTGCCATCACTCAAGAAGATAGAGAGCAAGCAAAAAATGGCTTAATTAAGGCAAAAAACTTGATAGAAAGCGGAAAATTTGATTTAATCGTATTGGACGAAATTAATGTCGCTTGTTTTTTCAAACTGCTCGACGTCCCAGAAGTAGTTAAATTAGTAAAATCTAAACCCGAGAATCTGGAACTAGTCCTCACTGGTCGTTATACCCCTAAAGAACTAATAGAAATTGCGGAACTAGTGACAGAGATGAAGGATATTAAGCATCCTTATCATAATGGTTTTCAGGCAAGGAAAGGGATTGAATATTAAGATGTAAGATGGAAGATGTTAGATGTAAAAATTTACATCTGCCATCTGACATTTTACATCTAACATCATTCATGTATTCTAAAAAAGTTGAAGAACATTTTTTCCACCCGCATAATGTCGGAGAGATTAAAGACGCTGACGGTATTGGCACCGTCGGCAATCCGGTTTGCGGCGATATTATGAAGGTGTTTATTAAAGTAAGTAATGATAAAATCGCTGATATTAAGTTTAAAACTTTCGGTTGCGCAGCAGCAATCGCAACTAGTTCAGTGATGACTGATTTAGCAAAAGGAAAAACATTAGAAGAGGCAGAAAAAATCACCAATGAACAAGTGGCACAAGAATTAGGCGGCCTGCCTCCGATTAAAATGCATTGTTCTAACTTAGCCGCTGATGCTTTACGAGCAGCAATCGCTGATTATCGTAAGAAACAATAACTTTTAATAATCAGGATGAACAACAAATTTCTGTTTACTCTTCTTCTCCTCCCCGCTTTTTTTCTCGTCCTTATCTTCACCCCCGGTTGCTTCTGTTCCTGCATTCCCAAAATCGGACCATTCGGTAATCTTAGCAACAGTGACAATACTGATTTAGATAAAGTTGCCGAAAAGGCACTGGAAGTAAAAGATTTAGAAGGAAATGTTATTGATTTTCAGAAATATCAAGATGATGCAAAAGTATTAATTCTCTCTTTCGGCGCTACCTGGTGCTCTCCTTGCAACACCGAAGCACCCGAGTTACAAAAGTACTACGAAAGTGCAAAGAAAAGCGAAGTAGAGTTACTCTGGATTTACACCAACGAGAAAACCAGTGCCGTAAAAAACTTTCGCGATAAATACGGACTAACTTTCCCATTGGTTAATGACAAAAACGGCATCTTAAATAGCGACTACCGCATCAATGCTTTCCCAACCACAGTCTTTATTAAACCCAATGGAAAGGTTTCCACAATCAAGATCGGACCATTGACCGAAGACGAGATTGCAGTAAAAGTTGCCGAGGCAATGAGATAAAAAAGTTAATTCTAATTAAAAACTGCTCTGAAAAAGGCAGTTTTTAATTTTAATTGACTTATCCCTCAAATTTCCTTTACTGAAGCTGTTTTTTGTGGTATAATTAAGTAACAACTTAAATAACGTTTCAATGAAGCTTTTAGACATCATTGAAAAAGCAACCCGCGAGCCGATTTCTGACATTCATCTGAAAGTCGGCCTCAATCCAGTCATTCGAGTTAATGGCAATCTTACACCTTTAACTGATTTTGCTATTTTAAAAGAAACAGATCTCTTAAGTTTTGCTAAAGAAATTCTCTCTCCCGAACAACAGCAACTATTTCAGAAAAATAAGGAGCTAGATCTATCCCTGCAAGCTCAAAATGCGCGCTTTCGTGTGAATGTTTATAATGAGAAAAACGGTCCGGCAATTGCGATGCGCTTGATTCCCAATATCATTCCCCAAATTGAACAACTGGGAATCAATCCGATTGTGAAACAATTCTGCAACTTGAAACAAGGATTAGTTTTAGTTACCGGTTCAAGCGGTGAAGGTAAATCTACGACCTTAGCAGCACTGGTTGATGAAGTGAACCGTACCCGCAATGCTCATATTATTACCATTGAAGATCCAATTGAGTATGTTTATCAAAACAAAAGTAGTGTAATTACTCAACGCGAAGTCGGTAGTGACACTTTATCTTTTGCAAAAGCGTTACGATCGGCCTTACGCGAAGATCCTGATGTTTTACTTGTCGGTGAGATGCGTGACTTAGAAACCATTCAAAATACTTTAACTACTGCGGAAACTGGTCATTTAGTTTTCGCCACACTTCATACTAATAATGCTACTGAGACAATTGATCGGATTATTGACGTCTTCCCCGCTCAAAAACAAGCGCAAATTCGTACTCAATTAGCCGCTACCCTGAAAGGAACCATTGCCCAAAAGCTAGTTCCCACCAAACAAGGCCGTCGAATTGCCGCCTGTGAAATTATGTTCGTGGACGATGCAATTCGCAACTTGATCCGCACCGGAAAAACTTTCCAAATTAAAAATGTGATTCAAACGGGAAAGATTAGAGGTAACCAAACAATGAATGATTCTTTAACTAATCTTTACCGCTTGGGAATTATTACTAAGGAGACCGCGGTGCAATATAGCCCGGAGCCGGAGTTAATTCTCGGACAACTGAAATAATTCAATTTAAAAAAACAGGGAAGTGAAAACCCTGTTTTTACATTGCGTTAGTAACGTAGAGACACTCCATGGCGCGTCTCTACAAACGATTTTATCTATGTCTTCGATCTACTCCAATCACCACCCCGATTGGTTTCAACTTCGCCACTTTCTTAATCATCCTCCGCTCTTCCAAAACCGAAACCACTTCCTCAATATCTTTATAAGCAAACGGTGATTCGTCTTTTACATTCAACAAATTTCGCTCGTTGATTAGAATACCTTGTTCTTCCATCCACTTCTCAAACCCTTTTAAGTCTACAGTGCGGCGCGCTTCACCGCGAGCTAATCTTCGACCGGCGCCATGATTGACAGAAAAATAGGACTCGATACATTTTTCCGTACCAACTACTACATAAGACGACGTTCCCATTGAGCCAGGAATAATTGCGGGATGCCCTGTCTCTTTATAAGTCTCGGGATTAAGTGGGTGACCTTTCGGCAATGCTCGCGTGGCACCTTTACGATGGATTAAAACTTTCTTTCCTTGATGTTCTTCCCATTTTGCGATATTATGCGCGACATCATAGACCAAATTTAATCCTAATTTCTGCCAACCTTGTCCCAAAACATCTTCAAAAACTGTCCGCACATTATGCATTATCATCTGGCGATTAGCAAAAGCGAAATTAACTGACGCCGTCATTGCTTCTAAATAATCCTGACCTTCTTTTGATTTAATCGGCGCTGCAGCTAGTCCCTTGAAAGGAATATACAAACCAAGCTGCCGAGATTTTCGTAAAAACACTTCAGTATAGTCAGTACAAACTTGATGACCCAGTCCACGACTGCCACAATGAATCATTACTGCTAAATTTCCCTTTGTTAAGCCAAAAACCTCCGCAATCTCCGGCTCATAAATCTCCTCTACTTCCTGCAAATCAATAAAATGATTCCCTGCCCCGAGCGTTCCCGCTTGTACTCGTCCTCGAGCAATTGCTCTCGCAGAACAAGTGACCAAAGTTGCCGGACCAAGACAACCATTCTCTTCAGTATGCTTCAAATCTTCCTTCACGCCAAAGCCATGGGCAATACAAGCACCAGCACCTTTCTTCGCAATTTCTTCCAAAGGAATAATTTCACCTTGTAAATTCTTTCCCCCACTTCCCAAAGGAACTTTATTTTCAATGCTAATCATCAAATTACGTAGCGTAGGTCGGTCCAAAATATTTGCTTTGATATCAGAACGAATTAATCTCACTCCGCAGTTAATATCCATCCCCACCGCGCCCGCAGAAACCAAACCATCTTCCTTCATTGCCATTACTCCGCCGATAGGCAGACCATAACCCTGATGAATATCAGGTAAACCCACAACTGGATTCATCACACCTTTTAAAGAAGCTGCCCCGACTAATTGCTCAATCGAAAAATCCTTCTCAATCTCCCCCTTTAATTTCTCGCTAATAAAAACCACCACATCCACCAGCATTGGATCGGCTTTCTTAATGATGTACTTATTGAGATCGGCTTTCTTTAAGAGAAGCATAACGTGCAGTATAAGGGCAGAGGGCAGAGAGCAGAGAGCAAAGTCCAGAGAGCAAAGTTTTTGTCTTAAAGACTTGAAGTCTAAAAGTCTTAACTCTGCCCTATACCCTCTGACCTTTGTCCTTATTATAGCAAATGTTGACAAATGGGATGGATTTGGTAAGGTGGAGCGTAAACCAAAACCGTCGAAAGTAACTTCCCAACACTAACCTCGGCACCGGAGGAATAATAATGAGCTGGAAAAAAGAGATTGTCGAAAAGTTCCGTCAGGGAGCAGCCAGTGAGCTATTTCTCATTATTGTCAGATACGAGGGAAAAGTCATTGACTACTTCCTTGGAATTGTTCCTAATGAAAAACCCTCTACTGAGATAGACAACTCTCCTCTTCTCACAATCTTCTCTCCAAAGTGGGTAGCAATATCCCAAACAGATGAAAGAGGAGAAGGGTACATCAATCAAGAAGAGAAGAAATTAACTCTCCTTCCTCCCGGAAAACTCTCCTACGAACTATTCGTCGGTGACGATCAGTGCGACCAAGCAGTCAAAACCGGTCGCATCTTCTACAAAACCTATCACCGCCTCGCTCAAGCGCTGGAGCGAGAAACCAGTACACCCCTTCTCGAGCTCGCTAATAAACAAATAGAGTTTGAAAAGAGAAAGAACCAGATCGTCGCTATCCGTGATCTCTTCCTCCCTGCTTTTAAAGCCGGAACGATCCTTGACCACCCCAATCCAGCCATTGATGCCCTTATCAAAGAGATTAACTCAATGCTTACAGAAGGAAGTCATCTTACTCAACTATTCAGCGAGTTCTGGAAAAATCGCAAAAAGAAAAAGCAAGTATAGCCCCGTGCCACGGGGCTTTTTCTTTGGATAAACCCGACTGCGCCCAAAGAGTTCCCGCTTTGCTAGACCATTTCGCTATGAGATAATCAGTAGCTATTGGAAAATTAAGGGGCGTGTCCCAAAAGGCAGACACGCCCCTTTCCCCCTTCAAGCGGAATTCAAAATAGAGAATTCTGGCTCAAACAAACACTACCAGAGCAAGCCCTGCCTTCATGGCGAGGCATCTCAAAAAGAACTACAACTTCTTTCTTCTCAACAATGCACTCGCAACTTTCTTGGCTTTCTTTACCGCAGTTTTACCAGACATTTGCGCCCGAATCATACCACGATACTTATTCATTACTCGCTTATTTTTCGCTTTCCTCAAACTTATCTTGTACGCTTTGATATTCTTATCCATCCTCTTTTCCATCTTCTTCACCTGCGTTAATGCCTTGCGTACCTGCGGTTTTTTCTTCGCCGCTTTCATTTTCTTTACCACTGCTTTCACTTGCTTCTTCAATTTGTCCGCAATTTTCTTCGGACCAGCACCCCCGCCGCCTTTTCTTTTTTTACGACGAGTTACTTTTTTCTTGCGACGAGCCGCTTTCTTTTTGCGACGTGCTTTCTTCTTTTTACGTTTTGTCATTGAAAGCTCCTTTTTTACTGTAAGCAAATCTTCTTACAGCAGTATTAATAAATAAAAAATATCTGCCCCTTCTTTTTAACCAAGCTTTGATTTATTTGAAACAATATCAATCTTACTATTGGGAATTATATATTCAATCTTTCCATCTAAGCTTGTCAAAATCGTGCGACGTAAATTAAATTCCCTCACTTTTCCTACTACCCCTTTAATCTCTACCTCGTCACCAATGTCATATTGATCTTCAATGAGAATAAAAATGCCATTAATCAAATCCTTCATTAAACTTTGTGCTCCCAATCCAATGATAATGCCTAATACCCCCGCACCGACTAAAAGTGAAGTAACCGGCAAACCAATCTCATGAAGAACCACCACAATCGCTAAAATAATTACTGCAGTAGTGACTGTTTTCTCAAAAACATTACGTACTGTTTTGCCACGGCGAATTCTCTCCGTTTTACTTTCTCCAACAAATCTGGTCCTCTCTACCAGTTTTGCTATTACACGGCCCAAAACTAAGCGAGAGAGTAAATCAATTAAAAAAGCAACAACTAAAACAATCAGGACCCGGACGCCGTTGTTGCTTAACCAGTTAAAAATATTTTCTAACCGAAAACTTTCAAACATTCTCCCCCTGTTTGTAGTTGGAACAGTTTAATTATAGCAATTTAAAAAGAAAAGTAAAGGAAAAGTCAAGATTATTCCAGTATAAATCGCAAACTAAACATAAACAAAATTCCCATAAGAAAAATAATGACCGCAAGGAGAGAGCGCAGAGAGTGTTTTTCCAATTTAATCTCAGGAATAAGATCAGCCGCGGCAATATAGAAGAAACCTCCGGCGGTAAATGCTAAAATCAAAGGAATTGCGCCCTCAATTCTAGTTTGAAAAAAATAACCTACAATCACACCACCAATTGCGACAACTCCTACCAAAAAATTAAAGAAAAGCGCTTTTATCTTTTTAAACCCCCCATAAATCAAAACCCCAAAATCACCAATCTCTTGCGGAATCTCATGTAAAACAATTGCTAGTGTTGTAACCAATCCCAATTTAATATCAACAAGAAATGCACTAGCAATAACCACACCATCTAAAAAATTATGAATGCTGTCGCCGATCAGGTTGAGGTAGGAAAAAGGATGAACTTCGCATTTTTCTTTGTGGCAGTGACGCCAAAAAAGAAAATGTTCCAGCAAAAAGAATATCAGAAATCCTCCGATACAGAAGCCAAAAATCGTCAAAGAGCTGAAAACACCCTGCAGAGATTCAGGAAGCAAATGAAAAAACGCGCCGCCAATTAGTCCTCCGGCAGAAAGGGCAATTAAAAAGAAGAGGATTTTTTGAAAAACCTTATCTTTAATCACTAAGGTCAGTGCGCCAATGAAGGAAAATAAACTAACAGTGAACGCTGCCAATAGTGCCAAAACAATTTTTGTCATTGCGTTAATCTAGATAATCATCAATTTAATTATAACGAAAAATGGTTTTAAAATGTAGAGACGCACCATGGTGCGTCTCTACGAATTTCCAGGATTAAATCCTTGCAATAATCCTACATTTCTTTTTTAGACGAACACTTCGTAATCAACGCCAGGAGAAGATACAACGATGCCACCCCAACTACCGCGTAGACAATCCTTGCCGCCACTGTCATATCGCCGAAAATTGCCTTAACTAGATTGAAATCAAAAAATCCGACCATCCCCCAGTTAATCCCACCAATAAATACCACAATGAGCATAATCCAATCAAAAGCATTTAGTTTGCACATTAGATTGCTCCTTTCTCATCCGCTTCTAGCGGAAAAATTAAATAATATTTCATTATTATTATAGCAGATAACCTCCCAAACAAAAAACTCCTCCTGTAAGGATGAGTTTTTTGTTTATGGTAAGAAAAATTACCAGCTCTTATTTCCACCGCCGCCGAAACCGCCACGCTCACGCATTGGTCGCGCTTCACTGACTTTGACAGTACGACCATCTAACTCTTTGCCATCAAACATCTCAATTGCTTTTTTAGCTTCCTCTTCAGAAGACATTTCTACGAAACCGAATCCGCGAGAACGACCGCTCATGCGATCCATAATCACAGTTGCCGATTCCACTTTGCCTGCTGCTTCAAAAGCTTTCTTCAAACCATCCTCGGTAGTGTCATAATTAAGACCACCGACATAAAGCTTTTTGTTCATTTTAGATTTAACTTTCTTTTTAACTTAACTAATAAAAGGGTAGGACTTCTACCATCTCGCATAGCCTGTCAGACGAAGCCCCGAAAGGACGTAGTCTGATTTCTTTTCCTACCCGAATACTTACTAATAAAGGCCTATTTTTGGAATAGGCCCGGAAAGAAAATACTACTTGAGAACCTACTTACAGGATAAGTATACACATAATGGGGGAAAATGCAAGTTTTTTAGGTAATCAAAAGACCTCGCCTTTATGGCGAGGTCTTGAATTTCAGGTTCAGATAATCTTAGAATGTCGTTACATAGACATCATTATCAGCGTCACGAAGCGCTTGATAAAGCTCATTACCAAATTCCGCTACGCTAATGTCAGAAACAGCTGATGTTTCAGCAATCCAATCAGACCAAGTAATACCATTTAGGGAACTGCGGAAGTAAACTGTATTACCACTCTTGCGTTTGAACTGGTAAAGCTGGCTGTTGAAGGAAACCATTGTGACATTGCCCACAGTAGCCCCGCCGCTGACCCAAGAATTCCAATTAGTACCATTAGCCGAAGAGCGAGTGTACAAATTACCATCGGAAGCCCGCTTCGCCTGATAGAGTCGCCCGTTAAAACTGGTCAATGCTACTTCGCCTAAGGTTGATCCGCAGCTAGTCCAAGCAGACCAAGTGGTGCCATCAGCGGAAGAACGAAGGTAAGCACCATTGCCGCTAGTACGTTTCATTTGATAGATTTTGCCATTAAAGGAAACCATCGTAATACTTCCAATGGTAGAACCACTCTTAGCCCAAGCGGACCAAGTAGTACCATCAGAGGTAAAGCGCGTATAGAACCCATCATCTAAGGCCCTTTTAGCTTGATAAAGTTTACCATTAAAGACAAGCATTGAAACCGTATTCTTACAGGTACCGCCACTAACCCAAGCGGACCAAGTAGTACCGTCGCTACTGGAGCGAGTATAGAGATAGTTATTAGGACCACACTTAGCTTGATAGAGTTTGGAACCAAAGGTTGTCATTGCCACGCTGCCCTTCGCCGCACCGCCATTAACCCAAGCGGACCAAGTAATACCATCAGAAGTAGAGCGGGTGTAAAGTAGTAGTGTCCCCGGCTTAATCCTCGCCTGATAGAGTTTGGTACCAAATACCGCTAAAGTAACATTACTTGCCGCCTTACCACTCTTTAACCAGCCACGAGAGATGTCATAAGGAGTGTAATCTACATAATCGCTGACTTCAGCACCAACCCCAGCAGGGTTAGACGTAACATTATAAGGACCAGAGCTGGAACCCCAGTAGTTACCAGTAGCATCAATTTCACTCCCGCGGGCAACACCACCCTCAAAACCTGTTGGATAAGTATTCGTACCTAAAGTATCAATCACATTATTATTCACCTGAAGATCAATCGCCCAACTGCCGTTCAGCAAATCAGCATCATCCACTTCATCATCAGCCAAAACGGCATATTCATCCAAGGTACCATTATTGAAAACATTGTTTATGACATCAATATTGCTAAACTTACCAGTGGCATTATTATTAGGCTCTCTCAAAAGGATTCCGCCTTTGGTCTGGTCAAAGGTGTTATAAGCATAGGTCACACCAGCAATTGCACGGTCTAGCTGCAACTGGGAAGTTGCTTCTCTGACCGTATTGTAAGAAAGGTTGGTATTGCTCACACTACCACCATCACCAGCAGCCGCAGTACCGGCGCCAACCGTGAACCAGTCACTAGTACCAGCTACTGGACCGTTGAAGTCACAGTATCTAATCGTGACGTTGTTTGCGACATAACCATCATCAACGGAAATACCACGGTCAGTGTTAGTACCATCCATCACAAAAGAATTATACTCAATCGTTGCCCCAGTGACTGTACCACTCCCTGGTTCAAACTTAATACCTTGTGTAGCAGCACCAGTAGTATCAATTTCAAATCCTCTCATCACGATGCCGTTAGCTCCGAAATTAATCATTTCGGCATTCGCGCCGTCGTAAGTAATACTCGGTCCGGCATTGAATCCTGATGTTCCAGTTGTCCAGGCATCGGTAATTCCGTCTGCTTTCTTACCGACAAGGGTAAGTTGTTTGCTAATATCCAAATCTTCACTATAATCACCGGCAATAACATTAATAGTATCACCAGCGGTTTCCGCATTAATTGCTGCTTGAATTGAGCAGTAGTAATTGGGTGTGCTATAAACCGGCGCCCAAAGGGTACCGGTATAAGCGCCAACCGTACCAGTCGGGGCGGTTTTCCACCAGCGGACATAAGTATAGGTTGCGCCGCTATTATTGGTGATATCCGCACCCTGGGAAGCAACATTGTAAGGATTATTATCATCATCCGGCCCGTTCGCACTGCCCCAATAGTTACTGGTGGCATTAATGGTAATTTCTAGATCAGATCCCGCCGCACCAGTTCTGATTGCACTCTCCGCCGCACCATAAGCATGGAAGTTATTTTCATTAACAAGGACTGTTCCAGGAATGTTTTCCTCCTGGAGAGAAAGATCGGGATCAGCAGTGTCGCAGTAGAAATAAACGCCATCATTGCGACTATTGAAATCATTATCATGAATATTGATGTTTGCTAACCCACCGTCACTATCAGCATCCTCACGCATAAAGATGATACCTTCCGTAGCAGAATCCCCAAAAGTGTTCCCCACAACCTCCAAGTTAGTGGAATCAACATCGCCACCTCCGATATAGATAGCAACGCGAGCAGCGTTATTAAAGGTGTTATTCTTAACTGTAAGACCATCAATATTACCAAGCCTCAGTGCAAGATGAGCAGTACCACTTACAGGACTGAAGGTATTCGCTTCAATATTATTATCAGTGCCAACTGAATTAACAGTAAGTGGATTAAAATCAATCGCACTATCGGTACCAGTTGTATCATAGGAGAAAGTATTGCCATGGTCTGTAATACCAACATTTAAGTGATCGGAAGTACCCGCAACATTAATTCCCTTCGCCGCCGCGCCAGTAGAATCAATAATACAATCCTGAATGGTAATATATTTGGAGTTATTGGCGATGGAAACCGGGTAGTCAGTCGCAGCTGTGGCAGCAGAATCAAGAGTTAGATCCTTGAGAGTCAGAACATCAAGAGGCGCGCCAGTGGTATAAGTAATATCTGCAGTAACATCTGCCTCTGCGGGACGAACAATGGTGGT
The DNA here is from genome assembly GCA_964518965.1 of uncultured Candidatus Saccharibacteria bacterium. Classification (GTDB taxonomy): domain Bacteria; phylum Patescibacteriota; class SOKK01; order SOKK01; family SOKK01; genus CAZFJP01. The sequence goes on along the minus strand of CAZFJP010000014.1, from coordinate 30,689 downwards.
CGCGGCGGTTGCTCCGTCAATGGTCAACTCTTTATTATTAATTGTTAACCCTTCACTAAAAGTTCCTGCGGCAACATTGATAGTACTTCCAGCAGCGGCATCAGTAATCGCTGACTGAATGCTCGGATAACCCGTAGTTAAGATAGTTACCGGAGAGAACGAAGTGCCGCTTGCAGAGGTTTTTCTCCATGGAGTAAAGTCAATATAAGGAGAAGCATCGGCACCCTGGCTTGCCGTATTAAAGGTATTGTCATCGGCAGTCGGACCATTATCACTGCCCCAATAATTATTAGTTGCATCCATGTAGGTTGTCCGAACGACACCAGTTTCAAAAGCAACCGTTTCGTAAGTATTACCGGCAGCCATGTAAATAGCGTTATCATTCACTTTCAGGTCCGCGGTCCAGCTTGTTGTCACATCAGCGTTCTCAACATCAGCATCTACATAAACCGCGTATTCGTCTAAGCTACCATTGTTAAAGGTATTACCGGAAACTACTAAGGTAGTATATTTCGCGGCCGCTTGATTAACTGGCTCAGCCAACTTAATGCAGCCGGCAGTTTGACTAAAAGTATTATTACGATAAGCGACATTTGCGATATCACCATCTAGTAATAATTTGGAGGTAGCTTTCCTCACCACATTGTTACTGAAAGTAATATCGTTTACAATTCCCCCATCACCTGTTTCATCCGTGCCCGCACCAACGGTAAATGAATCAGCAGCACCATTGCTCGGTCCGTTAAAGTAATTATAGGTGAATGTACCATAATTGAGAGTTTTACCATTATCAACAGTAATTCCAATGTCAGGAGTAGCATCCATGGAAAAACTACAATATGAGATGACTGCGGTAGAAACAGAGGCTCCCGCCGGTTCAAATTTAACCCCCGTAGTGGCATCACCACCAGTATCAATTTCAAAACCTTTGAAGACAATTTCATTAGCCGCAAAGTTAATCATTTCCAAATTTGCGCCATCATAAGTAATAACCGGACAATCAGGAATAGTTGCACCAGCCGTACCGACTACCCAGGAATCAGTAGTACCATCTGCTTGCTTACCGGTAATGGTCAGTTTTTTATCAATGACAAGATCTTCATTGTAAGTCGCAGCAACAACGACAATCGTATCACCTGCTGAAGCAGTGGTGATTGCATTGGAGATTGTCTTCTTTGCCAATGCCAACGTTAACCCGCTATTTGCGTCATTACCAGTATTACCATTGACATAGTAGGTATTCGCAGCACGAGCGTGAGGGACGATAACAAAAAAGACACCCAAAATGAGTGCCATAATCGCCAAAACCCCTAATAATTTTTTTGTTTTTTGAACCAGCTTGGTTTGCATAAATCCTCCTTTAAAAAACGATTAGTAATAAGAGGTCTAATCAAAATAATCAGACTATATGTAAATTTTACTTAACTAACAACACTTTTAATCACAACCAATTCCCCAACCAGACCCAGATACCCAGATAATGAATCTAATTTACTGTTGTTATTATAATATCTCTGAAACGAAATTGCAAGGAAGTTGTGGATAAATCTACCCCAACAAATTTCATTATGAGGACTTAATCAAAAAAGTGACAAATCCGATTGCTGGTTGAATCTAAAACATTTTGATTATGTTTCAATGATGAAATTTACGGGGGGTGGCTCGGGGACTAGGATTCGGACCTAGATTACGAGAGCCAGAATCTCGCGTCCTACCATTAGACGATCCCCGAACAGGAAACGTAAAAGAACATAAAAGATAAAAATCAACAAGGTAAAAGTTTAAACTACTTTAATTTCTCAATCGCTTTCTTAATTCTCGCTAAACTTCTTTCCTTCCCAAAAACTTCCAACAACTCCGCAGGACTTGGTGATGCTTCGGCACCGGATAATGCGACGCGGATTGGCCAGAAGACATCGCCAGGCTTTAAACCATTCACTTCACAAACTTTTCTCAAAATATCATTAAGTGCTTCTTGATTCCATTGTTCATCAAAAAGCTTCTCTAATACCTCTAGTGATTTTTGTAATCCCAGCAAGGTTTTCTCTTGGTCACTTCTCTTAAAAACCAACAATTTTGGATTGTAATTTAACTCCTTCAAGAAGAAATAATCAATACCTTTGGTTACATCAGAAATTTTATTTAATCTTTCCTGCAACAATTTTACGACCGCTTTGGAATATTGATCATTAACTAAACTTTTATCAATCTCTGATTCAATTTTTTTCAAATAACTTTCCAAATAAGGTTTACACTCATGAGCAAGATCTTCTAATTTCATTTCGCGAATATATTTGCCATTAATCCAGTTTAACTTTTCCAAATCAAACACCGCTCCCGCTTTATTTACTTTTGTTAAATCAAACTTCTTAATCAATTCATCCAACGAGAAGATTTCATTCTCACCACCGGGATTCCAGCCGAGTAAAGCAATGAAGTTTATCATCGCTTCCGGCAAGTAGCCCTGTTTTATATAATCTTCTACCGCGACACAACAATCACGCTTACTTAATTTACTTTTGTCATGGTTCAAAAGTAGCGGCAAATGAGCAAATTCCGGCAACTTCCAACCAAACGCTTCGTAAAGTAAAACATGCTTAGGAGTAGAAGGTAACCATTCTTCTCCTCGAATAACATGAGTAATTTTCATCAAATAATCATCAACAACATTTGCTAGATGATAGGTAGGATAACCATCAGATTTTAGTAATATTTGATCATCAAGATCGTCGCTATTAACAGCCACCTTACCCCGAACAATATCCTTGAATTTAATCAATCGATGATCAGGAACTTTCAAACGAACAACATGCGGTTTCTTTTTCAATTTTTCCACTACTTCTTCCCATTTTAAATCCCGGCAGTGACGATCGTACTTACTTGGCTTGCCCGCCGCAATTTGCGCTTCCTTTACAGTTTTCAACCTCACCGGGTCACAGAAACAATAATATGCTTTCCCTCTCTCCACTAATTCCTCTGCATACTTTTTATAAACATCCAGCCGTTCAGATTGAACGTAGGGACCAAAATTACCATCTTTCTCGGGACCTTCATCATAATCAATCCCCGCCCAATGCATTGTTTGGATAATTTGTTTCGTGGCACCTTTGACTAAACGAGAGCGATCAGTATCTTCAATACGTAAAACAAAAACACCTTTATTTTGACGGGCAAAAAGGTAATTATACAAAGCCGTACGGAGCCCACCTAGATGCATAAAACCAGTAGGCGAGGGAGCAAAGCGGACACGGATTTTTTGAGAATTACTATTTTTCATTTTTCATCTATTTAATTTACGACGACGTTCAGCACGAGTCAAACCACGATTTCTAATTCTCAGATAAAACCAAATAACAAAAACTATCACTATAATACTTCCCGAAACCCAAACAATTTTCAGCCAATTTTCAGCAAACCAGTTATTCAAATCTAATTTTCCTTCCAGAGAAACCTTGTTAATCTTCACTGTCTTAATTGGTTTGTCATTCTTATCCGTTTTAACATTCGCAATCTTATCAACAACATCCATTCCTTCATAAACCTGGCCGAAAACAGTATGAACATTATTCAAATGTGGGGAATCTTTTTGACAAATGAAGAATTGACTACCATTGGTATCAGGCCCGCTATTGGCCATTGCAACTGCACCGCGAATATTTTGTAATTTATCTGAAAATTCATCTGCAAATGTTCCACCCCAAAAACTTTCCCCGCCTGTGCCATCACCCTTGGGATCACCACCCTGAATCATAAAGTCCTTAATCACCCGATGAAAGATTAAACCGTTGTAATAACCTTTTTCAGATAACTTCCAAAAGTTTTCGGAAGCTTTTGGTGCTTCTTTCGGAAATAACTTAAACTTAATTACTCCCATTGTCGTTTCTAAAACTATTACCGGATCATTTGCCTCCGGTTTTTTGGTTTGATAGTCAGAAGCAAAAGTAACAAACGGGATGAATAAAAGTAATAATATACTAATAATGAATAATTTTGGGAAAATTTTCATCGGTTAAATTATTAAAATCATTCGTAGAGACGTAGCATGCTGCGCCTCTACGCATTCTAATTCCGAGAATTAACAATCAGTTTAATAAATTTGGGTAGAGTTGTAATCATTCGTCTAAATCTTTTCGGCTCGCAAAAAAGCCGCCAGAGAAATTCTAAACCAACACTCCTCATCCACCGCGGTGCTCGTCTTGATTTACCAGCCAAAAAATCAAATGTTCCTCCGACACCAATTGCAAGTTTCACCGCCCGCAGTTCTTTTTGATGCTGAAAAATCCAGCGTTCTTGCTTGGGTGGACCAAAGGCAACCAAGAGCAAATGTGGCTTCGCTCTCTGAATTTCGCTTAAAACTTGATGTTCACGATCTTTATCCTCTTCCCTAACTGACAGCCGATTATCATCAATATTGAGCCTGAAACCGTCAGTTGCTCCGACAATTTTAATCCGCGGATCAACCTCAAAAAGTTTTTTTCTTAACAATTCCGCAACACCCGGTTTCCCACCCAAAAGAAAAACGCGATAACCCCGGTGACTTGCTAGCTTTAAGAGTACCCGAACTAAATCAACACCTGTAACTCTGCCAGGAATTACTTTATGACGATAAGAGCGGGAAAAGAAAAAGTGAAAACCACTTATGAATGCCTTAATCCATCGGATAAAAACAGATTGGCTTCGTATTTCACTAAGATAACTTGCTGCCCAAAGAAGACCAGAACCATCCGCTGTGACTAAACTAGCTTCGTGAACCATCCGTCTTAATTCTTTATCTTTTTGGGCAACTACAGCAATTTCTGGATTCAAAGTCACCGCCCATTTTAGACCGGGAACATGAATCAAACGATCGCAATTTTTAACCACTTCCTCAAAAAACAGAGCGTCAACAGGAAGTCCCAAAATAGTCAAACGCGACATAAAAAGTCACTAAAAAACTTTTTAGCTAAGCTTATTTTAGCACGGAGGGCTAGTTCTTGACAAATATCCTCAAGTTGCTAAGATGGAAAGTTCCAAAGAAGGGTTTAGCGCTCTTTAACAAGCGAGATGTCCTCTTTTTTTCATTCAATGCTTTTTCAAAAACCTTCACGAAAGGAGGTGTTTTGCTATGGGGAAAAAGCGGTGGCATTTTGAGAACAGAATTCTCTACCTAAGGGTAGAGAAAATAGAAATCGAAGTTTCCCTCCGGAATATCCTCCCCCTCCTCCGCTACTTCTTTTGGTACAACTGGAAAGGAACATTTTCCTTTCTCCTGCGTAAGTCCTATATCTGGGCTCCGGCTTTTTCTGCAATAACCATCGCGATGGTTATCACCGAGACAGCGAAACCAGAAGTAATTGTTACTCCCGCTAGAGTAACAAAAACCCAACCATCCCCCAACCCCAACGAGATCAAAAGATACTTATCGTCTCTGGTCTCACAAACCTACAATCTACCCTTGGATGAGGTAGACCTTCAAAAGATCAGTGATTTTAAAAAACTCACTGATCAATACTACCGAAACCTCTATGAAAGGGAGCAAGAAGAAGATCGCATTCCGGACTTGCTCCCGATCAAAGATTCCCGTATCATTTCCCGTTTCGGTCCGCGGGGAGCAGTTCCCCTCCCCGGCGGCGGAATTTTAGAAGGACCAAGTTTCCACCAAGGAATTGATCTCTTTGCTTTGATGGGAACGCCGGTTCGAGCCGCAGGAGCGGGAGTCATCATCCACGCCGATTACGATGAGGGCTGGGGTAACAACATTATCATCGTCCACAGCGAGATCAATGGAAAAACGTTGAGTACTCGCTATGCTCACCTCAGCAAAATTCCCCCCAGTATCTACCTCGGTAAGTGGGTGGAAAAGGGTGAAATTATCGCCCTTTCTGGATCAACAGGAAACAGCAGTGGTCCTCATGTCCACTGCGAGTGGTATGAGGATGGAATCCCTGTTGATCCTGAGAAATATCTTAAAAAATAAACGACCGCAATCATTTACAAATGAGCGCGGTCGTTTTCATTTGAAAAAAATGAGAAATTATTTTTGATTGACAATTTTCAGAATCTCTTCCTTAAACCTTTCCTTACTAAACTGCTCCGCGTGTTTACGAATCTTTTCTATTGAATAATTTTTTTCATTCTTAATCATTCTGTCTACCGCTTCAATCAATGAATCCGCGGTTGGTTCATTAAAAAATTCTCCGGTTACTCCTTCCACAATTGTTTCTAAGCATCCACCCCTACGATAAGCAACCACCGGTTTACCACAAGCCATTGCTTCTACCGGTGTAATACCAAAATCCTCCTCACCGGGAAAAATAAAAGCGCGGCAATTTTCATAATATTCTCTTACTACCTCATCCGGTTTGAAACCTAAAAATTCAATATTATCATTCGCTATTTTCTCCAATTCTTTTCTCTGCTCACCTTCCCCAATAATTACCAAATGCAACCCTAACCTGTTAAATGCTTCTACTGCGAGATCAATTCTTTTGTAGGGGGAAAAACGAGAAACAATCAGAAAATAGCCGACATCGTCTTCCTTCGCTTCAAAACGCTCAATATCGACAGGAGGGTAAATAACCTTGGAGTCAGCACGATAGTATTTTTGAATACGTTTTCTAGTATGTTGAGAATTGGCAATCCACAAATCAACTCGATGCGCAGACATCCGATCCCAAACTCGCAAATAATTCATCAAGGGGTAGAGAACACACTTCTTCAATTTACCAATTTTATGCTCTCTTAGATATTCCGAATGCCAATCCCAAACAAAACGCATTGGCGCATGACAATAACAAATATTTCTTGTCTCAGGTTTAGTAATAATTCCCTTGGACCAAGCACCGCTTGAGGAAATTACCACATCATAATCACTTAAATCAAACTGTTCTACTGCAACTGGCAAAAATGGTAAGAGCAACTTGGGGTGGTCACGCAAAAACTTGGGCTTTTTTTGTAAATGCGAAGGAATAATCGTCGCACCTTCAAATTCTCCTGCTAGTTTCTCTTTATTATAAAGCAAAGTGTAAATCGGCGCCGTTGGAAACATCTCGTGTAGCACCTTTACTACTCTTTCCGCACCTCCGAATTGATTAAGAAAGTCATGAACGATTGCTATTTTCATAGCAGTTAAATTATGTCATGTCTGCCTGCTTGTTTTTAGCTACTCTCAAAGGACCAGAAACAAACAAAGCCAACCAGTAATAGGGTTAAAAGTTAAGAGTTACTGGATTAACTTTGAACCTTGAATTATCCTAAGCGTCTCTTCGGCTGTTTTCCTCCAACTAAATTTTTCAATCTGTCTAAACCCCTGCTGGACTAATCTCATTCTTAATCTCGCATCAGCAATTAAACGAATAATTGATTCTGCGATTTCCTCAATGTTATCGGGATTAACCAAGATCGCTGCTTCTCCTGCCACCTCCAGACAAGAAGAAGTCTTTGAAGTAATCACGGGAACTCCGCAAGCCATTGCTTCTAAAATGGGAAAACCAAAACCTTCATAAAGAGAAGGAAAGAGAAAAATTGTCGCTCCATTCATTAAATAGGGAAGATCCCGTTCGGGAACATAGCCCAAAAAATTCACTTCATTTTCAATCAAAAGATCTCTAATTTCCTGTTGCATTTTTTCATAACCTACTCCTGCTTTTCCTGCTAGCACCAACTTATAGTCAAAATTGGTTTGACTCTTTACTTTATAAAATGCCTTAACTATCCCAATAATGTTTTTGCGTTCGTCCAGTCTTCCTACAAAAAACAAGTAATCGTCATTTTCATTCAAGCCATACTTCTTTTTAATTAAACCAACCTCATGCGGATTATCAATTTTTTTAAATAACTGATTATTATAACCATGAGGGATCACATGAATTTTCTCACTGTTTACTTTATAAAGATTAATTAGATCTTTTTTCGTTGCCTTGGATGGAACAATAATATCACTTGCCCATTGTGCTGATAATCTGGTTGAGAATTTAAGATAGGAACGCGCCAAACTACGATAAGAAGACGGATAAAACTCGTAAGCAAGATCATGAATTGTCACAATAGTTTTCTTAGGATGAATAAAAGGTACTGCATGCGCCGGCACAAAAAGAACCTCCGGTTTTACTTTGGACATCTCTCTACTCAAGCATAACTGGGTCCAAAGAAGTGGAGATTCAATAATTTTTACCTCAAAATTCGCCGGCCAATTCTGCTCCAAAACCCAACCTTTCCCCTGAGCATACAAACGATAGTGGTTTTTCCGGTCAATTTTAGCAAGCTCTTTGAGAAGAATTGCAGAGTAATACTCAGTGCCAGTCTTTTGTTCTAAGTTAGCACGAGAAGCATCAACAGCGATCATAGAAATAAATGATAGCGGATAGCAGATATCAAATAGTAGAAAAATACCTGCTATTTGCTATTATTTTGATTAACTCGAGGCAAGGATGCTTTTTTTATAAGAATCAAGGTTATCCAAGGCAACAGCGGTACCTTTAGCAACACAAAGAAGCGCATCATCAGCAACATAAGCAGGAACATTAGTTTTTTTGGAAATCAATTTGTCAATATTACGCAATAGTGCGCCACCACCAGATAAAATCATGCCATTATCAATAATGTCCGCAGCAAGTTCAGGTGGAGTTTGCTCTAAAACTACTTTAATCGCACTAATAATTTCATTTAACTGATCCTGAATTGCCTCAGTAACCTCATCAGAATTAATAGAAATCGTTTTAGGAAGACCAGCAATAAGATCACGACCACGAATTTCCATATGTTCTGTTTTACTCAATGGTAAAGCGCTACCGATTTTTATTTTGATTTTTTCTGCAGTCTGATCGCCAATTGCCAAACCATGCTTTTTTCTAATGTAATCAGCGATCGCTTGATCAATCTTGTTCCCGCCAACACGGACTGAGTTAGAAGAAACGATACCTCCCAAAGAAATAACCGCAACCTCTGTTGTTCCACCACCAATATCCACAATCATATTCCCCATTGCACTACCAATAGGAATACCCGCGCCAATTGCCGCCGCGACTGGCTCCAAAATAATATAAGCCGCTTTAGCGCCAGCACTCAAAGTCGCATCAATTACCGCACGGCGCTCCGTAGAAGTCACTCCCGCAGGAACAGATACCATAACCTCTGGTCTAAAGAAACGAATACCTCCCGCAACTTTATTAATAAAATAACGAATCATTGCTTCAGTAACCCGATAGTCAGCAATTACCCCATCTTTAAGCGGACGATTAGCAATAATCGTCTCTGGCGTTCTTCCAATCATTTCTTTCGCCTCACTACCCACTGCTACTACCCGATTTTCCTCTGTTTGCACTGCAACCACTGATGGCTCATTAATGACAATGCCCTTTTTGGGAAGACATACTAAAACGTTAGTTGTTCCTAAATCAATTCCGATCTTTTTTACAAACATAAAATTATTTTAAAACCTTATAAATATATCAAACACAATAACAATAGCAGATATTTAGTGCCCCAGAGCGACATCCCACTGTGCGGAAATAGCAGATTGCGATAGCAAGTGACAATATCTGCCCTCCCTACCGGCAGGCAGGTATTTGCTATTCGCTATCATTTATTATTCTACTCTCCCAATTCTCGCCCCTAAATTTCTCAATCTTTCTTCTAACTTTTCATAGCCACGCTCCACTAATTGAATATTATCAATTTCGCTTTTACCTTTAGCACCCAGCGCTGCAATAATCAGTGCTGCACCGGCACGGATATCAGGACTGATGATTTTGGTACCTGTAAGTGGAGTAGGACCAGAAACCAAAGCACGATGAGGGTCACAAATAATAATGTTTGCACCCATTTTTACCAGTTCCTCAACATAATAAAGGCGTCCTTCGTACAACCAGTCATGAATCAAACTAGTTCCTTTAGCTTGCGTCGTCAAGACAGTGAACGGTGCTTGTAGATCAGAAGGAAATCCTGGCCAGGTGTCGGTTTTAATTGTCACTGCTTTAAACTCTTGAGTTGGCTTTACTAGTAAGTTATCTCCTTGCAACTCAAAATTCACACCTAACTCTTCCATCTTAGCCAAAATAGAATCTAATTGCTTCAAGGGACCAATATTTTCAATTAAAACTTCGCCATGAGTAATTGCCGCTGCCATTGCAAAGGTTCCTACTTCTAATTGATCAGGAATAATTGAATATTTAGTACCATGCAATTCTTCCACTCCCTCAATTTCTATAGTATGGGTACCCTGACCTTTAATTCTTGCTCCCATCTTGTTTAAAAAATTCGCAAGGTCTTCAACGTGTGGTTCGCAAGCAGCAAATTTAATTATTGTTTTACCATCTGCCAAAGATGCCGCCATCATCGCATTTTCTGTTGCCGTAACACTGGCTTCCCCGAGAAAAATCTCGCTGCCCTTTAAGCCAATGGTTTTTGCATGATAATTCTCTGTATCTTGAGTAATGTCTGCACCTAACTTTTCCAGTGCCATAAAGTGAGTACCAATGGGACGACGACCAATGATACAGCCACCAGGATGCGGCATAGTAACTTTACCCAGACGTGCTAATATTGGACCCAAAAGAAGAATAGAAGCACGTAATTTCTTCACCAAGTTATGGTCCAAAGAACTATTTTTTAATCCGCTTGGATCAATTGTTAATTGATGTTCACCCGTCCACTCAATTTTTACCCCGCCTTTCCTCAAAATTTCAATCAGATCACTGACATCAGAAATCTTCGGAACATTATCTAAAACCGTTTTTTCTTTCGTTAAAACAGTAGCGGAAATAATTGGCAAAGCAGCATTCTTGGCACCACTGGTTCGAATTTTGCCTTTAAGCGGAATTCCGCCCTCAATGACAAATTTTGGCATAATATACGACTAAAAAGAAAAAGACCGACCCCCGGTTCACTACCTATTGTAGCGTAGAACAGCGAAATAATCAAATAAAGATACTAAAAAATACTTTGTAGACAAAGATAAATGGAAAGAGTAAAATAAAAGTGCTCAAGGCAGAAATCTGAAGGCTGAAGTCTGAAGTAACGAAATTTTAGACTTCCGAATTCAGCCTTCTGTCTTTATAACTAGACCTATGATTATTCAGAAACATAAGTTCAAAAATGGTTTGCGTTTGATTAACCTCAAACGTGCCGGTTTAGAAACCGCTACCATCATGGCAATGGCAGGTTGTGGCTCTCGTTACGAAAAGGATAGTGAAGCAGGAATCTCACATTTCTTAGAGCATATTGTCTACAAAGGAACCAAGAATCGCCCTGATCCTCTGTCTGTTGCCGAAACAATTGACAGTATTGGCGGTGAAACTAATGCCTTCACCGGCAAAGAAATTACCGGTTTTTACGCGAAAGTTGACCGTTATCATTTTAAAACCGCGCTAGATTTTGTCAGTGATATTTATCAAAATGCTTTACTAAAAGAAAATGATATTGCAAGAGAAAAAGGAGTGGTAATTGAAGAAATTAATCTTTATCAGGACACGCCAATTAAATACATTTTAAGTTTGGCGGAAGAAATTATCTGGCCCAAGAGTGACCTCGGTCGAGACATTATCGGTTACAAGAAAAGCGTGCGCACTCTGAACAACAAAAAGATTCTTAGTTACTTACGCCGTTTTTATACTGCCAACAACACCATTATTGGCATTGTTTCCTCTTTTGATATCAAGCAAATCAAAGACCAAGTATTGGTAAAATTTGATAGATTACCCAAGGGGAAAAAGGTAAAACCAACAAAGGCACCCCAAATCAAAACAAAACAACCCCGTTTGCGAATAGTCTACAAGAAAACTGATCAAGCTCATCTCGCCCTAAGCCTTAATACACCCTCCTTTAACAGTAAAGATTACCCGGTAATTGAAGTGATTGACGCTTTATTGGGCTCAAACATGAGCTCCCGTCTTTTTTCCCGCATCCGCGAGCAACTGGGACTAGCTTATCTGATTAAATCTTACATCGATTCCTATCAAGATGCCGGTGCTTTGACTATTCAAGCAGGACTAAGATTGAATAAAGTAAAAGAAGCAATTCAGGAAATTATCAAAGAACTCAAGCACTTAAAAGTAGAACCAGTAAAGACGAAAGAACTAAATAAAGGAAAAGAATTTTTATTGGGAAAACTGGCTTTAGAAAAAGAAAAGAGCGAAGAAATTCTTGCAGAATTTTTAGACCGCGAATTTTATCAGAAAAAACCGCGCAATTTTGAACAAATTGAGCGGGAAATTAAAAAAGTAACTACTAAAGATATTTTGAGGGTTAGTAAAAAGTTATTTCAGAATAAAAATTTGAGTTTAGCGTTAATCGGACCGTACAAGAACAGTAAAGAGTTTCAAAAAATGCTGTATTTTTAGGATTTTTTACGTTTTTCACTTTTTGTTTTAAGTTTATTTTATGTCCGGTCACTCTAAATGGCATTCCATTAAACATAAAAAAGGTGCTGCGGATCAAAAACGCGGGCAGATTTTTACAAAAATCTCTAACGCGATTTCCATTGCCGCGAAACTAGGCGGCGGCAATCCCGCAATGAATCCTCGTCTGGAATTAGCAATTGCTAAGGCCAAAGAAGTAAATATGCCCAAAGACAGAATTGATCAGGCAATCAAACGCGGCACTGGCGAAATTGAAGGAACAAAAATTGAATCCGCAACTTATGAGGCCTATGGCCCTTTTGGCATTGCGCTAATTATTGAAGCAATCACCAGCAATAAAAACCGTTTGCTTTCTGACTTGCGTCGCTTTCTTTCGGAAAATGGAGGAAAGTTAGCCAGTGTCGGTTCAGTGAATTATCTTTTTGAACAAAAAGGACTAATCAATATCAATGTCACAGAGCTAGATCAAACCAAGAAAGAAGAACTAGAACTCGCCGCAATTGATAACGGAGCACTTGATGTCAATGAAACCAATAACACAATTGAAGTTTATACTAATCCGCGTGAATTGAATCAAGTAAAAACCAAACTGGAAGCAGCGGGATTTAAAATTGAATCCATGGAATTAATTATGGACCCCAAAACTACTGTGCCGATTACGGATAAAATAAAAGCGCAGCAAGTGATTGATTTTATCGGGAAATTAGAGGAATTAGAGGACGTTGATAAAGTGCATAGTAATTTTGAAATTGGGGAAGAGTTGATTTAGAAGTACTGTCAATACAATAAAAACAGGATTAAACCCTGTTTTTATATTTCGCACTTGTAGAGATATGCCGTGACGCGTTCCTACACTTGGTTAAACGATTTATTCTTGCGTCATCCTCTCCACCTCATCCAAAGTCGTCACCCCATCCAAAACCTTCAAAACCCCATCCTGTTCCATCGTCACCATTCCTTCTTTTAATGCTAATTCTTTTACTTCCCGATCGGAGGCACCACCGTGAATTAATTTTTTCATCGCGTCACCAACGACTAATACCTCAAACAAACCCGTGCGACCTTTATAGCCAGTATTGTTACAAGCCTCACAACCCCTACCCTCCCTTAAAATAGTATTTTCATCTAATTTAATATCCTTAGTAATATCCGCGGGGATCTTGGCAATTACTTCTTTAATTTTGGCCAACTCTTCCGGTTTAATTTTTCTTTCCGTCACACATTCTTCGCAAACTCGGCGAATCAAACGCTGGGCAATGACGACATTTAACGCTGAAGAGATTAAAAACGGTTGGACACCGATATCAATCAAGCGGGGAACAGCACCAGCGGCATCATTGGTATGTAAAGTAGAGAGCATTAGATGACCGGTTAATGCCGCATTAATAGCAATATCAGCAGTTTCCTTGTCGCGAATTTCCCCGACCATGACAACATCCGGATCCTGACGAACAATAGAACGTAAACCATTAGCAAAAGTATAATTACTTTCCGGTTCCACTTGGGACTGGGAAATATTCGGTAGGCGATATTCAATCGGATCCTCAATAGTAATAATTTTCTTTTCCTCGGTATTTAATTTTCCCAAGAACGCATACATCGTGGTAGTTTTACCGGAACCTGTCGGTCCGGTGCTCAACACCATGCCATTCGGTTTTTTAATTGCTTTTTCCACTTCTTCCAATGCTTTGCCCATCAATCCCAATTCTTCCAGGGAAAGAACCCGCTGCTGTTGATCTAATAAGCGCATCACGATGCTCTCACCGGCAGGAGTCGGAAGAGTAGAAACACGAACATCAAAACGCCTACCCATGCTTCGCACACTAAACTTGCCGTCTTGCGGGATATCAGCAATATTTAATTTTATCTTTGCCAAGAATTTAATGCGTGAAACAACGGTCTGGTAAATTTCCTTCTCCATCTCCGCAATATCATGCAAAACACCATCAATGCGATAGCGCACTTTTACTTTTTCTTCCTCCGGTTCTAAATGAATGTCAGAAGCCCGACCGACAATTCCGCCGGCAAAAAGAGTATTGACAACATCTGTCGTCGGAACATTGGAAATACGCTGCTGTAGTTCGGACAAATTTCTGATCCTCTCCTGAAACTTACTAATATCTTCTGCCTTAACCTCAATATCTTCCGCAATTTGCTTGGTAAGAATAATTTTATTATAAAGCTCCAGAGCGTAAAGAAAACTGCTTTCCGAAATTAAACTAAATTCCACCTTAATACCTTCTGTCTTGGCAATTTTTTCCCCAATTTTCTTGGCCCGATCATTACCCGGATCAACTATTCCGATACGAAGCTTTCCTCCACCTTTATAAAAAGCAATGATGCGATTTTCCGCAGCAGTATTCTCATCAATTAATGCTAAAACCGTCAGATCAATGGGATAGCCAAAAAGGTTTACATAGGACATCCCAAAAGCTAATGCCTTAATCTGCGTTTCTCTTTCCTCCGTGCCGCGATTAATCGTCTTGAGAACATCTAGAAATGAATTGTAATGCTTGTCTTTCATAATCTTATTAAATATCTTTTGCAGAGACGTAGCATGCCTATCCTGACGAAGCTTTTGGTAATAAAGATTACATATCTACTTTTTCGTTTTTCATTTTTCGTTTTAAGTTTACTCTATTATAACATAAACCCGCCCGAGTTTATGCTCTCGGACGGGTTTAATTCTGAGCTATTTTAGGAACTCTTGCCAAAATTCGGATTCGCCTTCATGAATTCACTCATGATATTAAAGATCTTCTGATAATCTTTTTGGATATCAACTTCCGTATAATCTTTGGGTGCATCAACGCTAACATCACTGTAATCAAATACTATCTCACCGGTTGTTTCATCTTTGGCACTAGTAATAGCGATTTTTTTAATTTCTTTTTTACTCGCCGAAATCCAGAGAATACCATCTTGAGTATCTGATCCTAAATCAGTATAGGTAAACTTGTGACAACCTGTACCATCCACTGATTCTTTACCAACATAAACAATTTTACCACTGTCAATGGCAGACGCATTGAAATCCTTACTAACTTCTTTGAAATCAAAACTCTTTGCCAAATCTTTAGTGGAATCGCTGGTATCAGATTTATAACGAAGCCATTCGCTGGAATTACCAAGGTAAGTATAACCGCTGATGCTTGCAATTTTCAAAGTAGCACCCTTACTTGTCATTGACATACTGAACTCATCTCCGGACTTTGTAAGTTCAATATCATAACTAGTCCCTTTTTGATTCATGGTCCCTTTAATCTCATACGCTTTTGCGTTGCTGAGATTCTCGGATGCTTTGGTGATTAAATCTTTCTGGTCTCCCTTACTCAATTTAAACCAAGAGCATCCCGCCGCAGTTGCGACGACGACAATTGCAAGAATGCCGATTCCTGCAATCATCAGACTCTTTTTGTGCATTGATTCTCCTTTAGAAATTAAAATTACTTTTTTTCTTAATCAAAAGCCAATTTTTCTCACTCCCTTTGAATCTAATCAGTGCCCACTCGCCTTTGAGCTTCCTTCCCATAAGTTCAAAGGTCGCCTTCCCTTCTTTTAACATTTTCTCCATTGGAGCAAGCGGTCTATAAGTTCCTTCATCCCAAATCAAAACTTTTCCAGCGCCATATTCGCCTTTCGGAATTACCCCTTTAAACTTAGCATATTCCAAAGGATGATTCTCTACTTTTACCGCTAAATGCCGTTCTTTCGGCGTTTTGGGAAACCCCTTCGGAACCGCAAAGGAAACTAACTCACCGCCGACTTCCAAACGAAAATCATAATGCAAATGCGAGGCATGATGTTCTTGAACTACAAAAATCAAACCTTTTACCTTTTGCCCTTTACCCTTTACCTTTCCCTTAGGTTCAGAAGTTTTTTTGAAATCGCGTTTAGTTTGATATTTTTTAAGCGACATATTTAAAACTTAATCCCTTCTTCTACTTTCTGCTCCTCATTGCACCGCTCTTGTACCAAGTGTCCCAAATAAAGTGTCCCACCGACAATCAGAATTCCTAAAAGTAAAAGTAAAATAACTTTGATGAGTTTTTTATTGCGCATTTTTCAATTACTGGCGGAGAGGGTGAGATTCGGACTCACGGTGCCACAAAGTGGCACAGCGCTTTTCGAGAGCGCCCCGATCAACCACTCCGGCACCTCTCCTTAAACTACACTACAAATTAGATCGCCATTTCTTTCTTCAAAATATCTCTAATCTGTCGCTTTAGTGACTTCATACCGTCACTCTTTTTCAAAAACTTTTCTCTTCGTAACGCATCGGACTCTTTAAGAGATAAACCTCATAATGAATTAATTTCAATGGTCTTCTTAATCGAGTTAACTTAACTTTACCTAATCGATGATGATCCTTAACTCTTTTCTTTAAATCTCCAGTTAAACCTTTGTAGAGTTGTTTATTTCTCAAAAGTAAAACATAAACGTAACACATAGTCCCTCCTTGCCATGCCTTCATAGCTTGGCGAGGGCGATTTATTAAACCACTCTAGCACCCCTCCCAGTTAAAACGAAACTCTTAGCACTTCAAGGATAAAAACAACAAGGAGAACGACAGGGATAATATATTTAATCAAGTAAACAGCAATAAATGGAATTCTGATCTCACTATTTCTATTAATCTCCTTGAGAAGTCTCTTCGGCTTCCAGAACCAAGTAATAACAATACAAAGTAGTGCCGCGACCACCGGTATCAGCAAAGAACCAAAAATGAGATCCATGAAATCTAAAAATGACTTGCCCCACACAATCAAATTAAAACCAGCGTAACTCAATGCCGAGGGTATTCCTACCACGACTACAACAAGAGAGACAAGAACAGTTGCTTTCGTTCTACTGAATTTACGCTCGTCTATAAGAGTAGTTACCCCCACTTCCAACATTGAAATCGCAGATGTTATCGCGGCAACAAACAGTAGCAAGAAAAATACTGCCCCGAAAAATTTTCCTCCCCACATCACTGAAAATATCTCCGGTAACGTCACGAATGCCAACTCTGGTCCTGCCGCAGGATTGAAACCAAAGGAAAACACAATCGGAAAGATGATAAACCCAGCTAATATTGCTATCAAGGTATCAGCGCCAGCAATCATAAACACGCTTCTCGGCACCCCCTCCTTCTTACTCAAGTAACTTCCATAAGTGAGCAAAATCCCAAAACCAGCCGACAGTGAAAAAAGAGCTTGTCCGCACGCTAGTAGCCAGATATGAGGATTTGACAAGACACTCAAATTGGGCGTGAGATAAAACTTTATACCTTCCCTTGCGCCAGGGAGAGAAATTGCTCTGACCACTAGAACTAAAATCAATATAAGTAGCAATGGGAGTAAGAATCTGCAGGTTCTCTCGATTCCTTTCTTGATTCCAAACTTCACGATCACTGCTACAAGTAGGATAGCTCCGAAAAAGAAAAATAGCGGATATATTGTTTTTGTAAATGTCTCAAAGTTTACATTCCCAAAAAGAGAAAAGAGAAAATACGCAAAGGTCCAGCCAGTAACCACCAGGTAATAGCTCAAAATGAAAAGCACCACCGCGACCGGAAGCAAGCCAATTAAGGCAACTTTAGAATTTATCCTTTTTAAAGAAGTTAACACTGAACCTTTAAAGCTCCTTCCTGTCGCAAACTCCATTAACATTACCGGAATCCCCAAAAACAACACGGCAATAAAATAGGGAATCAGAAATGTCCCCCCGCCATTCTCACCAACAATGTAAGGGAAACGCCAGATGTTACCTAAACCGATCGCCGACCCAATACCTGCTAAAATAAAACCGGTCTTAAACCATTGTGCTCGCATATTTTGTATGGCACCTCACTTATCCACTCCCGCAACCTCTTGCCTAAACAAGGTCAAAGGTCGCAAGTTATAGGGCAAAGTTTCTAGATCTAGTAACTCCGCCCCATAACCTCCCTTGTCATAAGGCAAATGTCTTTTTGCCCTAATTTGAAGGTCCTACCCGATATACCGCCGCTTGGGGAATATAAGTGCTGTGAAAAGTATCCTTCTTTATCAACTTCCCCCCACGATAAATATAGCGATAAAGAACTGCCTTTGCGCCGGAAAAGGCGCCTTCCACCATTACTCTTGACCCCGGCGTCATACTGGGATCAACAATTGTTTGCGCTGGACCGGGACTAGCACCGGCGGAGATATAAGGACCTTCAACTTTTACGGTACGTCCATCTTTTGTCCCGAAGAAATCAAAGGTTAAATTATTCCCCGAGATACTGGTCTGAATCAAAATATGATTTCCAGTATCATTAATAAAACGTAAATCGGGGTGGGGATTATAAATAGTTGCATCCGTTCCCGCCGGCTCGTAGTACATTACGCGGAAACGGTGTTCGGAACGCTCAGTAATTGGTAAACCAGTATTCAGAGCGGCACGGAAACAAGTAGTTGCAATTTGGCATAAACCACCTCCATATTCGGGAACAATTCTGTTTCCTTTAATCACTAACTCCTTCAAATAACCAGTGCGCCCACTAATTTCCCCTAGAGTTTTATTCAGCGAAAATTCCTCTCCCGGCGCAATAATTATCCCATTACAAGCTGCAGCGCCAGTATAAATATTATGAATGCGATTAGTCGGTGAGCCAGCGAAATTAGAAGTACCTTGCCCAATCAGCTCTTTAATTCCTAATTTGTTTAAATCTTTTTCAGTGATTTGGGGATTGGCAGTTTTCATTTCAATCTTCGCTTGGTTCTTTTTCTCCTGAATTGCTAGTTCAATCCCCACAATCGTTTTTTTAATTTCAACTGATGAACCCTTGCGACTGGAGGAAATCACCCGCAATTTTCCTCCACTATAAGAAAGACGAATATTAGTCGGCGTTCGATCAACTTCCGGTGCAATCTCACCAATATACTCACCGACAACGTTTTCATTTAAAACAACTACCAAAACTTTTGGCAAACTGCTTTTCATAAGCAGGCTTGGATTATTAGTCAGATAACTTCCTGCATTCTTCTCTGCTTTTTCTACCTTGACTGCTCTAAAAGAAAGCCAGTAACCTAACCGCTCTTTTCCAATCGTGAAGTTTTTTACTGAAGAAGTCAGGGTAAAACCACGATTTAAAATTGCTTCCGCAGCTTTCTTGGTCTTAGTAATATCTTTCACAGTCAAAACAGGATCAATTTGAATTAGTTGCAAATCAGTTTCAAGATCTTCTAGATTCCTAGTTGCTTTAAGTAAAACACTAATAATAGCTGCACTATTAAAATGCTTCCCCGTCTTTCCCTTCACCGGCACAAAATTTTTTCCATCAAAACGAAGAGTTGCCTCCTGAACTTTTCGCGTTATTCCCTTAGCATGTTTGAAAAAATAATTATCTATCTTATCAGAATCAAAACTAGTAATTAAAGGTTGCCGATAAAATCCTGACAGTAGAATCAACTGTTCACCGAACTGCTGAAAAATACTCCCTCTTTTACCAAACGAAAAAACCGCATCAATAGTACCAACAGAATCAACTGTCATTCCCAACTCTTTAAATGTTGGTTGGTATACTTTGTCCTGATAATGCAGAATTACTTTGGTATTGGAATAATCTTTAATTCTTTCTTGCAGATAGTTATAGGCTTCCTCTCTTGTTTTTCCAGTGAGATTCAAGTGGCCAACAGTTCCCCCGACAAAAACCTTCTCTGCATAGGCAATATTTTGCCAGACAAAAAAGGCAATCAAAACTGCGATTGCCAGATAAACTAATAACAACATCCAAAAGCCCAGTTTCTCATAAAAACACTTCTTTCTCCTAACCTTCTTTGAACTGATTTTCTTAGTCTTGTGACGCTCTTTCCCCGACTGTACAGAGAAACGATGCTTCTTGTGCTTTTTTTTACCAGTAACTGAGTCAAAAGTCTTAGAAGGTCCTAAATTTTTAACTTCCTCATCTTCATCCATCAATCATTTAATTAGCAACTCTACCAGAGGCCAATCTATCTCTGGCAGAAACAATTATTTTGCCTTATTAAGAATTTCTTCTAATAATTTCCGGGCAATTTCTTCTCGCTCTTTTATCTCACTATCAAATGTAGCTAGTTTAAAAACAATCTCATCACCAACTTTAAAATTCCTGGGTAAATTCTCTTTTTCCCATTTCAATTCCTGACCGTCTTCAAATTTAAACACCGCTGATCCACCTTCAAAGCGATCAAGGATAACTTTCTTGGCACCAAGATTTTTGATTTTATCGGGAGTCATAGAAATGAGTGATATAAGAGCAGAGGTCAGAGAGTACAGAGCAGAGTTAAGGCCTTTGGGCTTTAAGTCTTAAAGACAAAAACTATACCCCCTGAACTCTGCCCTATTGTTAACATTTACAACAGCGTTAAAATCTCTATCTTAGAAATCCAACTATCAACAATGCAACAACGTTCGCTATTTTTATCATTGGATTGATTGCCGGACCAGCGGTATCCTTGTAAGGATCACCGACAGTGTCGCCGGTTACTGCCGCCTTGTGAGCATCACTGCCTTTACCGCCTAATTTCCCGCTCTCAATATACTTTTTCGCGTTATCCCAAGCGGCGCCACCGGAAGTCATCGAAATCGCCACAAAAATTCCCGTGACAATACTTCCGACGAGTAAACCACCAAGTGCTTCTGGACCAAGAATCAATCCCACCAAAATCGGAACTACGACCGGAATTAATGCCGGTAAAATCATTTGTCTAATTGCCGACTGGGTGACAATATCAACGGCTTTAGCATAATCCGGCTTCGCTTTATTTTGCATAATCCCCTTGATCCGTTTAAACTGACGACGCACCTCGGAAACAACCGCACCGCCTGTCTTGCCTACTGCTTGCATTGCAAGTGCACCAAAAAGATAGGGAAGTAAGCCACCAATAAACAATCCCACTAAAACATAAGGATCATCTAATTTGAAAATAACTTCTCTGCCGCGACTTACGAATTCATGAATATAAGAAGCAAATAAAACCACTGCCGCCAGTCCTGCCGAAGCAATTGCATAACCTTTAGTAATTGCCTTTGTGGTATTTCCCACCGCATCTAAGGGATCAGTGTTATCGCGCACTTTCTTAGATAACTTTGCCATCTCAGCAATGCCGCCGGCGTTATCAGTAATCGGACCAAAAGCATCAATCGCCACAATAATTCCTGTCATTGACAACATACTCATCGCAGCCAAAGCTACTCCGTACAATCCTGCTAAACTATAAGCGCCAATGATTCCCGCTGCAATAACTAAAATAGGCAGAGCAGTTGATTTCATTCCAACCGCTAAACCGGTAATAATATTAGTCGCGTGACCCGTAACGCTAGATTCAGCAATTGATCTTACTGGCCGATACTTTGTCGCCGTAAAATATTCGGTAATAATCACCATTAAAGCCGTAACTGCAACACCAATCACCGTAGCTAAGTAAATTTGCCAAAGCGCATAACTACCATTATCTTTCATCAAGAAATAAACGGCGGGAATAAAGACAACTAAAGCAACCAGAGAACTAACAATCAGTCCTTTATAAAGTCCCCACATAATTTTTGCCTTTTCCTTAATTCTAACAAAGAAAGTACCAATAATAGATGCAACAATCGCAACTGCGCCCAAAACTAACGGTAGCAAAATAGCATTTTCAAAGTTTTTAAATAATAAAGAACCAAGCAACATCGCCGCAATCGCTGTCACTGCGTAAGTTTCAAATAAATCTGCTGCCATACCCGCACAATCGCCGACATTATCACCAACATTATCAGCAATCACCGCGGGATTACGCGGATCATCCTCAGGAATACCTTTTTCTACTTTACCAACAAGGTCGGCACCGACATCAGCGCCCTTCGTATAAATCCCACCGCCAAGACGAGCAAAGACGCTAATTAAGCTACCACCAAATCCCAAACCGATTAAAGCAGTAACATCCTTAAAAATTAGATAGAAACCCGTCACACCTAACAATCCTAGACCAACAACAAGCAACCCTGTCACCGACCCCCCTAAAAAAGCAATGCGAAATGCTTTTCCTAGCCCTAATCGAGCTCCTTCGGCAGTGCGCACATTAGCCCGCACTGAAACATTCATACCAATGTAACCAGCAAGCGCTGAAAGAACCGCGCCAGTTAAAAACCCTAATGCCACTACTTTTCCTAGAGTAAACCAAAGAACCAAAAGCAGTACTACTGCAACCAGAAAAACTGCCCGATATTGGCGATTTAAATAAGCCATTGCCCCCTTCTGAATCGCACGAGAAATTTCTCGCATTCTCCCAGAGCCACTTGGTTTCCGTAAAATCCAAATTACTAGGATCAATCCATAAAGTACCGCTAATCCCCCGACAATGAGGGCAAAATAAATTAAATTAGTCCCCGTTAGAAAATCTTGAATGCTCATTGCGTGATGTTAAATATTAAATGTTAGACAGTAGATGTTAGATGATAGATGGTAGATACAAATTCCCACCTCTGACATCTAACATCTTCCATCTACCATTGTCTTTTAATTTTGCGATAAATATCTAGCGTCTCTTTTGCCATACATTTCCAACTATATCTTTTTACTCGCTCTATCCCCTTCAATCTCATCTGTTTCTGTAAATTCTGATCCTGAAGCACTTTGATAATTTGCTCTGCCATATTATTAGCATCATCAGGATCGAAATAAACTGCAGCATCACCCAAAATCTCTGGCATTGAAGAAGTATTAGAAGAAACAACCGGCGTACCACAAGCCATTGCTTCAAGTGGTGGTAGACCGAACCCTTCGTAGAAAGAGGGGAAAGTAAAAATGGTTGCGGCACTGTAAAAAAGCGGTAGCTCTTCTTCTGGTACAAAACCGGGAAGAATAATATCGTTTCGATAAGGAGAATTTTGAATTGCTGCTTCTGCCTCTTCTTGTTCAGGTTTCCCAATTTCTCCCGTAACTATAAGTTGACAATCTATTTTATAACGACTCTTGATTAAATTAAATGCTGCAACTAGTCCCTGAACATTCTTATGGTAACGCCAATTGCCAATATAAAGCAAAAAAGGCTTTGCAATATGATATTTTGCCTTGAGGTCAGCAATAATTTTATGGTCGGAAATCTCACGATATTGGGGATCTACTGCTTCATAGGTAACAGCAATTTTGTTTGGATCAGCATGAAGAATTTTTACCAGATCCTGTTTAGTATTTTCCGAAACTGCAATTGTGAAATAGCTATGTTTAACCGTACTACGAATTACTAAACCGTAAAACAAACGATGGAGAAAACGACTTTTTTTCTTTCCCGGAAAGAGAGTATGAATTAAATCGTGAATGGTGACAACAAATGGTTTTTTATAAAAGACCGGGGCGTTGAAGTGAGGAAAGTGAACTAAATCAACATCTAGCTTGTTTAAAAATCTCAAAAACTTTGTCTGCTCAGCGATGGAATAATGAGGAAAGTCAGCAAGAATCTTTTTAAAATTGGGCTGATTGATCTGACATTCGTCAAAGTTATCCTTGCGTAAAAGGATTAAATATTCATTTTCTTGATCAATCGCGGCAAGGTTATGCAAAAGCTCACTTATATATCGCCCGATTCCCGTGAATTTCTTGCCGTACATTCGTGCATCAACTGCAATACGCATTCTCAATCAATAAAAAACAAGCTTTTCTAAGCTTATTTTACAACAATCTTGACTTTTATGCTACTTTTTCTTTGGTCTGGTTGTCTTTGGCTTTGCTCCATAAAGCGGCACTACCGGTTTCTCAAACTTGCCCTTTCTAATCAATAGTGGCGAGAATTTAGCCCCCTTCCCAATTCCAATAATCGGAATATCCAGGACACGGGCGAGAGTATTGAAAGTGCTGATAATAACTCGCAAGGCCGTAAAGGATCCTGGTCCTTTTACGACAGCGATTCCCTTAAGATCCTGCAGATAAATACCATTATCACCAACAAATTTGGCAAAATAGTTCAAAACTCCCACTGAACCATGCCGGCTGATGGAATACTCAGTGGTAACCTTGATCTTTCTCTGATCCCAGAGTTCCAAGCGCACCCTATTTTCATTGTGATCAACAAAAACAAACATTAGATTATCTTAACTTGTCTTTTATTTTGGTCAATTACCTCAAAATGAATCTCAATTCGCTCTCTTGGTAAAAGTCCCCTTGCTTTATCAGCCCATTCTACAACACAAATCGTTTTCGGATCTTTAAAATCTTCTTCTACCCCCAGATCTCTAATCTCATCTAAACTATCTAAGCGATAAAAATCATAGTGATACAAAGCAATGCCTTTTAATTTGGTTTGACCATAGGCGCGCATCACTACAAAAGTCGGACTGACTACTCTTTTCTTTACCCCCAGAGCTTTTGCTAAAAATTGCACAAAAGTAGTTTTACCACTGCCTAAATCGCCGATCAAGGCAATAGTTTCTCCACCTTTTAGTTCCGAAACGATCTCCTGAGCAAATTGCTCCATTTCTTTTAATGTCGAAATAATTTTCGTCTCGGTCATTGCAAAATAATTTTAAATATGTTACATTTTAACCTCATGAATCCTGGTGGTCCCTTCAAAACTAGTTCACCTGAAAGGAAACTGATGGGAGCGAAAAACGGAAATGGGAAAAGAAATGGCAACGGGCGAAATAATCGTTGGAACAGCGAAAAAGAAATCGCACCGGCACGAGCAGCCTGCGACGCCGGAGCTCATTGCCCCAATGATTGCTTCCAATGTCCCTCAACCTGCCAACAAGAACGTGAAAGAGGCGGCTGTATTCACCCCGAACTACCAAGTTGCCTCAGCTGCGAAAAAGAACTGCGAGAGAAGCTGGGGAAAAAGTATTATCCCGAAAAATCAAACGGAAAGGGTGGTATCGATGATATTCTCTATTCCCCTTTGGAGAAAAAGGGTAATTCAGTCCCACCTCGCCAGAATGGGACGAAAACCAGCTTGCCCCTTCGGAATAAAACCAAAAGGTTTCTCGAAGAAGCTGGGAAAGATCACGCCGAATAAATTTATTCCTCCCCACGAGCGGCGGCGGATTGCTCACCTGAAGAGCATTGTCCCCAAAAGCCAGCACCGGAGAAATCTCGCTCGCTATCATAACCTCTACTGAGACCCTTCCAAAGGGTCTCTTTTTATTTCTTCAAACAAAGTACAATTGTTAAACAAATGAGTAATCCGAAAAGCCAAGCTAGAATCGCGGCATAAAATTTCACTCCTAATCCAGCACTTACTAAATGGTCAGTAATATCTGCTTGATAGCGGGGCAAAAGACGATTGCCACTGGTTGTTCTATTAATAATCCCTGTCACTCGAAACGAAGCTCCTTTTTTCGTTTCCGGCTTCTTAATTCCTGTTGTCTCTTTGATAGAAACTTTTCCCGCACCCGATCCGTCATCAAGATAAAAAACTGTTCCGGCATTGCGATCTACTTTGCCTTGGACAGTAACTAATTGTCCGGTTCGGTTTTCATTCTCGATCTCGCTTGTTTTAATTACTTCCGGATCAATCTTGCCCTTCCCGATAATTGCAATATCACCTTTCAATTCAATGTTTACCTTCCGCTCATGATAGGCTGTGGACATTTTACCCCGCACTCTTAGTTTATCACCCACCTTCAACTTCGGAAAGTCAGCTTTAGAGTAATAAACTTTCAAACCCGATTTTCCATCCTGAAAATAGAAATAATCATCGCTAAAAACATTTGGTTCTACTGTAACAATACCTTCAACAATCACTTTTGTTTTGTCAGAAAGTTTTTTTGCCTTCTCTATAGTGATTTTCTGATACTGATCTTCCTTACCTAAAACTTCTCCAACAATCTGGTTTTTAGCTCCTCTCGTAACCTTGGAACTCCACCTCCAGCCACTCTCAGTGTAATTATAAGACCAGTTCGTTTTGGTAGCGGTATAATTTACTTCTTCAATGAGATTACCCTCAGGATCAAACAAGCGTACACTATCGGCATCGTTATTTAAAGTAAGACCACTCTCAGAACGATCTAAGATAAAATACTCACCCCCTTCAATAGTCCGGTCACCAAAAGTATAAGGATTACTTCCCCCTTCATTATCATCAATCTGATAATTCAAAAGTGAAACAGGTTGAGTGCCGTAGTTATAAAGCTCAATAAATTCATTCACGGCATCCGATTCTTTTGGATCGGGAAAAATCTCATTCAAGCGGACTGTAAAAGGAAAATTTGGCAAAGCGCTAATTACTATCATCTTACGGTCAGAGAGTTTTCCATCACTTACTAAAAGTTCAACGAGATAATCTGCCGGTTCAATGAAACTATGATCCGCTTCCATTGTTTGAACTGTATCCCCACCACCAAAATCCCAAACAAAACTTAAGGGCTGATTTTCCGGATCAACCGAATTCTTTGCCGAAAAATGGACATTCAAAGGTACTTTTCCACTCATTCTATCCACAGTGATTGCCGCTCTTGGACAGTCATTATTATCTGCTCCCGGACTTGGCCCGTCACCGCAAACCGTCCAGTTACTCTCACTATCCGGTTGATCAGCAAAAGTACGTTCCAATGATTTTCCAGCACCAGGATCAAAAGGAATTTTATCTAACTTATCATCATCGCGGTCACCAAACGATTCATAGTCAGCTGGTGTACCAAAAGTGCTAATTATATATTGCCGCTCCATCACAAGCCCACTATATAAAGTAAGGGGATCATCAGTGGTCAAACCATTTCCCAAGTAATTATTTTGAGTAGTAACAATAATCGTACCATTAGGAAAATCGTAAGGTTGATTAAAAGTAGGATATTGTTTATCAATTACTACCGCGTAACCTTTCGCCGGGACAGTTGTCGTGTTAATAATTATATCTGGATCATTTATTACTCCGTAACTCGTAGACCAAGGTTTAATTTGACTAGAAGCATCACCATCGGTAAAAGCGAAATTAACAATATCGATAGGGGTAGTACCGTAATTGTGAAGCTCAATAAACTCATTGTAATCCTCTGCGCCAGTACCGCAGTGAGCAAGCACTTCATTAATCGCAATTGTCGGCGCTGCGGCCTCAATCTTCAGTGGCAAACAAAAAAGCCCGCTTGCAAACACAACTAAAACGAGCTTTGCTAGTCCCTTGTTTTTCATTGTCCCTCCTTCCCCGCTTCGCTAGCGAGGTGATTAAAAAATAAATCCTCTCTTATCATAGCAAGAGAGGATTAAACCATAATTAAGTAAAAATTAACAACTTTTTTTCTCTTGTAAGAACGGCGCTTTCGTCAGAATCAAGTCAATGACAATTCCAATTATTAATCCTGTTCCCGTGAATAAAATAATTTCCGAAGGATCTTTAATCACTGTTGCCAAACTAACTAAGAAACCAATTAACCCCCCGCGTATAACAAAATTCAATTCGATCCTATCAAGTAATCCTAGAACTAAACCAACTAGAAGACGACTGTAGAAAATTTCAAGGAAAGTAAGGTTACAAACAGTGATGCAATATTTTGAAAGTATTACACAAAGAGCACCAAACAAAGCACCTAAAATGACTCCACCAATTAAACGTTTGTAGTTCATATTTCTAAATTCTAGATTCTACATTCTTAAAGCCCCCAGTGCCCTGTACCGAATGGTACAGGGCTTTGCCATATGTGCTATATACAATATACGACTGTGCCATGTACCATACAGCGCATGGCGCAGCAAACTCTCCCTTCCTGCCACTACTATAACACAATTTCCGAAAAATCAATAGGAAATCAATTATGGTATAATTAAAGATGATGTTAAGAAAATTGTTAGTCAATTACATTGAGAAAGCAATCAAAGAAGCGCAAAAAACTAAAGTGCTACCTGATTTTGCGATACCGGAAATTATCATTGAGAAGCCCGAAAATGAAAAATTCGGGGATTATTCCACCAATGTGGCAATGCGAATTGCCCCAACGATCAAAAGATCCTCCGCCGACGTCGCTGAATTAATTAAAAAATATTTTAGTGCAAAGGAGTTTGAAAAGCCAGAGGCGATTAGGGGATTTGTTAATTTTAAAATCAAGCCCGACTACTTAATTGAAAATTTAAATCTGGTTTTAACCGCGAAAGAAAAATTTGGTGAGCAAAAATCGGATAAAACTATCGTTATCGATTATTCCTCGCCAAATATTGCTAAACCTTTTGGTATTGGTCATCTCCGTTCCACTGTTATTGGTGATTCTCTGAAAAGAATCTACCGAAAATTAGGTTGGAAGGCAATTGGCATTAACCATCTGGGTGATTGGGGAACACAGTTTGGAAAACTATTAGTAGCTTATGAGAAATGGGGAAATAAAAAAGAATTAACAAAAGGTGGCATCAGATACTTGTTAGATCTCTATGTCCACTTTCACAAAGAAGCCGAGGAAAACACTGATTTAAATCAGTTAGCCCAGAAAGAATTTAAAAAACTGGAAGATGGTAATGAAAAGAACCTTAAAATCTGGAAACTTTTCAAAGAAACTAGCATTAAGGAATTTGACCGGATTTATCAGGATTTGGGAGTTAAATTGGAAATAATAAAAGGTGAATCAGAATATAACAAAGAAGCAAAAACGTTAACTACAGTGCTTCTAAAGAAAAAATTAGCAACTAAGAGTGAAGGTGCAGTTGTCATCGAATTACCCGATCCGAAAATTCCTCCGCTTTTACTGGAAAAAGCTGACGGCGCAACCCTCTACTCAACTAGAGATTTGGTAGCCGCGATTGATCGCTATCATCAATACAAGTTTGACTTGATGATTTACAATGTTGGCAACGAACAGTCACTACATTTCAAACAATTATTCCTTGCTCTAGAAAAACTTGGCTACATGTGGGTAAAGAATTGTAAACATATTTCTCATGGATTGTACCGTTTCAAAGAAGGACGAATGTCCACCCGCAAGGGGAAAATAATTTTTATGGAAGATGTAATTAAAGAAGCAATTGAAAAATCAACCAAGATTATTGCCGAAAAGAATCCAGATTTGAAAAATAAAGAAGAAGTAGCAAAGAAAATTGCGATTGGCGCGATTAAATATAACGACTTAGCGCAAAACAGAAGAACGGATATCGTGTTTGACTGGGAAAAAATGTTGAATTTTAATGGAGATTCTGGACCTTACTTGCAGTACACATACACGAGAATTCAGAGTATTATCCGAAAATCCGGCGTAGGGGTAATTCACGAATTGCCACGTCAACAGACACGATTGGATAAACCTGAGGAAATTGATTTATTGCGCGACCTCATCTATTTTCCCGAAACCATTGAAAATGCTGCTGCATTATTCGAACCGAATTTAATTGCCACTTACCTCAACCAACTCGCGCAAAAATTTAATTTGTTCTATAACAAACTCCCTGTTCTCAAAGCACCGGATGAAATCAAAAACAGCCGCTTAAAATTAATTGCGGCAGTAGCAATTGTGATTAAGAATGGGTTGGATTTGTTGGGAATTGAGACCGTGGAAGAGATGTAGTAATAATCAGAGTTACAAAAAACAGACCTATTTTCAGGTCTGTTTTTAAGTTTTACGTTTTAAATTTTAAGTTGTTTATTGCCCTTGCCATTGAATCTCACTCACCTTCCAGTTACCATTTTCCAAAACAAACTTCACTAACGCATTTTCGTATTTACCTACTCTGCCAGAAGCAGAAGAGCTATTTTCACGGAAAGTGTCAACTAAAACCGTAGCAGCAGAACCACTGTTTTCTAGAACTTTGGACATTAAAACTGTAGTTACCGTCTCATAAGTAGCACCACTAGTACCTTGTGCTTGTTTGCCAGCTACAAAAGTCGCCATTTGCTGACGCAGAGATTCACTCATGTAAGAATAGTTGTCAGTGATGTTTTTGAAATTACCTGCGGAGCTGAAAGTACCATAACTAGCAACAAATTTTTCTGCTAAACTAATTAAAGCGTCATTACCAGTACTGGTTGTCTCAGTAGTAGTTGCAGTTTGACCAGTAGTAGTTCCAGTTGTCGTACTAGTTGTATCACTAGTATCAGTAGGAGTTTGATCAGTAGCAGTTGTTGCAGTAGTGTCAGTAGTTGTAGGTTCCGTCCTGGATTTTAAACCACAGCCAACCGTGATAGTAGTAACTACTATCAACACACCGACAATACTGATTGTAACGATTGTTTTCTTATTCATAGTTAGCTATTAATATGTAATTCTATTGCTAGATAATTCAATTACTTCCGACCCACCTCTTTTCACTTCCCCGCCACAGAAGCAGGACAAGCAGCTAATCCTCTGTTACTTCGGACTCACTTCTTTCCACTTGGGATAGTCGGTAAGTTGACTAAATCCGGTCGGGGTATTGGCAAATACCCGTCCGTCATAAATTACTTTTTCAGCTGCTTCCAGAGTTGTACCCGTATGGAAATGAGTGCGTTG
>CAZFJP010000013.1:0-2702 GCA_964518965.1 uncultured Candidatus Saccharibacteria bacterium | reverse complement strand
AGATTGCTACCCAAACCCTTTACTCCCAAAATTTGAGGTTGATTATTGTAAAGAAGTCGAAAACGAAGAGTATAACAAATTGAGCTAGGGCAGGGAAGAGAAGAAAGAGATTTTTTATATTTAAATGTTTTTCCTCCTACCTGAAAATTACCTAATTCTGCTGAATCAAATTTATTAACTGTCCTTCTTGAGGAATTAGGATCTAAAGCCCAGCGCATAATTTTTATTCCGCCTTGATCATAAATCAAAGTAACTTCCAAAGCAGGAGCCGTCCCCCCACCTTCTTCCCCCCAATAAACTTCAACTGTTCCTTCCGAATATTTATTATTTGTATCTAATGTCCCATCTTCTTTATGTTCTACCAACCAAAGCGTCTGAACATCACCGGCTTCATATTCGCCTGGGAAAGAAAACTCTTGAGTTTTTCCTAAATCCGTTTGGTCAACAGTAGCCGTAATTCCTCCTATTTCAATTGTTCCCGCCGGTGCATAACCCAATCTCAAAGCTTCCTCAATTCCTGCCTCTGCCACCGAAAAAACTCTTACTGATTCCTCTTCTTGTCGAGAAATACTAACGTCAGTCACCGACCGAGAAACTACTGCCAACCCCATTGTTAAACCTACTGCCATTATTAAAAGAATAACGAGAAGTACTTGGCCAGAATTTTTCTTCATTGTTTTTTATCATAACAAAGCAAATTCACCTATGTCAATAGTTCCGTAAAATTACTCCAGTTTGAAAATCCACCTCTACTTTTTCTTCTGGACGAGCTCCTTCTTCCGCCGGTGTCAAACTGAAGTTGATCTTAATTTCTGCCGGTTTAATTCCCGGCTCGCCAACTTTCACATCAAAAATATTATTGCAATCACTCACTTTAACTCCACTGCTTATTAGAGAAGCACTATTTGATGTAATCAAATAGGAATCGCAAGCAAAAGTAGTCGTCCTCCCATCAGGATTTTTAATAGTAATTGAAGAAGTCACCGAATCTTCGGTAGGACTAACCAACTCTCTTGCATTTCTAATCATTCTTACCATCACCGAAAGAGCATAATCACCATCTTGTTTAACCAAATGAAAAATTTTCGTTTTAGTCGAACTTTTTAAAATAGAGAAAAACATCACCGAACCAACAGTGGCAATAATTCCCAAAATTCCCACTACTATTATAATTTCAATCAAAGTATAACCAGTTTTTCTCATTTTTTCTTTGTTAATCTCGTAGTTAACTCCGACTTATGAATACCTCGAGCGTCAGTCCAAGAAACACTTACTTTAACCTCGCAAATATCGCTTTGCTCATCACACCTACTTAATGTATCCGGAAGATGGCAGTCTCGCGAAATACTAAAGCCCACAGGAGTAAATCCTAAATCAAAGGTTTCACATTCACCAACAAAATTCTCCCAAGTCTCTTCTTCTCTAAATAAACGAATCTTTTCTATTGCTTTCTGGGCATATTTTGTTGCCAACGCCTGATTTCGGGAAAAACTTGCATTGCGAACAGAAATTGTTGTCACCACTACTAAGTCCAAAATAACGAGAATTACTATTCCCAATGTCACTATCATTTCTAACAAAGATTGTCCGCTTGTTTTTTTCCTTCTCATTCTATTTTACTTCATTCTATTTTACCTTCTTTTGAAACAGTAATTGTTTTTATTTTTCCAAACGCCGTAAGAGAAATTATTAAATCACTATCTAAATCCGTTCCCTGAGACAAAACTTTAAATAAAATAGGGGAGGGCAAAGAAGAAAATTTCACCACCGAGGGTAAAGAAAAAGTCTTAGTTTCTCCTGTCTCCACTCCTTCACAAACCGCAACTAAAGTATAGTTATCAGAATCATTGGAGGCAAATTTTACCCGGTAACCATCTAAAACCCCACATCCCACTGGTTTTTCTCCACTTATTGCTTTCATCTGCGCCAATCTTAAATTATTCTTTAATTCTTGAGCTGTTTGTCCCAAAATTTGTCGGCGATTAAAATTCATATATTGAGCCACTCCAATTCCAAAAAGAATGCCAATAATCATGGTTACTACTAAAAACTCAATTAGTGTGAACCCTCGAAAGGAAGATAATTTTTTTGGGCAGAATCTTTCATACATTTTTAAGGATTAGTCACTTTATAATTACAAGTTACTCCTGTACCACAAGAACCACATCCAGAAACCGCTCCGCCACCAACTTCTAACGCCGCACATAAAGTATAAGAAGTACATTTTGTCGATCCAGAAGGCGAACAATCAGAAGGAGAAGGGGTATAGGCATAATTATTAGAAGTCATAGGATCTTTCGGAGTTCCGATTAAATAAGCGTACCCCTCACAGGTAATATCATTATAAATAGTAGTCGGATAACTACCCGTATCTGCTCGGCACATTTCCAGTGCACTTCTTATTTGTTCTAAATCTGCTTTTCTTTTTCCGTCCCTCGCTGACTTTCTTGCTCCCTGGTAAGAAACCAAAGCAAGACCCATCAAAACCGCAGCAACCGTCATTGCCACCAAAAGTTCAATTAGAGTAAAGCCCCTATTGTTTTTCATGGACAGTCAGAAATTGTGGGATAACCATCTTTAGTTCCTGTCTTTCCTGTAGAACAAACATACCAAAAACCTCTATTTACGGCGGAACCCAGCGTCTCTAGGTCAGTATAAAGTACGTATCTTGTTTGATCTGAGCTAGATCCATAGTAATAATG
>CAZFJP010000012.1:0-6898 GCA_964518965.1 uncultured Candidatus Saccharibacteria bacterium | reverse complement strand
AATTTATGACGGACGGGTATTTGCCAATACACCGACCGGATTTAGTCAACTTACCGACTATCCCAAGTGGAAAGAAGTGAGTCCGAAGTAACAGAGGATTAGCTGCTTGTCCTGCTTCTGTGGCGGGGAAGTGAAAAGAGGTGAGGTTGAAGTAAAATATGTTTTAAAATAAAATATTAAAATTAAAAAGGAGAAATAAAAAATGAAAAATATTGAAAATTCACCATTACCACCAGAATTTTCCGGAAAAGAAACTCTGGCCGAGAAAAGTCCGGAAGAGATTGCGAGAAATAAAAGAGATTTCTTGAGTAATATTGTTCTTAATGCAATGAATGAGGGTGCGAGTACGGAAGAGATAGATAAATTTGGAAAGATAATTTTGAGTAATCTTGATTTGCTCCCTGAAGATCAACTCAAACTCTTTGAGAATAAAGGCGTAGAGGGGTTGCGATTACTTGCGGCGATTGTTGATGTGAAGAAGAGTACTGCTGAAGTTAAGCGAGACACAAAACTTCTGGGAGCAGAACAAGAAGCCTTTCAAAGGGCTAATGGTATTGGAAACGAATTACCTCCTACTCCAGAATCGGAGCAGCTTTCTACGGGTAAAAGAAACAATGAGATAGGAGAAAAATCCAACTCTTAACTTTCTCTTTGAAAGATTTTCCTTTATAATGAACCTGAACAATTAATTTAGCTTATGTTTTTAATTGTCGGTTTAGGTAATATTGGCAGTGAATTTGAAAAAACCCGCCATAATGTTGGGTTTATTCTCTTGGATAAATTATTTCCGGGGGCGGATTTTCGTAATCAGGATAAATTTCCCACGAGGGGCAGGTCCGCCTTTGGTGGGAAAGCGGAAATTGCCGAAACCGAGCTCAATGGTCAGAAAGTAATTTTAGTGAAACCGACTACTTTAATGAACGACTCGGGCAAAGCGGTGAAAGCATTAGTTGATTTCTACAAACTTGATCCCGCGAAAGATTTATTGGTAATTCAAGATGAGATTGAGATGGATCTAGGCGAGGTAGAGCTAGTCGAGGGATGCAGTGCCAAAGGTCATAATGGTATTCGCTCGATAATTCAAGAGTTAGGGACTGATCAATTTAAGCGAATTAAAATTGGGGTAGGAAAGAATCTCAAACCAGAACAAGAGGTGAGCGATTATGTGTTGGAGAATTTTTCTGACGGAGAATTTTCCAAAATTATAAATGCAGCTGATGTAGTAAGAAAAATGATAAGTGAGAATATTAAATAAAAAACCAGAGTATATTGCTCTGCTTACAGGTGAAAGTCCAATATAGGAAAACCTACTTGAAACTTTACTTAGTGCAAGCAAAAACCCAAAGGAGGGGAAAGGGATTTTACTTGCGAACCCGCAAGCAGAGCAATAAACTCTGGACAAAAGATATTAGCACACAATCTTAGAATTGTCAATAATTCTGCAAGGCACGGTAATGCGGGCTAAAATTGTCAGGAAATTGCTGAGCAAAACGGAGCTTCCTGCACGGCTGGAACAACTAAAAGAGGAAAATCAAAAGGACGAATTAGTAGTTAAAGGAGTTCCCGAGGAAGCAGAAAGTTTCGTCTTGGGAGGGGTCCCCTTATTCTGGGAACGCCCGGTCTTAATAGTGGTTGAGATCCAAAAACAAGCGGAAAAATTACAAAATGAGCTTCAATTCTATTTATCTTTATCTCAGCACCATTCAGTGCGGGATGCCGAAGAAAGTAGAATTGAAGTTTTTTTGTTACCGCAATTTAGTGATGAGGATACTGAAGAAAGTGGGTTAATGAAACAAGGGGAATTACAAAAAATTCTTTTAAATCTAGAGCAATCGCAAAAAAGTATCACAATTATTGCTTTGGAGAATCCGGTTTTAACTTTAATTGGCCCTGAACAATTCCGAGAGCAGAAAATAATTTTGAAACTGAAAGAAGAATTTAGTCAGGAGAAAATCATTCAGTTTTTAGTTAAGAATGGCTATGTTAATCAGAAACGCATTGATGTTCCGGGTACTTTTGCAAGACGGGGAGCGTTTCTCGATATTTATTTGCCGAGCTATCCCGATTCTCTTCGCTTGGAGTTCTTCGGTGATCGTTTAGAATCAATCATTGCCGTAGATAAATTAACCGGCGAGATTAAACAAAAACTCCCGCATCTAGAAATTCATCCCCTTAAATTACTTGATCCGACAACGAAAAAGACCATTTTCGATTACTGCGGTCGTGATACATTATTGGTTTTTCAAGAATCTCAAGATGTTCGAGATTACATCTCACATCTAACATCTCACATCTTACATTTATTGGTTTTCAACAACTTTCCTGAATCTGAAAAAACCCAAATAATTGATTTAGGATTTAAATCCATTCCATCATACTGGAGTCAGTTAAATTATCTTAAAGACGATTTAATCCAAAAACAAAAAAATGGATGGCAGGTTTTATTATTTACAGAACATAAAGAACAATTAATGAAATTATTACAGCCGGAATGTCGGATTACTGAAGATGAGGAAAAAATACTTCTGCCTCAAAGTATCGCGGGACAAAAGATCTATCCTATTTTAGTTGAGGGAGGAGTAAAAGGATTGCCGGCTCATCAAAATGTTTTATTAAAATTTACTGTTTTAACGGACCAAACAATTTTTAAAGTTCTTCCCAAAGAGAAGGTAAAAAAGAGAGGTCGAATTGACCAGGATTTTATTCTTTCGCTTAAACCTAACGACTATGTAGTGCATGTTGATCATGGGGTTGGTAAGTTTGATCGGTTAACCGAGAGGATTATTGATAACGTAAAACGAGAATACTTTGAATTGCATTATGCCGAAGGGGATCGTTTATTTGTTCCAGTAGACCAAGCGGATCGGATTAATCGCTATGTAGGGGTAGAAAATCCGGTTTTGAATCGCTTAAGTGGGATTGCCTGGGCACAGGCAAAAGCCAAGGTGAAGAGTCGGGTGCGTGAAGTAGCGCGTAAACTGCTTGAGCTTTACGCTCGCCGGGTGATGAGCAGCGGTTATCGCTATTCTCGGGACAGTCACCTTCAAGAAGAATTGGAAAAAACTTTTCCTTATGAATTAACTGAAGATCAGAAAAGAACCTTAGCAGAAGTAAAAGCGGATCTGGAAAGTGACCAAGTAATGGATCGCTTGATTTGCGGTGATGTTGGGTTTGGCAAAACTGAAATTGCTTTGCGCGCGGCATTCAAAGCGGTGGAGAACCGTAAACAAGTAGCATTTCTTGCTCCAACGACAATTCTTGTTGAACAACACTTGGATACTTTTCGTAAACGTTTAAGTAGTTTTCCAGTGCGAGTAGAGACATTGAGCAGATTCAAAACAAAAAAAGAACAAGCTCAAATTATTGAGGATTTAAAAGAGGGAAAAATTGATATTGTTATCGGTACCCATCGTTTGATTCAGAATGACGTGCGGTTTAAGAATCTGGGACTGGTAATTATTGATGAAGAACAACGTTTTGGGGTAGAACATAAAGAGCGTTTTAAGGAAATGCGTAATAATGTTGATGTTTTAACGCTTTCTGCTACTCCTATTCCACGTACCTTAAACCTTTCCTTGGGAGGTATTCGTTCTATTAGCACTATTACGACACCGCCAGCTGGGCGTTTAGCGGTAGAAACTTATGTTCAGAAATATTCTGATGAAGTAGTGAAGGAAGCAGTTGAAAGAGAACTAAAACGAGGCGGGCAGATTTATTTTTTGCACAATGATGTTGCTACGATTGAAAGTATTGCCTTTCGGATTAAGAAACTAGTTCCTAAGGCGGAAGTAGTTGTTGCTCATGGTCAGATGGAAGCGGGAAAATTGGAAGTAGTGATGGAAGATTTTTATCACCAGAAGTATAATGTTTTGGTTTGTAGTTCCATTATTGAAAATGGTTTGGATGTACCAACGGTAAATACTTTGATTGTAGATGATGCGACAAAATTTGGACTGGCACAGCTTTATCAATTGCGGGGCAGGATCGGGCGCAGTCACTTGCAAGCGTATGCTTATTTTCTCTATCAAGAAAAATCCTTAGTTGGTTTAGCAAGACGTCGTTTGGAAGCGTTACTTGAAGCTCAAAAGCTCGGCAGTGGTTTTGAAATTGCCATGCGGGATTTAGAAATCCGTGGCGCGGGCAATATTCTTGGTACCGAGCAACATGGTCAAATCACCGCCGTTGGTTTAAGTTTATATTCTCGTTTATTACATCAAGCGGTGGAAGAAATTAAGTCCAGTAGACCAATTGAAGAAGTGGAAACCACGGTTGATTTACCAATTGAAACCGTAATTCCCGAAACATTCTTGGATAATGAAAAAGAACGGATCGAACTCTATCAAAAAATCGCCAACCTCCTGACGATTCCGGAATTATTTAACTATCATGATCGCTTGAAAAAGAAATATCATAAGTTACCTCAAGCAGTAGAAAACTTATTCACTCTTGCCGAAATTAAATTACTCGCGCATGAAGCGGGAATTATTAAAGTGGAATCAAGAACAATCAGAGAATTTAGTTTTGGCATGAAAACCAAGATTTTCTTAACCTTTAAAATCATTCCCGACCTCAAAGCAGTGGTGAGATTATTACAAAAAAGAAAAGGGTGGAGAGTAAGTGGGAATCAGATGAAAATTGAGAAGGAGGAGTTGGGGGAGGGATGGGTGAGTGAGTTAAAGAGGGATTTGGATATATTGAAGGGTTAATAAAAACAGATAGTTTGTAATCTATCCGTTGTGCTATAATAAATTAAGGTTTTATTAATTCTCGGAACTTATGGGTTTACAAAAATTTGATAAATTTTTACGATCGGTCAATTTAGATGACTATCGCAAGAAATACAAGCCAATCAAAATTGTTGAGATGGATCTTCCGATAGGTATTCAGGCAGTGTCGCTTCTTTATAAGATTTATTGGGACAAAAAGAGGTTTATTGATTATGGTGATTTTTACGCAGAATATCTGACAGAACTTAAGTCTGATATTGAATCTTTCCGCAGGAAAATAATGATGTGCAAAAGATGTTTTTATCTAGGGTTACCAGCAAGGATCTACAGAACATGGGCTAGTATCATTACTCAAATCCATGCGGGGTATGTTGCGGAATCTGTCTTTGGTGAGGGAACAGTGCAAATGTCAGTAGAACTTGATCACCAAGGGGTCGACTTCAGAGTCACATACAAAGGTTTTAAGCTTAATTATCAAGTTAAGAAGAAAACTCACAGCAGAGAAGTTCGTAAGGAGAAAAAGTCTAGAAGAAAACTTGATGGACAGTTCATTGATATTTTGTATAATGTTCCTAGTAATGATATTTTTGATAATCCTAAAACAAAGAAAGGTGAATACCGAAAATCTTATCGTGAATTTATGGAGAATAAAAATCTCAAGAGATTTGATAATGGCTTCGTGGTTTTTACTACAAGATTATTTGTAGAGAAAAAGAAAGAGTTAGATAATAGAATAATAACTAATTAATATAGACTTAATGCTTTTTGACAAGTTGTACCCGCGAGAATTTTATTTGCTATTTTGATATAATCAGGATTAATCTCAAATCCAAGATATGATGCGCCGAGTTCTTTGGCTGCTACGCATTCTGATCCCGATCCTACAAAAGGAATAAGAATCACAGCATTCTTATGTGGGATGCAAGATTTTATTAATCTTCGGGAAAGTTCTAGCGGTTTCTGTGTTGGG
Source organism: uncultured Candidatus Saccharibacteria bacterium (assembly GCA_964518965.1). Taxonomy (GTDB): domain Bacteria; phylum Patescibacteriota; class SOKK01; order SOKK01; family SOKK01; genus CAZFJP01. The sequence goes on along the minus strand of CAZFJP010000012.1, from coordinate 1,201 downwards.
TGTTTTATTATCTTATGGCCTTGATGTTTCCGGAGTTCTCTAGGAGAGTATACTTCCTCACAATCCTTACATAAAAACCATCTTTCGTTCATGCCAGCACCACCAGCCAGTGCTGGTATTTTTATTACATCTCTTGGTAACGCTCCATTCTCATGAGCTTTGTAGATAGTTTCTTTCCCTCCCTTGCTGAATCTACCAATTGTTCCTTTTCGTACTTTTCCAGCTGCGCCTTTTAGAAATCCATCAGTGTATGGTTCTCTTATTTCATCTCGGTTAAATATCGGCTTGTTTTTCCAGCAACAAATTATTGCCTCATGGCTTCTTTGCCAAAAATTCAAGGAAGCAACATTTTTATTAGTATAATGCCAAATTAGCCATCGTTTATTTAGAGGGATTTCAACAGATAAGTGGGCTAATATCTCACTGAACCCATAGATAAACATCGTTCCAGTAGGCGTCATCGTCCTTATGCATTCATTAATCCATTGTTTACTCCATCTGACATACTCGGAAAGTTCTTTTTTGTCAGTATTATTCCCAAAATCTTTTCCAATATTATAAGGAGGATCAGCTATTATTATATCGCAGCTATTGCTGGGAATTTTTTTTAGTTCTTCTATAGCATCTCCACAAATTATTTTATTCAGGGGCAATTTTTTATATCTTTTGCTCTCTTCCCCGATTATTTTATTTGCCTTAGTTTTTGGATAAGCAGCATTTTTTATGACATCTATGACTATTCCCTGAATGTCAATTTGTTGGTCTTTGCCTATAATTATTGGTTTTAATTTTTTATTAGCAGGTTGAAGGCGAATACCTTTCTTCCCCTTATAAAATGTTTTTAGGGTAGTATCATAATTATCAATGAGCGCGATAACCTTCTGACCATTTTCTGCAAAGGGTTGTTTTTTTACTAAAACTATATCTTGATCATTAATATTTTCATCAATCATACTCTCACCATCTACTCTAAGAGCATAAAACTTCCCGTTTCTTGGCAATCTGGATTTTGGGATTGAGATTGTTTCTTCTTGTTGGGGTATCTCAACTGGTTTGCTTGCGGAAACAATTCCGGCAAGAGGAATTTGAACCATCTGCTCTTTTTCATAAATATCAATTGATCTTGGCTGGTTTTCTTCCTTTTTTAGGTATCCAAGTCTTTCTAGTTTCTGAATATGGTAATGGATTGTTGATACAGAGG
>CAZFJP010000011.1:0-22814 GCA_964518965.1 uncultured Candidatus Saccharibacteria bacterium | reverse complement strand
TTTTAGGACTTAACCTAACACCTCACGGCACGAGCTGACGACAGCCATGCAACACCTGTCATCCCGTTCCTCAAAGAGGCACTCCTCGATTTCTCGAGGATTCGGAAGATGTCAAATCTCGGTAAGGTTCTTCGCTTATCGTCGAATTAAACCACATGCTCCACCGCTTGTGCGGGTCCCCGTCAATTCTTTTGAGTTTTAGCCTTGCGGCCGTACTCCCCAGGCGGGATACTTAACGCGTTAGCTTCTATACTGAAAGGGGTAGAACCTTCCAATATCCAGTATCCATCGTTTACAGCGTGGACTACCAGGGTATCTAATCCTGTTCGCTCCCCACGCTTTCGTTCCTCAGCGTCAGGAATAGGCTAGAGAGCTGCTTTCGCATTTGGTGTTCTCCCCGATATCTATGGATTTTATCCCTACACCGGGAATTCCGCTCTCCTCTCCTATCCTCAATCTTAACAGTTTTTTCGGCAATTCTTAGGTTGAGCCTAAGGATTTAACCAAAAACTTGAAAAGACACCTACGAACGCTTTACGCCCAATAATTCCGGATAACGCTTGCCACTACCGTATAACCGCGGCTGCTGGCACGATATTAGCCGTGGCTTATTCCTGAGGTACAATCGGAAGTTTTCCCTCAGAAAAGAGCTTTACATCCCGAGGGACTTCATCGCTCACGCAGCATTGCTCCGTCAGGCTTTCGCCCATTGCGGAAGATTCCTATCTGCAGCCTCCCGTAGGAGTCTGGACAGTGTCTCAGTTCCAGTGTGAGGGGCCATCTTCTCAGACCCCTTACCCGTCATCGCCTTGGTGAGCCATTACCTCACCAACAAGCTGATAGGACGCGGGCCTATCTCTGACCGTAATCTTTATTCCTCTCACTTTCGCGAGAGGAAACTATCAGGTATTATCCCCGATTTCTCAGGGTTATCCCTGAGTCAGAGGGAAGTTACCCACGTGTTCCTCACCCGTTTGCCCCCGCCCAAACTTCATCATTGAACTAAATCAAGACTTGTTAAAAACAAAGAACCATCCGGTTCCCATCTGTCCTGATGGTTACCAACAATGAAATTTGGGCGGGAGACTTGCATGGCTTAAGCATGCTGCCAGCGTTCATCCTGAGCCAAGATCAAACTCTCCGAAAAGATTGTGCCAGAAGCAAGACGCTCCTGACAAAAATAAAAAAGAAAAATTGTCCAACTAGACCCTGCACGGGCTTTGTCAGACAAGACGCTCGCACAATACCCTACCATAAAGGTAGAGCTTTACCACTTTTAGCTGTTAAAGAGCAATTATTTCAAAAGTAAAACAAACAGAGCTTAAACAAAACCGATCAAGAAGATGCTCTTGAATTCTCCCTTGCACTTTTCAATTAATGACAACTCTATTCTACTATGACTTATTTAAAAGTCAAGAAATAGAAAACTCCTTCTTAGTATACCAACATCAATAAAGAAGAAGACCTTTATATTATACGATATTTTTTATTTTTTGTCAATAAAACCTGAGGGGGAAAACCCGCAAATTTATTTCCTCTGCCAGATTTTACTTTTACTTCGCTCTCTACAAAATCTAGAATTGAATTAAATAAACCCGCCGTTTCTTTGGAAATTCCCCTAATGGAATTGATTCAAAGGAATGGTTAAACCGATAATGATTGAGAAAAAGATAAAATCCTAAACTAATCACCGAACTTAGAAACAGAGGAAGAGAATAATTAAAACTTCCTCCGGTATTCAGTAGGTCACTATTGCTTCCCGTATCAACAATAAATGTTTGGGAAGCATAATTTGTTTCCGCTGTCGTATTGCCCACTGTATCAGTAGCACGAACATAAACAGTGTGCTCACCATCGCTTAAAGCAGCAGTAGTAAACTCATAATCTACATCTGGTGTTCCACGGCCAGCAGTAATTGTTGCACTACTCCATGTTTCATCATCAACACGGAATTGAACTGCATTGATGTTGCTTTCCGAGCCAGAGTCAGTAGCACTACCGGTAAAGGTTGGTGTAGTATCGGTAGTCGGACTGGTAATTGTATTTAGAGTAACAATTGGAGCAGTGGTATCGGAGTATTTAATAATCGTCCCGGCAGCGCCTACGGCCCAAACGTTGGCAAGATTTACTGCAGAGACACCATTTAAATCCTGATCGGGAACAGTAGTGGTTTCCTGCTCCCAAGTAGTCCCCCCGTCAGTTGTCTTTAAAACAATACCATTCGTGCCATCAGTTTGACCAACCACCCAAACAACATTTGCCGTCAAAGCAGAAACATCATTGAGATTAAAATCCGGGACAGCGGCTGTCTGCTGAGTCCAAGTTGTTCCCGCATCAGTAGTTGCCAAAATTATACCGTTTGTGCCATCAGTAACACCTACAGCAAAAGCAGTATTTTCATCAACCGCCGAAACACTATTTAAATTAAAATTAGGAACCGTTGCTGTCTGCTGGGTCCAATTTGTTCCCGCATCAGTAGTATAAATGATTACCCCATTAGTACCATCGGTTTCACCTACCGCCCAAGCAGTGTTCTCATCTACAGCTGAAACTCCGAATAAATCAACGTCGTTAACACTGGAAGTCTGTTCCGTCCAATTTGCTCCTGCGTCAGTAGTATAGAGAACTGTTGCATCAATACCACCAGGATCACCTCCAACAGCAACATCTCCAACTACCCAAGCTGTATTAGCGTCAACGGCAGCGACATCATTCAAGTTCAAATTCGGAACAGTACCACCGTCCGTTTGTTGAGTCCAGGTTGTTCCCGCATCGGTAGTATAAAGAATCACCCCATTGGTTGTATTAGTATCTCCCACCACCCAAGCAGTATTCTCATCTACCGCTGAAACACCGTTTAATTCAACATTTGGTACCGTAGCACTCTGACGAGTCCAAGTTTCACCACCATCCTCAGTGTAAAGAATCAGCCCTGTGTCTCCCGCTCCCCCTCCGGTAGAGGCACCAACTGCCCAACCAACCGTTGCGCTAGCCATACTGACATCATTAATCGCAACGGTTTGACCGGAAGTCTGATCATCCCAAGTCGCGAAAGCAAAGGGACTGAAAATAAATATCCCAACTATAATCAAGCTAAGATAAACTAAACCTTTAAATATCTTTTTCATAATCATCTCTTAATGACTAATGGCTAATGATTAACAACTAATGAAAATTAATCATTATCTATTATCCATTTTACCTGCCTGCCGGTAGGCAGACATTTTACATTATTTAAGATATTTCTGTTTACGTTGAAACTCTTCATATTCAACCATTTCACTTTTATATTTCCTCAGATAATAGCGCAGGATTAGAATCAACCAAACAATAAAGGTGATAAAAAGCAAAAGGACAAGAAAACGAATAGAAAGATAAGGAATCCGCTCCGCACGGAAAAAAACTAAAACTCCTCCGATTAAACTCACTGTAAACAAGCAAGTGTAAATTTTGCGTCCCAATTTGGCACGAATCGGGTTAAACCCCTTCTTTTTAATTTTAGCAATAAAGAGCCATAATACCAGTGCAATTAGAAAAAGTAACCCAAACAAAATGGCACTGCGTGCAAAATAGACTCCCGCTTCACCGGGCCGTGGCGTAAACCAGAAACTTAATTTAACCAGTTGATCAAAATGAAACATGGAAACTTTCAGTAACTTTTTTAATTACATTATTATCACTAGAAAAAACAATCCCTAGCGATCCCTGTTTTTAGAATAATCCTTGGATTGTCCTCCCCTAAAAAATCCAAGTTAAAACTACTGCCACAATAATTCCCCACACAATTCCTCCTAAAACTTCTAATTTAGTATGTCCCTCCTGAATTACCAAATGTTTACGATCTTTTTTGAAAATCTTTAACTTGTCGGCAAGACGATTTAAAACTACTGCTTGCTTGTCCGCTCGACCCCGCACATAAATCGCATCATAAATGACAATTGCCGCAAAAATGACACTTAAGCCGAACAAAACAGAATGAAAACCTTCACTTCGAGCAGTGACAATGACCAATACAGTAACAATCGCCGCATGAGCGCTCGGCATTCCTCCGGATTCAAATAAAAACCGATGTTCGCGGCGAAAGGGATAACCTAAGACGCGAAAAACCAGTTTTAAGAGTTGCGCAGTTAAATACGCAATAATCGGAAAAGTAATAACTTTATTACCTAAGATGTCTTTAACAAATTCGATGCTCATATCCCCCTTAATAAAATTTTTGCGATTTTATTATATCACACTCTGGATAATTTTGAATATTTCCCGAGAAGCTAATTCTGGCTTACCCTCTTCATTTATGACTCTATAATCAACAAAATCAAGATTAGTAAGATCTTTTTCAATTGCAGCAAGGCGCTGTTGAATTACTTTTTCTGGATCAGTTCCCCGGTGACACAATCTCTTTTCAACCGTAGCCAAAGAAGGAGGAAGAATAAAAATGACAATTGCTTGAGGAATCTTCTTTTTAATCGACCGCGCTCCTTGGGGATCATTCTTAAGAATTACTAGTTTGTTATTCCTAAACGCCTCTTCTAAAGCTGCTTTGGAGGTACCATAGTAGTTTCCATATACTTTAGCAAATTCAACCATTACATTTTCTTTGACCATTTGCTGAAATTGTTTTTTGCTTACAAAATGATAAGGTCTGCCTTCGGTCTCACCTTTCCTCATTGCTCTGGTTGTTGTTGTAATCACCCAACCAAAATTTAATCCTATTTTTTTCAACCCTTCAATCACTGTATCCTTCCCTACTCCCGATGGTCCAGAGATGACAAAGAGTTTTTGATTTGGTTTTAACTGAAACTTATTCATTCGCTAACAATTTAAGTACTCGTTTTAATTCCAGAGGAAGAGGAGCAGCAAACTTTTTACTCTTCCCATTAAGCATTTCAATCGTAATCGCCGCAGCGTGTAAAAACTGCCGGCTTACTCCTAGCTCAGAGCTCCGATCAACAAAGTTCTGTTTGGGACGATAGACTTTATCTCCAACAATCGGATAACCAATACTGTTTAGATGCACACGGATTTGGTGAGTGCGACCGGTTTTAGGAGATATTTTTAATAAAGTATATTCCTTGCCGAAATAGCGCTGTACTTCATAGTCGGTCTCTGCTTCTTTACCCTGACCCACTCCCGCAATTGCCATTCTTTTGCGATTATGATAATCGCGTTTAATCGGAGCAATAATTTTTCCCTTTCTCGGAATAACATGACCATAAACTAGTCCGAGATATTCTTTCTTAATTGTATGACTCTTAAATTGTTTTACCAAATGCTGAAACGCCAAATCATTTTTTGCCACAATCACAATTCCGGAAGTATCCTTATCTAAACGATGAACAATTCCCGGCCGGATTTTATTCCCCACTCTTTTCAAATCGGGACTATGATAAAGCACCGCATTCAAAAGCGTTCCTTTTTTATTTCCTGCACCGGGATGAACGACCATTCCTGCCGGTTTATTAATTACTAAAATATTTTTATCTTCATAAATAATTTTTAAGGGAATCTGCTCCGCTTTCAACTTAATCTTTGCAGGCCTAGGAAAACTAATTTCAATCCGATCTCCTTCTTTTATTTTCTTACTCGCCTTTGCTTTTCTTTGATTAACCAAAACATAACCTCGTTTAATCACCTGCTGAAGGTAATTGCGGGTTAATTCGGGAAACTTATTAGTCAAGAAAAGATCCAGACGTTTGCTAGACTGATTATTTAAATCAGATTTTTTGACAATAAAATTTTTAGACATTGACAGATATGAAAAAATGTGATAGATTATAGCCTAGATTGATCGGGAACGAAACTGAAAAACCCAACCGAAGGCAGGTGAAAACGATGGGAGAAGCAACCATCTACGAGGTAACTGCAGAGGTCTGCCGCCGCGGAGAGAATTACGGTCGGAAAATGTCGCGACGGACCACTGCCCATTCGGAGAACCAAGCCGTCCTCCAAGTTGCTAAAAAACTGGAAGACGAGCTTGGTTACGAGGTATTCCTGAAGGACTACTTAGTCAGGAAAATCTTCGCTACCCCCAACTACCGCCGCGCTATCCCCATAAAGAATGGGGTAAGTTTAGTGCGGCAATTCGAGCTTGATTACAAGCTCGAGAGAGAAGAGGGCTGCTCCGATCTTGGTCAAATCCGGCATCTGATCTACGCAGCAGCCCGCAGGGGTCATATCCTTGCTCTCCGCCCTCTCGCCGAGGAGGGCAATTGGGAAAAAGCAGCTGAAATTATTGCTGCCGACCCCACTTATACAACCGAGCATCCCCTGCCTCTCTTGCCTCTCTTTGAATCTTGCGGCATCAACTAACATCTGATGCCGCTTTTTTATTTTTCAATTTTTAATTATCCCCAAAGACCATTGACGCAATCACAAATTTGCCTTATAATAAAACCTGTTCAGTGAAGTAATGCCCCCTTACAACACATCTGCCCCCGAGGAGGTGATTGCAATAAGAACAACTATTGAAAAAGTCATCGCCAGTCTCCCTCCATCACTATCACTTGATCATTCATCCTTCTCAGAAAAAACGATACCGTCATTAGAATCAGAGGACGATCAAGTCACGGTGAGCGAGGAACTCGTTCCTTATCTTGCTCATCCCGGGGATAATTTTCTCCGGCGACGATTAATCAAGAACGCCATTTCTGAGATCGAGTGGATACGCGAGCGGGCACGACGAAGAGGAAAACTCACAGCATTTGACCACCACCTCAAAGAGGTCATTGCTAGTAGTAAACTACCTTCCGAATTCGTCGAAGCGATGACCAACCTCCTTAACCAAAGCGAGCCAACGCCATAATTCTACCTTATTTATTTCCCAAAGAAGCGACGGCTCGCTTCTTTTTTATTATAGCACGCCAAAGGCGTGCATTTTTTGTTCGCAAAAAGGGACGCGACATTTCGCGTCCCCACAAAAACACCAATAACAATTAAATCTACTTCTGCTCAATTTGCTTCCTCTGCCAGACAACAAGCAAGGGGCTTGCCAAGAAAATAGAAGAATAAGTGCCAACGACAATACCGATTGTCAATGCCAGAATAAAGGGGCGGATTGTTTCGCCACCCAAAATCAAAATTGCTAACAAAACCAAGAGTGCGGTAAACGAAGTTGCCAGTGATCGAACAAGGGTTTGATTAATACTATATTCCACAATTTCTTCAAAGGGCTTATTCATTTTCTGCAAATTCTCACGGATGCGGTCAAAGACAACAATTGTATCGTGAACTGAGAAGCCAATAACTGTAAGAATTGCCGTGATAAACAAGCTGTTGATTTCCATATCAAAGAAACGCCCCAAAATCGCAAACATCCCCAAAACAAACAAGGCATCGTGGATTAAAGCCACTACCGCACAAATACCAAACTTCCACGGGTTCGCCGGCCTAGTCACTTTACGGAAAGCAAATGCCAAGTAAAAAATAATTCCCAATGAGGCAATGCCTACCGCCATAAACGCCTTGCGCGTAAGGTCAGCGCTAACCGTCGGACCAACAGTTTCGTAACGCACTTCTTTCACATCTTTGTAACTTTTCTCAAAACCTGTCAAAAGTCTCGCGTGCTTATCTTTGTCAATATGTTCAAAGCGCATTAAAACACCTTTGTCACCAATAAGTTGAACCGAAGCACTTTTAATTTCCTGATCACCCAAAATCTTCTCGGCAACTGCCTTATCAAATTTACCCTTAGTTATTTCTAGCTCCCATAAAGTTCCTCCCTTGAAATCAATTCCCACTTTCAAACCAAAAATAAGCAACGCTACCACACTAATTATCACAATCAGCGCTGATGAAATAAACCACAATTTTTTGCGACGGATGATTCTAAACATACTAGTTCTATTAAAGGTTAAAGGTCAGAGGGCAGAGGTCAGAGTCACTAGATCTATTAACTCTGCTCTGCCCTGTGCCCTCTACCCTGTTTAGGTCTGCATCATCCTAATTACCTTACGTAAAATTGATGATAACAATGGTTCTTCCCCAGCAAGATCAATGGCCAGATTCGCCAATGCCATTGGAGTGATATCCTTGGGGTCCACTAATTTTCCAGTTTCATCAATAATATTAGTAACATCTTCCGGACGCATAAAACGAACCACAGGAGGTTTTGCAAAAGGCAGTTTGCGGGACCAACTGCGAGAACTTAACACCTTTTTAATTTCCGGCAATAAACTGGCACCACCACAAAGCAAAATTTTGGAAGGAAGTAACTCTGAACGCGGAAATTCGCCTAAACTTAATTCTACTCCTGAAAGCCATACTTGCGCATCTGCTTCCAACGCTTCCCTTACCATCTTTTCAGAAGTTTTGTTCAATAAATTACTAGCATAATCAATTTTTATTTTCTCTGCTTCTTGGAAGGAAACACCCAAAACCTGCGCTAAACGTTTTGTAAACACCCGTCCTCCCAGCGCAAACATTTTTGTTCCTTCTACCCCACCATTGCGTACGACTGCAATATCCGTAGTACCCCCTCCAACATCCATAAAAATAGCACTAAATTCAGAAGCATCTTCTACACCCATTGAACGAGCTACCGCATAAGGTTCTGCGACAATACTTAAAAGATCCAACTCTAGTTCTGATGCCAAAGTTTGCAACGCACCAAGATGAACCAATGGCGCAAAAGCATTAAAAATGCCAATACTAACATCTTTTCCTTGAAAACCCAGCGGATTAGAAACTTTATAACCATCAATACGCACATCTACAATTGCAGCATTTACTAACTTAACATCAATTTCAGAATAACCACTTTCCCATGCTAGCTGCCTTCTTGCTTGATCAAAAGCACGCCACTGAATTTTATGAACAATGTTCTTTAATTCGGCCAAATCAATCTTGCTTTGAGGACGTAATCTCTCATAATGAACCGTTGTTGTTGTTCCTTTTACTAACTCTCCAGCAATTCCTAAAATCACTTGATCGGGTCGATAACCAGCCATTTCAACTGCCCGTTCCACTGCCACATGACAACTCTCAATCACACCGTTAATATCAGTAATCGCGCCATTTTGCATATCACCCAATCTTTGTCTTTGCCGACCAACGCCAATTACCCGACCTTTACCGCTTTCAATTTTAAAAACAAGCGCTTTAATTACTTCTGTCCCTACATCTAAAGCAAGCGCGTAATTACCCGCTTCCTTTTTACCTTTAAAAATGTTACCGAAAATTCCCATCAAAATATGTTAGATGGCAGATGTTAAACAGCAGATATTTTATTTCCGACATCTGACATCTTACATCTAACTTCTGACAACTGCTTTAATCCTTCGAATTCCCCTTGAACTACTTTGTTCCTTCTTAATCTTAAACGATTTTATCATTCCTGTCGATTTCACATGTGGTCCTGCACAGATTTCTCGAGAATAATCACCAATTAAATAAACGCTTACTTTGCCTTTATACTTATGAGCAAATAAACCAACCGCACCAATTTTCAGTGCTTCCGGATAAGTCATTTCTTTTTTGACAACAGGAAGATCTTCTTTAATTTTTTGATTAACTATTTCTTCTACCTTTTGAATTTCCTCTTTGCTTAAGGCGGTGGGATGAGTAAAGTCAAAACGTAAACGTTCAGGATTAAGATCACTTCCTGCTTGTTTAACATGTCCCCCCAGAACATCTTTTAACGCCTGATTAAGAAGATGAGTTGCAGTGTGATGCGGCGCTACTTTCTCGCCCCATTCGCCCACACCTCCGAATTTTTTCTTCACTCCCGCACGGGAGATTTTTTGATGTTCCTGTAAGGCCTTCTGAAACCCCTCCTCATCAACTTTTAGACCTTTATCCTTCGCAAGTTCTTTCGTTAATTCTAATGGAAAACCATAAGTTTCATAAAGATTAAAGACCTCCGCACCCGCTAAAACTTTCTTTTTCTCAGCAATTACTTTCTCCACATAACGCTTAAAATATTTTGTCCCCTCTTTTAGTGTACGTTGAAACTTTTCAGACTCTAATTTTAAAATTTCTAAGATATTCTTTTGATTTACTTCCAACTCAGGGTAAAACTTGCCGTAATTCTCAATTACTCTTAAAGCCAAATTCAAAAGAAAATTTTTCTGAAGATTAAGAGCTTCACCATGTTTGATTACCCTGCGAATAAGACGCCGGAGAATATAACCGCGGTCATCACGAGCAGGAATAATACCATCTGCAATTAAAAAAACCGCACCCCGAATATGGTCGGCAACAATACGCGAGAGTCGCAAACTTTCTCGGTCCTTTGATTGCTCAATTAGATTCAATCCTGGAAAACTTCTTGCCCATTTAAATAAATCTGTTTCGTAAGCCGAGCGCTTATCATTTAATACTGCCAAGAGACGTTCTAAACCAGCTCCAGTATCAACATTCTTTTGCTCTAGTTTTTGATATTGCCCATTCTCCAATCTTTTATATTCCATAAAAACAAGATTCCAAATTTCTACAAATCTTCCGCAGGGGCAATTAGGACCACATTTTTTTGCCGTGCACTTGCGACTGAAACTGGAACCAAGATCATAGTGCAATTCGGAAGAAGGACCGCAAGGACCAGTTGAACCAGTCGGCCCCCAAAAATTATCCTCTTTGCCAAAAAAGAAAATTCTTTCCTTGGGAATACCTTGCTTCATCCATAATTTCATTGCCATTTCATCTCGAGGAAATTTCTCTGCTCCCTTAAAAACAGTTACCGATAAACGGTCAGGATTAATTTTCAATTCGTTAACAAAAAAATCATACGCGTATTCAATCGCCTCTTTTTTGAAATAATTACCAATTGACCAATTACCAAGCATTTCAAAAAAAGTATGGTGACTTTCATCACCTATTTTGTCGATGTCCGCAGTGCGAAAGCACTTCTGTATTGAAACCAACTTCTGCGAGCCAAAAACAATTAATGGATCTTTCTCGCCAGCTAAATAATCCCGCAATTGTTGCATTCCTGCTGTCGTTAGCAATACTGATGGATCATTATCAGGAATCAGTGAAGCTGAAGGAATCTGAATATGTCCTGATTTTCTAAAATAATTGATGAATTTTTTACGTAATTCAAAAGATTGCATCAAAAAAATGTTAAATGGAGAATGTAAAATGTAGTATTTAACTTATCCATTATCCATTTTACATTTTACATTATTTAATTTCTAGCTTAATTATAGGGAAAATTGACAGTTTGGTCAAACAAAATTGACAAATTGACTGCTTTATTTTAAGATAGGTATTCACCCCCTGCAATTTTAAATCAAAAAGAAAGGAGCGTATGAGGATGCTCTCCCTTCCAGAACTGATCACCAAGATCAAGGAGGAACTGACTCTTCGAGAAAGAAGTCACCTCCGAAAAGAGGTTAAACTAGTTCACCTAGAAATTTCTACTATCGGCCAAAGTCCCCTCCCTCAACTAATCTCCCCTTTCTTCCTTAAGGGGACCATCAATTATTCCTACCAAAAAGGAAACCTAAAAGGTAGAGAATTAATCAATTTCTACCTCATCCTCACCCTAAACAAACGACTTATTCTTGTCCTCCCTTCCCCCTACAACACTGCTACTTCATTGCGTCAAAAACGCTTTATCCAGACCATCATAAAAATCATCCAGTTCCAAAATTTCCCCTGCATCCGCTATGAGACCAATCCTCATTTCTTTGATCACAATGTTGTCTACGAGTGGTACTACTCCTACCGAGAACTCTCTGAACGACTGGAGGAACTAAAGAAACTCGAAGAAAAAGAAAAAATCCTCATCACCGAACCAAAAACCGGTCTCTAGTTTCTCTAAGAGAAACGAGAGACCGGTCTTTTATTTAACATTCTCCATTCTACATCCTACGTTATTTCTCCACTTTTTTCTCACTATACAAAACATAATCAAACACACCAAGCAACCTTGTTCCCTGTTGTGCTCTTACTTCAATACCACGGGAGGAATTTCCATATTTACCAATCGCCGTAACAGTAGCCAAAGGGATCGGAAAGCTTACCATATCACCATCAGTGTTCTTAGCCTTGATCTCAAACATCGCTCCGTTATAAAGCGCCTTAATGCGCAAGCGCCAATTGTAATTAGCGGTATCAATTTTTATTTTTACCGGACTTTCACTCAAACTGTGAATTTCCTTCTCTACTCTTTGATTCTTTTCTGCATTACCAAAACTAATATCTTTCTTTGGCCAGCTTACTTTAGTAATCTCAAGCCAAGGATCAACACCCAAACCATTAAACTTTTCACCCAACTTCCAACTGAATTCTAATGAGCTAATGCCTAAATCTTTCTCGGGATCGTCAGGATCAAAAAGATTAACCTGAAAGGAATCATCTTTCACTAAGGACTCTTTAATCACAGTTCCACCAACAACACTTTTTACTGTGTATTTTGCATTATTACCTAATGTTTCTTCACTATCGCCCTGATATTCGGGGTTTAATTTCAGCTGTAAGAGTGTCTTCTCTGCTCCCGCTTCCCCCGCATAGTAAGCACGCTCGGAATCGTCTATTGCCTGCGCACTTTTTAGTTCTGCTACCATCAGACCACCAACACCCAAAGCAACAACCAAGGTAGTTGCTGTAATCAATACTGCAAAAATCATTGAAACCCCACGCTCCGAGTGAAAACTAAAATTATTTTTCCGTTTCACATTGGACATTTTAGGCTCACTTATACATTCTTGATGTTACAGTTGTTTCCAAATCAATCACTGCTGTTTTGGAAGGATCTTTTTTATCTTCCACTTTTGCTTGCAAAAGAATTGTCACCCGCGGTTGCTTTTTCTCTACCTCTGATTGATAAGGATTATAGGTAGGATGAACAAAGAAAGTTAATTTCTCTACTTTTACATCCGTTCTTGTCATCGCCTGAAAGTTACTGGGTGTTTTTTGATAACTAGGATTAATTGCTACTTCCAATTGACCAGAAGTGTTCTTACGAAAAACAAGATAATTTTGATTACTGCCTTGAATTGCTAGTTCCCCGATTCCTTTACCCAAATTGATATTATTATCTTCATAATATTGATAGTCCACAGTTCCCATACGTACCTCTTTTACCATTGCTTCTAGGGCAAAACGGGCATCCTGTTGGGTTTCTGAAATACTCACTGCTTTATGTTGAGCGCGAGAAATTGTCAAAAACACGCCTGTACCAACAGCAATAACCACAACGAAAATTGCAGTCGCGACCAGCGCTTCAATTAAAGTAAATCCTTTTTGAGAGTTTAACTTAAACATTACTCAACGCTCTTTTCGGTTAACCAATCAGTTAAATAATCGGACAAAATAATTTGTTTTTCTTTTCCTTTCTCCATCCAACCCACTTTTGCAGTGATTTCTAATTGATTAGGATCAACAAGATTTCTTCTAGCAATAATAACGCGCCAGAATCCACTATCCGTTCCTGCTTTACTGTAATTATAGTAATCCTTAAAGTAGAGTTTATATTCATCACTAAAAAGATCTGTACTGCTTCCGGAAATTAATTCCCAATCATTTTTATTCGGATTAAAAGTCGGTTTAAGATAGCGAACCTCACCACCACCCAAGATTCCTTCATCAAAACTTTTCTTTGCAAACCAGTTAGTATCGCGCACCGAGCGTACTACCTCAATCCCCTCGCGAGCAAGATTAGTACCAATAACGGTTTCTTTACTAATTTTTCCTGCTGCCAGTGCGTTCACTACCAATGCCAAAATACCCACCAGCCCAACGACAATTATTGCCACTGCGACAAGGGTTTCAATGATACTTTGACCTTTGGAATCTCCTATTTTTAGAAGCATGATTTAAATACCCATCACTAAACTAATTATAACAGGTTTAAGGTAAAGGGTAAAGGTGAAAAGATAAAAGTGAAGGAAAAGTCAAAAGTTTAGATCTATTTGTTTCCTAGAATAAGTAATACTTTACCTTTGCCTTTTAAATTTACTTTTTCCTTTTACCTTTTAACCTTTACTTTTTTATTCTCTATTCCAAACTTCTCACATCAATTTGTCCTGAAACACAATTCAAAAATATTTCTCTTCTATCTTTAATCCCCTTCATAGTAAAAATTACTTCTCCTGCCGTAACAGTATTATCCTTAGCAAAATACATTGCTGGCCGTGGTGGAACAAACACAATTGCTACTTCAGGTAAAACTTTTTTATTTTTAAAAATTTTATCAATCGCAAGATTATCCCGCAATTTGACATGATTGACATATTCCGTAGCAATTTCCTTATTGTCTCCAAAAGGATAGGTTTTTGGTCCGGTATAATTCTGATCACCATTGTCATCCTTAAAGAGGATTACATATCTATTATTTAACCCCAAATAAACTCCCCATCCTCCTTCGGGAAAATTACCTTCTTTATCGGTTTGCCCTGAAAGCGAGCGACTTTGTGCATCTCTAATTAAAGAGTTTACTTCCTCCACACCCATTTGCAACGCTTTGCGTTTGTCTCCGGCACGAAAATTAACAACCACTACGGCAGTAATAATACCAATGATAAAAATAATCACTAGCAGTTCAACTAGCGTAAAACCGGATTCTGATTTGTTAGATAGAGAAAAAATCAATGCTAGATGTTAGACGTTAGATGGTAGATGGTAGATGTGTATTTAAATCTAACATCTAACATCTTACATCTACCATCTTACATTAACTAAATTCCCAATAATCCTAGAATATTCTTTCCAAAGAAAATAACCAAGAGAATCGCTATTACAAAGAATGGCGCAAAAGGAATTAAGTCCTTACGCTTCTTCTTACCAGTGAGAAGTAAAACACTTGCCATAAGCCCTCCCAAAACAAAAGTAAAGAAAAGTGCCAAGACAATCTGAGGAAAACCCAAAATCAACCCCGCAAAACCACCCAGTTTCACATCTCCCATTCCCATTCCTTTGCCTTTGGTAAAGAGCATTAAAAGTAAAAAGAAGCCACCTCCGATTAACAAACCAAAAACTAGATTAAGAATGCTTAGCTTAAGAACAAAAAATCCTCCCAAAAAAGCAACAATCGCACCGGGGATTACTAGCCAATCCGGAATAATATAGTAACGCAAATCAAAGAAGAAAATGATCAAGAGAATAATGGCAATTACAAAATAATAAAGAATACTAAAACTAAACCCAAATTTAAGATAGAGTGCCAAGAAAAGAAAAGCGAGTACCAGCTCCACTAAGGGATACTGAATCGCAATCGGCTTCTTACAATAGCGGCATTTCCCTTTAAGCAACAAAAAACTCAAGACCGGAATTAAATCCCGATTCTTGAGCGTTTTTTTACAATGCGGACAATAAGAACGTTTTTTAATTACCGATTCCTTCGTCTTAAATCGATGAATGACAACGTTTAAGAAACTGCCGATAATTAAACCTAAAATGAAAAATAAAATTAAAAAATGAATACTCATTTAGTTCCCCCTCATTAAAGGCAAAAAGCAGAAATCAGAAATCAAAAGTGAAAGCAAAAGGAAAAAGTTTAGACAGAAAATCTCTATAAACTAAACAATATTTTATTTTTTGAATTTTGTTTTTACTTTTGCCTGCTTACCGGCAGGCAAGCTTTTTTCATTTTGATTTTTGCATTTATCCTAGTCACTTATCCCATACACCGGATCATCCAAGTTTACTCCATACTTAATTCCATCCAAGTCCTCTTTCAAGACCGCATCCCGACCATTTTCCAAACGCGCTCCCAGAGCATAATCCTTGCGATCACTTGAAATACCATAGAAGTATCCACTACCGTTTGGATCATGAGGAACATTACTCATATAACCACCCGAGGTTAAACCATTATCGGGGCCAGAACCATAAATACCGGTTGGATATTTGCCTTCGTGGTCATCCGAATATAACTGAAGCGCAACTTGGATGTTTTTAAGATCGGTTTTGCGACGGGCATCACGAGATTTCTGTCTCGCCGAAACAAACGCCACCACAATTGCCGCAACCAAAATACCGATAATTGCGACTACGACAAGTAATTCAATCATCGTAAAGGCCTTATTTTTGACCTTACGATTGGCTAAAATTTCAGCTACAGTTTTCATATTAATTCTAATTAAAAATAATAGAGATCAGTTCTATTCTAACAAAAAATAGACCAAAGATAAACCTCTGGCCTATTTTTAAGTTTTACATTTTAAGTTTTAAGTTTACAACGCTCCTGCCAGATTATAAATCGGTAAAATTACTGACGCCACTACCGCCGCCACACCAATCGCAATCACCACCATTAAAATCGGTTCCAATAACGAAGACAAAGTTTTCGCAGCAATATCTACATCCCGACTAAAGAAATCTTCCATCTTGGCCAAAACTTCGTCTAACTTACCAGTCTTCTCCCCTACTTTAATCATCTGAATCACCAACAGCGGGAAATAGGTCTTATTCAAAGAAGTCGCTAAGGGAACACCATTTTCCACATCTTTTGCTGCTTTTTCCAGTGATTTTTGATAATGCACATTGGGAATAGAATTGGCAGTGATTAAAAGTGACTTCACAATCGGAAGTCCACTTTTTTCCAAGGTTTTTAGCATTCCGGCAAAACGAGCAATGTAAATTTTTTGCACCAGCTTGCCCAAAACTGGCACCTTCAGCTTTAAATTATCCCAGCTCTTGCGACCATTTTCCGTCTTTACATAATAGTATCCACCCAATCCACAAACCAAAGTGATTAAGATAACCAACCACCAAAAGTTTTTGACGAAAACACTAAAATCAATTAAAAATTTCGTAAAGAAAGGGAGATTGGCATTCGCTTCCGCGAACAAACCGCTTAACTGCGGCATCACAAACGTCACCATAATACTGCCGACCAAAATTAAGCTTGCCAAAATAAAAATCGGATACGCCAGTGCAGAACGAATACGGGAAACTAATTCATAATCTTTCTCCTGCTGATTCGCTAATTCATTCAAGGCCTTATCAATCTCACCGCTTTGTTCCCCTACTCTTACCATATTAATGTAAACCTCCGGAAAAACATCCGGGTGTTTTTTTAATGATTCCGAAAAACTTAAACCGCCCTCCACATCCCGCGCAACACTTTCCAAAACCTGTTTAAAAGTAGCGTTGCTAGATTCGCGTGCTAAGCTTTTCAACGCTTCCACAAGAGGCAAACCAGCATTAACCATGATGGATAGTTGGCGTAAGAAAACAACCCGCTCTTTATTTTTAACTCTCTGCCCTAAAGACATTTTCCAAAACGATTTTTCTTTCTTGACAGATTCTAAAGAAATAATTACAAAACCACGCTTCTGTAAAAGCGCAATTGCGGTCTCTTTACTTTCGGCTTCTACTGTTCCCAGTTTTTCCTTGCTCGTTTTAGATTCAATTGCTTGATAGGAGAAAAGCATACAAATGTATAATGGAGAATGGATAATGTAAAATGCATTCACATTCTACATTCTATATTCTCATTATCCATTTTCCATTTTAATTATTAATCTTTAGTAACCCTCAACACTTCTTCCAAAGTTGTTAAACCTCTAAGCACTTTAATCATCCCATCCTGTTTCAAATCAATCATTCCTTCTTCATGAGCAATTTTAGCTAATTCGTTCACTGCTAAACGTTCATTAATTGCTTCTTGAAAGCGACCTTCCACCGGCAAAACTTCAAAAAGACCCAAGCGTCCTTTATAGCCGGTATTGCTACACTGACCGCAACCTTCTGGTTCATAGACCATCAACGGACCATTCAAATTAATGCCTTCAAGTTCTGACTCCGGAACACCTTTCAATGTTTCTCTGATCATACTGGTAGTTTTTTCATCCAAAACTTTTTCTTGCTTACATTTATCACAAAGTTTACGGACCAAACGCTGACTTACAACAGTACTTAATGCCGAAGCAATTAAAAACGGTTCCACGCCCATATCAATCAAGCGCGGAATCACCCCAACCGCATCATTAGTATGAATGGTAGAAAGCATCACATGACCAGTCAAAGCAGAGTGAATTGCCATGTCAGCAGTTTCATTGTCACGAATTTCCCCGACCATAATAATGTCTGGATCCTGACGAACGATAGAACGCAAGCCGGTAGCAAAAGTATAATTTACTTCGTAATTGACCTGGCTTTGGTTAATATTCGGCAATTGGTACTCCACTGGATCTTCCAAAGTAACAATATTTACCCCTGGTGTATTCAAAGCAGAAAGTAAGGCATACAAAGTAGTCGTTTTACCACTCCCGGTTGGTCCCGAAACTAAAACCATGCCATAAGGTTCTTTTACCTGGTGCTCTAAAATCGTTTTGCCGCGGCCAGAAACACCTAATTGCTCCAAAGTTAAAACTCCTGTTTCTCGATCTAAAATGCGCATCACCACTTTCTCTCCATTAACTGTCGGCAATACCGAAACCCTCAAATCAATCTCGCGCTTACCAATTTCCAAGAAGAAACGTCCGTCTTGAGGTTTCCGCTGCTCATCAATTTTTAAATTCGCTAAAATTTTAACACGCGAGACAATCGCCGGATGCAACGTTTTAGGCAAATTCAAAACCGGATGCAATACACCATCAACACGGTAGCGCACAATAACATTCTCGCGCAAGGGTTCAATATGAACATCACTGGCTTTTGCTTGAATGGCATAGCGTAAAATAATCGCCACTGTTTTTGAGACCGGAGTTTCAGCAGTAATTTTTTCCTCTTTCGTTTCTGCCGCTGCAATTTCTGCTTGTAGTTTTGCTACTTTCGTTTGTTTTTCTTTCTCTGCTTCCTTCAAAACTTCAGAAACTTCTTTTGCTGCCGAACCATATTGGCCCAAAACAAAATCAATACTTTCTTTGGAACAAAGATAATTTTCCGAAACAAACCCTTTTTCATCACGAATGAAATCCAATGCTTCAGTTGCTTGAAAATCCGCCGGATCTTCAAAGGCAATCAACAACCTGTCGCCATCCTTGCGAAATGGGACAAAACGATAGATGCGAGCAGCTTTTTCCGGAATAAGTTCCAGTATTTCCTTGGGAATCATCTGATCACGCAAATCTATATAAGGAATACCAAGATCTTCTGCCTTTGCCCGCGCTAATTTCTCACTATCAATCAATCCTTTTTCTAAAAGAATTGTTTCTAAATTGCGACCTTCATTCTCACTCAAAGTTACTGCTTCCTGCAAAGCAGCTGGTTCAATGAGATTTTTCTTTTGGATAATTTCGATAAGAGACATATGTGTTTAATTGTCATTGTAAGGAACGAGCGAAGCGAGTGACGTGGCAACCCCGAGAGGTTAGCAATAATCCTTATGGGATTGCTTCGCCCCGCAACGGGACTCGCAATGACATTTTAATTAGATGACAATATTCGATAAATAAGTACGTTATATTCCTGCCACGTTCCGATAATATGCTGGTCTTTGTCTGAATTACTTTCAATTGCCGCATCCAACGCAAAATGATTACCATCGGAAGCATATTTATAAACGAAAGGTAGTTGATTAGTGTTTTTGGGATCTTTCGGCATCGCTTCAAGATACTTTGGCACTAAAGCTTTTGTAAGTGGATCATCCACACCGTTTAAAATTGTCCAAGCGCCATTAGTAGTAGGATATTTTTCGTTTTCCGTATAGTAAATTTCCAGTGCTTTACGCAAGGAATCCAAATCTTCTTTGCGGCGAGTATCACGCGCTTTCTCACGAACTGTGCTTAGCGAAACAACAACAATACTCGCGATTAAACCAATTACTGCAATCACGACTAAGAGCTCCACTAACGTGAAGCCTTTTTGGGATCGAAATTTTTGAATGAGAGAAAACATGTTATTAAATTATGTAGTATGCGGTATATGGGATGCGGGATGTTTAAATTCACATACTACATACCGCATGCCGCATTCCGCATGATTATTGATTTTGAATTGTCCCACCGGTTTCAGCGCTAGGACTAGTAACTGGTTTAAACGGGTCCGTTCTCCCCGATTTAGGAGCAGTAACCCCATCAGAACTTTGATCCTGCAAATATTGAAATTGCTGATCTTTGAAAATATCAGTATTAATTTGTTCTTGAGTGGTAGTAGGAGTTGCGGCGCGGATAGATTCGGGCTGACTCGGGAAGAAGAAACGAATTAAATAAATCGCCGCACCAATAAAGATTAACAAAGCCACTACTCCTAAAATAAGTTGTTTTAAAGAGATTAATTTACCAAAGATTTTAACAGTTTTTTGCATGACTATTTTTACTGACTAGTAGAAGAGGTTGTAGCTGGCTTGAAATAGGCCTTTAAATTAATCGTGAAGTTTAAGTTACCGCCGGTTTGTCCGCCGCTAATACTGATACTAACAATATCTACTAAACGTAAATTCTTTTCCAAATTTTCCAAGTAATATCGTAAAGCGCCGAAGCTTCCCACTAAGTTAACTGAAATAGGCAAGCTTTGATAACTACCTTCGTTAAGGGGGATATAAGAAACAGATTGGGTTTGAGTATTTTTGTTTTCGGTAGTTGTAGTTTCTTCAGCAGCAGTTTCTTCCGCTGCGGTTTTCTCTTCACTCTTTGAAGTTGCCGCACCAACGCTAAAGGATTTGAAAACGAGGGGTTCGCGCGAGGTCGCCACTGCTTTTTGAGTAATATCTGATAACTGTGCGACTAGTTCGGGAATCTTTTTATCAGAAGGAAGCACCTGCGCAGCCTTTTCCACTTCCGCCTGCGCTTGCATGTAGGTTTGTTTAATTTTTTCCAAGCGGCTTAATTCTTGTTGCTTCATTAAGTAAATGGATTCTTTACTCTGTAATTCATTCTTTAAATCTCTACGTTCTGCTAAAGTAGGACGTAAGAAAACAAAGAAACCAATGAGAATTAAAACAACTGCACCTGCCAAGATTCCCGCTGTGTAAAGATAGCGCTCTTGAAAGATGCGGAAATAAACTTTAAATTGGGTATTAAAACTGGTTTTCATTTATTGAGTTGTTTGAGTAGTACTAGTTGAAGTTGATACCCATTTCAAAGCGTCACCTTTTAACTCCAAAGTAATATTGAAACCAACTTTAAATTTTCCCGCTTGTTCAGTTAACCCTGCCGAGCCGAGTTCAATATTTTGAAAATATTGAGAAGTTTCCAAACTCTTCGCAAAAGCCGCTGCCGCTTTGTAATCAGAAGTAATACCGGAAAGGTTTAATTTTCCCGTGCTTTCACCGGCAAAGTTAGTTAACTGCACATTTGTTGGCGTTAAGCGGGCAATTTCTTTTAGAGCTTTAGACCAATAAGTATGCTTGGAAATTAATTCCCGAATCGCATCTAGTTGTTCTGAAAGCCCTTCTGCTTTTTGCGCCACTTCCTCGCCACCCGCAATTTGACTGTTAATAGAAGCTAATTTTTGATCCCAGTCAGCACTTTGGCTGGCATAGCTACTCTTTTGGCTAAACACAACCAGTCCGGTAATCACAAACGAAATCACCATTAAACCGGCTACGATTGAAGCAACTAGTTTCCATTGTTTTTGGGTAAACTTGATTGCCCGCGTGGCTTGCTTGGGTAATAGGTTGATTTTAATTCTACTCATAGAATAAATGTAAAATGTAGAATGGAGAATGGATAATGTGAATTTAACATTCTACATTCTCCATTATCCATTTTCTACTTAATCCCTTTTGGCTAATCCAACCACCACTGAAAACTGTGGTGCTGTTTTTTGTAATTGTAGTTTCAAATTCGGATCAATCTCAATGTTCTGCCACGGATTAGCAAGATGAATTTTTAAATCTTTTAAATTAGTTTGTAAATATTCCGGCAAACCTTTTAAGAGTGAGCCACCGCCGGATAAAAGTACAATGTGAACTTTAGTTTTGTTTCGTTCATTGAAAAGCGTAACTGCCTGATTAATTGCAAAAGTAATGCTTTCTAATTGCTTTTTTAAAGCCATTTGCATTGTCACACCCGGAGCAATAATATCCGATAAACTGGCTCTTTCCTTCATAATTTTCGCTTTTTCCAAATCAATTTTAAGCAATTTAGCAAGTTCATCATTAAGCAAACGGCTACCTAAATCCAGACGCTTGCCAAACAAAGGAATTCCTCTTTCCATAATGACAAAATTCACATTGCTATCACCCCACTCCAAAATCAAAACTGGTTCTTCGTAGTTCTCAGGAACCAAACTCCGTTCCAGTGCAAGCACTTGAACTTCAATTACTTTTAAATCAATTCCAGCTAACTGAGCAATACGGCGATACTTTTCTACAGTTTTTTTCAGTGCTGCAGCTAAAAATAATTTAATCTTTTTTCCGCCAGAGGTAGATCCGCCTTTGAGAAACTTTTGATTGGTTTCTAAAATCTGCCAGTCCAGTTCTACTTCGTTAACCGGAAAAGGAATATAGCGACGTGCTTCCAGATTAATCACCTCGCTAATTTTTTCTTCCGGAACAAGGGGAATCTCTAAGATAGTAAAGAAAACACTCGCTTCCGGCAATGCAAAGACCGCTTCTTTAGTCGTAACATTCGCTTCGGCAAGAACTTTCTTTAATGCTTCCGCCACCTTTAACCATTCGTTCTCGTCATTGCTCAAAAAAGATACCTTGGGCATTTCCCCGATTCCGCCGGCTTCCAATTCAAAGCGACCCCTTCCTAAAGGTTTTAACTGGACTACTTTGATATGGTTGTCAGATAAATCAATGCCAAGCATAGAATCAATTCAAAATTAAAAATTCAAAACGCAAAAATCTTTCCTTTTTACTTTTACCTTCACTTTTACCTTTTCACCTTTACCCTTTGCCTTTACTTCGGACTCACTTCTTTCCACTTGGGATAGTCGGTAAGTTGACTAAATCCGGTCGGGGTATTGGCAAATACCCGTCCGTCATAAATTACTTTTTCAGCTGCTTCCAGAGTTGTACCCGTATGGAAATGAGTGCGTTG
>CAZFJP010000010.1:0-103225 GCA_964518965.1 uncultured Candidatus Saccharibacteria bacterium | reverse complement strand
GTACTATTGATATTGCCCAGGAAGAATTAGAGAAACAAATGGTGAAATATAAAGAAAAGTTAAAAGAGAAAATTGGCAAAAGTTCAATCAGAGAACAATAATTTCTACTTTTAGTATATGTCTATTTTAACGAAAATCTTTGGTGATCCTAATGAGCGCGAGCTAAAAAAGCTCTGGCCGATTGTCGCAAAAGTAAATGAGATTGAAAAAACCTATCAAAAACTGTCTAATGAAGAACTGCGGGCTAAAACCAACGAATTCAAGAAACGCTTAAAAGGTGAGGAAACTCTGGATGATTTACTCCCAGAGGCTTTTGCGGCAGTGAAGAATGCCTGCCGCAGGTTAATAGGAAAAAAATGGATTGCGGGAGAAACCGAAATTACTTGGGATATGGTTCCTTTTGATGTTCAGATCCTTGGTGCAATTGTATTACATCAAGGCAAAATTGCAGAAATGAAAACCGGTGAAGGAAAAACGCTAGTAGCAACAATGCCTTTGTATTTAAATGCTCTGGAGGAAAAAGGCGTTCATATTGTCACCGTTAATGATTATCTTGCTCGCCGGGATAGTGAGTGGATGGGACCGATTTATCAGTTCTTAGGTCTGGAAGTAGGTGTGATTTTGCATGATTTAAGTCCTGAAGAGCGCCACAACGCCTACAATGCTGACATTACTTATGGTACTAATAACGAATTTGGCTTTGATTATCTGCGTGATAACATGGTTTCTGAACTTGAGCAACGAGTACAACGGAATTTGAATTATGCCATCGTTGACGAAGTAGACAGTATTCTCATTGATGAAGCACGAACACCTTTAATTATCTCCGCACCTGATACCGAATCTACCGACAAGTACCGTCAGTTTGCCAAAATGGTTCTAAATTTAAAAGAAAATGAGGATTATAATATTGACCATAAACTGCGTGTTGCAACTTTAACCGAAAAAGGCATTGCTAAAATGGAAAGAATGCTCGGGGTAGATAATATCTATGCGGAAAATGGGATTGAAACAGTTCATCATTTGGAAGAAGCACTCAAGGCGCAAGTTTTATTTCAACGTGATCGTGACTATGTAGTTAAAGATGGCGAGGTAATTATTGTTGATGAGTTTACCGGCCGTTTAATGCCAGGTCGTCGTTATTCGGAAGGATTACATCAAGCAATTGAAGCTAAAGAGGGGGTTACAGTTCAACAGGAAAGTAAAACCTTAGCAACAATTACTTTCCAAAATTACTTTCGTATGTTTAAGAAACTAGCAGGTATGACTGGTACCGCAGTAACAGCAGCAGCAGAGTTTTCTGAGGTTTATAAGTTGGATGTAGTTGTTATTCCTACCCATAAACCAATGATTCGTGAAGATCTGGAAGATCAAATTTACAAAAACGAGGAGGGTAAATTTAAAGCAGTTGTTAGAGAAATCAAACGCCGCCATAAGTTTGGTCAGCCAGTATTAGTAGGTACAATTTCAATTGAAAAATCTGAAATTTTAAGCGACTTACTAAGACGCGAAGGCATTAAACATGAAGTTTTGAATGCTAAACATCACGAAAAGGAAGCTCATATTATTGCAAAAGCAGGTCAATTAGGAGCTGTTACGATTGCTACTAACATGGCTGGTCGCGGTACTGATATTAAATTAGGCGAAGGTGTAAAAGAAAAAGGCGGCTTACACATTCTGGGTACTGAACGACATGAAGCACGTCGCATTGATAACCAGCTACGCGGACGTGCTGGACGTCAGGGTGATCCCGGTTCCTCGCAATTCTATGTTTCTATGGAAGATGATTTAATGAAACGTTTTGGCTCAGAAAGAGTAATGAGAATTATGGAAATGCTTGGTGTTACCGATGACCAGCCAATTGAGCATAAAATGATCAGTAAATCCATTGAAAATGCTCAAAAGAAAGTAGAGGTCTATAACTTTGATATTCGTAAGCATCTCGTTGAATACGATGACGTAATGAACAAACAGCGTGAGATTATTTACAAACTACGCAATGAGATCTTAATTGATGCCAAAAACAATCCTAAGAAACTTCATCAAAAAATTCTTGGTTTAATCAAAAAATATTTAAGGGAACTAGTTCAATCCTATGCAATTGGTGACTGGAATCGTAAAGAGATTAAAGAATCAGTGAATGCAGTATTTCCACTAACGGAAGACCTAGCTAAATTCATTGACGAGGTTAAAGATAAAAAGGAGCTGGTGAAGAAATTAACCCAAATTGCCGAAGTTTTGTACCAAAAAAAGGAGGAGAAGATTGGCAAGGAAGGAATGCGCGAGTTGGAAAAGCTTGTCTATTTGCGCATAATTGACACTCTTTGGATTGAGCATTTAAGTGCAATGGAAATGCTTCGTGAAGGTATCGGTTTACGTGGTTACGGTCAGAGGGATCCTCTTGTAGAGTATAAACGAGAAAGCTTTAATATGTTTCAGCGCTTGCTTAGGATGGTTGAAGCCGACTTGGTTAATCTGATTTACAAAGTGGAAATTATTAAACAGCCATCTCCAATGGAAGGACAGCAAGAAATGCGTGGTTCTATGCCAGTACCGCCGGAAGGAATGAAAAATCAAGAATCGCAGGCAGGAAATCAACCTGCGCAATCCAATAAATCTAAAGTGGGTCGGAATGATCCTTGCCCTTGTGGAAGTGGAAAAAAATATAAGAAGTGCTGCGGGAAGTAACAAATAGGGCAGAGGTCAAAGAACAGAGGGCAGAGTTGCTAGATCTAGTAACTCTGCCCTCTGACCTGTGCTCTTTGCTCTTAATTTAATTTTATGGAATCAATCTCAATCTTAATTTCCGTCATCCTTGTTGCGGTTTTGATTATCGCTATTTTAATTAGAATAATTGTAAGATTAAAAGAACAGCAAAATGAATTAATTTCTAGAAAACAAAGTTTGAGTACTAAATACGGCCGTATTTCCGAACAATTCATGCCTTTTATTGAAGATTATCCCTATGATCCTAATTGTTTCCGTTTTATTGGTGATCCGATTGATGGAGTACAGTTCAATGAAGACAAAATTGTTTTTATGGAGTTTAAAGCCAGCGGTGCTAAAATGTCCAGTAGACAAAAGAAAATCCGGCAGCTGGTAAAAGAGGGAAAAGTAACTTTTGAAGAGTTTCGAATCGGAATAAATAATTGATTTTTAGATTAGTTTCTGTTATCTTTAAGGTAGAAGAATAGGAAAAATACAAAAATAAAATGTACTTTAAAATAAAAACTCTATAAGAAAAAGGAGAAGAATATGGTAGATATAACAACGACAGAATTTTGTTTTGTTGTTAACAATGGTGAAGATAAAAAAGAAGCTAAGGGAGTTTGTAAAAATCCCAACCAACTTATTCTACCATTTTTGTTAAAAGAAACAGAATCATCAGTACAAAAAAGCCAGGAGTAATCCTGGCTCTTTTATTTTTTGATTATTTTTGGTAATTTAAATATTCTTCACTAAATATTCATTATCATTCATTTCTTTATATCCTAGTCTCCGATAATATTCTCTCACTCCAATTCCGGCAATCACGGCCATTTTAGAATAATTATTTTCTCTGGAAATTTTCTCTGCTTTTATCAAAAGCTTCTTACCTAATCCTTGATGCTGAGTATATTTAGCTGATTTCCCAATTGACGCTAACTGGCCATAGGTATGTAATTCACGGAGTAAAGCCATTCCTTTTAGAGATTTGAGAAATTCGCTATTTTTCCAGACAGGAAGTCGTAGGCGCAAAAAGGCAAACAGAGTTTGTTTGTCTTTTGAGGTGTATTGTAAAAACATTTCTTTACCACCTAAAGTCGGATATTCAATTTTACTGTAAACTAAATCTTTCGGATTAATGGTTTTCTCTCGTGCTTCCCGGCAACGAGTGCATTGGCATTTGACTCCTTGCTCTTTTAATAATTGGCGTAAATTGGAAACCATATTACCAGATTCAATTTCTGTAGTCGGAATATCCCGAATTAATCGCACAATTCGCATATAAGAAGGAACGATTTTTTTGATTTTGACAATCAATTCAGTAGTTTCTTTTTGAGAGTAAGAATGATATTTACCTTCCCTCCAGAACTTATAAAGGTTACTTTCTTTAACCACCACACAAGGATAGAGCTTAATTTGGTCTGGTTGAAAGCGAGGATCAGTAAAAACGGTCTTGAAGGTAAGAAAATCTTTTTCGGGATTACTCCGGGGAAGATTGAGCATCAAATGATAGCAAATTTTAAAGCCAGCATCTTTAAGTAGTTGTGTTGCTTTAATTGTATCTTCCACAGTATGATTACGACAATTATAATCAAGAATTTTATTATCAATACTTTGGACGCCTAATTCTACACGAGTAACACCTAATCGACGGAGATTTTTAATTTCTTTCAAATCAATCCAGTCCGGTCTTGTTTCAATTGTTATTCCAACACAACGATTAGAAGCCCTTTCATTTAATTTCTTTGCTTCTTCTAGATTCTTTGCAGTTTTATTATTCATCGCGTCTAAACAGCGTTTGATGAATCGAGTTTGGTAGGATTTTGATAACGCTGAGAAAGTGCCGCCGATGATAATTAATTCTATCTTTTCAGTGTTGTGCCCATTTAAATGTAATGCTTTAATGCGATGTTTTACCTGGCGATAGGGGTCAAAATTATTCAGAACTGCGCGCATCACAGCCGGTTCATTTTTTAGATAACTTTTGGGGATATTCTTTTGGGTGGGGCAGAAAAGGCAGTTTCCCGGACAAGGGTGGGGTTTGGTTAACACCGCGATTACTGCAACGCCGGAGAGATTACGAATCGGACGAGTGCGCAGCTGTTTTTCTAAAAAAGCGTTTGGTTTAATCTTTTTTGCTTTGATTAATTTTTGATAAGTATTAAGTAGTGCTATATTAGAAGGGCAGGGAATTTGAAACTTTTTTGCAGTCTGATAGCGTAGTTTAAAGAGAGCTTTTGGTTTGATTTTCCCGTGTAGCGAGATCCCGCTATGCGGAGCCAAGAGTTTCAAAGCGCTCTTGATAAAAAATAAATTAGCTTTTTCTTTCTGCTCCATGAAAAAATTACCTCGTAAATTTTATCTCCGTTCTACACTTATTGTAGCACGAGATTTATTAGGAAAAATACTGGTACGACGTTATCGTGGGAAATTGCTTAAAGGCAGAATTACCGAAACCGAAGCTTATATTGGAAAAAATGATCCTGCTTGCCACGCCTGTTGTGGTATGACTGAGCGCAATAAACCGATGTTTGGTGAAGCTGGTCATGCTTATATTTACTTCACTTACGGGATGCATTATTGTTTTAATATTGTGACTGAGAAAAAAGGGTTCCCAGCGGCAGTATTAGTTCGCTCTGTCGAGCCAATTAAAGGAATCGATATTATCAAAAGACGTCGCGGTAAGGCGAAAGAACAAAACCTAACTGATGGTCCCGCGAAGCTTTGCCAGGGATTTGCTCTCGATAAAAAATTAAATGGTATTGATTTACTCGGAAGAGAACTTTGGGTTGAAGATGATGGCTTTAAAGTAAAAGAGAATGTTATCAAGAAATCGCCACGAATCGGAATTAAAGAAGGATTAGATAAAAAGTGGCGGTTTTATTTGTAGGACGTTGTTTTTTATTGCAAAGTAAAAACCTCTCGTGAGAGAGGTTTTTGTATAGTTTTGGTCTAAAACAAATAGGTTTAGTGGTCTTGCGAATGCTCGGTTTTCGCTAGTTTCGAATAAGGAAGTAGGTATTCAGAAGAAATATGGTTTTCTAAGTTCCCTTGGAAGATAACTATCCCCACATAATTGTTTTTATCACCAGTTAATCGCGGTGCAAGTAAACGTGGATTATCGACAAGAACAATTAGGGAAGTTCTTTCTTCAGCTCCTTCAAATGGTTTTCTTCCCAAAGTAGCTGCAATGTAAGAAAATTTATCCCAGCGTGAATGTTTATCCAAACCATTTTTCAAAGCCATTTTCGCATGGTCAGGCGAGACAGTAATAATAGGATATTCTTTTTCTAATGTCGCTTCCATCGTTTTTTGGGCTTGCTTTATTCCTACTGGTTTTTCGTCTGACGCGAATTGATGAATTCGACGCAGTGTTTGAACTAATCGTTCTCGATTAATCTTGAGAGAACCATCGTAATTTTCAATTAATTCGTCTGCTTCCTTACCTAAAATTTCCTCGAAAAGTTTTTCGGGAATTTCGGAAACAGTTTGAATAGCATTTCGATTAAATAATGGTTCCTTTGGTTCGAGACTACCTTTCTCAATACTCATTTCGATTACCTCCTCCTAAAAGTGTTGATGTTATTCAATTATACCATAAAAATCCCTTCATTGCAAGAGTTTTGGACTATATTAGTTTTTAAAGAGCAAGTTATTCCAAACTAATTTTCACAAATTTTCTTTTTCCGACTTGGAGAATTTGATTATCCCTTAAAGTAATTTTTTTCTGCCAATCCGTCAGCTTCTGACCATCCAACTTTACCCCGCCTTGTTCCATCAATCTTTTTGCTTCACTTCTACTTGGAGCAAGTTTATTTTCAACAATCAAATCAACTAAAAGGATAGGAGATTGAGTTTTTATTTCTGGCATCTTGCTCGGTACGCCTTTTTCTTTGAAAACTCGATTAAACTCTTTCTCTGCTTTCTCAGCATCCTCGGCGTTATAAAATTTCGTTACAATCTCTTTGGCAAGACGGACTTTGAGATCGCGAGGATTAATGGAATTCTCACTTAATGAATCATTAAAGCCATTAATTTCCTCGCGAGGAACTTCGGTTAAGAGCTCAAAATAGGGAATAATCAAGTAATCAGGGATAGACATCACTTTACCAAATTGTTCCTGCGGCGACTCAGCAATACCAATGTAATTACCTAAACTTTTGCTCATTTTTTCTTTACCATCAGTGCCAATAAGCAAGGGGACAGTTAAAATATCTTGCACTGCTTGACCTAATTGTTTTTGCATCGTTCTTCCTGCAAGCAAATTAAACTTTTGGTCAGTACCTCCTAATTCTACATCTGCTTTCAACTGATAAGAATCATATCCCTGCATAATAGAGTAAAATAGTTCATGAAGACGGATATCTTGCTTTGCTTTGAGTCGTTTGGTGAAATCATCACGTTCTAAAATTCTTGCAACACTAAAATGCGAAGAAAGTTTTACCAAGTCCGAGAATCCCATTTTATCAAACCATTCACTGTTACGACGTACTTCAGTTTTATCCAAATCTAAAACTTTTCCTACTTGATCAAGATAGGTCTCAGCATTTTCTTTAATTTCTTCTTCCGATAAAATCGGACGGGTTTTCTTTACTCCTGAAGGATCACCAATCCTTGTTGTTGCATCTCCAATTAAGAAGATCACTTGGTGTCCGGCATCCTGAAACTGTTTTAATTTAAACAGCACCACAGTATGACCCAGATGCAAATCCGGAGCGGTAACATCCACGCCCAATTTAATCCTTAATTTTTTTCCCGATTTCAATTTTGCTTCCAAACTCTCCCGATCAATTACTTCAGAAACCCCTCGGGTTAAAAGTTCCTCAATAATCAAAGGATCAGTATTGACTGGCATATATTTAGTGATTAAAATAGTATAAACTATTCTCATTATACCCTAAAACTGATATAATAGGCAATGAAATATTGTTAATCTACTACTATGGCTAATAAGAAAACATTAAGCGTATGGTTTCAGAACTTGTTCCACAAAATTAAGCAATTTTTCTATGTCAAAGGAAAATTGAGTTGGAAGAGAATCGTTCTGGTAGGCCTTGGGGGAGTATTAGTTTTAACTCTCTTAATTACTGGGGGTTTATTCGCTTGGTTTAGTCGCGATCTGCCAAGTCCGGATCGTATTAATAGTCGTGATATTGCCCAATCAACAATGATTTATGATCGTAAAGGCAATCTCCTCTATGAGGTTCACGGTGATAAGCGCCGGATTTTAATTGGATTTGACAAGATGCCTAATTACATAAAATGGGCAACCGTAGCAATTGAAGACAAAGATTTTTATCATCATCTGGGAGTAGATTTCCGTGGAATCTTCCGCGCTGCCTATCGCAATATCTTTGGAGGTAGTATTAGTCAAGGGGGAAGTACACTTACCCAGCAATTTGTTAAAAATGCTTTACTTACTCCCGAACGCACCTTCACTCGCAAAATCAAAGAGGTAATTCTTTCCTTAGAGATTGAGCAAAAATATACCAAAGATGAAATCCTACGCATGTATTTGAATGAAATTCCCTATGGCGCTAACGCTTATGGCATCCAAGCAGCAGCAGAAACTTATTTTAATAAGGATGCAAAAAAATTAACTCTAGCCGAATGCGCGCTCCTTGCGGCAATAACTAAAGCGCCTACATACTATTCTCCCTACGGCAGCCATACTGACGAAATGAAACAGCGACAGCATACCGTTTTAGATTACATGGCTGATCAAGGATATATCACCCAAAAACAAGCAAATAAAGCTAAAAAACAAAAAATCAAGTTTGCTAAATACCATGAACAAATTAAAGCACCCCACTTTGTTATGTATGTGAGAGAGTTATTAGTAGAAAAGTATGGCGAAAAAATGGTTGAGGAGGGAGGACTGAAAGTAACAACTACCCTCGATCCCAAAAAGCAAAAAATTGCCGAAGAGGCAATTAATCACGGTGTTATGCGTAATCGCCGATATAACGCCAGTAATGCTGCACTGGTTTCCATTGATCCTCGAACTGGTCAGATCCTTGCAATGGTAGGATCATACGACTACTTTGACGTTGAACACGACGGCAATGTCAACGTTGCTCTGCGCAATCGCCAGCCCGGATCATCGTTCAAACCCTATGCTTATGCTACTGCATTTAAAAAAGGGTTTCCTCCCACTACAGTTCTTTTTGATTTAACTACTAACTTTGGTGGCGGGTATATTCCTCATAATTACGACAATCGTACCCGAGGCCCCGTCCAAATGCAAAATGCTTTGGCAATGTCTTTGAATATTCCCGCAGTAAAAACTCTTTACCTCGCTGGTGTTGATAAGACCATTGATACCGCCCATGCGATGGGGATTAATACTTTAAATGATCCTGACCGCTATGGTTTAGCACTCGTTCTTGGAGGAGGAGAAGTAAAACTTTTAGAGCATACAGCAGCATTTGGTGTTTTTGCTACCAATGGTATTCGCCATGAGAAAACCCCTTTCTTAAAAATTGAAGACAATCAAGGAAAGACTTTGGAGGAATATAAAAACGAAGGAGGAACGCAAGTTCTTGATCAGAACATTGCTAAAACAATGAACAAAATTCTTTCCACCGATAGTTTACGCGCACCAGTTTTTGGTAGTAACAGTGCTCTAACTTTGGGCGGAAGACCAGTAGCAGCGAAAACAGGAACAACCAACGAGTTTCGTGACGCGTGGACAGTAGGATACACTCCCAGTTTAGTGACAGGAGTATGGACCGGAAATAATAATAACACTAAGATGAATACCGGTGCGGATGGTATTTTTGTTGCTGCGCCAATCTGGCATGAATATATGGAAAATGCCTTAAAAGGAAAACCCTGGGAAAAATTTGATGCGCCCAAGCCAATCAAAGGAAATAAACCTATTCTTAACGGTCAAATTAATAAGGGAGTTGAAAAAGTCAAAGTCTGCAAGATTTCAGGAAAATTAGCGACCGAGTATTGTCCTCACCAATACGTACAAGAAAAAAGTTTTGGCTTAAATCATTGCATTCTTTATTATGTCGATAAAGACAATCCTCTCGGCCCCAAACCAACTAATCCTGCTTCAGACCCACAGTTTAAAAACTGGGAGGCAGCAGTGAGTAGCTGGGCAAAAGGAAAGAATCTCGGTGGTACTGCTCCAACAGAAAAATGCGACATTCATCTACCAGCTAACCAACCTTCTGTCTCAATTTCTAGCCCCCTACCCGGGCAAAGTTTCTATAACGGTGAAATAGTAGGAGTAACAGCAACAGCATCAGCGCCAAAAGGAGTAAAAAAAGTGGATTTCTACTTTGACCAAACTTTAATAGGTTCCGACTCATCCGCGCCTTATTCGTACAGCATCGCTATCCCTTCCTATGCCAGCGCCGGGGGACACTCCATCAAGGCAAAGGCCTATGATATTTACTATAACGAGGATACTGCCTCGGTCAGTATTACTGTTAATGTTGATTCTACTGATCCCACTTGTACCTTAACGGCTCCACCTAACGGCGCTAATCTGCTTCCCGGAGTATTTCCTTATGCAGTTACTGCCTCGGCTTCGGATGGTGAAAGCGGAGTTAGTTATGTGGAGTTCTTTGTGGACGGTGCTTCCATTGGCAAGGATTATTCTGGTTCGGGAGGTACTTACTCGGTTTTCTGGCCCTATCCCGGAATAGGAGTTTATACGGTACATGCCCGCGCTTACGATCGGGCAGGAAACGCTAAAAACTCTAGTACTGCCACAGTGAATGTTTTTTAACGATCAAATAGGATAAACAGGGTTTTTAACCAAAAACCCTGTTTTTAATAAGCGAAATATAGTATAATTAGCCCAGAAAAAGCAATTTTTAATTGTGAACATATGCAGTATCGTACTCATAACTGCGGTATTTTGGGTATTAAAGAAGCGGGGAAAAAAGTGGTTTTAAGCGGATGGGTACAGAGCCGTCGCGATCATGGTAGTTTGATTTTTATTGACTTACGCGATCGTTACGGCTTGACCCAAGTAGTTTCTGATCCCAAACATGACGAAGAAACTCATAAGGAGACAGATAAACTGCGTCCGGAGTGGGTAGTACGTATTGAGGGAACAGTGCGCAAGAGACCTGTCTCAATGATTAATCCTAAACTTAAAACAGGAGAAATTGAAGTTTTGGCAGATAAGATTAATATTCTGAATGAAGCAAAAACTCCTCCATTTGAGATTGCTCAAGAAAAGAAAGATGTTGATGAGGAACTGCGTTTGGAATATCGTTATCTTGATCTTCGTCATGAGAGATTACAAAAAAATCTTATTCTCCGTCATAACGTTGTTAAGACAATTCGTGATTTTTTAAACAAAGAAGGATTCTTAGAAATTGAGACTCCCATTCTAACAGTCAGTTCTCCTGAAGGTGCTCGTGATTATCTTGTGCCGTCACGGCTACATCACGGAAAGTTTTACGCCTTGCCTCAATCACCGCAACAGTATAAGCAATTATTAATGATCGCCGGGTTTGACAAATATTTCCAGATTGCACATTGTTTGCGGGATGAAGATAGTCGTAAGGATAGGCAACCAGAGCACACCCAACTAGATTTAGAGATGTCTTTCGTGAACGAGGAAGATGTCCAAAAGGTAATCGAAAAATTATTTAGAGAGATTGTAAAACTAGTGCCGGGCAAAAAACTACTCAAAGATCCCTGGCCGAGATTAACTTATACTGAAGCAATGGAGCGTTTTGGCAATGATAAACCTGACCTACGTTTCGGGCTGGAACTAAAAGATATTTCTGATATTGCCCAAAAATGTCAGTTTAAAGTTTTTAGTGGCGCTTCTCAAGTAAAGGGGATTGCTATTCCGGGATTAGCTAAGTACGGCCGAGCCGAACTAGATAAGTTAACAGAAATGGCAAAAGAGTTAGGAGCGCAAGGTTTGGCTTGGATTAAGTTTAACAAGAACAAATTTGATTCACCAATTGCAAAATTCTTCAAAGAAGATGAGCTGAAAGCAATCGCAAAGATTTTAGAAGCTAAAGACGGTGACTTAATGATTTTTGTTGCTGATAAACCTAAAGTTGTTGCAAGTGTGCTGGGAGAATTGCGTAACTATTTCGGTAGGCTACTTAAATTAGCTGATCCCAATGCGATCGCGTTTGCTTGGATTACAGATTTCCCCTTGTTTCAATGGAACGAAAAAGAGAATAAAATTGAACCTTCCCATCATATGTTTACAATGCCACAGGAAAAGGACTTGCCATTATTAGACAAAGAACCATTAAAAGTCAAAGGACGATTATATGATATTGTCTGCAATGGTTTTGAATTAGCATCTGGTAGCATTCGTTGCCATAAACCGGAAATTCAAATGAAAATTTTTGAGATTTTGGGAATAAGCAAAGAAGAAGCACAACGTAAATTCGGCCACATGTTAAAAGCATTTGAGTACGGTGCCCCTCCTCACGGAGGAATTGCACCTGGTATTGACAGATTAGTAATGATTTTGGCGGGAGAGCCAAGTATCCGTGAAGTAATTGCGTTTCCCAAAAATCAAAAAGCAGAGTGCCCAATGATGGGAGCACCCAGCGTTGTAGACGAGAAACAGTTGAGAGAATTAGGAATAGAGATTAAAAAGGAATGAGTTTAAAACCAATGCATTTTGATTTCACTTTTCATTTTCCCGCATAGCGGAATCCCGTTTGTGAAAGATTTTTACTTTTTACATTTAGTCATATGTCCTTCCAAATTAAAACTGAAAACTTCACTGGGCCGCTGGATCTTCTGCTGCAACTAATCGAAAATGAGAAGCTTGATATTACCCAAGTAAGTCTGGCAAATGTTGCGGACCAGTATTTGAAACATGTTGAAGAGATAGCAAAACAGGATACCGAAAGAGCAGCAGAATTTTTAATCATCGCTACTCAATTACTTTTAATTAAATCAAAAGTTCTACTACCGGAAATGCAATTGTCGGAGAAAGAAGAGGAAGAAGTAATTGATCTGGAAGCGAGATTACAAGAATATAAACATTTCAAAGACATTGCTCTCAAACTAAAAGAGATTGCTTCACGTCGCGAGCGTTCTTTTGAACGCCAGACCGAAAAAACAATTCAGCAATTTACTTCTTTCTATCCACCCCAGAAAGTCTCCGTTGATCAATTGAAGTTAGTTTTTGAAGAAGTACTAAGACGAATGCCAAAAGAAGAACAGATTGGTGAAGAATTACTAGAAAAAACTATTACTTTAGAAGAGAAAATGGAACAAATTAGTCGCAGTATAAAATCGCGAAGAGAAATCTATCTTCATGAGGTTTTAGAAGATAGTCATTCTCGATTAGAATTAGTAGTAACCTTCCTAGCAATTCTAGAAATGATTAAACAAAAGATTATTCACGTAGTCCAGAATCAATTATTTGAACCTATTAAAATTCTACCCGCCGAAGCTTCAATATAAGAGAAATTAGCTACTAAAATCAATGAGTAATTCTAACCTGAAATCAATCATTGAAAGTATTTTATTTGTTGCTGAAAAGCCAATTAGTTTAAACGAGCTCAAAAGTATTACCAAAGAATCGACAGCTGATCTAAAAACAGTATTGGGCGAGATTCAAAATGAATTTCAAGGACATGGCTTTAATATCGTAACGAAAGATAATTATTACCAATTAGTTTCCAATCCCCAAAACGCTGATATTATTGCTAAGTTCTTCAACGAGGAATTAAGAAGAGATTTAAGCCAAGCGGCACTAGAGATTTTAGCAATTATTTCCTATAAACAACCAATTACCCGCGTAGAAATTGATAAGATCAGAGGAGTACACTCCGGCGAAAGTATCCGCAATTTAATGATTAGAGGATTAATTGAAGAAAAAGGCCGTAAAGATTCTCCGGGAAGACCAATTCTTTACGGAACATCAATTAATTTTTTAAAGCATTTGGGATTAAGTAGTGTTGAAGAGTTGCCGAAGGTTGAGGAATTAGAAAACAGTGAGGGAATTGAAGAATGAAATCTGAAATCCGACGATTGAAAATTTGAAGATTGAAGAGCGACTTTCTTCATCCTTCTACTTTCCACTTTCAATCTTCTGTCTTAATAGAATAGAGGGGGAGATTAGAACATAGTTTTTATGTTAGAAAGATTACAAAAATATCTCTCCCGTTGCGGTGTTGCTTCTCGTCGCCAATCCGAGAAATTAATTCTGGCTGGTTTGGTGAAAGTAAACGGTAAAATAGTTAAAAAGCTTGGTACAAAGATCGATCCAGATAAAGATAGAGTGATTGTCAATGATAGCTCGATTAGTCCAAGAAGATTAGTCTACTACGTCGTCTACAAACCAAAAGGTTATACTTGTACTGTTTCTGACATTCATGCTGATAAATTAGTAACCGAACTTGTTCCAAAAGACCCCAAAGTTTATCCAGTCGGGAGACTCGATAAAAATTCCGAGGGGCTTTTATTACTGACAAATGATGGCACACTGACACAAAAAATTGCTCACCCTTCATTTGAATGTGAAAAAGAATACGAAGTTTTAGTTTCAGGCAAACCAAGCGAATTAACTATTAGGTACCTTCAAAAGGGAACAAAGTTAGGTGAATATCAAACCAAACCTGCGACAATTAAGTTAATCAAATCATTTTCCAATACTACTTTATACCGAGTAATTCTCAAAGAAGGTAAAAAACGACAAATCCGGAGAATGTTTGATAAGTTTCACCATGATGTTTTGAAACTAAAGCGTGTGCGAATCAAAAATCTTACTTTAGATAATTTGAAAGAAGGGGAATATCGAAAATTGAGTCCGAATGAAGTCACAAAATTATTAGGAAGCTAATCCAAAATGTTTAAAACAATCAGTATTGCTATTCTAATCCTTCTTCAGCATCTTAATCTCTTTGGTACGATTCAAGAGAATATTTCCAAACACCATCAATTAAATCAGCCGCAAGTAACAGAATATCGAGATATTGCTAATTTTAATCTACCGATTGCTCCTACTCCCTGCAAACGAACTGTTAAAATTAGCAATCCGGTAACTAGTGCCAAGTCAGTACTTGTTTTAGACCACTC
Source organism: uncultured Candidatus Saccharibacteria bacterium (assembly GCA_964518965.1). Taxonomy (GTDB): domain Bacteria; phylum Patescibacteriota; class SOKK01; order SOKK01; family SOKK01; genus CAZFJP01. The sequence continues at coordinate 88,486 of CAZFJP010000010.1, read as the reverse complement.
TACTTCTGAAGTTATCTTTGCTAAAGACGCCGATCAGAAAAGGCCAATTGCTAGTTTAACCAAGCTAATGACTGCCTTGGTAGTATTAGACCATAAATCGCTAAATGGAAAAGTAATTGTGAGTAAATCTGATACTCACACAGAAGGAAATAAAATGTGGCTATATCCGGGTGAAGAAATTACAGTTGCTAACCTGCTAAAAGGTTTATTGATTAGCTCAGCCGCAGACGCTGCTCAAACCCTAGCCAGAACTACCTCTGGTAGCCTCAAGCTCTTTGTGGAAGCAATGAATACCAAAGCGCTAGAACTAGGACTAGAAAATACTCACTTTGGAGATCCGGTTGGACTGAATGATGTTGAAAACTATTCCACAGTCAGAGAGTTAGGAGAATTAGCTAAGGTAGTATTACAAAATTCTTTTCTGCGGGAAGTAGTGAAAACCAAATCCACAACTGTTAAATCAACAGATGGTAAATTAGTTCATCCTTTGGAAAACACTAACCAATTGCTTAACAGTAACTTAAATGTCTTGGGAATTAAGACAGGGTATACTAAAAAAGCAGGAGGGTGTTTAATTGCGCTTGCTTCCGGAGAGAGAACCTCCAACCAGGTTATCGCTATCGTTATCAATAGCAATGACAGATTTACCGAGACAGCAAGGTTAATTAAATGGGCTTTTAAGAATTATCAATGGTAAGAAATGATCTACTAAAAGATCTCAATCCCGCTCAACTCAAAGCCGTTACCCATAAAAGCGGTCCGCTTTTGATTATTGCGGGAGCAGGAACAGGGAAAACGATGGTTATTACCAGACGAATCGCCTGGTTAATTAAAGAAGGTTTAGCCAAGCCAGAAGAGATTTTAGCGTTGACCTTCACTGATAAAGCGGCGCAGGAAATGGAAGAAAGAGTAGACCAGCTTGTTCCGTATGGCTTTGTAGATACCCAAATCAGCACTTTCCATAGTTTTGGCGATCAATTGATCCGGGATAATCATTTGGAATTAGGATTCTCTGCGGACTTCCGTGTTTTAAGTGGTGTAGAGCAGACTCTCTTCGTTAAAGAACATCTGATGGAATTTGATTTAAAAGAATTACGACCATTAGGCAGTCCCGAGAGATTCATCGATAATCTCTTAAAGGTGATTAGTAGAGCAAAAGATGAAGAGATTTCTGCTGAAGATTATCAAAAATACGCCGATTCCTTGAAAGAGCCAAAAGATGAAGCAGAGAAGATCGACTTTGTGCGGCAAAAAGAAATTGCTAAGTTTTACACTACTTACCAGAAGCTACTACAAGAGAATAATTATTTAGATTTTGGCGACCAGATTATTTTACTGTTAAATCTTTTCCGCAAGCGCAAAGATATCTTAAAACAATATCAAGAGCAATTTAAATACATCCTTGTTGATGAATATCAAGACACTAATTATGCTCAAAATGAACTAGTAAAACTGTTAGCCTCCAGTCATAAAAATATCACCGTTGTCGGCGATGATGATCAGAGTATTTATAAATTTAGAGGAGCGGCGATCAGTAACATCCTCCAGTTTGAAAAGAGTTTTCCCAATACTAAGAAAGTTGTCCTGACACAAAATTATCGCTCCGGTCAAAATATCTTGGATCATGCTTATCAATTGATTCAGTTTAATAACCCTGATCGCCTAGAAATTAAAAATCATATTGATAAGAAATTAAAAGCGGAAGTGAAGGATAAGGGCGAAGTAAAATATCTTCATTTTGATAAAGATTATGAAGAAGCGGATTTTGTTGCGGAAGAAATCAAGAAATTGATGTCTACCAGAGGCAGATCCACCTTTAGAGGAAAAAGAGATAAAACTCTAGAGTACCGAGATATTGCCATTCTAGCACGTGCCAATAATCACCTAGATCAATTTATTCTTTCTCTCAAACACCTAAATATTCCTTACGTTTTTTCCGGAGAGAAAAGCTACTATCAAAGACCGGAAATTTTGTTACTCACTTCATTCTTAAAAGTACTAACTAATCCTACCGATAGCTTAGCATTATTTCATTTAGCTACTTCTGAGATTTATGATCTACCCCAACTAGATCTAGTTTTGTGTAACCAATATGCCCAGCGTAAGAATCTGGATCTCTTTAAAGTTTTTCGAGATATTAATAGTTTAGAAAATAAAATTGACATTTGTGATAAAGCAAAGAAAATTATTGAAACAATCGTAAAAGATATCGAATACTACTTAGAGGAAACTAAAACCAATACTGTTGGTCAGGTATTATACTCTTTTCTTGAAGATAAGGGTTATCTTGCAAAACTTGCGCGTGAGGATTCAGAAGAAACACCACAAATCACTAAGAATTTATCTCGTTTCTTTGATAAAATCAAATCCTTTGAATTAACTTCCAACAACGACAAAAACATTGGAGAGTTTGTAAAATATTTGGAAGGATTAATTGAAGTAGGTGAGGGTGAAGCAGAATTTGAACCTGATCCAAACGTTGATGCAGTGAATGTTCTAACTGTTCATAGTGCCAAAGGACTGGAATTCAAGACCGTGTTCTTAGTAAATCTCGTCCAAGATCGTTTTCCATTACGCAAAAGAAGTGAAAGTATTCGTTTGCCGGATAAATTGATCAAAGAGATTCTTCCTCAAAAAGATGCTCATTTAGAGGAGGAACGCCGACTCTTTTATGTCGGAATGACGAGAGCAAGAAATCTACTCTATCTAACATCTGCTGCTAATTTTCAAAATCTCAAAAAACCAAAAAAACCATCCCAATTTATTACCGAAGCAATCGGTGGAGAAGAGAAAATTGATTTTAAAAAGATTAGCTTGCCGCAGTTAAAACGGATTAAAAACTTCAAAAAAACTCAAAACAAAAAACTCAAAACGCAAAAATGTTTATTGAAGATTAAAAAACCACTAGTTTTATCAAATAAACAAATTGATGATTATATTACTTGCCCGAAGAAATATTTCTACATCAATATTTTAAGAATTCCACTACTACGTAACCATGCGATTGTTTTCGGTAGCGCGATTCACAATACCATTCAGGATTTTCTCAAGGACAAGCAAAAAGGCACGATTATGTCTTTTGATGAAGTTAAAAAAGCTTATGAAAAACATTGGGTGAACGAAGGTTTTCTGACCAAAGAGCATGAATTAATGCGCAAAGAAGAGGGGGTTAAGATATTAAAACAGTTCTATGAGCAAGAGAAAGATAAGAAAGATAATCCTCTCTACATCGAAAAACCTTTTAAATTCGCTATTGATGACATTTTAGTTAAAGGAAGAATGGATCGGGTAGATAAAACCAAAGAGGGGATTGAAATTGCTGATTATAAAACATCCACTGCCAAAGATGAAAAAACCGCCAAGAGTGAAGCGAGTAGTAATTTACAGCTTAAAATTTATGCACTGGCTTACAAAAATATTTACGGCGAGCTACCAAAACAAGTTCATCTGATTTTCTTGGGTTCTAATCTCACAGGAACTAAAAAGATTACTGAAAAAGATTTGGAGAAAGCAAAAGAGATTATTAAACAAGCTCACGAAGGTATTAAAAAAGCGGACTTCACTGCAAAGCCACAATTTGGCGCCTGTAAGCTTTGCCCGTTCAAGAAGTTTTGTCCGGACCGAAAAGAAGAATAAAAAAATCCCACTTGTCCGAAGACAAGCGGAATTTAGCGAGGATGTGGAGGAAAGATAAAGTTAACGAGATCGGTCACGATGAGTACAAACCCTCCATCGAGGAGAAGAAGACCGGAAGTAAAAAGAAGTTTCCCCCACGTTTTATCTAAACAATTCAAACCGAAAAAGGCAATTGTCGCGATGACAACGATTAACCCTATAATCATCGTGATGATACCAATAACAGAACGTGCTTTTGCTTTTGGCGAGATTTTGAGAGTCACTGAAACCACCTTCTTTCCTATAAAAGGTTAAGGTTCTAGCAAGAACTCATAATATACTACAAATATAATATAAAGTCAAGTGCTAAAGGCAATGCACTTTGCCGATTTGCATTTAGGCATTGAAAACTACGGCAAATTAAATCCGAAAACTGGTTTAAACACGCGCGTGGAGGATTTCCTCGCGGCTTTTGATTTACTCGTAGAAAAAGGAATTAGTGAAAAAGTTGACTTAGTAATCTTTGCCGGTGACGCTTTCCGCGATCGCAATCCTAATCAAACACTCCAACGGGAATTTGCCAAACGCATCAGTAAAATAGTGCAAAATAAAATTCCCGTCGTTCTACTCGTCGGCAATCACGACTTGCCACGAGTGAAGAATCGCGCTAATACCCTAGAGATTTATAAAGTTCTAAATATTCCCGACATCACAGTAATTGACAGTGCCGAAACTGTCAAAGTTAAGACACGTAAAGGTATTGTACAAGTTGTAGGAATTCCTTGGGACTATTTTTCAAACCTCTTCCTAGCATTGAAGGCAGATCCTAAAAACAAACCCGATAAGATTCAAGCGCTTCTAGAAGAACAAATTAAAGCAAAAATTGATAATTTTGCCAAGAAATTAAATCCTAAGATCCCCAGCATTCTACTAGCTCATTTGCCTCTTGGTCATAACTTTGGCTCCGAGCAAGAATTAGAAATGGAGCTAAATGTCTTCTTAAAGAAAGAAGTAGTACTTAACAATCATTTTGACTATGTTGGATTAGGTCATATGCACCGATTCCAGAAACTTTCCGAAAACCCACTAACAATTTATTCTGGAAGTTTAGAACGAGTTGATTTTGGCGAAAAAGACGAAGAAAAAGGTTTTGTTTTGATCAACCTTCCCCAAAAGAAAGACAAGAAGGTCCATTCCCAAACTGTCGCAGAGTTCTATAAAACAGCACAACGGAGATTCGTAGAAATTGAATATAGTTTAGATACCTTTAAAGACCCAACGTTAGTCCTAGATAGAATTAGCGATGAAAAAATAAAACTTAATGGTGCAATTGTGAGAGTAATCATCAAAGGAAGTAAAAGCAATTTAAATCAAATCGATCATCATCGTCTTAGCGACATCCTGAAAGATACTGCGCATTATCAATTAAAACGAATCTTTACTGATCAAACAAAAACTCGTTCCGATCTCACGGTTGAAATGTTACCCTTAGACACCTTAGAGAAGTATCTCAAATTAACTAAAATGCCACAAAATAAAATAGACATTCTCAAAAAAGAAGCACAGGTAATTATGAAGGAGCTAGAAGAGTAAATATCATTGCAAGGACCTAAACGTAACAAAGAGAAGTAAAGCAACCCTGTAACGATTATCATTAACCTGACAGGATTACTTCGGCTCCCAATATTCATCGGAATTCTTGCAATGACACCTCACCCATGCTACCCAAAACACTTAAAATCAAGAATTTCATGCCTTACGGCGAACAGGAAGAGTCGCTAGACTTTAATAAATTTCAAATTGCCTCCTTAACCGGACCCAATGGAGCAGGGAAGTCATCACTACTTGAAGCAATTACCTGGGCTTTGTGGGGAGAGGCACGTGCGAAGGATGAAGCAGATTTGATTCACTCTGGTGCAAAAGAAATGGAAGTAGAATTAGAGTTTTCAGTTAATGATGAAAACTACCGGGTCTTCCGCAAAAAAGATTTTAAAAAAACCGTTCTTCACCTGGAACATTTTGAAAAAGGAGAGTTTTATGACATCACCGAGAATAGTTCCAAAGAAACTCAAAACAAACTTACAAGTGATATTTTAAAAATGCCGTATTCCGTTTTCATTAACTCGGCATTTTTAAGACAGGACCGAGCGGATGAGTTTACTATTAAAAGTCCGGTGGAACGTAAAAAGATTTTGGGTGAAATTTTAGGATTAGACTACTATGATAGGTTAGTAGAAAAGATTCGAGCCAAGTTACGCCAAAATAAAATTGAAATTGAATCACTTAAAACTATTCTCAAAGAGAAAGAAAGAGAACTAGACGCTGAGGAAAATCTCAAAAAACAGGAAGCGGAGCTAAAAAACAAAGTAGCGAAACTAAAATCAGATAAGGAACGAATTACTTCTGACTTGGAAAAATTTCAACAAAAACAATCCAAGCTTTTAGCTGATTTTGAATTGCTAAAAGAGAAAAGAAATCGTCTAGAAAAACTCAAAGAAGAAATCAATCAAAACCAGAACCGCTTAGTAAAAATTCAGGAGAATCTCTCGCGCTATCAAACTATCATTAAAGAAAAAGAGACGATTGAAGCGAACTTTAAACAATGGAAAAAAGTTGAAAAAGAAAACCAGTTACTTACTCAAAAACTGGAAAAGCAGAGACAATTAGAAAATAAACGTAGTGAGATTGAAGAACGTCTCAATACCGAGAAACGCCGACTGGATGTAGAGCAGGCACAACTAGAAACCCAAATTAACCAAATCGAGAAAGAACAAGGAGAAAGATCACAACTGGAAGCTAAACGAGAAAAAACGAAATTGGAGTTAAAAAAAATCGTCAAGCAAAAAGAAGAGAAATTACAACTAGAAAAACAGGTCTATGAACTGAAGGAACAAATCGTTACTCTCAAAACAAGGAACGAGCATTTGAGACAACGTGGTGAGGAAAATAAAGAAAAGTTATCTTTAATCAGAGCGGCAGAAGCAAGTTGCCCCTTGTGCCAGCAAAAATTAACCGATCAACATCGCAAGAAAATTAGTAGAAAAATTGAGGCTGAACTGGAAGAAGAAAGAAGTAAATGGCTTGCTAATCAAAAGGTAATTAAAACCAAGAAAGAAAAAATTGCTACTCTTGAGATTAGAATTAACGAGCTAGACCGTTTCCTTTTAGCTGAAGTTGTGATTGAACAAAAATTAGGTGAACTGGAATCACGGTTGAGACAAATTAAAGAAAAGGAAACTACTCTCAAAGATTTAAAACATAAGCTGCAAACAATTATAGAGAAAATTGGCCAAAAGACTTTTTCACCACTGGATCAAGAAATTTTAAGTAAGACTGAAGAAGAAATCCAAAAATTAAATTATGATCCAGAACGACATAAAATAATTCAGACAGAACTGGAAAAACTAAAACCACTTGGAGAACAAAAACATCGTCTAGATAATGCTCAAGAGAACTTTGATCGCGAAACAGAAGAACGAGAAAATCTTGAAAAAAGAATTAAGGAACAGCAAAAAGAAGAAGCTGATTTATTAGCCGCGCAGAAAAAAGCAACTACTAACCTTAAAGATTTAAGTCAAATTAGTAGCTTAGTAGATGATCTTAAACAGGAGAATATCAAGTTTGAGCGACTTATTCAGACCGAACAACAAAACCTTTCCTTCATTGAAGCAAAATTAAGTCAGTGCAATGAAGCACGGCAATATATTCAAAAATATCTCAAAACAGTTAAACAAATTGAAGAAAATACCAAAAATCTCACCGTTCTAGAGCATGCTTTTGGCAAGAATGGAATCCAAGCAATGATTATTGAAAATACTCTGCCCGAGATTGAAAACGAGGCAAATTTAATTTTAGATCGCATGACTGGCGGAGAAATGCAAGTGGAATTAGAGACACAGAAAGAAAAGAAAACAGGTGGGATTAAAGAATCATTGGAGATTAAAATCACTGACAAACTTGGATCGCGGCCATATGAGTTATTCAGTGGTGGGGAAGCATTCCGTATCAATTTTGCAATTAGAATCGCACTATCAAAATTATTATCCAAGCGTGCAAACGCAAAATTACAATTTTTAGTTATTGATGAGGGTTTTGGTTCCCAAGACAAATCAGGTAGAGAAAACTTAATCGCTGCAATTAATTCTATCCGTAATGATTTTGACAAAATCTTAGTAATTTCCCATTTACAAGAAGTAAAAGAAGAGTTTCCCACACATATTGAGGTGACAAAAGATGAAAACGGATCGCATATTAATTTAAAAGAATAATCTTGTCATAAAGAAGGCAAAAAAACTGTCTCTTTGAGACCGCTTGGATGGAATGATTGTGTTTCTTTAGCTCAGAAACAGTTATTCGTAACTCGAAAAACAACGTTTAACCTTCTTGCTGTTTTGCTAGTTTACCAGTACCAGAAACAGGTCCATCTCAGTTAGTTAGGGTGGTTGCTCTACAAATTTTTAAGGAATGTCTGGAATAAATTATGTCTTAACAAAAAAGTACTTTGAAATAAAAAAGCCCCTTTTGATCAAGCTAAATTGAGTTGATCGTCAGGGGCGATGACAAAGTTTACGGATGCGCTCACTGATATCTCCAATATCAAGCTCCTCCTCGGAAATTTTCTTAGGCTCTATTAGGAGACTCCCAGAGAGATGCTTGCCACGTTTCTTTTTTTTGAGGTGTTTAGGACGATAGCGAGACTTTGCAGCAGACTTGGAAACTTTTGGCTTTTTCTTTTCTCGCTGTTCCAACTCCAGGCGGAGACAAACAAAAATAACAACAATGAAAGTGACAACTATCCCCAGGAGAACAAACGGTCCAGCAGCTGGGTCCAATCTATACCGCCAGAAGTGGCTGACACAGTCCCAGCAAAACTCCCATTGGGATAGATAGTTACAAACCGCTTCAACCGCTTGATAGATGTCCTTAAAGAAACGAATATCATATGCAAGCTTCCAGCCACACATCACTATTACCTCCTCTTTGTTTTGGGTTTTTAGGTTTTTAAAAGAACACTCCCCTCAGAAAAACCATCTTAGCAGAAAAAACTGGTTTAGTCAATAAAAAGCCCTGTACTAGACAGTACAGGGCAGAGCCGCCGTATTGAACAGGGGGGAAGTAGGCGACTGTTATCGCCGGCGGTGACCGCGAGGAGATTGTAAGCCCTCACGATCTGCCTTCTCGTAATTCCCGGCGGCAGTTTCTCCTTCCAGAGAACCTCGGCTAAGAAGGGCTGGCAGCCCTCCAAAGTAGTCGAGGCCAACTCCCGCCGTCGCTGGGGATCCGAATCCCTCGCGATATTGAAGGCTAGCCGGATAAAAAGCTGCCAAAACTCTAGAGTTGCCATACTGCCTCCTCTGGTTTAGCGGTATTTTATTTTTTTAAAGAGCAACTTTGTGAGTGTAGCATATTTCAGGGATGATAATGTCAAGAATAAACCAAGTACTCCATAAGCTATTTTCCAAAATCCTTCTCCTAGCTCTTCTTCTAGGCATTTTTTTGACCCTCACTAATATCCCTCATCTCTTTGCTTATCTCAAAACCTCTGAAAACTACACTTTTATCGGCATAAATGGAGGATTTCCAGATGCTAATTCTTACTTTGCTAAAATAGAGCAGGGAAAAGAAGGGAAGTGGCTTTACGAGGATCGCTTTACTTCGGAAGAACACCAAGGTGCTTTTATCAACAATTTTTATGTCTTCCTCGGTCATCTTGCGCGTATTTTCAATCTAACAGGTGTAGCAATTTTTCATACTGCCCGAATATTTTGCGCCATTATCCTCTTTTTTGCCATTTACCTTTTGAGTGGATTATTTTTCCCCAGCTCTCGCTGGCGCTTCTTTGTTATTACTCTCAGTCTACTACCTTTGGGATTTGGCTGGATCCCACGACTGCTGCGCCTCAGTTTCAATCTTCCCGACGTTTATTTGGGAGAGGGGAATAACTTCTTAAGCTTGATTCTCTTCCCGCATTTTACCGGTGCAGTCGCATTGATGATTCTTGCTTTTTACTGCACTATCAAAGCACTAAATGTTAAAAAGTGGCTTAAGTGGTCAATTCTGGGAGGATTAAGTATCCTCGGAGTAATTCTGATGCATCCTTACAATGTCATTGTAATTGGAATTACGCTGGTGATTTTCTTGTTCCTCCTTACGATTAAATTAAAAAAGATTCCTTTTGGAGAAATTTTAAAAATTGGTACTATGGGAATTATTCCTCTACCACTTTTTCTCTATAACTTCTATGTTTTTAAATATCAGCAGGTTTTTAAGCAATGGACTGAAGCAAACAATTGTCCAGTTGGGCCACTACCAATTTACTTTCTCGGATTTGGAATCAGTGGATTCTTAGCAGTCATCGGTATCATTCAAAAGTTTAGAATCAAAACAGAAACTAAATATCAAATTTTATCCCTTTGGGCAATAGTCAACTTTTTCGCAATTCTTTTGCCCCTTGGTTTTCAGCGTAAATTAATTGAAGGCGCAGAAATTCCTATTACAATTCTTGGGGGTTTTGGGTTAATCTGGATTATTTCCAAAATAAAAAAGCGTCGTTGGAAAATTATCATTGTTGCGCTTGTGATTGTTTTAAGTTCTTTATCGATTATTCCAATTGAGAAAGATTATGCAAGAGCAATAACTACTCAAAGTAGAGAAATTTATCTTGATCGCTATGAGAAACAAGCTTTTGACTGGCTGAAACAAAATTATGGCAGAAAACACCCTTTGGTTTTGTCTAAGGATTTTCGCGGCGGCTACTTGGTCTGGATGACTGGAATGAAAGTCTATTTGGGCCACTGGACTGAGACAATCAGCTTTTTTGATGGTAAAATAGATAAGGTCAATCAATTTATGGATGGACAAATGGACCGCAAGAAGATGTTAGATTTTCTTTCAAAAAACAAGATTGATTTAATCTATAGTGGCCCAGACGAAAAATTTAATCCGCCAGAATCACTTTTGGGACTTACCAAAGTTTTTGAGAACCCGACGATTAGAATCTTTAAAGTTAATCAATGAACAAACGTTTGAAACTAGCTATTGAGGTAATTGTCGTTACTCTGATTATCACCTTGGGGGCCTTTTTAAGACTTACTAATTTAAATCAGCTACCCTTCGGGGTTTATCCCGATGAAGCCGCGAACGGCAATGATGCTAACCAAATCATTGCAAATCCTGCCGTAAAAGTTTTCTTTGAAAACAATGGTGGCAGAGAAGGACTGTTTATTTATTTAATTTCACTGTCATTTAAATTACTTGGCAGCTCGATTTTTTCCATCCGACTAGTATCGGCTTTAATCGGAGTATTGACATTAATCTTTTTTTATTTTCTCGCTAAGGAATTACTCGGACGCAAACTCGGAATAGTGGGACTATTTTTCTTTACTATCTCTACTTGGCATCTTACTTTCTCCCGCAACGGATTTCGCGCTATTCTAGTACCATTCTTAATCTGCATTTTTCTTTACTTTCTCATCAAAGCATGGCAAAGTACTACATCAAAAGTAGACTCCTGTCTACCGGCAAGGCAGACATCTCTAACAGGGAAAACTGTTTTCTGGATCTTTTCAGGTATTGCTCTTGGATTAGGCGCTTATACTTATATCGCTTTTCGTTTCGTCCCACTAATCATTCTCCTAGTACTGGCGTATAAATATTTTATTCAAAAAAGTGCTGTTTTCAAGATAAAATTCGTAAAAAGGGGGGTTGCTATCTTCCTTATTGCTATGCTTCTAACTGCTACTCCTTTCCTGATCTACTCTATTTTTCACCCGTTTGATTTCTTTGGTCGGGCCAGTAGCGTTTCTATTTTTAATCCCGCACTCTGGCAGGGAGGATTTATCAAAACTACTTTAAGTAGTGTTGTAAAGACCCTTGGAATGTTTAATTTTGCTGGTGACAATAACTGGCGCCATAATTTAAGTGGAGCACCGATGCTGAATTTTTGGGTGGGCCTACTAATGCTATGGGGACTTCTAATCACGATTATTAATTTCAAAAAAACTAAATACTTTTTAATCCTTGTCGGCTTCTTTGTCATGATGATTCCAGCAATGCTTACTGCCGAAGGAGTACCACATGCCTTGCGTGCTATCGGAACAATACCTTTTATCTATCTTTTAGTTGCGCTACCCTTTAAATATTTCTTTCATGCAATACAAAGTAGAAAAATGGTTCTGAAAGCAATTATTATCATCCTTGGAATTGGTTTTGCCAGTTCTATTAGTTACGATAGCTATAAGCACTATTTCATCACTTATGCCGAAAAAGAACAGGTTTACTCAGAGTTTCGTGGCGACTTGCGAGATGTCGGAGAATACCTTAACCGCAAGCAGTTTTCCCGACCACTCAAAGTTGCTCTTGACCATTATTCTAATCAAAGTTTAGAGTTTATTACTTATCAGAAATCTAGCTATACATTATTTGACCGCGATAGTAAAGCATTAGATGAATTACTTAAATCACAAAAAACAACATTTTACTTACTGTTCACAAGAGATTTCTTCAAAGTAGCAAATGAATCAAGGTTGCTGAAACGATATTTTTTAATCGATCAGGGACAAAATCGTTTCAACCAAAAGATTTTTAAAGTTTATTTTATTTCGCATGATCAACTCAAATCCCGATAAACAAATTGACTTATCAGTGATTATCCCTGCTTACAATGAGGAAAATGTTTTAGGCGATACTCTTGTTGATGTTTATCAGTTTCTCTTAAAACAACCTTTTACCTCGGAAATTATCATCGTTGATGATGGAAGTACCGATAGTACAAGAGAAATTGTAAAACAAAAAAAGCAGGTGATGGAAAACCTACGGCTGGTAGAAAATGAATCTAACCAAGGAAAAGGCTATAGTGTTGCTCATGGCGCAATGGAAGCGAGAGGGAAGTATGTGCTTTTCATGGATGCTGATAATGCAACTAGAATTGATGAAATTGCCAAATTATTGCCCTATTTCAGGCAAGGTTATCATATTGTCATCGGCTCCCGCGCTATGCCGGAAAGTATTATTAGAGTACCGCAACCCTGGATTCGTCGTATTCTCGGTAAAATGGGAAACATCTTAATCCAATCTCTTGTTCTCTGGGGTATCAAGGATACCCAGTGCGGTTTTAAATGTTTTACAAAGGAAGCTGCTAAATCAATTTTTCCAAAGCAGAAAATAAAAGGATGGGTGTTTGATATGGAAACGTTGGCAATCGGAAAACAATTAGGGTTTAGAATTAAAGAAGTAGGAATCACCTGGACTGATATTTCCAAAACAAAACTTTCCTTTACTAAAGTGTATTTGAAAGCAATAGGAGATGTAATAAAGGTAAAATGGAATGTGATTACCGGAAAATATAAGAAATGATAAAGCCTCTCTCAAAACTCAAAGGCTCTAACTTCTTAATCCTCACCGCTATTATTATCCTCGGAGGATTTTTACGTTTGTTTCAGATCACCAAAAACGCCCTCTGGTATGATGAAGCATTTAGTGCCGAGATGGTAAAACATTCCTTAACTCAAATCATAGAACTGGGAAAATTCGATGTTCATCCACCGTTTTATTATTTTTTACTAAGATGGTGGACTCTTATAGCAGGAGATAGCGAGACGGCATTACGCGGCTTCTCAGTTATCTTTGGGATTTTACTAATCATCAGTGTTTATCTACTCGTTAAAAAACTTTTCAATAGTAGAGTAGCTCTTATCGCAAGCTTTCTAATTACAATTGCACCATTCTTTATTCAATACAGCCGTGAGAGTCGCATGTATATGTTAGGAGCATTCCTAGCAGTCGCTTCTACCTTCTTTCTCTGGCAAGCATTTTGGACTAAGAAAAAAATCAAAACGCTTTTTTATTTGGGGGGCTACTTAATCTTTACCGTTACTGGTATCTACACTCACTACTTTTTAGCTTTTACCACAGTTGCCCAAATTATCGGAATTCTTCTCGGCATTCTTATCGTTGACAAAAAAACACGACAATTCCTGTCTCAAAAAATTGGCTATTTCTTTCTCAGTTTATTTCTCACCATTGTTTTCTACTTACCATGGCTGATGGTTTTTTTAAAACAACTTCAGCAAGTAAAAAAAGATTACTGGATTCCAGCACTGTCGGTCATTAGCTTTTTTCGCACTTTTTTGGTGATTACTATTGGCAGTATTGAAATTAAAACCCTCGCTATTCTTGTTTTACCTTTTATTCTTATTCTTCTAGTTAGTTTCTTAGCAACTCGTAGTTTAAAGTCACAAAAACCACAACAAAAAATTGCTCTAATACTAGTCCTAAACTGTCTTTTTATTCCCTTTATTCTTGGGGCACTAGTTTCAATTTCTCGCTCGGTTTTCTTAGACCGTTATTTCATCTTTGCTGGCACCTTTGAATTTATTCTTTTTGCTTACTTTGTTGCTAAATTAAAAAACAAAATCCTAATGCCGATACTATTTGTAACCACTGGAATAGTTATCGCGACTGCCTGTACTAATGTTTTTGGTCTGGATCCAAAACAAATTGGTATGAGAGAACTAAATCAAACACTTCAGCAGTATTATCGCCCAGGTGAGAAAATTATCCACTCTGCTTCCTTTACTTTCATTGTCTTTCAATACTATAATAAAAATGAGCAAAAATCGGCAGTATACACTCCCTCTGGAGAGCTACCACACTACGGCGGCAGCGCTCTTTTGAGTAACAATGAGCTTATTACCGACATCAGTAAATATCTCAAAAACACCAAAAACTTCTGGGAAATTCGTACTTCTGATTTCAATGAGTATGGACTAAAACTGCCAAAACTAAACCAATATCAAATTAAAAATACTTATCAGTTTGGTAAAGAAAGTTTAATTTATTATGAAAGAGTAAAAAAGAGTAAAGTAAATTAACTTATTTTTTACCCTGTCGTCCAAGTTATACTTAAGTGTCCCTCAAAATCTCAGAGAGACACCGTCATGCAACGGAGTGATAAACTATTATAAATTAAAGGAGATTGCTATGTTTGAGAAACTTCAACAAATACGCGAGATGCAAAAACAAGCCCAGATTTTAAAAAAGCAAATGGAAGAGGAAATCATTGAATATCAAAATGATGGTATTAAAGTCATAATGAACGGCGCGCAGGAAATTCAATCCATCAGCTTTGATGATGACTTTGATTTTTCGGATAAAGAAAAAACAGGTGAGAAGTTAAAAAGCGTCCTTAATAAAGCTACCAAAGAATCCCAAAAAGTAATCGCGAAGAAGATGAGGGGAATGATAGGGAATTTTGGATTATAAATACAAAAAGCAAAAATCAGAAATCAAAAGTGAAAGCAAAAAGAAAAATATATTTATAAGCTAAGTGGTAATTTATTTTTGAATTTTGCTTCTACTTTTGTTTTTTGCATTTTAATTTTTGGTTTTATCGCATGAACTTCATCCCTAAATCAGTCCGTAATCTAATAGAAGAGTTTTCTAAACTGCCAGGCATAGGTCCTCGTTCTGCTCAGCGGTTGACTTTTTACTTACTGAAAGCAAAAAAAGACGACTTAAAAAGCTTTAGTAAAGCTGTTTGTGACCTACAAGAAAACCTTGTCTTTTGCTCTCGCTGTTTTAACATTGCTGAATGTGATCCTTGTCAGATTTGTAGTGATATTTCTCGCGATCAATCAAAGATTTGTGTCGTTGAAGAACCAATGGACGTTGTTGCATTGGAGAAAACCGATCATTACAAAGGACTCTATCATGTTCTTGGTGGAGTAATTTCCCCATTGGAAGGAATCGGACCACAAGAATTAAAAATTAAAGAACTTCTCACAACTCTCAAAAAACACAATGGTGAAATCAAAGAAGTAATTATCGCCACTAATCCCAGTTTAGAAGGTGAAGCAACCGCAATGTATATTGCAAAATTAATTAAACCGTTAGGATTAAAAGTGACTCGCATTGCAAGGGGACTACCGATGGGAGGAGATTTGGAATATGCAGATGAAGTAACCTTAACGAGATCATTGGAAGAGAGAAGAAATTATTAAAAAGGTAGAAGACTGAAACTTAAAACTTCAGACTTCAACCCTTATATCTCTGACCTCTGACTTAATTTCAAATGTTAGAACTATATAATACTCTAACTAAGCGAAAAGAACCTTTTAAACCAATAAAAGACAAGGTTGTCTTAATGTACGATTGTGGACCTACTGTCTACGGTAAGCCCCATTTAGGTAATCTAGCGCGTTATATTATGTCCGATATTCTTGTTCGTTATCTAGAATACAAAGGTTATAAAGTAAAACGAGTAATGAACATTACTGATGTTGGCCATCTAACCAAAGATGATCTATCAACATCTGATGAAGGCGAAGACAAAATTATCGCCCAGGCAAAAAAAGAAGGAAAGGGACCACAAGAAATCGCTCGTGCGTATGAAAAAGAATTTTTTAAAGCAGCTAAAAAACTAAACCTAAAGATCGCTGATGCTTACGATATCGAAAAAGGCACGATTAAAAATAATAACCGTACCATAATTGCCCGTGCCACTGAACATATCCCAGAAATGATCGAAATGATTAAAAAACTTCTCAAGAAAGGTTATGCCTATGAAACCTCAAAAGGTATTTATTACAACGTCAGCAAATTTAAAAACTACGGTAAGCTATCAGGAAATACTTTAGCAAAATTAGAGAAAGGTAAAAGAATTAAGATAGACCCGGAAAAGAAAACTCCTTATGACTTTGCTCTTTGGATTAAAGCACCAAAAGAACATTTAATGCAATGGGGTAGCCCCTGGGGCAGAGGATATCCTGGTTGGCATATTGAGTGTTCCGCAATGAGTATCAAATATTTAGGTCCTCAAATAGATATTCATACTGGTGGAGAAGACAACATTTTCCCACACCATGAAGACGAAATTGCCCAATCGGAAGCCACTACTGGCAAGTCACCATTTGTTAGATATTGGATCCACCGTCGCCATATGCTTATCAACAACGAAAAGATGGCTAAATCACGTGGAAACATCTATACCTTAGATGATATTGAGAAAATGGGATATAGCCAAAATGAATTTAAAATCTCAATTCTCAGCGGAAAATATAATTCCAAAATTAATTTTAGTAAAGGAAGTTTAAAACAAGCAAGGACAACCTTGGAAAGAGTTTGGAATTTAGCTAGAAATAAACAAATTGAGAATAAAGATGTTTCAAAAGATATCGTTAATTTAGAAAAAGCAATTGAAGATGATTTAAATACCCCAGAAGCAATTGCAATTGTTACTCATACTACAAGTAAAAAACTTCTCGATGCCGCTGACAAAATTCTTGGTACTAACTTTGCTGAACCAATATCAATTGATATTCCTGACCCAATTAAAAACCTTGCCAGTAAACGCGAAAAAGCTCGCAAAGATAAGGATTTTGCTAAGGCCGATAAGTTAAGAAAAGAAATTGAAAGCAAAGGGTTTGAAATAGAGGATACTGAAAGAGGATACAGAATAAGGAAAAAGTAAATATTCGGGGATCGTCTAATGGTAGGACGACAGGTTTTGGTCCTGTTAATCTAGGTTCGAATCCTAGTCCCCGAGCCATAAAAAACTTAAAAGTTAAAAAATCAAAATTTAAAAACTAAATCCTAGAAGATCCGGACTTATTTTTTAATTTTTACTCTTTTTAATTTTTAATTTGTTTATAAGGAGGTGAAAACTAAATGGCAGAACAAGAAAAAAAGAGATTAATTGTCTTTCTCTTATGCTTCTTTTTAGGAGGCCTAGGAGTGCATCGTTTCTATGTGGGTAAAATTGGTACTGGTATCGTTTGGTTACTCACGGGTGGAGTCTTTGGTATTGGTTGGTTAGTGGACGTGATTATGATTTTAACTGGATCCTTTAAAGACAAACAAGGTAATACCTTAGGCGAATGGTAAATTAAACTAAGTTCTTAAGCGCAGAGTTTCATCTGTGACAAATTACAAGGTTAGCCCGACAAAACCCCACATAGGCCAGATAGACCGGAGTGTGGTTTGGACAAACGGATTAAGGGAGTAGCTGGAATATTATCTAGACATACTCCCTTAATTCATGTTTAACCGCCTAATTTCATTGACAATTAGCGGTTTTTTTGATATAATTAAGTAACATTGTGTACTAGTTGTGCTACTAATACTATTTGCGGCCGCAACATTACAGAACAGAACCTTCAAAATTGAAACTCTTGACAAGTAATTATAGATAGTGTATAATCAAAGCCGTTATGATACGATAGGGAAGGAAAAATCCTCTCATTTTTTATTTTTGGCATCTTAATCACTTATCTATAATTAAATTAATTTCCGCCTCTGGGCGGGAGTCAAGGAGAATTTTTATGCAAAAGAAAACCACCACTTCAACTGGAACTCCTAGTTCCATATTGGATAATATTCTTGTCTCTGAAACCGAGTCTTTAATCCAAAATTTTAGCCCTAAGGAAGCTTTAGATTTTCTCTTGGGTACCTTGCGTGAGAGAGAAAAGAAGATTATCCTAAAACGCTTCGGACTTTTAGATGGTAAACCAAAAACTCTCCAAAAAATCGGCAGAGAAGAAGGAGTAACCAGAGAAAGAGTTCGCCAAATTGTCAACAATGCTCTCAAAAAAATGTCCCAAAAAGCTAAAACCGAGAACTTTAGAGCAACCCGCCAGTTAATTATTGAAAGTATCAAAAACAACGCTGGTTTAATTACTGAGGATAAACTAATCAGTATTGTTCTTTCTGCCTCAGAGGAGAATGAAGCTAACAAAAATATCGTTCGCTTATTGCTTGAGATAGAGGAAGAATTAGAAGTAATGGAAAAACACCCTGAGCTTTTACCTTCCTGGAGTCTGAAAGGTACACCTAAAGAATTAGTTCTCCCCACTATTGATGTTTTAAAAGAAATTTTGGAAAAAGAACACCAATTAACTGATCATAATCAAGTAGTCGCCTCATTGAAAAATCATCCTTTCTACGAAAAAAATAAATCTGTTCTGAACCCCGATTTCATTCGTGCCTGTATGGAAACAGGACATAAAATAATTGAAGTAGAAGAGAACAAATGGGGATTAAAAACTTGGCGTGAAGTACAACCCAGAAGTGTTCGCGATGTTATTCTCCTAGAAATGCGTGCTTATGGTAAACCAATGCATTTTGTAGAAATTGCTAAGAAAGTCAACGAATCTAAATTTGCCCGCAAGGCGACTGTCAAGACAGTTCATAACGAATTAATTCGTGATCCTAACATTGTCTTAATCGGAAGAGGAATCTATGCCCTGAAGGAATGGGGCTATGAAGAAGGAACTGTTTCCGACATCATCAAGCGTCTTCTCAAAGAAAACGGTCCAATGAGGGAGAAAGAAATCATCGAAAAAGTTTTGGAAAAACGCCAAGTTAAAAAGAACACCGTCACCTTCAACCTCAGAAATAATCCCGCTTTCCAGAAAAACAGTAACGGCAAGTACCAGCTCAAATGCTGAGAACCCCTAAATTAAATTAATGGAAATTAACGAAATTCTCAAAAGTTTCCTCAATGGAATTATCGCCACTGCAACCCTCACCTTCCACTATGGTTGGTGGGGACTTTTTGGTATCTTGGTTTATTTCGTCCTTTTCCCGCTATATCTCGATACTCGTCGCCGCATCTGGATAAGTAAACAAAAGCACACCATACTTAAAATTCAAGTGCCGCGCGAGAATGAAAAAACCCCTCTTACTGCAGAACAAATGTTCGCCAATATCCAAGGAATGTGGCAGCCTATTGAGGGATTTGATTTGTATTGGAAGGGACAGGTTTTGGAACATGTTAGCTGGGAAATTGTCTCTATTGGCGGGCAAATTTATTATCTCGTCGGTGTTCCAGATAACTTCAAAGATATTATTATTAGCCAAATCCACGCGGCTTACCCCGATGCCGAAATTGAAGAAGTGAAAGATTATACTAACACTTTTGACTGGAACAAACATGATATGGCCGGTTTTGAGTTCCGCTTCTTCAAAGAAAACGCCTATCCAATTCGCTCCTATCCAGAAATCGAGCGTCAGGTGAAAACTGAAGAAGCACGTATTGATGCAATGGAAGGATTAACCTCCATCATGAATCGGATTGGCGAAAAAGAACAGTACTGGATCCAGATCCTTACTCGTCCGACTGTCGATGATTATTGGATCAAAGAGGGGGAGAATATTATTAATGAGATTAAAGGCGAGAAACCAGAAGTAAAAGCAGGTGCTTTAAGTAACGCGTTAGCGCTTACTCAAGAAACAATCAGTAGAACTGTTTCGAGCACCATGGGCGTAGAATCGGAAACTCCGTCCACTCAAAAGAATGAATTTGAACGTCTGCCACTTCTTATTGATACTGAACGTGAGATTGTTATGCGTGTTGGCCAAAAAATTTCTAAACCGGGCTATGAGTGCAAAATCCGCATCCTTTACATGGCTGATAAAGACGTTTTCTCACTTAAAACAAGAATCCCTCAAATTGTTGGTGCATTTCAACAATTTAAAACTAATAATTTAAACGCTTTCAAATTTGCTGAGTTTACCAAAGGAAAAATAGGCTGGTTTGAACTAAAATTCTGGACCAATTGGAAAAAGCGCAAATTTCTAAAGCAATTTCAACAACGAGAATTTAGCTACTGGGACCGTGGTATTGTCTTAAATACCGAAGAATTAGCAACTATTTATCACTTGCCAGAGATCCACGTCAAAGTTCCTACCATTCACAAAATTACTTCTAAACGTGCTGCTGCACCAGTTAACCTGCCAATTGAGGGTTCAACTGAGGACTTAACGATTTTTGCTCAAACCAACTTCCGCGAGAACAAAGTTCCTTTTGGTATTAAAGACGAAGATCGTACCCGTCATATCTACGTCATTGGTAAAACTGGTATGGGTAAAACCGCAATGTTAGGCAATATGATCATTTCTGATATCCGTCGCAATAAAGGAGTAGCATTAGTTGACCCTCACGGCGATCTTGCCGAGAGAGTATTAGACTTTATTCCCAATAACCGTATTAATGACGTCGTTTACTTCAATCCCTCCGACCAAGATTTTCCCATTGGTTTCAATGTCTTGGAAAACGTTGACCCGGAATTTAGAGGATTGGTTGCCTCTGGTTTAATTGGTATCTTTAAAAAGATTTGGGCCGAATCTTGGGGACCGCGTTTGGAATACATTTTACGTTATACAATCTTAGCCCTACTTGAATATCCCAGCTCAACAATTCTCGGTATTCTGCGCATGCTTTCTGACAGCGAATACCGCAAGAAGGTTATTAAAACAATCAAAGATCCAGTTGTAAAAGCCTTTTGGATAAATGAATTTGCTAATTATAATGATCGCTTGCGCGCCGAAGCTGTTGCTCCAATTCAAAATAAAGTTGGACAATTCGTTAGCAATCCAATAATGCGCAATATTCTGGGTCAGACCAAAAGTACTATTGACATCGAAGAGATTATGGATCAAGGAAAAATTCTTTTGGTTAATCTCAGTAAGGGTCGCATTGGTGAAGATAATAGTGCTTTGCTCGGAGCAATGTTAATCACCAAAATGCAATTAGGAGCAATGCGTCGCGCTTATATACCAGAACATAAACGTAAAGATTTCTACCTTTTCGTTGATGAATTTCAAAACTTTGCAACCGAGTCTTTTGCTACAATTCTTTCTGAAGCCCGCAAATATCGTCTAAGTTTAACAATTGCCCATCAGTACATTACTCAAATGGAGGAAGAAGTACGTGATGCAGTATTTGGCAATGTTGGCACGATGATTATTTTTAGAATAGGTGCTGTTGATGCTGAATTTATTGAACAGGAAACGATGCCAACAATCACTGCAATGGATTTGGTTGATCTTGATAAATATGACATTTACGTTAAACTTGCTATTGACGGCATAACCAGTAGAGCATTTAGTGCTACTACACTTGAACCTTATACTGATATTACTAATAATCACGATAAAGCCGTCCGAGTATCTCGAGAACGTTATGGACGCAGAAGAGAAGTAATTGAAGAAAAAATCGGACGTTGGAGTGAAGCCACAATTGAAAGTGTCAAAGAAGAACGGGCACGCCGGGAAAAGAACCACAAACGTCGCAGTCATTCCAGAAGTAGTCAAAACTTTTATCATCATCGTCCCGACCGTTATTCACCATCTCGTCCACGACCAAAAACTTCTTTAACCTTTCCTCCTCGTGAAGACAGTATCAAAGTAGAAGGAAAATCTTACAAAGTTTTAGATACTAAAAATATTGATAACATTCTTTCAGGGGAAAGCACTAATATTCCGGAGGTTCCAGAAGAAGAAAAAAAATAATCCCTGCAATTTCGTCGTTCTGAGATAAATCAAGATTTAGTTAATCCAAATAAATGGGTTTGTCAAATCTTGATTTTTTGATCTTTAACAAAATCTCCTAGAATTGACAAACAATGTTTTTTCTGCTATCATTGGAGGTTACTCTTTAAGCAAAGGAGGGGAGTAAAAGGAAATTTCGGTGCTTTCCCAACCTTTAAGCTTAGTTCTAAGTTTGGTTCTTGGCCTTCAAACAGTTTTGGGAGCTACTTTCCCCACTCTTTCTCTGGTTGGAGAGAAAAAACCGGGTAGAGAAGTGGTAAAACAAACCACTGCTAAATCTACTTCCACATCCGTGACAAAAATTAGCGGCTCTTTTCATCCCCAACTTCCCTTCAAGGTAAGTTCCCACTGGCACAATACTACTAGTCGTAACGTCATTCGCTATAAAGTAGGGAACAGTTATCACGGCTTTTTAGTTAAAAACGGCCAGTTTATCGCTCAAGGAGGAGATACTTGGTTTGTTTACGGTCTTTTTGGCTACGTGAAGGCGATTTTAAAGCCCGCTAATGTTAAATATCCCATCTGGAACAATCGTCATAATGGTATTGATTTCGCTGCTCGTTACGGTCTACCGGTTTATGCAGCAGAATCAGGCATTGTTTGCTATCGTGGTTTTCTAGCTGGTAATACAATCGTTCTAAAACATAGTTTAGGATATCGTACTACTTATGGTCATTTGTCCACAATTTACGTTAAAAAGGGTCAGCGAGTAATAAAAGGACAGCTAATCGGCAGAGTAGGCCAAAGCGGTGCCTTAAACCCTCATTTACACTTTGAAATTGACCAATGGCGCGGTAACCGCTGTTATGGCATCAACCCTCTTCGATTTATCAGTTTAAGAAGTGCCATTATTCCTCAATGCGATGCTAACCGTTTCTACCGGGGAAGTAGTAATCCTTATCTCCAAAAAGATTTTGCTTGGCAGAATCCAATTCGCTAGTTATACTTATGATTCCGAAATAATAAAGACACCCTAATAAAGGGGTGTTTTTTGTTTGTTCTATCCTAAAAATAACCTAAATAATTTGTTCTATCCTAAATAAATAGAATAGGGAAAAATAGAGAATAAAGAAGTGCTTTCCCAAAACCTATCTAACCTATCTGTTTGATTGTTTAATCTAGTCGTACAATGTATCTTATACGACACAAACAATGTGACATTACTTCACTTCAAGAATGTTTTTTCTTCTTATAATCAACAATCCAATCAAAGTGACAATTAGCACCCCAATAACATTCCACTGCAAATCCGATACTGTATCAAACCGATCCCCAATCCGCCTGGTATCTAGTCCTAAATCACCCCAATACTCGGTTAACTCATACAAAACCGCAAGCAGTGTTGCTACCCCTGTCGTCCATAAAAATAGTGCAAAATGACCAATTCTAATCGCTTTTTTCTGGTTTAAAAGGACCAAAATGGTGAAAATCACCACTCCCGTTGAGGCACTACCAACCGCATGGGTAACTTTATCCCAATAATCCACATTGCCATAAAGATGCCCGAAATTACCCGCAGCGTCTAAAAAGATCGCAACAAAGATTGCCCAGGCAGTAAAAGTCGGCAAAGAAAGTTTAAATCTTTTCTCAAGGTAAAAATAAACTCCCAGATATAAAACTGAGGAAACTATTGCCGTAGTCATCAAAGCAACACGGCGACTTAAAATATCATAAGGACAAAGTAACTCAAAACCAATCAATCCAATAATTGGTAGAAACGGTAAAAAAATTAAATTACGAATCCATGCCGAACCTTTCATGAAAGAAAATTACTTATAAAAGATTCTGTCTTTCAAACGGAGATCTATATACTCTAATTGATTGCGTGGTTTGTTAATTTGTTTCAAAACCGAAGCTAAGTAACGCAGTTGAATTCTAGCAGAACGGGTAGTATCAAAATAAGCTTTCCATCCTTCTTCAGTAACAACTCGCACCTCTAAAGTTGTCAGTGGCAAAATAATCTCTTTAATTCCTACACCAATGCGCGGCTTAAAATTCAAGATTAGCGTATTCACAAAATCCACAAAACTACTCGTCACCACCTTACTTCCTAATTCTATCTTAATATTGGCTTCGTCTCTCAATGATAGTAAACGACTTGCCTGCTTCTCTTGAGCAGTAATTTCCAAGTAAGCATAACCGTTCCGGTCAATATAATAGTAATGCTTACGCGACTCCCAGACAAAAACAGGATTGCGTTCCTTGATACGCACCTTAAGAATATCGGGAAAATTCCGTTCAAACTTTACCTCTTGAATCAAAGGCAGTTCTTTTTCCAAATCCAAAGCCATCTCCTTTTTGTCTAGAAAGAAAATATGTCCGATTGGAAAAATAAAACTGCTGTGTTCTTTGAGCGCTTTGTTTGTGACACTGCGAATATCTGATCCTAAAAGATGATAATTCCCCACCACAACAATGTCGCGAATCACAAACAGTGGCGAAAAGAAAATTACCACAACTAAACCAACTATTAAGATTAAAAAAGTTACTCCCACAAGACTTCGGACTGGCAAAGTCAAAAAAGTCTCTTGTTTAGGTGTAGGAGTATAGATTCCCGGATTACGAAAAGATTGTCTCCTCTTGAAAAAAGAACGCCGTCCCTGATAGAAACCGCGTCTCCACCTTATCCCTCTTTTTTTACTCTTACCAAATAACATCTCGGTTTAATTCAAAGCCAAAAAATGAGTAAATATTTATTTCATCTATATCTCTGTGAAATTGAGGTATTTGTGTAAAACTTTAGGAATTTTGACATTTCCTTTCTTGGTCTGGTTATTCTCTACAATTGCAACAATTGTCCTGCCAATAGCACAGGCAGTATGATTCATTGTGTGCGCTAGTACTACTTTATTCTTCTCATCACGATAGCGAATGTTTAAGCGACGTGCTTGAAAGTCAGTATCATGAGAACAAGAACCAAGTTCACGGTACTTTCCCTCTCCTGGTAACCATCCCTCAATATCAAACTTGCGACTGTTGGGAGAAGCCAACTCACCGCTACACATAGACATCACCCGATAAGGAATTTTTAAACTCTGCCAAAACCTCTCGGAGGTTCTCAAAAGCTCTTCGTAAATCTTCCAAGAATTCTTCTGGCTTGCGAAAACAAATAATTCTAATTTATCAAACTGATGCCCACGCATAATTCCTTTCAAATCTTTTCCATAGGAGCCGGCTTCTCTACGAAAGCAAGTAGAATAGCCTAAATACTTCTTGGGCTTTTTCAAATCAATAATCTCATTAGCATGATAACTCGCTAAAGGAACTTCAGCAGTTCCAATCAGATAAAG
Organism: uncultured Candidatus Saccharibacteria bacterium; assembly: GCA_964518965.1. Classification (GTDB taxonomy): domain Bacteria; phylum Patescibacteriota; class SOKK01; order SOKK01; family SOKK01; genus CAZFJP01. The sequence goes on along the minus strand of CAZFJP010000010.1, from coordinate 63,254 downwards.
ACTATCTTCTTTCTCACGGATTTCATAAACCTCGCTGCAATCCGCGGGAAAAAATCCTGAGCCAATCATTGCTGGCTTTTTCACTAAAACTGGCGGAATAACTAACTCGAAACCTTCTTTTGCAAAGAAATCAATGGTGTAGTTAATTAAAGCAAACTGCAGTTGGGCAATTTTCCCTTTGAGATACCAAAATCTAGCACCCGATATTTCAGATCCTTTCTCAATATCAAATAAATCTTTCAGGGACTCTATTTCATAGTGTGGTTTAGGTTTAAAAGTAAACCTCGGGATTTTGCCCCACTTGTGATCTTCAATATTATCATTCTCATCCTTACCAACTGGAGTATCTTTATGACTGATATTAGGAAACTGAAAATAGATTTCTAAAAACTCAATAGTTAGCGGAACTAATTTTGTTTTAATTTGATCCACTTTCTTAGAAACTTCTTTCATCTTCTCAATCAATGCTTGTTTTTTTCTCGCATCTTTTTCTCTCACAATTATCTTACTAGCTTTATTTTGCTCTGCTCGCAATTGGTCATTCTCCGCAACTAATTTCCGACGCTTCTCATCTAACTCTAAGAAGAAATCCAAATCAACTTTCAAATTACGATTTCGGAGTTCCTTTTTGACAATTTCTTTATTTTCACGAATGAATTTGAGATCTAGCATAATTTGGATAATTAATGTCGCCTATTCCTTACAAGAAACTGTGAGATAAACACGGCAATGGAAATCATAACCCCAGCTCCTTATCAATCCTCTGCATCGCCTTTAAACAAAGCGCGAAAAAATCCTCTATGGTATATCCTAATTTCTCACACGACTTGATTTGATTGCGGTCACAACCGACAGCAAAAGACTTAGATTTAAACTTCTTCAAAATGAACTCTACAGTAAGAGATTTAAGTTTTTTATCAGGCAAAACGAGAGTAGCCGCTACTATTAACCCCGTTGTTGGATCAACTGCTCGTAATGCATAGTCCATTTGTGACTCACAAACGCCACCACAAGCTTCGTTATGCGCTTTAATTGCCTGAATAATATCATCCCGAACCCCCTCTTTTTCCAGAATCGCAGCAGTTTCAAGAGTATGTTTACAAGGTGTTTTCTTGGTTTGTTCATAATCAAGATCATGAAGAATTCCCGCTAGGCCATAAACCTCTTTATTAACACCTTTGTCCTTTGCGATTTCTTTCATACAGGCCTCAACAGCAAGAGTATGTTTAAATAAATTAGCATTCTTGAGATTTCGTTTAAGTAAAATGAGCGCTTCCTCACGTAGCATTACCCTGCCTTTTCCTCCCTTATCAGTAAGAACAGCACCTTTTGGTTTCAAAACAGGGAACAAAATAACATCTCGGATATTGGAACAATTAGCCAAAATCATCACCAAGCGGTCAATTCCTAAACCGAACCCCGCTGTAGGTGGCATGCCGTATTCCAATGCCTCAATATAGTCTTCATCCAGTGGATGAGCTTCTTCATCGCCCATCTTACGTAACTTTTGTTGTTCCTCAAAACGTCCCCGTTGGTCAATGGGATCATTTAATTCAGAATAGGCATTAACAATTTCCAGTCCCCCAATAATTAACTGATAACGCTCAACCTCTTTTTCATTTTTCATTCGTTTTTTCGCTAAAGGCGAAAGAAATAATGGTTGGTTAATAACAAACAAAGGATTAATAATCTGGGGACGAATTTTCTTTTTAAAAATTTCATCAATAATCTTATCTGCTCCCATCTCAGGAGTAATATTAACTTCCAATTTTTCCGCGAAGGGTAGTAATTCTTCACGAGTATTAAATTTAGTAATATCTAATCCTGCTTTCTCTCTCAATAAATCAGTAAAAGTAATCTTTTTCCAGGGGGTTTTAAAATCAACTTGTTTACCCTGATATTTAATCTTGGTTTCCAATTTCAAACGTTGTAAAAGATAAGTAAACAATTCTTCCGTTAATTCCATCAGGGCATTATAATCTTTATAGGCCCAATAAAACTCCAACATCGTAAAATCCGGATTGTGAACAGTGCTAATCCCCTCATTCCGAAAGTTACGACTTATCTCAAAGACCTTCTCAAAACCGCCCACAATAAGACGCTTAAGATAAAGTTCCGGAGCAATGCGGAGATAAAAGTCAGTATTCAAAGCATTATGATGTGTCACAAATGGCTTTGCTACCGCACCACCAGGAGTTGCTTGCAAAATGGGAGTTTCTACCTCTAGAAAATTTCGATCAGTCAAAAAATCGCGGATTGCGTCAATCATCTGCGAGCGCAGATAAAAAACCCGCCGCGTTTTTTCATTCATAATCAAATCCAAATAACGTTTGCGGTATCTTAATTCCACATCTTTTAATCCATGCCATTTCTCTGGCAATGGTCGCAATGATTTTGCTAATAAAACCAACTTTTCAACAGCAAGGGTCTTTTCCCCAAGTTTCGTTTTAAAACACTTACCAGTAACTTCAATAAAGTCACCCAAATCGAGCTTCTTCAGAAAATCATAATCTTTCTTCAGTAAATCTTCCTTAAATGCTAACTGAAACTTGCCTGTTTCATCCTGGAGATTAGCAAAAGTCAACTTGCCATGCTCACGCAAACTCATCAATCTACCTGCCAAAGTAATCGCTTTTTTAAGTTTGTTAAAATCATGACGTGCTTGAAAACAATTATAATTCCGCTTTGATTGAGCAGGATAGGGATTAATACCTGCTTTTCTAATTGTTTCAAGTTTCTTTAAACGCGCTTTGTAATATTCATCAAAACTTGTCATCTTGATAATTTAACCTGGTCAACTAAGATTATTTTAGCATAAAATCGGGCAAAATTAAAAGCAGGTTGACTAGAAACCTGCTTCTTTTTTGGTAATAACGCGATATTGAATACCGCGTTGATCAAGATCTGAAATTTCATCCTGGGGATAGAGCCAGAGAAAGTTACCTTCTTCTTCGGTAACTTCAAGACAAACCTCTTCCCTATCCTTAGCAACACAAAACATCGCCCGTAGATGCCCTGTTCCAAGTTTTTTAAAAGGTAAATCGAAAGGGCAACTTCCCTTGATCCTGAGAAACTCATAGGTTGATCCAGTAATCCGATTCATCAGAAAAACCTCCTTGGTAGTTTTCAAATTACCTCAAAGTATAGCACATAACTGTATCTCAAAATCAAGAGTAAAGAAACCCCCCAGCGGGGGTTAGTGAAAATAGAAAGACGCTAGTTTGTAACTGTCGTCGGTTTGATTAATCGACGATTCCATCACTGAACCAGTAGCACACGAGGAATCCCAGTGAGGAATTTCAAAATGCAAGGCCTCACTCAATTCCTCGGTAATCCCCCTCTCGGGAAGCGCCTTGGGAGCTCTTCTCCCATAAGCGAGAACTAAAATACTAAAAAATAATAAGCTAAAAATTACAAAAATCTTCCATAATCCTTCCGACACTTTAATCACCTCCTTTAGAAGGACTACTTGATTTTTAAAGGACAAGGATATCTAAAAAATAATTACTCAATTTTTTGAATCTGCAAATTCAGTTTTCCGGAAGGTACTTCTACTACCACGCGGTCCCCTACTTTCTTCCCTAGCAATGCTTTCCCAATCGGTGAATTAGAAGAAATTTTTCCCGTCAGTGGATCTACTTCGTTTGCACTAACCAAAGTATATTCTCTTTGCCCTCCTTTGCTATCAGAAACAGTTACTTTACAATTTACTCCCACTGAACCACTTTGCTTACATTTATCATCTACTATCTCCGCATTTTCCAAGATTTCCTCCAGCTCCTCAATTCTCCCCTCTACAAAAGCTTGCGCTTCCTTGGCATCAGCGTATTCGGCATTTTCGGAAAGATCGCCAAAGGCCTTTGCCTCACGAATCCGTTCGGCAATTTCTTTACGTTTAACACTCTTGAGTTCCGCTAATTCTGTTTTGATTTTCTCAAGCGCAGATTTTGTATAGTACTGTTTCTTCTGCATATTTTTGATTGAATTAATTAACTAAAATCGCTATAATGAATAAGGAATAAACAAGATTAAATGGAACACAAAGGACGAAGAAAAATTTATCTTGCGAGTTTTTTTATTTTTGCAATAGTAGCAATCGGCTTAATTCTCTTTGCCCAAGGTTATCAGATTGACTTTGGTGCCAGAAAAATCTATCGTGCCGGTATTGCAGTAATTAGTTCTAATCCTGAAGGTGCTGAAATTTACATCAATGGTCATAAGCAAGATGTTAAAACCCCTGCTACTTTAAGAAACCTAGTTCCTGGTGATTACACTATTGTCATTAAGAAAGAAGGATACTTGGATATCGAGCAACATCTTACCATTGACGCCGAGAAAGTCAATTATAACCTAGAAAACTTAGAGCTTTTCTTGAAGGAGCCCTCCCTCAATCAAATCACTTCTCGTAATATTCTTGATTTTTTTATCTCTCCTGATCAGTCAAAAGTCATTTACACCAGTGAGAGCAATAATCAGAATCAACTTTGGTTTCTTGATCTTTCTAAAAATAAATTAAGTGAAATTCCTCTTCCGCAAACCACTTTTACCGATCTCACCATCATAACCTGGTCTCCCAGCAATAAACAATTTATTCTTAACCTTGGTTCAGCAAATTATTACTTAGGAAATCTTAGCAAAAAAACCCTTGTCAAATTAGACCATCTTCCCCAAGGAATTAAAAAAGTAGAGTGGCACCCCCGCGACGAGAAACGACTTTTTGTACTCGCGAGAGAAGAACTCTATCTCTTCAATCTGGATGACCCTAACGGGTCAAGAAAGTTGGCTTTAAGCGGTATTTCGGGATTAATTCGAGAAAAAAACGATCTCTTCGGTCTACTTTACAACATAAAGGATAGCATACTACCCCTCGCAAGTCAAGCTCCAAAGGGAGCACTCTATAAGCTCGGAAGTAATGGCGAGAAGCAAGATCTCATTACAGACAATCTACCTGTAGGTACAATTAAAAAGATTTTAATCCGTAATGAACATAAACTGCTCCCCCAAGAAAGACAATTACTTATTCTGATTGAAACAGACAATAAGCAAAATGAGTTATTTCTAATTAAACCGAAAGCTTTTTCTAGTACCGCGACAGTTTCCAAAATCGACCAAAATGTCAACGACTTTCTTGTCACTTCCGACAATCAAAAATGTATCTTCAATAAAAATAATGAACTATCACTTTATGACTTTAAGGAAAACAAAACCACTTTAATCACTCGTCTCCAAGAAAAAATCCAGCAATTTTTCCTTCACCCTACTAACCAAAACTATCTCTACCTCAAAACCAAAAAACAAATCAAGGCAATTGAACAGCGAGGAATTATTTTGCAAACAATTTATGATTTTAACGAAACAACCATACCTCGTCTAAATTTAATCAATGAACAAAATTACTTTCTCATTCTTAGCCGTAAGAACCAAAATTGGAGTGATATCTTTGAGTTTTATCCGCAGGGACAGAAATAGCCCAAAGCCCAGAGGGCAGAGTCCAGAGTTGTAGATCTAATAGCGATGAACTAAAGAAAACCCCGCATCACGGGGTTTTAAAAATCACTTTAATCAACACCAGATTAATCAGCGGGTAGTCGTGGTTGATTTAAATCAACATTCTCACCAGAAGCAGGACTGATTTGATCACATCTCACGATTAAACGTCTTAAGTTTGTACCAATCGGAACGCACGTCATCAACGTAAGTGTCGGCTTTTCCGTTGGATTTAGAACCTCAGTTTGGCTAGGACTAACCTCCTTAACTTCTCTTACCTCATAAATATACTTCTTTTGTTTGTAGTAGACAATTACTTTATCACCAACCACCAATTTTGGCAATAAAGTGAAAACTGTGTTATATTTACTCTTAATCCACCAATAATTAGAACTATGACCGGTAATAAAACAGTTTCCTGTTTCACCTGGCAAGGCAGTACCCGGATAATGAACAACACCTCTCTTGAGCTCCTCTAACAAAACCTTATCACTAGGATCTTTCGGAAACATGATGGGCGCGTCTACTTTAATTTTTTTAATCACAATACGGTCGTCTTGGGGAATATTTTCGGGAGATTCCACACCTAAGTCAATATCTTCGGCAGTAGACTGATCCCCACTGCGATTCTGTTCCCACCAATATTTAAGATTAACCGCAATGGAAGGCCAGTTTAAAATGACAAAAATAATCGCAAAGACGGCAACAAAAATACCAAAAAATTTAAGAATTTCTTTGATAATCGAGGACTTGCGCGACAGCTTTAGCCCCTTCCCTTTCATTTTTACACCCAAAGCCGTGCCTGTAACAGGTTCAAAAGGAGCTTTGGGAGAAGCGCCTGCTGTACCATGAAGAGGTGGTATTTCACCTTCATGACGGGGAGAGACAGGGGGTAATTTTTCCATCCAAGAAGTTTTAGGAGCTTCCTTTGGAGGAGCAAAATAGTCCCTCTCGTTCTCTATACTCGGAGCAATAAAAGGAGAAGGCTCTTTTTCCAACACCTCAGAAGGTTGAGGCGGAAAGTAGGACTTACCCAAATCGGCTGCGGGTTTGCTTTGAAGCGGTTGTGCTTCCTCTCTGGGGATGTCCCTCAATTCTTCGCTTTGCACAAAACCACCCTCCCGCGGAGGGGCCTCTTTCATTGGCTCTGGTTCAGGGTTGGAAGCCTTTCTCTCCACTTCCTCCCAGGGATCCCAGGGCTTCATTGGAGTTTGATTAGCCATAAAACTCCCAGTTACTCTATTATCTTATTATAGCACAAAAATCGCTTCTATGCAAGAGATTTGCTACTTATGGGAAACACGGTATGTGTTTAACATTCTCCATTTTCCATTCGCCATTCCCCATTTTTTCTGAACGTCCAAAACTTGTTAGCAAAAAAGTTCCAGATCAGCACTACCCCAGTTGCTAACACCTTCGCTAAAATATACCATAAATGTCCAAACTCTACTAATAAATATAAAAGCAAGACATTCAGACCTAAACCAACTAAACTTATAATTAAAAACCGCCCGAACTGCCGAAAAAGTTGCTTGCTATGATCACGAAAGGTCCAAATTTTATTGAGAATATAGTTATTTACTACTGCAGCAATAAAGGAAATGGTTGCCGCAAGTAAATAAAAAAGATGGCCAAATTCTACCAGCAAATAAAGTAGCCCAAAATCAACCGCAGTTCCAATTGATCCCACAACACAGAATTTGAAAAACTGTCGTACATGTTCATTACTCAAAAACTGCTTAAATTTCCTCATCACATTACTCTGATTTATAAATCACATTTTCAATTGCTGCCCAAACACTGTCGCCAGTCTCAGGAATAACAATTGTTACCTCATCCCCTGGCTTGGCACGGTAGTAAGTAACACTAGCCAGAATTACCTTATAATCCTTACCTTCTGCCATTACACGGTACTCACCATTTTCCTCAATAAGAACACCCCGAACCATCCTCCGTGCCACTGGACCAATTTGTTTGTAAATAAAAGACCCATTTTCGGCAATCGTCAATTTTAAGAGATCACCTTCAACGAGTTTTGACTTACTGGCATAATTAGCGGGAACCGGATACTTTTTGCCATCGTCACCAACCATATTTTCGCCATCAAAAACACCTTCAACCACTCTTTGACCAACTTCCGCTTTGGTTTCGGTTTTAGGTAGTTTTTTGAGACGCTCCTTCACTTGCTTGACAAAATCCTTGTCACCCGCAAGTTCTCCCACTAAATCTTGAGCGGTTTTTAAACTTGCTTCCGCACTTTTCAAGGTTTCTTTGAGAAGCGCTATTTTTGGTATTTCATTTGCTTTTGCCATTTCTTTTTTCTCCTTTCCCGCCTAACTTTCAATTGGCATTAACCAAGACCCAATTAAACCAATATATCCTAAGATTTAGCAAGTCTTGATTAAAATCACTGATGAAAGCATGGCGAGTTTTATTTTATATTTTCTGTCCGAGGCACTTGCCCTGTTCGCCTCACAGCAATAAAAATGAATCTTACAACAAGTAGAGATCAACCTTTGAGGGACATTTGTGTAAGTATTATAGCATTAAACATCTTTTCTGCCAAATTTTTTTAGAAAATTTCTCTTAAATGCGGAAAACTTTCCTTGCTTAATTGCTGCTCTAGTCCTGCGCATTAAACTCAAAACAAAATAAAGGTTATGGATTGTAGTTAGTCGCACTCCTAAGATTTCTTTGGTAACAAGAAGATGACGCAGATAACCACGACTAAAATTGCGACAAGTATAGCACCGACAATTTTTCTCAATGGGACCACTGTCTCTAGCAAATTTGCAGTTACGAAGATTCAATCTACCGCTCCTAGTATAAACCGCTCCATTACGCGCAATTCTCGTTGGTAGAACACAATCAAAGGTATCCATCCCCCGCGCGATTGATTCGAGCAGATCCACCGGTGATCCTACACCTAAAAGATGACGTGGTTTACTTTTGGGTAGAAATGGTCCCACCACATCAAGAACTTGATACATTTGCTTGCGCGTTTCTCCTACTGAAATGCCACCAATAGCAATCCCTGGTAAATCCAATTCGGTAATAAACTTAGCACTCTCCTGACGTAAATCAGGAAAAACACCACCTTGAATAACACCAAACAACATCTGTCGGTAATTTCCCTGCCATGTTTTCTTCCCCAAAACCGCCCACTTATGCGTTCTCTCCATTGCTTCTTTCGCCAGTTTTTTACTACAAGGATAAAGAGAACATTGATCAAAACTCATAATTAAATCAGCGCCAAGATTCTGTTGAATTTGAATTGCCTTCTGGGGAGTAAGAAAATGTCTGGAGCCATCAAGATGCGACTGAAACTCAACACCTCTATCAGTCACTCGATTTAACTTTGCCAAACTAAAAACTTGGAATCCCCCACTATCAGTAATAATCGGTTTATCCCACTGCATCATCTTATGTAAACCACCTAATTTCTTCACAATCTTATCTCCTGGTTGTAAATAGAGATGATAGGCATTAGCCAAAATAACATCCGTACCCATTGCTGTTAATTCTTCAGGAGTCATTGTTTTTACTGTTGCCAAAGTTCCTACTGGCACAAAAGCAGGAGTATGAATAACTCCATGCGGAGTTCTTAAAATTCCCACACGAGCTTTAGTCTGTCGGTCTTGTCTGACTACCTTGAAAATAAACTGTTTCTTCTTTATCATTGACTTGGAATAAAAAAATCGCTTAAACCAAATCCTTGAATCAACCTGCACCTGAACAAGTAAACTAATAACAACGGAAACACAACGGAGGTAAAAGTGAAAAACGCCGCAAAAATCCTCAGTAAGAAGGAGCATTTCCTCTCAAAACATAGTTACGGAATTGTCATTATCACCGCTTACTTTCTCTCTATTTTTATTGGTCCCCTTCTGTTTATAACATCTCTTGGATCATCATCCTCCACCCGAAGCATGAATCCTCTTGAGAATATCCCTCTCCTAGTAATACTCATCGCCATGGCAGTTGAGACTGGCATTGGCTGCAGTATTATCTGGGTTACTACTCACAAATCCCGCCAGCAGATCATAAGAGGAAATCTCCTTGCAATTGTTGCTATCCTCGGCACTTTCTTTCCTCTCTTCTGGGGACTGTGTAAGATATTCCGAATATAATCTGCAAATTTCTCAGATAAAACAACCCCCTTGGGCACTCAAATACCCTTGGGGGATTATTTTATCCTAGAAAGAAGGAAAAATTATTTCAAAGTAACTTTACCGCCAGCAGCTTCAATCTTTTTCTTAATCTCTTCTGCTTCCTCTTTCTTCACTTTTTCTTTAATCACCTTTGGTGCGCCATCAACCATGTCTTTTGCTTCTTTTAGACCCTTACCGGTAATCTCGCGAACAACTTTGATAACAGCAATTTTTTGTGCACCAGTTTCGGTCAACTCCACATCAAACTCTGTTTTTTCTTCTTCACCACCTGCACTACCACCTGCTGCACCACCGGCAACCATCGCTACAGGAGCAGCTGCCGAAACCCCAAAACGATCTTCTAATGCTTTAACTAACTCCGAAAGTTCCAAGACACTCATTTTTTCCACTTCTTCAACAAGTTTCTTGAATTTCTCAGGAACTTCTTTTTTCGGTTCTTCTTTCGGTGCTTCTGATTTCGGAGCCTCGGCTGGTTCAGCTTCCGGCTTCAGAGCTTCAGTTTTAGGAGCCTCCGCCGGTTTTGCTTCCGGTTTAGGAGCTTCAACTGGTTTAGCCTCTACTTCAGGTTTTTTTGCTTCTTCTGGTTTCTTTACTTCGTCTGCCATAGTAATCTCCTTAATTAACAATTATTAATATTAATAATTAGTAATTATTTACGATCTTTAATCTGATTCAAAACATTTACTAACCCGGTGATATTTCCACGTAAGACATTTACAAATCCAGAAACAGGAGCGTTAATCGTATAAACAAATTTCGTTAACAATTCATTACGACTAGGCAAACTGGCTAATTGATTAATTACATCTTCACCGACAAACTTTCCCTCAAAAAACCCACCGAGGATTTTTAACACTTTATTCTCTTGGGAGAATTTCTTTACAATGCGAGAGGGCGCAATCTCATCCTGATAGCCAAAAGAAATTGCCAGTGGCTTATTCAAAATTTCATCAGGAACTTCTAGCTTGTTTTCCCTCAAAGCAATTGCTAATAATTTATTCTGCATCACTCTAAAATCTGCCTTCTCCTCTGAAAGTTTCTTTTTCAAATCCCAAATTTGTTTTACCTTTACACCAGTATAATCCACAAACACCGCTGCTTTCATTTTCTTCAAGCGGTCATTAAAATCTTTGATGATTTCTTCTTTTTGGGCACGTGTTTTCGGCATAATAGATCTTTAAAAAACTCTGCCTTTAACCTAAGACAGAGAGCAACCTCTCATGATTTTCCTCGGTAGGACTTAGTTTTTGCCTACTGTCTTAGGTTTACCCCGAAATTATTTCGGGAACAAATTGATTATAGCAACTACAAAATTTTTTGCAAGTTTATTTCAAACTCGTCAAATCTATCCTAATCCCTGGTCCCATTGTACTAGCTAAAGTCATATTTTGAATGAAAGATCCCTTTACTCCTTCTGGTTTTGCCTGAGAAACAGCATGATAAATCGCTAAAACATTTTCTTTTACTTTCTCCGGCTTCATTGAAACTTTTCCAACAACCTGATGAATATTGTTTAATTTATCATTACGGAACTCAATGCGACCTTTTTGAAATTGTTCTACCAGTTTCCCCGGTTCCGGAGTAATCGTTCCCGCCTTAGGATTTGGCATCAAACCTAACACACCAAGAACTTTCCCTAACTTCCCAATTCTTGGCATCATTTGTGGTGTAGCAATCACAACATCAAAATCAGTAAATCCTCTACTTACTTTCTCTACTAAATCATCTGCTCCGACAATTTTTGCACCTGCATCTTTTGCTTCTTTTTGTTTCTCTGCTTCGGCAAAGACAGCAATGCGTACTTTTTTTCCCGTCGGGTTTGGAAGATCAACAGTACCCCTGACTGATTGATCACCTTTTTTACTCAAATTAAGATGAATATGAAGCTCAATCGAGGCATCAAACTTTGTTTTGTTATTTTCTTTGACCAAACCTAAAGCCTCATCCAAAGAGTATTTGGATTGTGTTAGTTTTTCTCTAAACGCCTTATAATTCTTTCCTCGCTTCATAGTTTTATCCTTTGATATCAATACCCATACTTCTGGCAGTTCCCTTCACAATTTTCTTTGCTTGTTCCAAGTCAGTGGTATTCAAATCGGTCATTTTTACTTTGGCAATTTCTTCTACCTGTTTTTCAGTTACTTTGCCAACTTTATTAACATGCGGTTCTCCAGAACCTTTTTCAATCTTAGCCGCTTTCTTCAAGAGTATCGCAACAGGTGGGTTTTTTAAAATAAAATCAAAAGTGCGATCTTCATAAATCGTAATCTCCACCGGGATGACATCACCCATTTTATCTTTCGTCTTTTCATTGAAAGCAGTACAAAACTCTTGAATATTTAACCCATGCTGACCTAAAGCAGGACCAACTGGTGGTGCCGGATTAGCTTTACCTGCTTCAATCTGCAGTTTAACTACAGTTTTAACTGGTTTAGCCATAGTAGTAATAAATAAAAAGTGACGGGACAATAGTAATAGTAAATAACAGATATCAGACAACCAAAAAATATCTGCTATTTGCTATCTGCTACCATTTATGACTTTTTGACTTGTAAGAAATCTAATTCCACCGGTGTTTCTCTACCAAAGATATTTACCAATACCTTAACTTTTCCCTTTTCTTCATCAATTTCATTAACAATACCATCAAAATCTTTAAACGGTCCATCGATAATTTTCACGTGATCGCCAATAACTACATCAATTTTATATTTTGGCTCTTCTACGCCCATACGCTTTTGAATCTTGCGCATTTCTTCGTCAGCAATCGGTACTGGAATTGTTCCTGATCCAATGAAACCAGTAACATTGGGAGTATTACGGACAACATACCAAGAATCCTCTGCAACTAACATCTTCACCAGAACATAACCAGGAAAAATCTTCCTTTCCACAATCTGACGCTTACCACCTTTAATTTCAATTTGTTTTTCTTTGGGAACTAATACTTCAAAAATCTTATCCTCCATATCTAAAGATTCAATACGTTGTCTTAGATTACTTGCAACATTATCTTCATAACCAGAGTAAGTATGCAAAACATACCATTTTGGTTCAGTTGTCCGAATTTGTCGCACCATCTTAAGAACTCTTTAAAATAATGAAACGAATAATTCTACTGAAAATTAAATCAAAGCCACCCAAAAAGAGCGCGGTCACAATCACGACTCCAATAACAATTAAAGTAAGGCGAATTGCTTGTTTTTTCGTTGGCCAAACAACTTTCCGAAGCTCAGCAACTGCTTCTTTGAAGAAGCGAATAATCCTATTGTTTTCAGCAAAACTCATATAAATTCTTTTAAAAACAAGGCTCAAAGCCTCATTACGGCTTTATTATACACAAACAATCTTAAAAGTCAAAAAGCAAAAATCAAAAGACAAAAATGAAGGCAAAAAGTAAAAGTTTAGGTTATCTATTTCCTGAACTAAATAATAGTTTACTTTTACCTCCTGATTTTACTTTTGCTTTTTGCCTTTTGTATTTTGCCTTTAACAATTGTTAATCTCCTCTAAAAACTGACTAAATTTTTCGCCACTAATTCCATGTTTCTTCGCTCCATCCTCTAACGTCTCAAGTTGCGCCAAAGGACAACCGACACAAGGAAAACCATATTCCATCATGATTGCTGGTGCGTTGGGACGAAGTTTCAAAACTTCTTCAATTTTCATCTTAGGATTGATTTCCATTTTACTTACCAAATTAATTTTTGATAATTAACTACTTTATTATTTTTGACACTGAATCCCGCTTGTTTTAGTTTGCTGATTTTTAATCTTATACCACCAGCATAACCACCTACTTCTCCACTACTTTTAATCACCCGAAAGCAAGGAACCCTTCTCGTTGGATAAGGATTTACATGCATCCACCTACCTACTGCTCTGCTTAAACGAGAATTACCTAGTTTTCTCGCCAAACTTTTGTAGGTAGTGAGACGATTTTTCGGAATTCGGCTTAAAAGACGATAAACCTTTTCTTGCTTTGCAATCATCAGCTCGTCGGAAATTTAAAAGAATTAACCATTTTCTCTAAAGTGGTAGCATCCGCCTCTTTTGCACTGAAAGTATAGAGCTTGCCGCCTTTCTTAGCGAGATAATAAATCATTTCCTTACCACTCTGATTATCCAGAACACTTAATTTTTGAAAATTGACGCTATCAATCGTAACTGTGGTCGTCTGCTTAATTTCAAAACTCTCCTTTAGCATCCCTTCCATACTCGTCGGTTGAACAGAAACTGTCACAATTGTCTTACCACTGCTATCCTTAAAATAAACGGTCTCAACGGTTCCTTCTTCACTTTGCTGTAACGGTGCTTCACTAGCTGTCCAACCTGTTAAATAACTAATTTCAAAACCAGAACTTTGACTGCGATATGTCTGAGTAAGCTTGGTACTATCTTCTGTAGTTTCCTTAGTAATAGCTTCTTCTGCTAACTTACTCTTTAAATCATCAATGGTCTTTGATTGATCATTTAACCTCTGATTAAAGTACCAATATCCATACACTCCTCCACTAATCAAAGCAAGAATAACAATGATCAAAAGTACAACGAAAAACTTAGACATAATTCACTCCTTAGAATTACTTAATTAAATTATTGAGAATTGCCCATTTACCTTTAAGATGACGATAAGCATAAAAAGCAAAGTTTCCCAAATTTTCCTTTTTTGCTGCTTTAACCTGATTACTTAATTCCGAAAAACTACTGCCAAATCGGTAAGCACTAATTCCTACCCACAATTTCTTTGTCCCAACCCGATTCTTAAAATCCCTTACCTGCAAATCAAAGCGCGGGCTCTCATTTAAACTCCATTCAATCAGTGGTACAATAAAATCCACCCAACTATGTTTTACCCAATAAACTGAATCTTGACCGTACTCAGTTTTCCCTTCCGAATAACGACCGCAAACCGAAGCACCCACTTTTACTTTTCCGCCAGAGACGGACCCGCTTTTGGCGGGCACTTGCGCTTTCAATTCCGTCCGAAGGTCTCTAACAAAATTGCTAATTTGTATCACCCGCCATTCATTCCAATTTAAATCCTTCTGTGCCCGAAAATTATTCAGCGAAACAGAATCATAAGAATAATAGCGATTAGGATAAATCAATTGATCTAAGAGTAATCCATCAATACGATAGCGTGAGACAATATCTAAACAAATCTTCTTGAGATACTGATTAACTGCCGGATTTCCCGGTGAAACATAGAGATAGCCGGGGTTCAACTGCATCCTTCCTTTATCCTTCTCATAAACAATCCAGTCACGGTGTTTCCAATACAAATGATCTTTAGAATTAGGAGCGATCTCTCCACGCCAGAGTGTATAGATGTTAATCCAAGCATACAAATGCATTTTTCGCTTTTGTGCCTGCCTAATCGCAAAACTCAAAGGATCCCAATGAGGATCACGCCCTAACACTCCAGTCAAACTTTCCGCCCATGGTTCATAAGAAGAGCGATAGTAAGCATCAGCGACATTTCTCACTTGAAAAAAAACGGTCTTAATTCCGGCACTACTTACTTCCTCAAAAACCCTTTGTAGATCAGCCTGCGTATGATAATCATAAGCACTAATGTAAACCGCGGGACCGGTGAGACCAGTAGTAGCATTTTGCACAGAAGTTTCTTTCTTTACGATAGTTACTTTTCTAGACCTAATTTCCGGCAACCGCACAATCCTATTAATCTCCTGCTTGACAATTTCCCCTTCCCACGAAGGAACAATCTCATCTTTTGCTCTTCCCCTCCAAACATCCTTTGCCCAAGCATTCCAGTTTAGACTAGTAAAGAAGATGAGAATTAAAAGACCAATCAGAAAAAGAGCTCTATTTTCCGAGGCTGAAAAAGAGGATTTTAATTTGCGGAAAAAGTTAACGATCACGATTATTCTCTCTAAGCTTAGCGAGTAGTCTTAAAGTGTGCTTCAGATTTTTATTAATATAAGCTCTTCCCCATCCCGATCTAAAAAACTTCTCCCGATTTTGTGCACCAATCATCAATAGGTAAGCTTCAGGTAAGCTTCATAACAAATTAATCTCAATGGCCTTCTGAATTTCGTCGATTCTACCTCTCAATTTAAATGTTCTTCAAGACGATTCAAACCTCTTGAAGTAAAACCGATATACAGTTTACTATCCTTAAAACTTCCTAGGATGTAAACAAAGTACATAGTCCCTCCTTTTAATTTTAAAAATCACAACAGGTGCTTCAATACCAATCAAGACATTCTAAACTCAAAAAATTATCAGTTCTAGTAAGTCTTGATTTAGCTTCATGATGAAGTTTGGGCGGATGGAGCGGGATACCGGAATCGAACCGGCATCTTCAGCTTGGAAAGCTGACATACTAGCCATTATACTAATCCCGCCTGCATCTTGCTTGTCCGAGATCTCGGAAGATAAATTTCCTAGAAACTCTCATAAAGCATTGAGTGTAACCAAAAAGTTACTTTCTAAATAGAAAGCTTTTTCCCCTGTTAACATTTCTAATATTTTTTAAGCAGTAAATTTACGAAAAGCAAACCAACCTAAAATACTGAGAAAAAACGGAATTAGAAACAAGAGGGGAAAATTTATTCCTGATGCAACCAATTCTTCACTAGTAGTAACATTTAAGACACCTCTAAAACTCGAGTAGAGGTTAACATCAATTGCAGTTTTCACTGAAATCTCGCCGGCTCTTGATTGTTCGTAAGATAACACTTTTGCAACTCCTCGGACCACTATCTCTCCTGGAGGTAGCTCATCCTCTGGCTTAACTTGCATACTAAACTCACAAATTTCTGCTGTTTCTTCAGTCCCATTGGCATCCAACTGACTAATCATTCCCCCTACCGGAGTAGCCAAATTAGAAATCTCCGCAAGTATTCCATAATAAGAACGACCATTACCATCGGTGTCCAAATCAATTTGTGACATACTCAAGGGTTCAAAAACCCACTTGCTTTGATTCAAATAAAACACTAAATAACCCCTAATGTCAGTCATGTCTTTAGTGTAAGTATTCCACAGCTTAACCCGAAACTTGAACCAACCACCTGGTTTCAATGCAACACTCTCACCATCTTTAAATTCAGTGCCATCATAAGTGTGCCAAGTATTGCCACCATCAGTTGAAGCCTCCACTTTTACATGCAAGTCATCATCATCGGCAAGTACTTTTTGAGGTAGAAAAATCATCACTAACCCTGCGGCAATCATTACTGTTAGAAAACTATGGAGAAATAACTTGAGCTTCATCTTCTCTTTTAATTAAAAAGTAAACTAGTTATAGCAAATTAAGTACTATTGACCAATGATTTTCTGATAAGCCGCTCTGGGGTCTTCCCCTTTTATGGTTATCTTAATCGGTGCGGAATAAAGCGGCGGTTTTACACCTTCCCCTTTTTGCTTAAACTCATAGCGGGTGAAGAAAATTCGTTGCGCACCCAACGAAAGTGCTTTCCTTACACTATTAAATGTTTGTGTTGCATTAGAACCGGCATCCTGATAAATAAACGCCTCCGCTTCTGTCACCCAAATCGGTTTCTTGACTCCAAACTCCGCCAACATTTTCTTATAAGGTTCAACATTAAACGAATCATAACTATCATTTGAAATACAATGGACATTACCAATATCAAATGCCGCAATAGCTTTCTTATTTTTAAAAACGGAACGATAAAAATCCAAGAAAGTATTATTACCTCCCGCAGCGCCAGCAATTAAAATCTCTGCTTCAGAGTCAGCCTTACGAATTGCTTCGCTGGTCTTAATCAACAATTGTGCATAATCACTGGCATCACCCTTATAAAAATCCAAACGGCTACCTTGATCTCCCTCAGGACTCTCCAGATCTGGTTCATTCATTACCTCCCAATACTTAATTGGGATCTTTAAATTTGGCATATCTTCGTTACCATCTCCATCATAACGTTCTACTACTTCCATCACCCAGTTTTGATAACTCGCCCAGTCATAAGGATTCCCGCGATGATAAGGCAAATAATCACCACGACCCTTCTTATCGTTCTTGGGTAAAAACTCATCGTTATCACTTACTCGGCAAGCCGCATAGTTAGGATGATTCTTTTGATCCCATTCCGCAAACGGCCAGATTGTTGCTACAATTCCCAGCTCATTTTCCGAGTAACGGGTTACTACTTCATCACTATTGACGAAATCAATTTGACTATCTTTATTATCCTGCATCGCATCCCAAAGAAACGGTCCCGGGTGTGGTCTTACCCAAGCAGCACCATACTCTTTAATTGTTTTAATATCTTTTACTCCACCAGAAAGAAAACCAAACTTGTTATTAAGGATCTTCTCCGGAATAGTCAATTGAATTTTGCTTTGAGTTTTAGTAATTCCTGCTGGAGTCTGTTTTGCCTTGATAAACTTCTGATAAAGAAAGTAACCTGCAAAAGCAATGATTACAACAATAAGTGGAATAACAAGCCATTTGAGAATTTTATTCATATTTAGAAATTAAAACTGAATCTAGTTTTAAGTAAAAGATCAGCTTCTCTCTTCACCTTGTCAGGATACTCTCTTAATATATCTTTATTTTCTCTAGTCGCAATTTTCTCAAAAGTTTGGTCTTCGGCAGGCGGTTTAATTGATTCGCCTGTTTTAATTAACTTGTCAAACTCCGGCCCAAAAGTATTCAGCTTATTAGCATCATGTTTTTTGGCCGCGTCCACTGCATCAACAATTAGTTGATCCAAATTATCCAAGTACTTTACAAAACTCTGATGAAAATTCTCAAAACCAACTGGCGCAGCAGTTTCTTTCAACTTAGTCAATGAACTATTGAGCCGCTTGTGAAAAGCACCGAATTTACTCGCAAACTCATCAAAACCACTTGTTGATCCACTCAAAGAACGCAAGCTATCTTCAACATTTTTCAAAGCATCAAGATAATCAAAAACTTTCTCAAATTGAATTGCTATTTCCCTCGCAGTAGTAAAATAATCTTCACTCCATCTTTTTAAATCACTAACGTCTCTAACAGCCCGCAATTGAGCTAGTTCATTCAAGCGCTTCTCACTATCCGATCTAATCAATCTCACCTGCTCTTTAATTTCTTCCTCCGTGTAATTAGTATTCTCTAATTTCTTTTGACTCCAAACTTGATTACTCTCTTCCATAATTCTCTTCGCTTCACGAGCATAGCTTTTAACCAATGAAGCACGATAAAAACCATAACCAGCTACTGTTCCACCTCCAAGAAGAACAATTAAAAATCCAACAAGTAAGATAACAAAAATTTTTCTCATAGTTTGTGACATTAAAAAATAATAAAATTACCGATAGCGATCCCTTAAAATTTCTGACGGTTTATCAGGATTACGATAGCCGCCAATAGTAGGATCGTAGGCAGTCAAAGGAAGTATATAGGATCTTCCCGTTGAAGGAGAATATAAGCCTGATTCTTGTCCCATAATGGCATCGGAAAATTCATGAGAAGTTTTTTCCTGTACCTGATTGCGATATTCCCATGCTTCCATCAGTGGCGAGGAATCATTAGCCAAATCCGCTGCCGTTGGCAAACGAACCTTATCAATCCCTCCGGCTTTACTCGGGTTGATAATCGTAATTGATTGGGCGACACGTTCCAATGTCGGCGCCCACTTACTCCACTTATCCGGTGTTGATTGAAATGCAACAATCATTCCGCTAAACTGTCCATAGCCGTTCAAAACTCCCGCCGATGCCTTCGCTTTAATTCTTTTTCCCTCTTTATTGGTAAAAAGAAAAGTTTTCGTACGCATTACCCACCTAAGCCCAGTGTAGGGATCTTTAACTGTTTCCTTAACAGAAACATTCAGATATTTTACATTATGACCACCGATTGCTTTAATCATAAAGTCAATAAAACTGTCCGGAGTCGCTGTTCCAAACCAACCAACTGCAACTGCCCCACTAGCACCCATTTGCTTATCGGAAGGATTCATGATATCAATGCCACTTTCATTATCAGTAATCTGCCAACCTCTTGGGACCTTCGCACCAAAAACAATGCCAGCATAAGAAACTAATGTGTAGGCAGGTTTTTTTCTCGCTACTGTCTTTGATTTTTCCTGACGATTACTTTTTTGCGCCGTTTGTTTTTGTTCTTGCTTCTCTCCATTCTTCTTTTGAAAGTGTTTCACGACAGCGTAACTACCAAAAGCAATCCCGAAAGTAAGAACAACAGCACCACCAACAAGTAAAAAGATTTTAAATAATTTAGTCACTAATCAATCGCTCTAAAAGTAGATAGAAAATTATTATAAAAATTCTTTGCACCAGATGGGGTCACATCTAACATGGTAATCCGCAGCATTTTCCCTCTGTGGACAAAATAAATCTCATGTCGAGAATAGGCCTGCGGACTTTGGGAACTATAGGCCTTTACCGCTTTAATAGTTTTACCGCTAGTTGTTTTAATTGTGTAATTGTAACTATTTGGAAGAGTATTTTTTAAAGAAGTATCAGTATGATTTTTCAACCAAGTTAAAAGATCGGCACCAGTAGGAATACTAAACAAGTCACTATTATAATGAACAATATCAATTAAAGGCCAACCTTTCTTAGAAAGATCTCCTTGAAGAGAAACATTGCCGCTTGCATCCTCTGCTAAGGAATTTTTCTTGCTGTTGTTTTTAGCAAGAATATATTCCGGTGGATATTTAAAGATATAGCTGTACTTTTTATTAGTATAGGTTTTCCAACCAGCGGTAGGATCTAATGTCGCTACCTTCGTTGTCTCTTTTTCTGCCTCTTCGACATCCTTCTTTGCCGCAGCAATTTGTTTCTTCAGCTCTTTTACTTGAGAAGTTAAATCATCAACTTGTTTACTTAAATCAGCATTTTTTTGCGCAGCTTTGTGATTAAAATAAAAGTACGATGATCCTGCTATTCCCCCCCCTCCGATAACAAGAGTAACCGCTGCGACTAAAATAATTAACCAAATTTTTTTCATAAGTTCTCCTTTTTATTATTATTTAAAATCAATAGTTTTTGCAATCAATTCAAATAACTCAACCATGTCAGAATCAAAGGAAGCACCGCGAGTCACAAAGGATAAAACAATAAGATGGGGAATATTGCTCTTGGTAAATTGAGCGTAAATAATACGAGAATTTACATCTCCTCCCCAATTCCGATCGCCTTTAATATAAACTCGAGTGCTTCTTACACAATCAATTTGAATACTCTTCTCAGAAATCGTTTTATAGCCCTCATAACCCCTGACCGAAGAATCACGACTTAAGAACTCAAATGTTGCCCCATCTTCATTGCTCACCATTGAGAGTCGATCATCCTCGTTGGTAGTAAGACGAAAACTAACCGGGTAGCGGAAAGTAAATCGGTAATGATTGTTGGTATAAGTTTTCCAACCTTCAATCGTCGCTTTCTCTTCATCCGTCAAAGCTATCGGACAGATTTCTTTTTCTCTCTCTTGCCAAGTTTTCAAATCTTTTTTTAATTTTGTCAACCGACTTTTTAAACTGTCTACTTGTCTTTGCAACTCTAATTTATCTTTACTTTCCTTTTTGTAAGCATAATAGTAAGCACCGTAACCTAATACTCCACCGCCGATGATTAAAGTAAGAATGATGACTAAAATCATCAATCCCACCGGCTTACGTTCCTTCTTTTCAATTGCCTTCCCACCAGAGGTAGACCCACTTTTAGCAGGAAGTTTTAGTTTTGTTGGCTCCATAATAATCCTCCTTCTAATCTAGAAGATTTTAAAATCCTCTGGGATAAAGGGAATAACCATAGTGATTTAAACCTAAACAAACAAGAAAACTGGATAAAATTCCCCCTACCCTCAACCGTTGTTATTATACCATAATTCTTTGAAAAGTTAGAGATTACTTTCGGAACACCCCCTGCAACTCTTTCTTTGCTTTCTCTAAAATACTTCTCTGCTGAGTATTTAGTTTCCTGCCCGCACGGTTGATATAAAAATTCAACATTGACATTGCTGACTGAAACGGTGTTCCTTTGCGGCATAAACTTCGTCCCGCTGATCTTTTCAAAGAAAGCGCAATGCGATGCGGGTTTCTCCAAGTAAAAATTCCCTTTTCCAAACTTAAAGCCCTACTATGCTTAGTAACGTAATCAGACCAGGAGCGCGATTGTTTTTTCATTGAAGAGGAATAAAAATTGGCCGGAATTAAGATATTGTGAAAATTGAGAGGCATTTAATTGGTCGGGGATGTGAGATTCGAACTCACGACCTCGCGCTCCCAAAGCGCGCGCCATAGTCCACTAGGCCAATCCCCGAGAAACAACTTGGTAAAGGTAGATAGAACGAATTACCTTTCTTAGATCCCTATATCTTAGACTCTTGCCGGGAACTTGTACTGGAGACAATCCATCTTTTTTGGTAAAAAGTCATATTTGAAAAAATGGGCTATACTTCAAAACCATCTTTATTATACTCTGTTTTTGGAATAAATAAAAAAATCCCCTGTTAAAAAACTACCCACAGGGGATAATTAAAAACGACACGACTACTTCTCTATCACAAGTTGACGAAAAGGAAGATGAAAACGAGCACAAGCTCGTTCCCGAAAGCCTTCCCTTATAGAGGGCAAGGACAATCCTTGACCGAGTCGATCGGGATAGAAATAATACGCCATGCTCAAAATTAACACTTGAGCCAGCGCATCTTCTTGACCATCCCGATATGCCTTCTTAATAGAATCAGCACCGGTCGGCAAAGGCAGTAGGAAATCTGCCTCCGCCAAAAGAATTCTCCTTAACTCTTCCGGTTCAGGAAGGTTTTCAACTTCAACTGTACAATAGGTTAGCAGATGGGACCTTAACGCTAAAATAATTGAGCGTTGGCCCATCCTGAAAGCCCGGTAACAGGAAAGATTGCGACGGCGAAGCCGCTGAATCCATTTCCTGTTTACAAAATTGCGGATGAATAATGTCATCCATCCTCCTCCTTGGATTGGAAAACATCTAAAAATTAATAAAATAAAAAAGAACGCACAGTTGCACGACCAATTATACTTATAGCATATTCCGGAAAAGAAATCAAGAGCTACCCACCTAACTTTCATCAACAATTTGAATCAAGAGTTAATAGATATCAGAAAATATCAATTTGAATTAATTTTTGATTAATACCATTTATGAAAGTTTGGCAGGTAAACAAAACTCCCTCCGGAAACCCGAAAAAAGGAGTCTTGTTATTGGTTTCTTCTCTTTCCTTAAGAAAAAGAAAAAATTAGCGGACCGCTTCCTTGAAAGCTTTACCCGCCTTGAAGTGCGGAACATTAACCGCAGGAATCTGAATCGTTTCACCAGTCTGCGGATTTCTCCCGCTGCGAGCAGCACGATGGCTAACAGTAAAAGTACCGAAACCAGTAACGGTAACTTTGCCACCAGAGGAAAGCGTAGAGCGAATGTGCTCAATAAAAACATTGACCATTTTCTCCGCTTTTGCTTTGGGAACACCAACCTCTTTGGCAATGCTCTCGATTAAGTCGCTTTTTGTCATTAATTTTCACCCCCTTCCCGTGGGAAAATTATGATTAACTAACGATTTTTGCTACCAATACAGAACAATTTATCTTTTTGTACCAAGGGTTTTCAAACTCATCTCTAACACGGCTTTATTATAACAAAAAAAACCTTAAATGCAAGGGATATCAAGTCAAATAATCCACAGTTGGCTTTTTTAAGAGGAAATTGGCAACCACCTTGCGGTACTCAACACTAGCGCTAGGGCAATAAATGCAATAATCACATGTTCCAAAACTAAACGCCTTGTCAAAACTTCCTCAAAGTAATGTTGCGTCAAACCCCACAATACATAATAAACTACCAAAAATACCAAACCTCCAGCTAAATAATTGATCGGTGTGTAACTCATCACCCATGCTACCTCACCCAATAAAAATGATGCTCCTAAAATATAAACCCAACGCCGAGGCTGAAATAAATCATGCTGCCAAAAAGATTGATTGAAAATTAAAAAGGAAACAAAGGCAACTAAAATCATTAGTAAGTAACCAGGCCAAGAAAAATAAAGATAACCGCCAAAAATAATCGCATAACTCAAAAATGCTGTGAAGAAAGTAATTAAACTTAAATTATTCCGCGAAACCGGAGCAAAACGAAAACCTTTGCGAATAAAAGCATTGAAAGCACGAAAAAGAATAAAAAAGGAAATGGCAAGAATAACTATTAATCCCTGACGAAAAGCAAAACCCTGTAGAAAAGTAACAAACACTACGCCACTCCCCAAGAGTAACAGCGTCCGAATTAAAAAATAAGTATAAGACGATCGGGTAACTTTTTGGCGTAGATCAAAATGCAAAACCCATAAACTTCCCAACAAGACAACAAACCCCAAAACTGCCAGTATCTCCTGCCAAAAATGCTCATAGAACAACAAAGACTCCATTCCTGCGGTAATTACAGTCGCTAGGATAATCGCTTTAAGATGACCACGATCCATAGTTTGTCTTTAATTTTTAATACTGATAATAATTATTGGTCACTTGATAATAACTACCCAATACCAAAACAATTTCTGATTGGTCGGAGGGCAACTGACTAAAAGTTTTCACCTCTGCACTGAAACGATTGCGTAAATACTGAACGGTATAGGGTTTTGCTCCATTAGTATAATCATAAATCACACAATTCGTATAATTTCTACTTTTCGCGTTTTTTGTTTTTACTACATTATAACCATAAGATTTTAACATATTGGAAACAGTGTGAGCCAAACCATAACGTGTTGTACCATTCATCACAACCAAACGCGCTTTTTCTCCTTTGATATAACTATCGGTAAAAATAGAATGTGCAAAATTACGAATCTCGCTAAAATCACCAGTGCGCGGTACTAAAATATAGCCCGCTTTAGAATCATGCTTCGCAACAAGTAAACCGGTCTTACTGTTATCAATTACTTTATTAACAATGGTATCAGTATTCAACTCTTTAACAATTTCATATAAACGCTCCATTTCCCAAAGCTGAATATCGGTGCGCAGATGATCTCCTAAAATGTCTAAGACGTCTGAAATCTTTTTGGGATTGGAAATAAAACCAATTTTTAGGGCCTTCTCACGCACGGCGGATAAAACTTGCTGCTGACGTCTGGCACGATCGAAATCACTAGTCGTATGACGAGAGCGAGCATATTTTAAAGCCAGAATACCATTCATGTGATGAACACCTTTGCTAATGAAAAACGGTTCATACCCTTGCATATTTTCATCCGGGTAAGTGTAATCCGCAATACTTTTTTCGACGTTAATTGTCACTCCCCCCACCTCATCCACCATTTTGCGGAAGCCTTCAAAATCAAGCCGAGCATAATAATGAATCGGTAAATCTAAAATCTCTCCAATTTGTTTTTTTGCTAATGCTCCGCCGCCGCTGGAATATTTATTCATCTCGCCATAGGCATAAACGGTGTTCACTTTGCCGTAACCATAACCGGTATTCACATAAAGATCACGAGGAATGGAAAGCATTGCCGCATTTTTATTTTTCGGATCAATGCTTAAAACAATAATCGTGTCGCTTAAATTACCAGCGGGATGATTATCACCTCCCATTCCTAAAAGCAAAATATTAATTCTACCATCACCTTCCCCTTTCAGCTGACGAAAATCAACATCACCCAATATCCCCCGTAAGAAAGGAGACCCGGAAGTATTTTCGGTAATTACCCGTCGCGCAGTAATTACTGCTTTTCCCACTAAAAATCCAACTCCGACTACCAAAAAAAGGGTGGCTACTAAAAGAACTAGTTTCTTTTTACCAAGACGCCAAGGCCACGGCTTTTTTGCTATCATTGCTGTTGCGGAACTTCCCTCAAACTTATGATTAAAATCAAGATGTCTATTTACCATCTTCTCTTAATATATTGATCAATGTGGCTGTATTATAGCAAAAATAAATATCAAGTAGCAAGTTTCAATTATCAAGCAATCTAAAATTAATTTGCTTTTTTATGAAAAATGTTGTAGAATAGCAATAGAAATGTGGGTTTTGTCTTGGGGAGATTCATAGCTCAGTTCCCGCCAGAGGCGTGCTCCTGAAGCACATTTGCCCTCTGACGAAGGTCCGTCTTTGGCGGAGGTTACCTGCCTGCCGGTAAGCAAGGGAGCGTTGCAATTTATTAAGGTCGCATAGTTCAGTTGGTTAGAACGCTGCATTCACATTGCAGAGCTCCCTGGTTCAAATCCAGGTGCGACCACCAGAACTAAATAGCTAATGATAATGGTTAATGAAAAACAATAAGTTATCTGAAAAAAATAAGGAAAAGAAAAAACCAAGCTTTTTCTATGAAGAAAAGAAAACTGTTAATTTAGATAAAAAAGAAGAAGGTGGCTTTGGCGATTTCTTAAAATCAGTTGGCAATTTTGTAATGGAAGTTGCCGAAACGGTTATCAGTGTTTTGGTAATTGTTTTCCTAATTCGTTATTTCTTAATCCAGCCGTTTTACGTAATGGGTCAAAGTATGGAACCAAACTTTAAAGATGGCGAATATTTAATTGTTGACGAAATCAGTTATCGTTTTACCTCCCCTAAACGTGGTGACGTAATCGTTTTTAATTACCCCAAAGATCCTTCCAAAAATTATATTAAAAGAATTATCGGATTACCAGGTGAAAAAGTAGAAGTTTCCGACGGTCGTATAATTATCTACAATAAAGAAAATCCCAAAGGTGTACAATTAAAAGAACCATATATCCCCGCCGATTGGGAAACACTAGGAGAAGTAATAGAAGAATTAGACGCTGATGACTATTTTGTCATTGGCGATAACCGTCAACCGAACGCATCGTCTGATTCTCGTGAATGGGGTGAGCTAGCCCGCTGCAATATTATCGGAAAAGTTTGGCTGCGTGCATGGCCATTGAATCATGCTGGAATTGTAAAACACTATAACGGAGATTACAATTTAGCAACTGCGAAATAAAAAAAGGTAAAGGGTAAAGGATAAAAGGCAAAAGTAAATTAAATTAAAAAGCTAAAAATAGATACTTCCACCCTGTCCATTTTTAACTTTTACCTTTACTTTTGCTTTTTGTCTTTTGACTTTTGCCTTTTATTATTGGGCTCGTAGCTCAGCGGTTAGAGCAGTCCCCTCATAAGGGATTGGTCGTAGGTTCAATTCCTACCGAGCCCACCACTCGTCCCGCTACGCGGGACGAAAGGCAAAAATCAAAAAGCAAAAGATAAAAGCGAAAGTAAAGGTAAAAAGAAACTGCCTAAGCTTTTACCTTTTTACCTCTACTTTTGCTTTTTGCCTTTTGACTTCTGCCTTTAGCTGTTATATTAATCCCTTCCAAAAGGGATTTTTTAGATACGACACTTGACTCCAAGTATTTTTTAGTGTATGATAAGGCGTTTTAGATAAGAAAATCTTATAAAAAAGACCCAAAGATTAGAGAGGAAATCTGAACTTTAACAGTTTTTTCATTTTTCATTTTTGGAGGTCAAGATGGAAAATAACAAGGAAGAGCTGCTCCTCCAGCAGCTTGAGAAGGCAGCAGAAGAACTGCGCCGCCTCCAACAAGAGCTGGAGGAAAAAAAAGCGGCACTTGTCGCCGCGACCGAAAAAATCGGCCGCATCGAGGCCGAGCGCGACGACATCTCGGTGCATCTCAGAGAGGCTCGCGCCGAGATCGAGACCTCCGGCAAGAAAGTCGCCGCGCTAGAGCAAGACCTTGAAGTCGCTAATAACAACTTGGTAAGGGTTTCCAAGGAAGTAGAACTTGACAAGGAAACTCTTGCCAAGCTTCGGGAGGAAAACGCTGCTCTTAACGAGCGGTTGGAAGACCTCCTCACCCAAAAGGCAGCCGCCGAGGGGACCGCTACTTTTGCCGAGAAAAAAATGGATGAGGCGCAAGCCGAATCCAAAGAACTCGGCGCAAAGCTCGGGGAAGCCAACCGGAAAAGGAAACGAAACTTCCGGTGGGCTCTCGCTGGCTGGGCAGTCGCGGTAATTGCCCTCGCCGTGACCGGCGTTTGTGCTTGGCTTGGAGTCAATTATTACTACGAGACCGGGCCATTCGCGCCGGATGAAACAGCAACGGCCGCTTCTCCCGTCGCCCTGACGGGAACGATCGCAAGGGTGACCTACGAAGGCCACACTTGTCGGATCGAGACCGAAGATAAAGTCTATACGGTTCCCAACTTCGACAGGTTCTACGCCGTAGCCGAGCCCAGAAAAGGAGACAAACTCGCGGGAGTGGGGCTGACAAAGGAGGGCAAGTACTTTGTCTTCCTGAAGCAGTCACCGCCCGCTCCCGTCTACGTCTATCTCCCCACTCCCACCACGGTGGAGGAAGAACCGGCTCCGCCGAAAAAAACCCGCATCACCTCCAGATCTCCCGAAAAGGGGGGCTGGAGATACATCTCCCAAGAGGAGATGTTAAAACGGCGGAAATAAACCCCCGATAAGCCGCCCACTAATACGAATCCTCTTCGTAGGGCGGCTTTTCATTAACCAAAATTTCTCAAAGTAACGCCCTTGCCATTTAGCAAGATTCTTTGTCTTTCTGTTTATACTCCCTGTCCCCGTACCGAACGGCACAGGATTTACAGAAGTCGGATTTTATGTTATAATTAAGTAATCTGACTACTTACCCTACACTCACTTCTCCACTCCACTCAAAGTTCGTCAAGCAGGCTCGTATAAAACAGGCTACATACAAGAATAAAAATGAAAAACCAAAACCAAACCAAATTAAAAAAATGGGGTGTTTTGATCATCAGTACTTTGCTTCTAGTAACTATTTTTACCCCCCGCTTCGCCGATAGCGCTAAAGCCTCTTACGCCATTCCCCCGCAAATTAACGCCTCAGTTTTAACTTCCCTTACCAACCAAGTTCGCACTCAACACGGGCTTAATACCTTAAGAGTAAATCCCTTCTTAGTTCAAGCCGCTTCCCGCAAAGTAGATGACATGTTTGCAAAACAATACTTTGCCCACATAAGCCCGCAAGGACTAACCGGTTGGTACTTTATGAAAACAGTTGGCTATTCCTATGTAAGCGCTGGAGAAAACTTGGCAAATGGCTTTATCACCAATCAAGTTTTGTTCAACGCGTGGATGGCAAGCCCCACCCACCGTGCTAACATTTTAAATTCGCGCTTTCAGGAAATTGGCATTGCAACCAAAACGGGAAATTTCCAGGGACAAACTACCGCTCTAACTGTTCAATTTCTTGGTGTTCCAACGAGAGTAATTACCGAACCATCAACATCCAGAAACATTCTTCCCACTCAAACTCAGACTAACTATTCATTACCTCAATGGAACTCTCCTGCAACACCTATGATTTTTTCCCTCAACAAAAGCACTACCATCATTAAAAAATTAATTAAGCAAATAAAAGGTCAACGTACTGTTTTTCTGAAAACTTTAAGCGAAATTTTCTTTGAACGCCAAACCGCTTCAGTTCAGTAAGATAATTAAACTAAAAAGCGACGGGTCCAAAAGCCCGTTTTTTTTAACGCTGTTTTATGCTAAAATACTATTACAATCAAGAAATATGGCTCAAGTTAACCTCAAACCAAAAACAATTCTCCTCCTTTTTATCACCCTCCTGGTTATTTTCTCGGGGGTACTTTTAGATAAAACTGGCTTACTTGGACCGGTTAAAGACATCACCGTAAAAATGACTTCTCCTTTTCAAATTGCCCTCTTTCGTGCTGGTCAGGGAATCAGCAACTTCTTTGATATCCTTAGCTCAATTAATAATCTTTCACGGGAGAATCAGGAACTAAAAAATCGTAATGCCCAACTGGTCTCTGAAAATACCAAACTAAAAGAAACAAAAAAAGAAAACAATCTACTCAAACAACAATTAGGATTCAAACAACAAAGCAACTTCCGTCTCCTCCAAGCAGATGTTATCAACCGCAACCCTCAAAGTGCCCTGCAATTCCTCACTCTAGATCAAGGAGAGAAAACAGGAGTAAAACCCGGATTAGCGGTAACCTTTAATGGCGCCTTAATTGGCATCATTAAAGAAACTGACTACTACACTTCTAAAGTTTTGCTAATCACTGATCAAACTAGTATTGTTAACGCTTATATTCAGGAATCTCGTGCCTCTGGAGTAATCAAAGGACAACTCGGTTACAGCATGAAGATGGAATTAATTCCCCAAAATATTGTCGTCAAAGAAGGAGACACAGTCATTACTTCAGGATTAGGTGGACTACTTCCCAAAGGAATCATTATTGGAACTGTAGACAGCGTTGATAAAGCCGACAACGAGATTTTCCAAACTGCGATGATCAAACCAACAGTTAATTTCAAAGATTTAGAAAGCGTCTTTATAATCTTAGGGCACTAATGCGAAACTTAATAGGCATCCCCCTTATCATCTTCACCGGATTACTGCAAATAACCTTACTCCCCCATTTTACCGCCTTCAATCTAATTCCCAATATTGCTTTGGTTATTTTAGTAATCTGGGCATTTTTACGGCCGCCAGAAGAATGTATCGTCTGGGCAATTACTGCTGGAATAACTTTAGATCTTTTTTCCTCCGGCACCTTTGGTATTTACACTTTACTCTTCGTTTTAATCACTTTCCTGATTAGCTTTGTCAAACAAAATTTTGTCAGTGACATCAATTTCCCTTTTAAAGTTTTGACTGCCCTTACTGCCTTTCTTCTTTTTAATACTTTCTACTTCCTTCTCCAACAATTCCTTAACCTAATCCACATTGAGTCAACTATTCTTGTTCCAATTGATTATCTCTTCAAATTGACACCCCGAGAAATACTCTACGAACTTATAGCTTTTATCGTTATTCTAAAACCACTAGAGTGGTTCAATGAATGGGTTTCACGCCACGAACAAACAGTAAAAATTCCTACCTCCAAATAAAATGAAAAACCTCTTCAAAGAACCAGGACAAATCAAAAGTAGAAGCTATAAAGTTAGCAGCAAAAAAGATGCTCTGGTTTTTGATTTAGACAACATACTTAAAAACAACAATGTACAGGGAAAAATTGAAGATCCAATTCCTTCTCGTCGGCTAATTATCCTTGCTCTGGGAATTCCCGTTGTCATCTTAGGAATTGCTTTACGTCTCTTTCAGCTGCAAATTATCCATGGTAATTACAATCTTTCGCTTGCAGATGAAAACCGCATTCGCATTGAAACTACCCGCGCAGCACGGGGAATTATCTATGACCGGGATAAAAAACCATTGATTGATAATTTACCCAGTTTTGACTTAGTCATGATTCCTGCTGATCTTCCTCGCAACGAAACTGAACGTAACCAAATTTTTAAAAAAGTAAGACACAGCACTTCTGTTCCGGTAAAAAAAATGAATCAAATCATAGCTAAAAAAGGAAACGGCTATAAAGATCCAGTTTTACTGCAAGAAAATATCAGCCGCAAGGAAGCATTGATTCTCGAAACGAAATTCGCTCAACTCCCTGGCATCAGAGTTGAGAAAAATCCCATTCGCCGCTATCTCAATAGTGATTTATACAGTCATCTTATTGGCCACACCGGTAAAATCAACGAACAGGAGTACGAACAAAATAAGGATGAATATACTCCTAACGATTACATCGGTAAAACCGGGCTAGAAAAGTCGTATGAAAATATCCTTAAAGGAAAACACGGAAAACGACAGGTAGAAGTTGATTCTGTAGGTAAAATCGCCAAAGTAATCTCCGAAGTAGAAGCAGTTGCTGGTCATAACTTGATTCTTACTATTCGCACCGACTTTGAAGAGAAAATGACTAAGGCACTTGCGGCAGGAATCGCTCGTGCCGGTTCCCAGAGTGGCGTTGCAATTGCTCTCAACCCTCAAAATGGCGAAGTAATGGGCATGGTTTCCTGGCCGAACTTTGACAACAATCTCTTTGCTAAAGGAATTAGTAAGAAAGAATATACTGACTTAAGTAACGATCCGAGAAAACCCCTCTTTAACCGTGCGATAAATGGCACTTACCCCCCGGGATCTACCATCAAACCTCTAACTGCCGCTGCCGCCCTAGAGGGTAACGTCATTAATGAGTGGACAACAGTAAACTGCAAGGGAAAAATTGATGTGGAAAACCAATACAATAAAAACATTGTCTACCGTTTTCTCTGCTGGCTTCACAGTGGTCACGGAATCGTAGATGTCAAAAAAGCAATTGCTCAATCCTGCGACGTTTTTTTCTACACTGTATCTGGTGGTTTTAAAAACTTTAAAGGGTTAGGATTAGAAAAACTACGTCACTTTTTTGAAGAGTTCGGTTTGGGACAAAAAACAACCATTGACCTTCCCAACGAATCAGAAGGAATAGTCCCCGATGAGAATTGGAAGCGCGAAGTAAAAAGCGAACCTTGGTATATTGGAGACATTTACCACATGGCAATTGGTCAAGGTGACTTGCTAGTCACTCCCCTTCAGTTAATCAACGCAACTGCAGCGATCGCCAATGGCGGAACACTCTATAAACCACAACTAGTTTATCAAATTCGCGATAACCACGACCGAGTGATAAAAGATTTCAAGAAACAAATACTTAATCAAAACTTTATTAGCAAGGAAAATTTGCAAATCGTCCGTGAAGGTATGCATCAAACAGTTCTTAGTGGCTCCGCACGCAACATCGGCAGTATCGGCGTTGACATTGCCGGCAAAACCGGCACCGCTCAATACGCAAATAACCAAAGAGAACACGCTTGGTTCACTGCTTTTGCTCCCTACGAAAACCCGGAGATTGCTCTTGTTGTTCTTGTAGAGGGTGGTGGGGAAGGTCATAAAACCGCTGTGCCAATTGCAAGAGAAATTCTCCAATGGTATTTTGCCAACAAAAGGTAATCAATCCCAAATTAAAAACCGGCTCTTACTTCGGAAAGCCGGTTTTATAATTAGTAACTGCGTTACATTATCCTGACCTCTCTCCCAGTTTCACTTTTACCTTAATCTCATTGCGATCACGAATAATTGTCAATGTTACTTCCGTACCTGGATCGTATTTTTGCAATAATGATAAAAGAGAATGTTTCTGATCAATCTCATCGTTATTGACTTTTGTAATAATATCATTTACCTGCAATCCTGCCTTGGCTGCTGGACTGTCAGGAATTATCGCCATCAATTCCCGACTGGCAGAATAAACTAAAGCACCTTGATTTACTGGAAGATTGTTCACTTCGGCAATTTTCTTGGTAATTTCTACATAGCGAACCCCCAGATAAGGACGAACAATCTTGCCATGTTTTAAGACGCTATCCATTGCCTCCTTTGCAACATTACTGGGAATTGCAAAACTAATCAGTTGACCACCCAAATCCATTGCCGTATTAACTCCTACAACCTGTCCCTCTAAATTAACCAAAGGACCTCCGCTATTACCACTATTAATCGCAGCATCGGTTTGAATTACATTTTCGAGCCGTTCCAGCTGGGAACCACCTCCTGCAACAATAGTACGATTAAGTGCCGACACTACTCCTGAAGTAACAGAATTTTGGTATTCCCCTAAAGCATTACCAATTGCAATTACTCTCTGACCAACCTCTAATTTACTGGAATCGCCAAAAGAAACTACAGGAAGGTTATCTGCTTTAATACTAATCACCGCTAAATCAAAAACGGGATCCAAACTAACAATTTTTGCATCATAACTTTTACCATCATAAGTAAGAACGGTATATTTACCATCTTTATCAGAAACCACATGACGGTTCGTCATAATCATCCCATCACTAGTAATAACAAAACCAGTACCACCTGCTTCTTGAGTATAGGTCTGCCCGAAAAAATCCTGAATCCGGGAAGTAGCAACGATACTGACTACAGCAGGGCTAATCTTTTCCGCTGCATCAATAATCGCAGAGTCTTCATCGACAATGATTTTTTTACTCTCTCCCATTGCCTGCTCAGCATTCTCATCCTGGAAAATATATTTTGCTACCAAGTACCTAACAAAACCACTTGCCAATGATCCCGCAGTAGCACCAAAAGCAATACTAATTAAAATAACTAAAATCATCGAACCACAGCCAATTTTTCCTACCACTTTGGTAACATGCGACGGAGCTGATCTGGTTTCTGCCACTATTTTTCTCTTTGGCGTTTCTTTTTCCCTAGCTAAAACTTTCCTAGGATCTTTTAAACTTTGTCCAGCTTTAGTTTGAACACGTTTAATTCTAATTTTAGCCATGAATATAAATTAAGAATTAATAACTTTTAGCTATTGCATTCATACATAATCACAAATTCCAAACTATTTTCTCTTCTCTTTCTGATTTGGATTAGGATTATTTCTTGTTTTTCCCGATCTCATTCCATACCACTTTTGATGTGATTTATCAGTTTTAAGGTAACCACTCTCATCATAAAGTTTCCCACAACGAGGACATTTTTGATCGGAAGGAAATTTAGGAAAATTGCGATTGCAATAAAAACAAAACATTAATTGAAATTAGAATTTGACAATATCTCGGTAAGTAATAAAAATAATCAACAAAATCAATAAACCAAAACCAACTAGATGAATAATGTTTTCCACCCGAGGACTTATCGGCTTGTTACGGATTTTCTCAATCCCCAAGAAAAGAAGTCGACCACCATCCAGACCAGGAAAAGGCAAGAGATTAACAAGACCCAAATTAATTGTTAAAAGAGCTGTAAACTGTAAAAGATAGATGAAACCCAATTGAGCAATCTGACCCGAAAGACGAGCAATTCCAACTGGACCTGCTGCTTGCTCCGAGACATGTAAAGAAATAAAAATATCCTTAAAGAAAACTACTAGTGCCTTAGCTACCAACCAGATCAAGAGAAACATTTCCTTAATCCCCATCCAGATTGCCGGAAAAAAAGAGTAGCGGACAATTTTAGATTCTTCAATTCCTAAACCGAGTGGCCCTTCATTTTGCGGAGGATTCTTGCGCGGCACCATTTCTAAGAGATGACGTTCGCCACGACGTGATACTTCCAAAACAACCTTTCTGCCTTTATGAGTATTAATATAATCCTGCAAAAATTTTTTACTATTTACTTCTTGATTATTAATCTTTTTAATATCATCACCAATCTGCAAGCCATTTTTCGCTGCGGGAGAATTCTTTGCTACTTCCATAACCAAAATACTCGTTTTGATTTCCGCACCTCTGAAACGATCAATCCCATCTGGTAAAACCGGCATTCCCACATTAAAACCAATAATAATCAAGACGAGCGCTAAAACCAAGTTCATTACTACACCAGAAATAAGAATAAAAAACCTACGATAAACCGGCTGGCAATTGAAATTTCGTCTGTTCTTTTTAGCGCTACAGCTTGCGCTAACATCAAAATCATCTTGACCAGCCATTTTAACAAAACCACCTAAGGGAATGAGATTAATTGAATAAATTGTTTCACCCTTTTTAATTCCAAAAATCCTCGGCGGAAAGCCAAAACCAAATTCTTCCACCTTTACGCCTGCTTTCTTTGCCGCTAAAAAGTGACCCAATTCGTGAGCAAAAATCAACAAGCCAAAAATAACAACTGCAGTAATAATTGCAACAATAATCATAAACAATAGTTAGAAAACTTGGAACACAAAGAACATAGCACAAGGATCACCACCTTCCATAAGACAGAGAAGAAAAAGTCAGAGTTACTGAATATAAACTCTGCTCTATACTCTCTGCTCCATTATCTCTGCTAGACCTGCATAATTTCCGCTTCTTTTTTTCCTCCTAAATTCTCAATCTTCTTATTATACTCATCAATCAATTTTTGTAATTCATCCTTACCACGATACATTTCATCTTCTGAAATCTCTTTATTTTTTTCAGCAGTTTGAATTTGAGTCCAAGCTTCTTCGCGTAGATTGCGGACAGAAATTTTACTTTCCTCAATCTTAGTCCTCAAAACCTTTACTAATTCTTGTCGACGCTCTTCTGTCAGTGGAGGTAGAATCGCCCGAATAACAACTCCGTCATTCTGACAACTCAAGCCCAAGTCCGATCTCTGAATTGCTCTCTCTACACCCTTGAGATTACTGCGGTCCCAAGGTTGGATAACAATCGTTCTCGCATCCTGAGTATGAATACTGGCAACCTGCTTCAGGAGGGTTTTAGTCTCATAACAATCAACGAGAAGATTTTCTACCAGCGCTGGATTCGCCCTTCCTGTCCGCAAAGTAGCCAATTCCCCCTGAAAGTGTTGGATCACGGCATCTAACTTGGGTTTAAGTGATTTAATAATTTTGTCTAGCATAAGAAATTAACTAACAATTAGCAAAACATTAGAATAATGGCCCTTTCTTCGCCTTATCTAACGATCCTACACCTAAATAAATTAGATTCACATTAAATGGATCGGCTATTACAAAGCGGACATGGCCGGGAGTTTCTAGTTTACTTGTCTCCCAAGTCTCGCCCTTGTTGATACTTTTATAAAGAATTTTCTCTGTGCTGAAATAAATAGTGCCATATTGGGGACCAACTGCAATTGAGAAAACCCCACCGGATTTCGGTGGCATTAAAGTATTGACTAATTCCCAGTTTGTACCTTGGTCACGACTCACATAAATTCCCTGATCGGTACCCGCATAGACAGTTTTATTATTTTTCGGATCAACGGTAATACAATTAATGAAAAAATCTTTGCGACTCTGTTGATAAACATTATCCTGATTTTTTGCTCCAGTTTCATTCCAAGTTTTACCACCATCAGTACTTTTCAAAACACCCATCAAATTATCAGTGCCAGCGTAAATAATCTTAGAATCTCGGGGATCAATTGCTAAAGAGGTTACCGCAACACGATCAAGCCATTTTAGTGCCGTGAAGCTTTCGCCATAAGTGGTACTTTTGAGAATGCCGCCCTTGTCGGTACCAAGATACAACACTCCCGGTTCTTTTGCAGAAGTAAGAAGAGCGTTGATTCTACTATTCTTCTCTGATTCTGCGTAAATTTCCTTCCAACTAGTTCCGCCGTCCTCGCTTTTAAAAATCCGACCATATTTATCTAACATGCAAGCAAGATAAACAGTCCGGCCAGATAGTTGATTAATTGCCAAAGCAGTGACTTTTAAACCCTTACCATCCTTAGGCAAACCGTTATTGATCGCCTGCCAAGTTTTTCCACCGTCAATAGTCTTATAGACACCTTTGTTCTTACTACCAACATACAAGGTGTCTGTAAAAACCTGGTCGGAAACTAACGCAGTTACGTCCATTGGTGGTAAAAGAGTCGTACCCTCATCTTTACTAACTAAATGCTGCCAAGTTTTTCCACCGTCAGTACTCTTGTAGACACCACTTTCAAAAGCAGTACCACAACCAGCTGTGGCAAAAACAAATACAGCCATAATAAGAAAGGGAATAATTTTTTTCATTGGCTTAATTTAGAAATAAATTATTGCAAACTATAGCGCACAAATTTTCCTACTTTGATGTTTTCACCGATCTTAGCAATTTTCTGAGTAATTAATTCCCGAACCGTAATCTGGGGATTTTTGAAAAATGGCTGGGTCAACAAGCTAACTTCCTCAGCAAATTTAGCGATTTTCCCATCAACAACTTTCTTCAAGACCTCCGGAGGTTTCCCTTCACTTTTCGCTTGCACTTCATAAATCTCGCGCTCTTTGTCTAAAACCTCCTCTGGAATATCTGCGGGACTGAGATACTTAGGATCAGAAGCAGCAATATGCATTGCTAAATCTTTAGCTAATGACTGAAACTCTTCATTGCGTGCCACAAAGTCAGTCTCACATAAAACCTCAACAAGAACTCCAATCTTTTGATTAGGATGAATATAGAAACCAACCAGTCCTTCTTTCACTTCTCTTCCTACCTTCTTAAGAGCAATTTCCTGCCCCTGCTTACGCAGATACTCTATTGCTTTGTTAAAATCTCCATTACTCTCATCTAATGCTCTTTTACAATCCATTACCCCCGCTCCTGTCTTCTGCCTCAACTTTTGAACATCACTAACTTCCACCATGATTAGTAGTTGATTATTATATTAATAATAATTAGTCATTAAATTTCTTCCTCTAAATCCTCCATTACTTCTTCCATTTTCTTCTTATCTTCCTTCTCAATCCCTTTAGCTTCTCCCTCTTCACGCATGACTTTTGTTTCCGTCTTGCTACCTTTAGTTTTAACAACCCCGGCCACTGGTTTTACTTTTAATTGTTTATTAACACCCTTAATTGCATCTGAGATCGCGCCAATAATTAATTTGAGCGATTTGATTGCATCATCATTAGCAGGGATAGCATAATCAACCAAATCGGGATCAGCATTAGTATCAGTAATCGCAATAATCGGCACTTTCTTACGTCGGGCTTCCTTAACCGCATTCTTCTCTTTGACCATATCAACAATAAATACCGCTGCAGGTAAATCATTCATCTCACGTAAACCACCCAAGAAACTCTCCAGCCGTTTAATTTTGTCATTTAAAAGAGAAACTTCTTTCTTGGTGTATTTCTCAAAACCACCGCTTTTCTTATCATCCTCTAATTTTTTGAGGGAACGAATCTGTTTACCAATAGTGAAAAAGTTTGTGAAAGTTCCGCCAAGCCAACGTTCCACAATATAAGGCATGCCACAATTGAGTGCCGCTTCTTTGACAATCTCCTTCGCTTGCGGTTTGGTACCAACAAATAAAACTTTCCCACCTTGTCCTACTTGTTTAACTAAAAACGCAATTGCTTTTTCCAATTGCAATTGGGTTTTTTCTAGATCAATAATATGAACTTTGTTTCTGCGACCAAAAATAAAAGAGCGCATTTTGGGATTCCAGCGACTTGCCTGGTGACCAAAATGAACTCCTGCTTCTAGCATTTCCTTAAGAGGGGGAATTTTTACTGCCATTCTTTTGCTCCTTCCTTTTAGACCTCTATCTCCTTCATTTCAAGCTAAACCCTAGTAATCAGGGAGGAAATAGCTCAATCAGGAGATATGAGAGATTAGTATCTACCAGCAAAGATATTATAACAAAATAAGAAAAGTTGGCAAGAGATAAACAACATGCTATAATCTCTTTGACAGAAACTCTAACTGCAAATCTATGAAACAGAAAATTCATCCAAAGTATGGCCCGGCGACAATCAACTGCGCCTGTGGCAATGAAATTAAGACAATGTCCACCAGAGAAAAAATAGAAGTGGAACTTTGTTCAATGTGCCATCCTTTTTATACCGGCAAGCAAAAACTCGTTGATTCGGGTGGTCGTGTAGAACGATTTAAAAAACGTTTGGCCAAGAAAACCGAAATTCAGGCCAAGAAAAAAGCAACTAAGTCCCCTGCAGCGGTACCATTCGCGAAAGAAGTTAATGGCACAAATCACTCCGTAATAAAAGAAAAGAACAGAAAAGCCCTTAGTTAAAAATGTTACTTAAAAAGGACCAATTTTAAAAACGGCCCTTTTTATATCTTCACCGACTAATAATGTTTGAAACTAGAGCAGTTAAATTAAAGGAGCAATGCGGAAAACTGGAACAAAAACTCAATGATCCCAAAACTATCAAAAATCCGCAAGTTTATGCACGACTCTCTTCAGAGTACGCCAATTTAAAGAAAATTCTCAACTGCTATGATAGTTATGAGAAAATAATTAAAGACATCCAAGAAAATCAAAAAATTATTGCTCAAGAGAAAGACAATGAATTAAAACAATTAGCCAAGTTAGAAAACTTAGAACTACTTAAAAAGCAAAAAGAACTAGAACAACAATTACGAGTGGATTTACTCCCCTCTGATCCTAACGATAGTAAAGATATCATCATGGAAATCCGCGCTGGTACTGGTGGTGAAGAAGCGGCACTTTTTGCCGGAAATTTATTTCGCATGTATAGTCGTTATGCTGAGAAAAAGGGATTTAAGGTAGAACTAATTTCTAGTAATAAGACAGGAATAGGTGGATTCAAGGAAGTAATTTTCGGAATTCGCGGTAATGATGTCTACAAGCATTTCAAATATGAAAGCGGAGTGCATCGTGTTCAGAGAATTCCCGAAACTGAAAAAAGCGGCCGCATCCATACTTCTGCCGCTACTGTTGCTGTTCTTCCCGAAGCAGAAGAAATAGACTTAGAGATTAAACCAGCAGATCTAAAAATTGATGTTTACCGCTCTTCCGGCCATGGCGGACAGAGTGTTAACACTACTGATTCGGCTGTTCGTATTACCCATCTTCCAACAAAGACAGTCGTTACCTGTCAGGACGAAAAATCGCAGATCAAAAACCGTGAGAAAGCAATGAAAGTTTTACGTTCCCGTTTACTTGCTGATAAAGAAGAAAAAGAACGTAAAGCTCGTGGTGAAGAAAGACGCATACAGATTGGCACTGGTGATCGCAGCGAAAAAATTCGCACTTATAATTTTCCTCAAGATCGTCTAACTGACCATCGCATAAAAATTACTCTACACAATCTCGAATCAATCCTCAATGGTAATATTGATTCTTTAATTAACGCTCTCATTAAAGAAGATCAACGGAAGAAATTAGCAACAGCAGAAAAATTTTAAATGAAAATTAAAGAGGCCTTAAAACAAGCAATCGATATTTTAAAGCAAGCAAATATTCTCACTAAAGAATTAGATGCTGAGCTTCTGTTGGAACATGTTTTAAAAAAGCACGGATTTGATAGAGTAAAAATCAATTCCTACCCTGAGACTGAGATCAACGCTCGTGACGAAAATGCCTTTTTTAGTTTAATTAACCGCCGTGCCCAAAAAGAACCCGTTGCTTATTTAACCAAGCATAAAGAATTCTTTGGTTTAGATTTTTATGTTGATAAAAGGGTTCTAATCCCTCGTCCTGAAACAGAGATTCTTGTTAAAGAAGCACTAAACATCATCAAAAAGAAGACTTACGATAATAACAAAATAAAGGTACTAGATGTTGGGACAGGAAGCGGCTGTATTGCCATTGCTCTAGAAAAAACAATCCAAACCCGTTTCCCTAATTTATTAAAACAAGTTAAAATTGAAGCTAGTGATATTTCCGATGCTGCCTTGGAAGTTACTAAAATTAATCTCAAAAAACACCATTTAGAAAAAAAGATTCGCTTGCACAAAAGCGATCTTTTAAAAGATATTGAAGGACAATATGACTTAATCTGCGCTAACCTCCCCTATCTTTCTAAAAAAGATTATTCCCAAGTAGATCAGGATGTCAAATTATATGAACCAAAAAAATCCCTCAAAAGCGGAGATGAAGGAGTAGAATTGTATCTAAAATTATTTGATCAAATCCCGAAACATCTTCAAAAAGACGCAGAATTGCTGATTGAGATTCATCCCTATCAAAAAGAAATACTTGTCACGGAAGCAAAGAAAAAATTTAGTCAAAAATTTAAGGACTACACACTGAAAGACTTAGCGCAGAAAGAAAGAGTACTTCTGATCCAGTTTTAACTTGACGGTAAGCCTAAATAAGGCTTTTTGTAACCTTAAAAATTACTTACGGAGGAACTCTAATGGAAACGATCGAACAATTCTGGATCCGGATCCTAAAAAAGAAGGAGTGATTTGGAAATATAGCGGTAGACCAAACCCAGAAAAAACCACATGCCCTCCTCGCTTCTGGTAACCACAGCGATGTCTTCTTTAATCTAAGTAAGTTAATTTCCAACCCCTACCTCACCTGGAAGATCTGCCGAGACTCTCTCCGTTTTTTGTTTCTTAGGTAATATCAGACCTCGTTCTGATTGGGTCTTCGGTTCAGCAATGGGAAAAATCACCACTACCCATGAATTGGCCAAGATGATCAACTGTCAGTTTGGCTATACCGAAAAAACCGAAAAGAAAATCAACAACGGCACAGTTATGGCAGTGAAACGTTTTACAATCAAGCCAGGCGTGAAAGTATTCGTTGTGGAAGATGTTCTAATCACCGGCATAACCACCGCTGCAACCATCGTCGCACTCCGAGAACAAGGAGCAAAAATTCTCCCGATGGTGGGAGTACTAGTGAACCGTTCTCATAAGAAAAAAACGGTTGGCGCATACAAGATCACAGCTCTCATCAACTACCCACTTACCATCTATCAACCTCACGAGTATCCTCACTGCGCTATTTTTTCTCCTGCCCTCCGTCCTAAAGAAAACTGGGAACTCTTTCATCAAATTCAAAACTCCTAAAACCGCCCTCAAGGCAGTTTTTTTACGATCAATAAACGGCTTTTCATATGAAAAGCCGTTTTAATAACTCAAAATCGAACAAATAAATTAACCTGTGGATAAATAAGAAATTAGCGTTTTGCCCACTGCGGTGCGCGGCGAGCACCCTTTAATCCCGGTTTCTTTCTTTCCTTCATTCGCGAATCCCGAGTCAAAAACCCTGCTTTTTTCAAAATTGATTTATAATCCTTATTCAAAGAAACCAATGCTCTTGCTACTCCTAAACGAATCGCTTCTGCTTGTCCCCTTACTCCCCCACCTGCTACTCTAATTGTGAAATTATAATTAATCGCTTCTTTAACCAAATTTAAAGGATCGCGAACAATTTTCTGAAACTCAAAAACTGGAAAATAAGCATTAAGGTCCTTATCATTAATCTTAATAACACCTTTATGCTCATTTAGCCACAAACGTACTCGCGCAGTAGACTCCTTGCGCCGACCAATAGCAAATAGATACTTATTACTCTTATTTTCTTTACTCATTATTCATCAAAATTAATTAAAAATTTTTCCATGGAAAACCTGTCTTGCTCTACTTCCTTATAGCCAGTTGCACTAAACTAGATAAGAACAACAGACTCTTCTTTTGAACCACAGACTAGTCAGTCTTTTGCTAAAACAGATAGTCTATCAATATATGGATGTTTTTCATCCCGAAAAATTTTTA
Source organism: uncultured Candidatus Saccharibacteria bacterium (assembly GCA_964518965.1). GTDB lineage: Bacteria > Patescibacteriota > SOKK01 > SOKK01 > SOKK01 > CAZFJP01. Next base: position 20,798 of record CAZFJP010000010.1, on the reverse strand, counting down.
AACGCCTAATCATTCTCATCCCTAAATGATTTTTAGGTAGCATCCCCTTCACTGCTTCAAAGACAATCCATTCCGGCTTTGTATTTAACAACTCCCGGAAAGTACGAGAACGAATTGCACCAGGGAAACCGGTGTGGTGAAAATAAACCTTTTGGTCCATCTTTTTGCCAGTCAGAAAAACCTTCGCAGCATTAATCGCTACCACATAATCCCCCTGATCCAAATAGGACTTAAAATCAGGTTTATTCTTCCCAATTAAAAGAGTAGCAATCTCAGTTGCGGTTCTTCCAAGAGGCTTCTGGGAACAATCAATTAGATGCCAAGCACGAGAAACAGCTTTTTTTGATCTCACCTTTTTTACTCGAGATTTCTTTTTCAAATTAGCCTTAAATTGACCTCCCTTTATAAGTGGTTTTTTACTCACGTTGGTTTTTTCAGTTTTAGCTATTTTTATCATTTCTTTTTCACTTTCTCAGTCTCTTTAGTAACTGTTTTAGGAAGTAAACTCACTTGAACAACCTTACTACAATCTCCTTTGCGATAATAAAGCGCTACTAAAGTAGTATAACCAGTCTGCCGTTTTGGATACCAATTCTTAATTTCCTCTTGTAATTTTGCCAAAACATTTTTTGCTAAACCAAATTTAGCAAGTTCGCATTGTTTATCCGCCTTAGCTAAATTAATCAAGCGATCAGTCAATTTGATTACCTCCTTTGCTTTTGCCTCAGTTGTTTTGATTTTTTCCTGCAAAATCAAATGCGAAACCAACGCACGCATTAATGCCTTGCGTTTTTTCTTAATTCTTCCAAATTTACGACCTTTGCGTTTAAGATGACGCATATTATCCTTTCAAACTCAATCCGAGTTTCTTTAATTTACTTTTAATTTCACGAACTGCCTTTTCTCCAACACCCTTTTTCTCACCCAAAGTTTTTTCCGTCAAGCTTAGTAATCTTTTCACAGTAGTAATACGATTGTCAACTAAGACTTTTATAGTTCTTCCCGAAAGACCAATCTCTTCAACCCTTAAACTTTTAGCATTCCTTCCTTTTTCTTCTGCTCCTGCTTTAACTTTGGAAACTGTTTTTGCTTTTAATTCTATTTCTTTTTCCTTGCTCTTACTCAAAGAAAGAAATAATCTAAAATGATCTTCCAAAAACTGGGCACTTTGCGCTAATGCCTCCCGCGGTGTAATCGAGCCATCAGTCTCAATCTCAAAAACTACTTGATCAAAATCCGTACGTTTACCAACCCGAACATTATCAACACTGTAGCGTACTTTTTTAACAGGTGTGAAAGAAGCATCCACCAAAATCTTTCCAACCTCCTTTGGCTCATTCTCGCGATCTTCTACTGGTACATAGCCACGTCCTTTGGCAACTTCAATTTCCGCATTAAACTTTGCCTGTTTACCCAGGGTAGCAATTACTATATCCGGATTGAGCAATTCCACCTGAGCAGGCAATTTGATATCCTTGCCTTTCAGTATTTTTTCTCCCCTTCCTTTCAATTCCAACTTTATTACTTCATCACCACTTTGTTTAATCTTGAAACGCAACTGCTTTAAATTGAGAATAATTTCAATCATATCCTCTTTAACATGCGGAATTGTAGAAAACTCATGATCTACACCTTCAACCTTGACACTGATAACCGCTGCTCCCGAAAGAGAAGACAGCATTACTCTTCTTAAAGCATTGCCAACTGTCATCCCATAACCGGGATAAAGTGGCCTAACTGTAAAGACAGCGTGATTTTTGTTTTCTTCCTCACAGGTAATTGAAGGAAGATTAATTGGTTCTAGCACAGCGACCTCCCTACTAAAAATTAAAAATTAAAAGTTAAAAGCTTCTGCTTGAGACAGACCTGCCTGCAGTGAAAAATTACTTAGAGTAGAATTCAATAATCGCTTGGGTATCAATATTGCTGTCAATTTTATCGCGAGTTATCTCACTAGCAATTTTCAACTTAAACTTCGTATGATCGACAATCAAAAAGGCAGGTGGTTTGGTCTTCTTAAAATACGGCAAGATTTGTTTAAAATAGTTTAACTTTTGAGAATGCGAACGTAATTCAATTTCATCATGCAACTTTACCTGATAAGAAGGAATGGTTACTCGACACCCATTAACCAAGAAATGACCATGATTAACTAATTGTCTGGCAGTGTCCCGTGATTCTGCAAGACCAGCACGATAAATTACATTATCGAGACGACTTTCCAATAAAACCAATAAATTATCTCCGCTAATTCCCTTGCGACGTTCTGCTTCTTGATAATAACGATAGAATGAATTCTCATCCAAACCATAAATACGTTTGGCTTTCTGTTTCGCCCGCAATTGAATGCCATACTGTGAACTGCCACCCTTAACCATTCCATGTAGGCCAGGTGGAAAATTACGTTTTATCATCGCACATTTCTGGGTATTACAACGCGAACCCTTTAAAAAGAGTTTCTCACCCTCGCGGCGACAAAGACGACATTTTGATTGAAATTGATTGGACATAAATTCAAAAGTCAAAAGGCAAAATGTAAAAGCAAAATCAAAAACTAAAAATGCACTATATATTTATTTCTAAAACCAATAACTCAAACTTTTACCTTCCCCATCTATCTTGACTCACCTACCAAACCCTTTCACTTAACCTACTTAGACAACTCGCCTGTAAGACAAGCTTGTTTGCAAAGCAAGTAAGACAGATAAGACAAAAAAACTTTTTAATTTTTGCTTTTTGTCTTTTTTCACGCTACACTCTTCGAATCTTTTTCGGACGGCAGCCACCATGCGGAAGAGGAGTTAGATCTTTAATTGAAAGCACTTCAACTCCTTCCGCATGCAAGGCACGCACTGCTGATTCCCGGCCACTACCAATACCTTTGACAAAAACATCCGCCTTGCTAAAACCATATTCCTTCACTTTTGCAACCGCGTTCTTGGTTGCAACTGTAGCTGCATAGGGAGTCCCTCGGCGCGCTCCCTTGAATCCCGAAGCACCAGCACTACTTTGCGCCAAGGCATTACCATCCGAATCAGTAATGGTAATTAAAGTATTGTTATAAGAAGAATATATATAGACTCTCCCTGCAGAAACATGGCGCAAGGCCTTTTTCTTTTTCTTCTTCAAAACAATTCTCGGTTTTGCTATCTTTTCATCGGTAATTTTTTTACCTTTATCAGTTTTGACTTTGGTTAAATCTTTTTTAATTTCTTTTCGAGCATCTTTAACAACCGTAGTTTTTCCCACCACTTTCTTTTCTTTAGGTTCTGATTTGGTTTTTTTCTCTTCTACCATGAAAATTAATGGTTAATAATCAACGAATAGTGAATAGTTATTTTCTAATTTTTCTAATTATCTACTAGCTATTATTTAGGTTTTATCCGCAGCTTTCTTACGGCCACTACCAACAGTAACCCTCTTTCCTCGCTTCGTTCGCGCATTAGTACGGGTACGTTGGCCACGAACTGGTAATTTCTTTTTATGACGAATCCCTCGATAACTATTAATCTCTTTTAAGCGGCGGATATTCATCATCACTTCCCGACGCAAATCACCTTCGACAGTATATTTCTTTTCAATTTCATCACGCAATTTCTGCACTTCTTCCTCAGTCAGTTCGCTTACTCTACGTAGTGGATTAATTTGAGTATCCTTCAAAATCCGCCTACTCAAAGAGCGGCCAATTCCGTAAATTTCCATCAAACCAATTTCCACTCTTTTATTACTAGGGAGTTCAACTCCGGCGATTCTTGCCATGAAACTAATGATTAATTACTTAATTACTAATGATTAACGATTAACGAAAATTATTCATTAATCATTATCCATTAGTTATTAGCCCTGCCTTTGCTTATGAGAAGGATCACTACAAATCACCCGCAAAACTCCTTTGCGTCGGACAATTTTACATTTACCACAAATTTTGCGCACTGATACCCGAACCTTCATCGCAAGTTAATTAATGTCGAAAAGTAATGCGACCTTTCTCCAAATCATAGGGAGTCATTTCTACAGTAACCTTGTCGCCCGGTAAAATCTTAATAGAGTGCATGCGCATCCTACCTGAAATATGAGCTAAAACAAGGTGACCATTTTCAAGTCTTACTCTAAAAATGGTATTAGGAAGAGCTTCTTCCACAACTCCCTCTACCTCAATAACCTCCTTGGGTTTTGACTGTCCCTGATCGCTACTCATATTTTAACTCAAAGTTTATTAAGAAAAAACAGAATTTCTCTAAAAAGGGGTTAAAACTTCGCCGTCTTTCTCTCCAACCACAATAGTTTTCTCAAAGTGAGCCGCGGGACTTTGGTCTTTCGTCCGCACTACCCAACTGCAATCGGCAGTACCAGTTTCAGTAGCAAAATCTCCTAGAGTAGCAATTGGTTCAATTGCCAAAGTCATTCCCGGTTTCAAAACTTCACTTTTGCCAGGAGTAAAAAAGTTAGGAATTAAAGGATCCTCATGTACTTTCTTACCCACTCCATGACCAACACAATCGCGAATGACATTAAAACCGTTTTTTTCAACTGTCTTCTGAATCGCTAGAGAGAGACTAGCAACTTTTTCACCCGGTTTAGCAACTCTAATTGCTTCACTTAGCGCTTCCCAGACAACTTCAATCAATTTCTTCCGTTCTGGTGCAATTCTACCTACCCCAATTGTTAATGCTGCATCAGTAATTAAATCCCGATATTCAATTCCCAGATCCAAAGAAACAAGATCACCTTCACGAATCACCTTTGTCTTACAAGGAACACCATGAACTACTTCTTCATTAATTGAAACACAAAGAACACAGGGATACCCTTGATAATTAAGAAATGCCGGTTTAACTTGGTACTTCTCTAATAAACCCTTAGCTTTGCATTCCAAATCCCAAGTTGTCACACCAACTCTAACTTCCCGAGCTAATGTTTTTAAAATCTTTCCCAGAATTCTCCCTCCCTTACGCATCGTGGCAATTTCCTGATCGTTTTTAACCACAATCATGAAAATTCTTTTTAATAATGGCGGTAATTTCCCAAGCGACTCGGTGAGTAGATTTTTCTCCATCAACCTCAAAAAGAATACCCTGTTTCCGATAAAATTCTACCACCGGCAAAGTTTCCTTTCGGAATAGCGCTAAGCGTGTTCTGATTTTTTCTGGTTCATCATCAGCACGCTTCATCAATCTCCTACCACAAACGGGACAAGTCCTGGAAATCTTACCTGAAAAATCACTTCGGTTATAAATCTTACCGCATTTTTCGCAAATCATCCGACCACTTAAACGCTTGTAAACTACCGCATCGGATATTTTGAGAAAAATCACTAAATCAATTTTGCGACCTAACCTTACTAAAAGTTCATTCAAAATCTTCACTTGCGAAATGACCCGGGGGAAACCATCAAAGATAATTCCCTGATTTTTTTTCACGCAATTCAAGACACTTCCGAGAACCTGACGAATCACTTGATCGGGAACCAAAATTCCTTCCTGATTTACCATTCTGTCTATCTCTCTGCCTAAAGGAGTGTCCTTCTTCGCCAATTCCCGCAGAATTGAACCCATCTCAACATAAAAGAAATTGCCTTGTTTCAAAAGCCGGCGTGCTTGTGTTCCTTTGCCTGATGCCTGCGGCCCAATAAAAACAATATTGAACATAAAAGTTTAGTAAAAACCATCATAGTCGCGCATCACTAGCTGGGACTCAATTTGCTTCATGGTCTCAACAACCACACTCACGACAATCAAAAGCGCTGTACCACCAAGAGTCAAGGTTTGAACATTGGTAATCCCCTGAATAATCAAAGGTAAAACCGCAATTAAACCGAGGAAAATTGCCCCTGCTAAGGTTACCCGATTGAGAATTCTTCGCAAATAAGCCGCTGTATTGGAACCTGGTCTAATCCCGGGAATAAACCCTCCCTGTTTTTGAATATTTTCAGCAATATTATCAGGATTAAAAGTAACAGCAGTATAAAAATAAGTGAAGAGAATCACCATAATAAAATAAAGAATGCCATAAAACAATTGGTTCTTGAAAAGATCAGTAACTGATTGGGCTGCGGAAGCGAGCCATGCTGTTTTTGCACCAACGAAAAAATTTGCTACCATTCCCGGAAAAAGCATAATGGAAATTGCAAAGATAATCGGGATTACCCCTGCTTGATTAACTCTCAAAGGCAAATGAGTAGAAACGCCGCCAAACATACGATTACCTTGTACACGTCGTGCATAAGAAATAGGAATATTCCGTTGTCCTTCAGTAATCACCACTACCCCAAAAATAACCACTACGGCAATTGCTGCAAAAAGAAACAAGTTCAAAATTTGAGCAGAATCAGCAACCGCAAAAGTACTTTGGACTGAAGTGGGAATACGTGCAATAATCCCTGCAAAGATAATCAACGAAACTCCATTACCAATTCCTTTCTCGGTAACCAATTCACCTAACCACATTAAGAAAATTGTTCCGGCAGTAATAGTAAAAATAATTGTTACCAAGCGTAAAGGATCAAGATCACCAATAATTTTCTGCTGGGCACGACTTAGAACAGTAACCATACCATAAGACTGCAACGCTGCCAAAGGTACTGTTAGAAGACGTGTATACTTATTAATTTTACGCTGTCCTTCTTCGCCTTCTTTGTACAATGCTTCCAGTTTAGGAATTACCATTGTCAGTAATTGCATAATGATTGAAGCATTAATATAAGGAGCAACACCCATTAAAACAATAGAAAAACTACTCATTCCACCACCAGAGAAAATATCCAACAATCCTAAAAACTGGTTACTTTTAAAGAATGCCCGTAAACTTTCTACATCTACTCCCGGCACTGGGATATGTGCTAATAAACGAAAGAGAACTAAAATACCAATCGTAAATAAAACCTTCTTGCGCAAATCTGGAATACGAAAAACTTGGATGATTTTTTCAAACATTATTTTAAATTAAGCTTCGTTAGATTGGGATTTAATTTTCCTTGCTGAAGCAATAATCCCTTTTGGTTCTCCGCCAGAGACATCTGCTTTGCCCGTCTCGCCGTGAGATAAGGACCTGCCTCTGGCAGGCGCTTTTGATTCAAGTTCAGTTTTCTCTTCCTTAACAGTTTCAGATACCACTAATTTTTCTTTTCTGCCAAAGATTTGCCTTGGCTTACCATCTTGAGCAAGATCAACAGATTTGCTTTCTACAAGCTTCTTATCAAAAGGAATTACAATTGCTTCTCCCTTCGCTTCTTTAATTTTTCTCTCCGCCTGCTTGGAAAAACTATGCGCTTCAACGGTAAAATTTTTCTTTAATTCACCATCACCTAAAATTTTAACCCAATAGCCATTTTTTACTAATCCTTTTTCTCTTAAAACGACAGGGTTAATTTTACTTCTGGCAGGAAAAAATTTCTCTAAATCAGCAACATTAACAATGGAAACTCTTTTAGAAAAGAGATTAAAGAAACCCTTGTGTTTAGGAATTTTTTGAGTGAAAGGCATCTGACCACCTTCAAAACCAGGACGGATTTTACTGCGTGCCTTCTGTCCTTTAGTTCCCCGTCCACAGGTCTTTCCTCTACCCGAACCTAAACCGCGACCAACTCGCCTCGGTTTTTTCCAATTCACTAGTTTTCTCTCATGTAAACTTAACATTTCAAATTATCTTTATTCTGAATATTATTATTTTTGATTTGCCTTATTCATTTTTTCATTTTTCACTTTTTTCACCTTGCTAATAGGTGTTTCACGCTTATCATTGACTACTTCTTTATTCATTATCTCTTTTCCTCGCAAACGAAAGATCTCTTTCTTTGAACGCAACAAACTTAAAGCTTTCAACGTGGCTTGAATTGCATTTAACCTATTTGTAGAACCATGAATCTTGCTTAAAACATTCTTCACTCCTGCCAAATCCATCACAATGCGCACTCCGCCACCAGCAATAACTCCTGTTCCAGCAGAGGCTGGCTTCAAAAGTACTCGAGAACCTTTAAACTTACCCTCCACAAGATGGGCAATGGAAAAACCAGTCAACGGAATAACTATCATATTCTTTTTTGCCTTCTTAACAGCGTTTTTTACTGCCTCACTAACATCATTGCCTTTGGCTATTCCAAAACCAACTTTTCCTTTTCGGTTGCCTACAACAACAGAAGCACGAAAGCGAAAACGTCTTCCTCCCTTAACAACACGAGTAACTCGATCAACTTGAGCTACTTCCTCAAAAAACTCTTTCGGTTCTTTATCAAACCTTCTTGATTCTCTCATAAGTTTTTACTAATACTTCTTTTTACAAGATGCTTGGCAATGAGAAAACCACTGCCAAGACTAATCAAAACATAAAGAATAATCAGAAGTGGAACTACAAACACCCAGATACTAAGACCACCTTTACTTGCAACAACTAATGGCCCAGCATTTTCTATAATTTCCGCTAAATTATCAGTTTTGGTATTGTCCGAACCAGTAATAGTAACTTTCAAAGGCAAGCTACTACCTACTTTAGCATCATTAGCCACCTTTACTTTGATCTCAACTCGTCTTTCTCCTAATTTTTGCAATGGATCTAAAACCTCAATTACTGTTAATCCCCCAGAAGCACTTTTAAAGGAGGGATCGGTTTCAATGAGGTTAACATTTTCCGACAAGTTTATCAAAAGCTTCAAATCAGTAACTGCCTCACTACCCTGATTCTTTAGTTTGATAAAATAACTAAAGGTTTCCTGCCTTAAAACCCGGTCAGCACTTAAAGTAACCTCTTTTTCCAGCTGTAACTGTGAACTAAGATTTGCTCCCTTATAAATTAAAGTAATTGTTTTCCTAGTCTCCCCGCCATTTTTACCAAGTGCCACCAGACTAAAAATATTGCGTCTTGCCGAGAGATAAACCGGTACTTCAAATGTTCCACTCGCTGGAATATTAACAACAAAGCCATTTACCAACAGCGTCGCCCCTGCTTCGGTCTGACCCTTAATCACAACACGATTATACTCAAACTCTGCCAGGTCACTGGGATACTCAATACTCAATGACGGTCCAGTCTTTGGTTTCTCACTCACTAAATTGACTGCCTTACCATCTGATGCCAGAAAAAGCACCCAAGCAGTATCGGTCCTATTCGCCCAGATTTTCAGCACTGATCCTACTTCTGCCAAAACTGGGACGGAACCAGAGATATTTTTCTGATTTTTATAATAAAGAACTTTTACTACCTGACCAGCTTGAAAATCACTTACGGTTTTCTCAACTGCAGTAATTCTCAAACTAAAATAATAAAGGTCGTGATCCGCTTTCTGAAACTTCTGCCATTCCAATCCTTCTGCTTTGTTGTTTTGCTCCACTACACCCGTTAAAACCTCTTGTGCCTGATTCTTAAAATCCACTTGCGCAAAGCTTATCTGGCTTAGCCCCGTAATGAGTAGTACCAAAACAAAACTAACGAAAGGAATTTTGCTAAGTAAAAAACGCATTAGTAAAAATTAAAACTTTAACCCACCCTTGCGGGCACCTTCAGCGACTGCTCTAACTTGGCCGTGATAAGCATAGCCACTGCGGTCAAAACAAACTGCTTTAATCCCTCTATCAAGTGCTTTCTTGGCAATCAACTCACCAACTTTAGTAGCATCACTAACTTTACAATTCTGAATCTTCTTATCTAATTCATGATCACTGGCGCTCAAAATTGTTTTATTTTGAGTATCGTCAATCAGTTGAACAAAAATATGTCTTAAACTACGAAACACACTTAAACGGGGAACTTCACTAGTTCCTTTAATCACTTTCCGAATGCGAAAGTGTCTTCTCTTACGTTGTTCTTTCCTATTGATAGTCATTTTAGAGAGACTTCTTAAGAGAACTTTCTATTTACTTCGCCGCTGGTTTTGCCGCAGCACCTCCAGCACCTGCTGCTCCTTCTTCCGCACCAACTGCCTTACCAACCTTGCGTCTAATCTGTTCTCCCTGATACATAATTCCCTTTCCTTTATAAGGTTCAGGGGGTCTAAGAGCACGAATTTTCGCAGCAGTAGCTCCAACTGCCTTCTTGTCAATCCCGGAAATCACAATTATATTTTTCACCACTCGGAATTCAATTCCCTCAGGCTTTGCTACCTTAACGGGATGAGAAAATCCTAACTCTAAAACTAAAACATTTCCCTCTAAACGGGCGCGGAAACCAACACCTTTAATCTCTAATCTCTTCTCAAAGCCGTTCTGAACTCCTTCTACCAAATTATTCAGATCAGATCTCACCAAACCATGTAAAGCACGAGTTGATTTATCATTATTTTTACGACTAACGATAATCTGATCTTCCTTTAAGGTAACTTCAATTGGAACTGGAAGAGTATAACTTAGTTCTCCTTTTGGCCCTTTAATTACAACTAAATTGCCCTTTCGTGTAAAAGTAACACCAGAAGGAAGCTGAATTGGCTTAATTCCAATCTTAGACATGGTTCCAATTACCAAATCTTAATCAAAACTTCGCCACCTAGATTCTTTCGACGTGCTTCTTTCCCTGTCATCAATCCCTGAGAAGTAGAAACAATTAAAGTTCCTAGTCCACCGAGAACCTCAGGTAATGTCCCCGCCTTGGCATAAATTCGCTGACCGGCTTTACTTACTAATTCAATACCAGTAATAACTGATTTTCCATCAACATATTTTAACTCCAGCTCTAAAATTTCATTATTACCCAAGCGGCTTTTGGAAAAACCACTAAGATAACCTTCTTGTTCCAAAATTTTTGCCACTTCAAACTTCAAAGAAGAATAAGGAACTTCCGTTTTTGGTTTATGCACCAAAATCGCATTCCGAAGTCTCGCTAACATGTCTGCTAATGGATCAGTCATCCTTAATAGTTTAAAGTTATGAGTTCAAAGTTCAAAATTGCTAGACTGAGTAACTTTGAATTTTGAACTTTAACTTCTAAACTTTAAATTTAAGCTACCAACTACTTTTTCTTAAACCAGGAATTTCACCACGTTGGGCTCTCTCACGAAAACAGATACGACACATGCCAAACTTACGCAAATACCCACGACGTCTACCACAAAGAGCGCAGCGATTATAAACCCGAGAGCGAAATTTCGCCTTGCGTTGTAATTTCTTTGCCTTTGCAATGAGAGATTTCTTGGCCATCAAAATTACTTAGAAGATCTTAATAATTTCCTGTCAAAAGTGGATAGTTCCTTGGGTTTCCCTTTTCTTTACGCTCACCTTTTCCACAAAAGGAAAACCAAGTGCTTTAAGCAACAACTCACCGCTATGATTATCCTTTGCAGTAGTCACAATTACTACCTCTAAACTTATTGGCTCGCTACTTTCTTCAGCAGTGATTTCCGGAAAAGCACTATGCTCCTTGAAACCAATACTATAATTACCCCGGCCATCAAATCCGCTTCTATCCAATCCACGAAAATCCCGAACGCGTGGCAACGCAACTTGAACTAAACGTTGAATAAAATCATACATCCGATTTCCCCGTAAAGTTACTTTTAGACCAATGGGAAGTCCCCTGCGGATTTTAAATCCTGAAATAGATTTACGCGCTAAAGTTAAAGTGGGTTTCTGACCAGAGATGCGCGCTAACACATCTGCCGCTTTGGCTAAGAACTCATGATTCTCTAAAGATTTACCAGCACCAATGTTCAAGATCACTTTTTCTAAACGTGGCACAGCAAAATCATTATCCAAACTCAATTCCTTTTTCAACAAAGGAATAACCTTTTCCCGATATTCAATTTTCAGTTGGGGAATGTACCTCATAAATTTCTTTAAAGTACCGTCTGACATTTACGACAAATACGCTCTTTTCTTCTGCCAGAAATCTGCCCTCCTACGAGGCAAGCGGACCCATCTTTGACAGATCTTTGTCCACCCTTAGTAAGACGATAACCAATTCGGGTTTTCTTTCCACAATGAGAACAAATTAACTGCACATTAGAAGCACTAATTGGCGCGGGAAACTCTACTACTCCCCCTTTTGGATTGCGCCGGTTGGGACGAGTAGTCTTCTTTGCTAGATTAATACCTTCCACAACAACAAGATTTTCTTCTCCAAGTACACGTAAAATCTTCCCCGCTTTACCACGGTCCTTTCCCTTAATTACTATCACTTTATCATTACGCTTGAGTTTCATTTGCTTTCTCTAAAAGACCTCCGGTGCTAAGGAAATAATCTTCTGATAACCCCGTTCTCTTAGTTCATTGGGAATTGGGCCAAAAATTCGAGTACCACGGGGATTACCATCTTTATCAATAATCACCACAGCATTACTATCAAAGCGAATTAAAGAGCCATCTTTACGGTGATAGGGACTAGTCTGGCGTACTACAACTGCTCTTACTACTTCCTTCTTTTTAACAATCCCGGTAGGAATTGCTTCCTTCACTGCTGCAATAATTACATCACCAATGCGAGCATAGCGAACTTTGCTATGACCCAAAACCTGAATGCAACGAAGCAGTCTTGCACCAGTATTATCCGCAGTGATTAAATTGGTACCAGCTTGAATCATTATTTTCGATCATAAATTACCTTAAAGCGTTTTGTACCACTAAAGGGACGACTCTCTTCAATAGTCACCAGATCTCCCACTTTGCACTGACCACGAAAATCATGAACTTGGTAATGTTTTGTTATTTTAAAGCGCTTACGATAAATTGGGTGGCTTTGATAAGTTTCCACTTTCACCTTCACCGTGTTCAGAGAAGAAATTTTTACTACTCTGCCCCTAATACGGCGGCGTTGTTTTATCTTTTGATCTCGATTATTCCTCACAATCAAAAATTAAAAACAAAATTTATTTTTTAGTCAAAGTAGACTTTGGGATAGCAGTTTTCTTACTTGTTTCCTCCTGCTCCAACTGATTCAGCAGTTCTCGTTCTCTCAAAACAGTCAAAATGCGAGCAATATCCCTTTTCAATAACCAAAGTTCACGATGATTCTTAATTTGTTTCAATGCTGCCCTAAAACGTAACTCACACAACTTCTTTCGTGCTTCTTTTAACTCCTTCATTAGTTCTAGAGAATTTTTTTTACGCAACTCTCTTGCTTTCATTACTCCACTCCCTTTTCCTCCTTAACAATAAAAGTGCTTTGCACTGACAACTTAGAGGAAGCAAGACGTAGTGCCTCGTACGCCACCTGTTCAGGAATTCCATCCATCTCAAAGAGAATCCGACCCGGCAAAATTACCGCAGCATAATGACTCACATCTCCCTTCCCCGCTCCCATGGGAACCTCCAATGCCTTTCTTGTTATCGGCTTATCCGGAAAAACTCGCACCCAAATCTTGCCACCGCGTTGAACGTAACGCGTCATTGCCCGGCGAGCCGCTTCTATCTCTTGGGAACTCAAAAGCCCTCGCGACTTTGCCTTTAACGCAAACTTTCCAAATTCAATTTCCTCACCCCGAAAAGCAAGACCTTTCATCTTGCCACGCTGGGATTTGCGATATTTCATTTTACTGGGCATTAACATCAGGAATAATTACCAAATTATTTTATTAATCATTTTTTATCTTCTTCTCAAACACCTCACCCCTATAAATCCACACCTTCACTCCAATCAAGCCATAAACAGTGCGTGCTGGAACATAAGCATAATCAACATCAGCGCGCAGAGTGTTTAAAGGAATTTTGCCCTTAACAAACATTTCACGGCGAGTCATTTCCGAACCGTTAAGACGACCCGCAACAACCACCCTACAACCTAAAGCTCCCGCCTGCATCATACGATCCAACGATTGTTTAACCACCCGACGGTAAGGAATCCGTTTTTCCAATTGCTCCGCAATTGCCAACGCCACCACTTTAGCATTCAAATCAGGTTTAGTAATTTCTTCAATACTGACCTTAACTTTGCTCTGAATTTTCTTTTCAATCTTTGCTTTCAATTTTTCAATTCCTGTACCACCCTTACCAATCACTACTCCGGGACGGGAAGATTTAATTTTAATATCCAATTGCTTTGCCGAACGTTTGATAATAATTTCGGCAATCCCTGATTCTTTTAATTGCTGCTGGATTAAGCTGCGGATTATTAAATCTTCCAGCAAAAATTTGCGGTATTTATTACCCTGGGCAAACCACTGCGACGGCCAGGTTCGGAGTAATCCGATACGAAAATTAAATGGATTAACCTTTTGTCCCATAAGTCTTATTCTGCCTTTCTTCGGAATAACTTACTTAAGAACCCTTCTTTTTTCTTCTCCCTTTCTTCCCTTCCCCTGAATTGCTTCAATTTCTGAAATTCTTTCGCGGTTTCTTCTTCTAAGACAGTTGACTTTGCACTCAATCCTTTTAGGTCAGTCATTTTTGAGCTCGCTCTCATTCTTTCTGACTCCTTAAAACGTTTTTCGGCAATTTTCTGATCGCGTTTCCGTTTCATGAGGAGATTTTGAAAAACCTTCTTATCAGGTGTTTTTACCCGCTCATCCAAAACAATACTAATATGACTAGTGCGTTTTAAAATTTCATCAGCTGAACCATGAGCACGCGGTAGCCACCTTTTATAAACCGGACCTTCATTAACTAAAATCTTTTTTAAATAAAGATTACTTTCGTCTAAACTATAGTTATTCTTAGCATTAGCAATTGCCGATTTCAAAACTTGCAACAGTAATCGCGCTCCTTTGTGCGGTGTAAACTTCAAGACAGCAACTGCTGTAGTGACATTTTTTCCCTTTACCAACTCAACCAAAGAACGAACTTTAGTAGCAGCAATTCTTAAATTACAACCATGTGCTTTAACCTCCATAAATTACTCCTTCTTGGTAGATTTCTCAGAACCAGTAGTCTCACTGCGTGCAGCTGTTTTCTCACCTTTTTCCACAATCTGACCAGGCGCCGCCACTGGACCTTTTGCAGCCGCTTCCGCCATCTCCTCTTCTTTCGCCATACGACCACCATGCTTAATAAACTTACGAGTAGGCGCAAACTCACCTAAGCGATGCCCAACCATATTTTCCGTAATTAAAACCGGCACATGTTCTCTACCATTATGAACGCCAATCTTAAAACCAACCATTTCGGGTGTAATCACACAAGCCCGACACCAGGTCTTAATTACCTCTTTACTATTCGGCCCTAACTTCTGTAGCTTCTTCAGTAACCTTTCATCAACATAAGGATCTTTTTTCAGCGAACGAGACATGAAATAAACTTAAAACGTAAAACGAAAAACATAAGATAAAATATTTTAAGCAAAAAGCTTTTTCCTACTACGACGACGTTTGACAATGTAGCGATCAGAAAATTTATTGCGCTTACGAGTCTTATAACCCAGTGCCGGCATTCCCTGCGGAGTCTTGGGATGTTTTAAGCCCACCGGAGAACCACCCTCACCACCACCATGAGGATGATCACAAGGATTCATTGCTTTACCACGAATCTGCGGGCGATGACCATGATGCCGGACCCTACCCGCTTTGCCAATGCGAATATTGGCATGATCAACGTTGCTAACCTGACCGATGGAAGCAAAGCAATCCGCGGGAATCATACGAATTTCATCAGAAGGAAGGCGCAAGTGAACAAAATCTCCCTCCTTAGCAAGAACTGTTGCCAAAACTCCCGCCGAACGCACCAACTTGCTCCCCCTACCAGGTTCAAGTTCAATGTTATAAACGCCTGTACCAATAGGAATATTTCTTAAAGCACAACGATTACCTAAGGCAATCTTTGTTTTTCTCGCCACAATAATCTGATCACCCATTTTCAAATTATCTGGTGCGACAATATATCTCTGAACGCCATTCTGATAACAGATCAAAGCGATCCATGCTGTACGATTCGGATCATATTCCAAAGAAATCACCTTTGCCGGAACATTTAAGATTGAATAATCAAAGTCAATAATACGGTAATGCTGCCTATTTCCACCGCCACGATGACGAACCGTAATACGCCCCGAGTTATTACGTCCAGATCGTTTATGCTTCTTTCTTAACAAATTTTTCTTAGATTCTTTCTTAACCAACTGTTTAGAAACAACCGTGGACATTTGGCGGCGGGCAGCTGTAGTTGGTTTGTAAATTTTAATAGCCATAAAAAACGGTTTAAAAGTGATAGCGCGATTTCAGATCAGAGACTAGCCGCTCAATTTCTGTTCCCTGTCTCGCTAATTTTTTCGACCAGTTACCAATCTTGCTTTTTTTTCTAAATTGACTAAGGTCCTGGTCAATTTTTTCTGAGTAACTGCTTTGATCAGATTTTATTTGACTAGTCAAGATTTTAATCTGATCATACTCTTTTGCTTGAAGTGCATTCCTAACATCAATACTAAATTTCTCCAATATCTTAATAAAACTGGTTAAATTACGATGCAACTTCTTGAGATCTAAAGGTGGAGCAATTAGCTCCATTTTCTTAACAATACTAGTTAGCTTCTTTTCAGATTGAGCGAATTCCTTTTTAGTCTCGCTCAAACCTTGGCCTGGATCACTCTCAACCGTCACATCTTCCAGATCTTTAGTAATTCTTTCTAATTTTTCAAAATAACTGACTATTGACTTGGTTTCTTCTAACGCTTCCCTAGCATCACTATAATAAACAAGTAACTTCTGATGTAATTCCCTGCCCTGTTTTAAAATAAGACGTTTGTTCTCATTATCACTATTTTCTTCACAAATCTTCAAAGCAATATCAATATCGTTTGTAAATTGACTTAACTTTTTGCTTTCTAATACGTTCAGTTCATTAAATGATTTTCCTACCTGATCAAACTGATCTTGAAGACGATTATAGTCAGAAACAGCTTGATTAACATAGTTCTTAATTTGACGTGGAATCAGATAACGGACATAACCGAAATAACTACCACCAACTAAAACTAAAACTAAAATCACCAAACCAATGATCCAACGATATTTATCATTACTGTCCACAAAGAAATTTTGATTTTTAATTTCTGGCTTAAACATAAGCTAAGCCCCTTCGTAAACCTCAATTTTATCTCCTTTTCTAAGCGTCACAATCGCTTTTTTAAAACCAGAACTTCTTCCGGTAATCCTGCCACGTCGGCGCTGGCGAGGCTTTACTCGCAAACAATTCACCTTAATAACCTTCACCTTATAAATTGTTTCAATCGCTTGCTTTACTAATTGGGGAGTGGCATTATCAAAAACGCGAAAAATGTACTTCCGTTTTTCTCCTAAAGCAGTTGCTTTCTCAGTAACCATTGGTTTAATAATCACCTGACTTAAATCCATTATCTACTCCTTACAATAATCACTAATTAATTTCAAAGCAGCTTCATCCATTAAAACAAAAACATGATTTAGTAAATCAAAAACATTTAACTGTTGAACAGAAATTAATTGCGCTTGACTAAGATTATGAAAAGATTTTCTGAGCTGAATAGTCGGTTTTCCCAAAACAATTAAAACCTTATCATTAATTTTTAAATTTTTTAGAATCACTTCCGCAGCCTTTGTCTTAAATTCTTTCAACTCAATTTTATCAATCACAATTAACTTTTCTTCTTTAACCCGATCGGACAATATCATGCAATTAACCTGCTGTTTCATTTTACGATTAATTTTGATTTGATAATTTCGAGTATTACGTGGACCAAAGACTATTCCTCCCTTGCGGAATAGCGGGGAACGTGTTGAACCGGCACGAGCTCGTCCAGTTCCTTTCTGCCTCCACGGTTTTCTGCCACCGCCTCGACGTTCACTTCTTGTTTTAGTATGAGCATAATTCTTGCGGTTGTTCCCTAAATAAGCCGTAAGAACTTGTTGGATTAAAACTTCTTTAGGAGAAACACTAAAAACATGAGGATTAAGGTCAACTTTACCGATTACCTTTCCTAATTGATTGTAAAGATTAACTTTAAACACAACAGTGGACTTAAATTACTTTACCGCTTAAGATTGCGATGGCTTTACCGTTTCTTTTTGCTGGAGCGAAGACTCTAACAAGATTTCCTTTGATTCCTTAGCAACCTTCTTCTTTTCCGAAACAGCTTCCTGAGAAGTAATTTCCTCTTTCGCGAAAATTCGTACAACGCTACCATTCTTGCCTGGAATCCCCCCCTTCACAATCAAAAGATTTTTCTCCAGTTCAATGCGTACTACTTCAAGATCACGAATGGTTGTTCTAGTATGACCAAAACGTCCCGGCATCTTTTTGCCCCGTGCTACTTCGCCCGGGTAAGAACACATCCCCACCGAACCAAGAGTTCTCAAAACATGACGATGCCCATGAGTTTTGGGACCGCCAGAAAAACCATGACGCTTGACCACTCCACTGAATCCCCTTCCCTTAGTCAAACCGCAAATATGAACTCGCTTAGCTTTTCCCAGAACAGTCACTAAAACCTTCTCGCCCTTCTGCCATTTTTTTTCTCCCGAAAAAGGAAAGGAAGCTAAAAAAACAAAATCAGACTGGTTTCTTTTTTTTCTCCTAGAACGGCCTGTACTACCGACCCCGAACCTATTCGTTAAAGATCCTGTTACAGGAAGCTTTTTTCGTCTCTGAAACCCTAATTCTAGAATTTGCACTGTGGGGGTAGTAAAAACCCGATTAACAAAACAGGGACCAGCCTCAACTAAAGTTACGGGACAAACCCGCCCTTTTTCATCAAAAACTTCTGTCATACCTAATTTTTTACCAAGAATTCCTACCATATTTATGGTTAACACAAAATCCTTCCGCTGAAAAAGCGGCTTGTCCCATCCCCTAAACCCTTATTTTCAATTAGGACTGAGAAAACAAATGATTTTTCCCGGTCTCAATTGAAAAACTTTATTTTCTTTCGCAAAGATGGATTGCCTTACAGGAAACACTAAAATAACTTACATTTTGATCTCAATGTCTACCCCCGCTGGCAAATTAAGATTCATCAAAGAATCAATAGTGCGCGGGGTAGGTTTGATAATATCTAAGAGGCGTTTGTGAATGCGTATCTCGTATTGATCACGAGCATCTTTATGAACAAAGGAAGATTTTAAAACACAGATCTTACTCTTGGAAGTGGGCAGAGGAATTGGTCCGATTACCTTCGCACCACTTTGTTCCGCTGCTTCAATAATTTGTCTAGTTGATTTATCAATCACCTTATGATCATAAGCTCTGATTTTAATCCGAATTTTTTGCTGGGGCTCATTACTTTTCACAGTTTCCTTTTTGGCCAGCTTTGTTTTACCTAAAAGCAAAGAAGTTTTCACTTCCTTCTCTCCAATTTCCTTCGCTTGCAAAGCTGCGCTCTTTTGTCCACTCTTTGTCTCAGCCACCTCTAAACCAAATTAAACATTATGATTCCGCCTCCCTTTTTTGAAGAGAGGCGGATAAACCTTCTTAAAAATGTTTATTTAATTATCTTAGAAACAGCGCCAGCACCAACAGTACGACCACCTTCGCGAATTGCAAAGCGCATTCCTTCTTCCATCGCTACCGGTTGAATCAGTTTTACTTTAATTTTAACAGTGTCACCCGGCATAACCATTTCAGTACCACTCGGTAACTCAGTAACTTCACCAGTAACATCAGTAGTACGAATGTAGAATTGTGGTTTATAGCCTTTGACAAATGCTGTGTGACGTCCGCCCTCTTCTTTGGTTAAAATGTAGACCTCAGATTCAAACTCGGTATGAGGAGTAATTGAGCCTGGTTTAGCTAAAACCTGACCGCGCTCGACATCTTCCCGTTTCAAGCCACGTAAAAGCACACCAGCATTATCACCAGCTTGACCAGAATCTAACTGCTTATTAAACATTTCAATGCCAGTTACTACAGCTTTCTTAGTATCTTTCAATCCGACAATCTCCACCTCATCATTCAATTTCACCTCGCCGCGTTCAATTCTTCCGGTAGCGACAGTGCCACGACCCTCAATAGAAAAGATATCCTCCACCGGCATTAGAAATGGCTTGTCTGATTCACGTTTCGGTTCCGGAATTACCTCGTCCAAAGCATTAACTAAATCCATAATTGGTTTGCACGCCTCACAACCATCTTTGCCACAACCGCATTCTAATGCTTTGAGAGCAGAGCCGCGAATAACCTTAGCATTCTTGCCATCAAATTCATACTTAGTCAAAAGTTCGCGAACTTCTTCTTCCACTAAATCAATCAGTTCCTTGTCATTTACTTGATCTACCTTATTCAAAAAGACAACAATTGCCGGAACACCTACCTGACGAGCTAACAAAATGTGCTCCCGGGTTTGAGGCATCGGACCATCCGTTGCCGCTACTACCAGGATCGCACCGTCCATTTGGGCTGCACCAGTAATCATGTTTTTAACATAGTCGGCATGACCCGGACAGTCAACATGCGCATAGTGACGTTTCGGAGACTCATACTCAACATGAGTAGTCGAAATCGTAATGCCACGTTCTTTCTCTTCTGGCGCATTGTCAATGTCATCAAAACCCTTATCTTGAGCTTGAAATCCTGCCGCGCGCAAACACTTCAACATCGCAGCAGTTAAAGTTGTTTTACCATGATCAACATGACCTATCGTTCCTATGTTTATTTCCGGCTGCCTTGGCACTTCTACTTGTTTTTCACTCATTTCCATTTTCCTGTAAGTATTTTACAAATTATTGAAGGATTAATTATGCGGTTAATAAATGTTAAGTCATGTACTCTCAGTATATTTAAAATAGTTTTGGTTTATAGTTTATCTATTATTGCATTTGTGATTTCGCTTGTGGTTGCTGTTCCACCGAGGTCGGGTGTCAGATGTTTTCCTTCCGTTAAAACAGTTGCAACAGCCTTATCGATGCGTTCAGCCCATTTAGTCTCTCCAAAATATTCTAGCATCATTTTGGCGGAAAGAATCGCAGCTATAGGATTTGCTATGCC
>CAZFJP010000009.1:0-10056 GCA_964518965.1 uncultured Candidatus Saccharibacteria bacterium | reverse complement strand
GTTAATCCCTTTGGAACATATCCTCTTTTAACAAAAATTTCGTTTCTAAAATTACTTTTATCAAAAATCTCATCCATCAGGCATCTTACAATCCAATTGCCATTGTAATCGCAACGCACAAAAATGCTTCCTTTTTTATTCAGCCATTCTTTAGCAATTCGTAAGCGGTTTTCAAGTAATGTTGCCCAGTTAGCATCTTTATAATTTGTGCGATATAAGAATTGGTCGGAAGAATCTAAATTAAATGGCGGGTCAATATAGATTGTCTGCACCTTCTCTTTGAATTTAGGCAAAATCGTATTCAATGCCTGATAATTTTCTGATTTTATAAGCCAGCCATCTAATTGATTATCTAAATCATCAAACAACGATAAAATCTCAAGTTCTACATCCTTAAAATACTTGGTATCTATCGGCAAATGCTCATACTTTTTAGCAAGATGTTTACCAGTTAAATCTTTTTCAAAAACATTATTTAGTTTAAATTCTTCATCTACAATACCTAATTCCTGCCACTCTTTGATTTGCTCATTGATGTTTTTATGTTTCAAAATCTTTTCAATCAGTTTTTCATCTTTAATTCTATCCAGCGTAATCACATAATTTGAGTTTTTAACAAACTTTGGCTTGTTCCAGATTTTTACCAATTCATCTTCAAACTGCGAGATAAAGTCAATAATTTTAAAAGCAATATCTTTTAAAATTTGCAATTGGTTAACTCTATCCGCGCTCCATTCTTTTGCTCCTTCCCAGAAATACTGATAACTCCAGAGCTTAAATTGCTCTTGTAGAAACGCTCTGGCGTTTTTGTTGATAAAGAAATCTACCTCCCTTTGCTTTTCAAAAACTCTAAAGGCGCGTTCCAATTGTTCTTCGGTTATACTCAAGTCTTTTCTCTTTATGGCTTTCAAGATCTCATCTTGTTTTGTTTTTGCGCCTCTTTCGGAGTATTGAACGCCAAAAACAATTGTGCCGTCTTCTTTCACTTTATCTAACTTATAAACAAGCGAGCGTTTTTCGTTTGCTTTTTTGTTTTCTATCTTTGAAGCGTCAAAAAGAAATTTAAATCCATCAGATTCAAAATCTAAACTTCTGAAAATTCTATCTGTTTTGACATAATAAAGCATCTGCGTTTTCCAGAAGAGGATGACATCTTTTTCATCGGTATAAACCTTTTCGTAGATGCTGTTGTGAAATGGTGTTGAATTGAAATAAATTGAGCCGCTTTCGGTAAAGTAGCGGCTAAAAAAAGAATAGAGTTTGTCAAAAAGTTCATCCCGAAAATCAGGATATCTTTCTAACGCAGTTTCAATATCTTTCTTGAGAATATTCTCAATCTTGCGGTAGTAATTTGATTTTATTCTCATCAAATTGACAAAACCGCCTTTGCCTTCAATCTTGGCGCCGATAAATACATCTTGCAGAGCTTTATAAAATTTTTGTTCTTTGGTCATAATTAAATTTAATAAATTTTTAACCATTCTCATTATACCACCAAAAAGTCACCATGACTAAGTCAGAATCCAGCGAAC
Organism: uncultured Candidatus Saccharibacteria bacterium; assembly: GCA_964518965.1. Classification (GTDB taxonomy): domain Bacteria; phylum Patescibacteriota; class SOKK01; order SOKK01; family SOKK01; genus CAZFJP01. Next base: position 8,524 of record CAZFJP010000009.1, on the reverse strand, counting down.
AGGCCTTTAAAGAGCTAGTCTTTCTACATCTTAATCTAATTTTAACCTTTAAAAACACTCTTAGTACTTACCTTAATTTCCCCTTTTTCTCCCGCTAACACCACAACCTCTTTTAATTCTCTCACTCTCTTATTCCCATACCTCACCGTCCTCTCCGCCGCTTGAAGTAAAGCGGTTTTTTTAATTTTAAGAGGGATAGGTGCTTTAGTCAGCCGGAAGAAATGCAACAACGTCGTCGGACCGGGAATGTCCTTGATTTCTAACAAGATATCATCTTTATTAGCAATTTTTTTAATCGCCGAATCATCTTCTTGATTCCTCCCGACAATGAACATATAGTCCGGTTCAATAAATAGCCGACCATATTTTAACAACTCGGCTTCGTGTAAATTAAAATTGGGAAAAATATTTTGTAATTTCTTAAATCTTTCTGCATAGCCGGGATCGGTGAGTAAACATCCTCCCGAAGGTGTGGCGTATTCTTTGATTTTCCACCTTTTCGCCAGTATCATTTGCACTTTTCTTTGTTTTCCCGACAATCCTAATAACTTTTTTCTATCCACCAGTCCTTTTTGCTCTGGAATCGTTTCCGCTAGCAACTGCGCTGACAGCGGACGTAATAAATAACCTTTAAGTCCTGTCAGTCTCTCAACAATCTTTAACGACTGCTTATTTTGGGACATCGGTCTTTGCCCTAAAACCTCCCCCGTCGCTACAAAGTGATACCACTCTTTTTTCATGATATCTCTAGCTTTTTTCAGCATTAACGCATGACAATCAATGCAGGGATTGACATTTTTACCGTAACCGTGAGGTGGATTTTTGAGTATTCTAAAATGTTCAGTACTAATATCAATCACTCTCAGGGGAATCCCTAAAATTTTTGCCGCTTTCTTTGCTTTTTCAGCATTAAAAAAAGGTGTGACAAATGTCAGACCTTGAATCTTAATTCCTTGATTCAATAATAATTTTGTAGCGAGCATTGAATCAAGACCACCAGAGAATAACACAATGGCTCCCATATGGACAATCGTTAAAGTCAAAAATCGAAAAGGCAAAAAGTAAAATTGAATGCAAAAGGTAAAATTAAACTATTATCTATTTCATGAAATAGATAGCCTAAACTTTTACATTTTACCTTTAATTTTGCATTTTGATTTTTGCATTTATCTAATGATATCTAAATCAAAGTAGAAGTTTTTACACAAGCACCGATAAAGTCCCTGAATAGCGGATGCGGTTTAGTAGGTCGGGACTTAAACTCGGGATGGAACTGTACCCCGACAAACCACGGATGATTTTTATTTTCCACAATCTCAACAATTTTGCCATTGAGATAATCTCCTGCAACAATCAAACCCGCTTTTTCTAAACGTTCACGATAGCGATTATTATATTCATAGCGATGACGGTGACGTTCGGAAATTTCTTCTTTGCCATAGGCCTTATAAGATAAAGTACCTTTGTGGAGACGACAGGGGTAAGCGCCCAAGCGCATCGTGCCACCCTTTTTACGGATTTTTTCCTGCTCCGGCATGATATAAATCACCGGATACTTTGTATTGGGACTAAATTCAGTACTATTAGCATTTTTAATCCCTAAAACATTTCGGGCAAATTCAATTGTGGCAATCTGCATTCCGAGACACAAACCTAAATAAGGAATCTTTTTCTCCCGCGCGAACTGCGCCGCGCGAATCTTCCCTTCGGTACCCCGATCGCCAAAACCGCCCGGAACAACAATCCCCGTCACTTGCTTCAACTGTGATAAATCTCCATCCTCAATTCGCTCCGCCGAAACCCACTCTACTTCCAATTTCACATTATGAAAATAACAAGCAGATTTCAGCGCCTCAATGACACTGATATATGCATCACTTAAATCGGTATATTTTCCTACTAAACCAACACGTAGCGTTTTACTAACATGAGCAATTTTATCATTTAATTCTTCCCAAGCTTTTAGATCTGCTAGCTGTAATTTTAACTTCAATTGCTTAGCAATAATTTTCGTAACATTTGATTTATGAAAGTTCAAAGGCACTTTGTAAATACTATCTACTGTTGGCGCAGGAATAACCGCATTGACATCAATATCACAGAAAAGAGCAATTTTTTCCAACAATTCCGGCTCAATCGGCAGATCAGCGCGAGCAAAAATCATATCCGGCTGAATACCAATTCGCCGCAATTCCCGAACACTCGCTTGAGTTGGTTTTGTTTTTAATTCCTGCGAGGCCTTTAAGAATGGCAATAAAGTTAAATGGGCAAAGAAAACATTTTCTGAACCAAGTACTTGGCGCATCTGGCGCGCTGCCTCTAAAAATGGTTGACCCTCAATATCTCCCACCGTCCCCCCAATTTCAACAATCAATACTTCCGCCTTACTCGTCTTGGCTGCTTTCTCAATCATTAATTTAATTTGATTGGTAATATGGGGAACAATTTGAATTGTCTTACCTAAGAAATCCCCTTTGCGTTCCTTTTTTAAAACAGCGTTATAAATCTGTCCGGTCGTCACACTGGAATATTTATTCAAACTCTCATCAATAAATCGTTCATAATGACCGAGATCCAAATCCGTTTCCATCCCGTCGTCCAAAACAAAAACTTCCCCGTGCTGAAACGGGCTCATCGTTCCCGGGTCAATATTTAAATAAGGGTCCAGCTTTTGGATGGAAACCCTTATTTTATGGGCTTTTAACAGCACTCCGATCGATGATGCTGCAATCCCTTTGCCTAGACCAGAGCAGACACCTCCCGTAACAAAGATATATTTACATTGAGACATGGTAAATGGAAAATGGAGAATGGAAAATGGAGAATGTTTATGAAACAGGAAAATTTAGCTTTTGCTTGTTTTTTCGGATATTCGCAAATAATATTTTGGCAATTTCACTTTCTTCTTTTTTCAATTTAGCTAGATAGTCACGCGATAGCAAATTCAAATCTTCAATTACATCTAACCAGAACTCTGTTTCTTTTGTTTCTCGCAAGGCAATGCCAAGAATTCCGACTAGTTCCCTGCGAGACCGAGCAACCCTTGATTCGTAGAAATTGGCACCGATTGAGGTAACTGATCGAGTAATCTGGTCAAGAATCACGTACTTATGATACTTTCTCAATCCTTCTGCAAAAGAAATCGTATCAACTGCAAACTTTCTAAACCGAGCGCAAAAATAAGCACTCCTGTCATTCATAGTCCCTCCTTTTTAACTATGTATAATGTAAAATGGATAATGTAAAATGTTTCCCCACATTCTCCATTATCCATTTTACATTATACATTTTAAACGTTATTTTAATATCCCTTTGACTTTCACTTTAACCTCACTTACCAAGTTCTTTCCTAACTCAACCTTCACCTTATAATCCCCCACTTTCTTAATTGGCTTCTCTAACAAAACTTTTTTCGGATCAAACTTCTTCAAGCCAGTCAATTTTTCAATTTCTTTCGCTAATTTACTCTTAGTAATGGAGGCAAATAAAATACCTGTTTTTGTTGATTTCGCAGTAATTTTAATCGTTAATTTCTTTAATTCCTCTGCTGCTTTTCTGATCTTGGCAACTTCTTTCTCGGCTCGTGCGGCAGCAATCTTTGCCCGTCTCTGCGCTTCCGTAACCATTTTTTCAGTTGCTAAAACTGCAAGATTTCTGGGAAATAAGAAATTGCGCGCATAACCTTTGGCAACATCTTTTATTTCCCATACCTTACCTAATTTATTCACTTCCTTGATAAGAACAACTTTCATAGATGATCTTTATAACAAATAGATAATGGGTAATGGAAAATGGAAAATGTAGAATGTAGGATGTTTACATTTTTCATTATCCATTTTACATTATCCATTTACGTTACAGTTTTCTCAAATAATCAATGGCTTCTTTAAGTTGCGGATCGCGGTTATTTTCAAAATCTTTATCAGACATTTTCACTACTTTATCCGGCTCGATACCCTTTTCATTAATATCGTTTCCTTTTGGCGTCAACCAATGCGCTACCGTCAGACGTAAACTAGAGCCATCAGAGAATTCCTCCAAATCCTGAACGGTACCTTTACCAAAACTTTTCTCGCCAATAATGTAAGCCATGTCATAATCTTTTAATGCCGCAGCAACAATTTCCGAAGCACTAGCACTGCCTTTATTAATCAATACAACAATCTTAAAATCTCTGCTAAACTTTGTTCCTTTTTCTCCTTTAAATACTTTGGAAGTACCATCACCGAATCTCTCTTTGACAATAATATCTTCATCTAAAAATAAATCCACAATTGCCACAGCGGTATCTAAATAACCGCCGGGATTATTACGAAAGTCCAAAATCACTTTTTTACAACCATCTTTCTGAATCTGATCAGCAATTTGGGAAAACTTCTCTTCGGTATCATCACCAAAGCGAGCAAACTCCACATAAGCAATTCTATTCGCTTTCTTTTCATAGGTAACACTTTCTACTTGAATAGTGTCACGCTTGATTTTCACTTCAAACGCTGTGCGCCGGCCATTGCGCTGGATTAAAACTCTCACCTCGGTTCCCGGTTCGCCACGCAACAAACTAACTGCCTTACCTAAACTCATTTCCGCAGTGTCTTCGTCATTAATAGCCAAAATTACATCTCCTGCTCTTAATCCCGCTTTCATTGCTGGTGATCCTTTTAGAGGTGCAACGACAGTCAGCTGGTCTTTACGAATTGCCACCTCGGCTCCAATTCCTCCGAATGATCCATCTAAACTTCCCATAAACTCTTTGGTCATATCGGGATCCATGAAAATAGAATAAGGGTCGTTTAATGCCCCGACCATTCCCTCAATAGCACCATAAACCATTTTCTGGTAATCACTCTTTCCTGAATATTTCTCATTAATAATATCCCACACCTGCCAAAAAAGTCCGAAATCAACACTGGTTTTTTTCTCACGATTGACCAAGGCAATGCGACTATCTTCCAGAAAAATCATCCCCTTGCCGACACTAAAGCCCACTAAAAATCCTAGTGCTATTAAGATCACAACAATTCCAATAGTAAGAATCTTTCTGCCGATTCCTGCTTCGGATTTTTGTTTGATTTCAATGGTCTCGGGCATAATTTAGTTTAACAATAAAATGTGCCCCGAGGGGCAATGGAAAATGGAGAATGGAAAATGGAGAAATCTCTCGGGTTTATTGTAAATGAGAACTAATTTAATGTCAATCAGCAATTTTTTTCACTGGCGCTACTCCTAACGCCAATTTCTTAATTCCTCTTCCTTGGAAAGCAATTGTAATCCTCCCTTCACGAATTTCCACAACTTTTCCTTTGCCAAAAGTAGGGTGTTCTACTTTATCGCCTAACTTTAGATTTAACCCATTTTGATCTAAGAAATCCTCCACCGCACGGAAAACGTTGGGCTTCTCTAAAGTAGGAACGGTAGTTAAAAGTCCCTCGGGAATATCATCCAAGAAGCGGGAACGGGGATTTACCTGAATATCACCCCATAAAGCTCGTCTTTGAGCATAAACGAGGTAGAGCCGCTGTTTCGCCCGCGTTACCCCTACATAGCATAAGCGGCGCTCTTCTTCCAACTCACTTGGTTCAAAGAATGTCCGCGAATGCGGAAAAATTCCTTCTTCCATTCCCGCAATAAACACATAAGGAAATTCCAAACCTTTAGCGGAATGCAAAGTCATCAAAGTTAACGCGTTAGCGTCGGGATTATAGTGGTCAACATCCGTAATCAATGCTACTTTTTCGAGAAAAGCGCGTAGGCTATCCTGTGGTTTCAAATCTTGATATTCTCTCGCGACAGTTTTCAATTCGCGAATGTTCTCTAAACGATTTTCCCCTTCGTCAGTTCCATCTTGCAAGTAATCTTGATAACCCGACAGAGTCAAAACTTCATCAATCAAATCCGCCGCTGATTTTTTCTTTGCTTTTTCTTTGAGCGTTTCAATTAACTTAGCAAAATTCTCTAAAGTTTTTTGGGTTTGGGGGCGGAAATCCTGAAAGTTTTTCTTATTCTGAACGACCTCTAGTAGAGCAAGTTTATTTCTCCGAGCAAGACCGTTTAATTTATGCAAAGTGGTCTGACCGATTCCCCGCGGCGGGACGTTAATAATCCGCTCAAAAGCAATAGAATCGCGCGGGTTAATAACAAGCTGCAGATAAGCTAAAATGTCTTTTACTTCAGCACGCTGATAGAAACTAATTCCCCCGACAATTTTATAAGGGATATCAAAACGCAGACAAACTTCTTCCAAAATGCGCGATTGGGCATTAGTGCGATAAAGAACGACACAATCGTTATAACTACACTTATTTTCTTTGACTAGTTTCTCTACCTCGTTCACGATAAACTCCGCTTCATCTCTTTCGTCCAGCGCTTCATATAAACAAACCGGTAAACCGTCTTCATTTTCCGTCCAGAGCTTCTTTTCCTTGCGCTCAACGTTCCTTTTGATAATTTCATGTGCTACTTTAAGGATATTTTTCGTGGAACGATAGTTTTGTTCTAGTTTTACTACTTTAGCATTTGGATAATCTCTTTCAAAACTTAAAATATTTTGAATATTCGCACCACGCCAAGAATAAATTCCCTGATCGGGGTCACCAACGACACAAATGTTTTTATTTTTTGCCGCTAAAAGTTTGGTCAAACGATATTGTGCGTGATTAGTGTCTTGATACTCATCAATCAAAATATAGCGAAAACGCCGCTGATATTTACCCAACACTTCCGGATATTTCTCAAACAATTTTACTGTCAGCATAATCAAATCATCAAAATCCAAAGCATTGCTCTTCTCTAATTGCCTCTGATAGACAGGATAAATCTTGGCCACCAGTTCCTGAATATAATCTCCCGCAAAGTCCCGATATTTCTCCGGTCCGATTAACTCATTCTTGGCACTAGAAATATAAGCTAAAAAAGAAAGCGGATTAAATTGCGTCAGGTCAATTTCCAAATCTTTCATTACTCGTTTCACTAAACGCAGTTGGTCATCTTCATCATAAATCACAAAATTTCTATCATATCCTAGTTTGTCAATCTCTTTTCGTAATAATTGCGCACAGAAAGAATGGAAAGTGGAAACCAAAGGTCCGGTGCGGAGGTTCATCCTGCTCAATGGTAGGCCAAGTAATTTAAACACCCGCTTCTTCATCTCCTCCGCTGCCTTATTGGTAAAAGTCACCGCCAAGATTTCCTCAGCGCGCGCTTTTCTCGTTTCAATTAAATAAGCCAAGCGATGTGTCAGCACTCGCGTCTTCCCCGACCCCGCTCCCGCAATAATCAAAACCGGTCCTTCCGTTTGCAGGACAGCTTCTTTTTGCATTGGATTTAACGAGTCCAAAAGTTTCATCAAAGTTAATATAGCATAACTAATTAGGGCAGAGGTCAAAGGGCAGGGGGCAGAGTTATAGACCTAATACTTTTAATAAATCAAAAAACAGCCTTTCGGCTGTCTGTACCTCTGCCCTCTGCCCTGTTATCTCTGCCCTTTATTACGCTTCTTCATCCAATAGACCAAACCGTATACCCCCCCTGCGAGTAGTAAACTTATTAGCACCGCGTAAACTCCCGTCATAAACATACTTTTGCCTGCCGGGAATAAGTTCATTGGTCCATCGCCTGCAGCCTGAATTCTGGTCGCAACTAAAATAGATACTAACGCAATTAAGAGCGTATATTTACGCATTTGTTTGTCATGCTTGCGGAGAAACATTTTTATTTTCTATTTTTATTACTTATTCCAAATTCAATTTATTGGGGCTTTTGCCAATTAAAGTAACTGGTAACAAAGTTAATACCATTAGTAGCAACAATCGGATTATTACAAGTATATTCAGTACCAACATCATTATTGACTCTAAAGTCAGAGTTATTACCGCCAGGACCTTGAAGCGCAGTACCTAAATCTTCGGTATTACCAGGAAAGTATCGAAGAAGACGGGCAAAGATATTATCACCACCATACTGTTCCGGTGCTCTATTCTTATCTTGCCAGACAAGATAGACATTACCAATGTTATTGATTGCAAGGGAAGGAACATGACAACTATCAATGTTATTCGCATCCAAAGCATTTGCATCAGTAGTTATTGCGTTTCCTTTGGAATCAAAAATACGACCATAAATATCATAACGACCAATCTGCTCGCGGTTATCCTCTCAAACAATATAGAATCTATTCTGATTGTCTACTGCAACTGCTTGGTTATTTTGATCATTATCCGTAGCTGAATTAATTCTAAATTCAGATCCAGCTGCTTCTGCTTCACTGCCAAACTTACACAGTAAAAATATCATAAGAACTAGCCCAATAGTTAATCCAATCCCAAAAATAAGAGTTTTGGTTTTGGTATTCATTTTTTGTGTTTAATTGTATATTTAATTATGTAAATCAAAGCTTGACTTTTGGATAGAAGTGTGATATAGTGACTTCTCTCCGTTCGTTGACAACTTAACCTTTTCCACCACACCAAGTGGTAGGAGGCGATATACATGCGTAAAGTAGCTTATCTTTTGCTATGTCTGGTAACCG
>CAZFJP010000008.1:0-36735 GCA_964518965.1 uncultured Candidatus Saccharibacteria bacterium | reverse complement strand
TTGGTGCCGGTTTATAAAACGGCCGAGAGAATTTTTGCCGAGGAAAAAGACCCGCAAAAATATTCTGTAAGCCGTGAGGATTTTGATATAACTTCGCAATTCTACGGATTTTTAGGCGATAAAATAGCTTTGGCTAAATATGATTGCATCGTTGCGGTTTTGAAGAAAGCAAAAGAAAGTTTTGCTGAAAAAGAACGATATTACGATTTTAGCGAAAGAAATTCGCTCTTTAAGCCAGAGTTAATTCTTGACCGTATTTTTGATTACCTTGGAGTTAAAAGTAAAGAGTTTGAGAAGTTTAAGGAGTTGGAAAATGAAATCGTGCATTTCAAAAAGGTTAGATTTAGCGATGGCGAAAAATACGAAGAAATCAAAAGAAAAATTGAGGAAGTCCGGCATTATCCCGAAAGGCAGAAAGAGTTAGATAAACAGTACGGAAAAATCCCCAGAAAAGAATTTGAAAGACAGATGACTTTATTTGAACAGGCAGGGAATTTTGAAATGAAAAACCAAAAAATCAAAATCAAATATTTGGCTAATCACTACTACCTTCCGGTGATAGTTTCAGAAACCGAAAAAATTGATTATCTCAACCATATTATCAATGTCGATAGCGAAAAAAAATTTATCGAAGAATTAGAAGAATATCTTAAAAGAGATGATAATGTATTTAAGCAATTTGATTGGTGGATGTTTTCAAAACTTGACCAAACGTTGGATGAGGTTTTGATTCCTTATTACAATCCAAAAGAAAATAACATTGCTAATTTCAAACCTGACTTCATTTTTTGGCTACAAAAAGGCAAACATTATTTAATTCTGTTCGTTGACCCGAAAGGAACCGAACACGCGGACGGATACAGAAAAATTGACGGGTATTCAAGGATATTTGAAACTGGCGAGCAGAAAGAAAGCAGAGATTTTTCGTATAACGGGTTTACTATAAACACAAAACTATTGCTTAAGCCGAGACGAGGGATAGCCGAGGTTTTGGAAAATTACAAACAATATTGGTTTGATAACTTTGTTGATTTTGCAAGCAAAATCAGTTAGTGTATTCTGACAAAAACATCATTTTGTAGAGATCGTTTTGGAGATTAAGATTCCATTAAGAACAAAAAACAGCCTTTTATAAAGGCGTTTTTTGTTTCTTAATCTAATCTTAATCTACTTCTTCTAACCCATAAACCTAAACAAAAATTGCAATCGGAATGACCTAGTAAATTGCTACTCCGATAATAAATACAATTCTAATGTTTTATCAAAAAATTCGCTCATTAATTTTTACTTCTACTCTCTATTCTACATTCACAATCGTCTTCTTTCTCAAATTTCCACTTGCCCCGCTGCATGGCGGGGTCAAATTTATTCTATATTTACTACAGTTTTTCTCCTCAGATTTCCATCAAATCCCTTAACAATCTTTTTCTTGAACACTACTTTTCCATCTTTCAACGCAAAAATGGTGTGGTCTTTTCCCAAACCCACGTTTTTCCCCGGTTTATAAACCGTTCCTCTTTGACGCACTAAAATATTACCAGCAATTGCTTTTTGCCCGCCAAAAAGTTTTATACCAAGACGTTTGGATTTACTGTCTTTTAGATTTACCGCTGTACCGCCAGCTTTCTTATGTGCCATGTGATTATGTCAAATGTAAAATGTTAAATGTAAAATGTAAATTTGATATTTAACATTTGACATTTAACATTTACCAAAAATCATAATCTCTCTTTTCACTACCTGATCCGGTCTAGAGTAGGTAAGCTCACCTTTTCTACTAAAAAACCGTTTCATCGGTTCAATCCGAGTATAGCCGATTTTTATAAGGTCGTCAAGGATTGTAAGGCCGAATTCCTCATCGTTTTTTCCCTTAAATACCGGAAAAACAATAACAATCACCCCGTTTGGTTTCAGGACCTTGAGAAAGCCCTCAAAGTGCTTAAGGTAGAGGGAGGTTAATTGATGAATGATTAAATCCGCTTCTTTGTTAGTGAGTGGTCTTTCCTGCGGCGGACCAAGATACGGTTCGGTTACAATTAAATCAATGCTATTCGGTATCAAATGTTTATCTAATTTTTCGACAGGCGAAGGAATCAACTTTGGAATTTTCCATTTCTCGTCTTCCGTTTCCCGTTTCCTGTTTAGCCATTCTAAGTTTTTTCTTGCTCTCTCAATTTGACTGCCATCCGCATCTGCACCAATCGCTTCCATTTTCATTAACATTGCTTCTTGAAGAATTGTTCCTACTCCACAGAATGGATCAAGGAGGATAGGATTATCACTATCAACGAGACCGCGACCGAGATTAATCATTATTTGCGCCAATTTGGGTGGAAGCATACCAGTCTTGGGATTTCTTTCTGGTCGACCATGATCGCGCTGGCTATAACTTTCAAAATTCTGTACTGCAACCGTTTTTCCTATGTAGTTACTAGTTCCGCTTTTAATTAAAATAATTTCACCACCTTCTTTTAAAAGACGGTTTTTTGTTACCTGTGCGCTTGAGAGAATCGGTTTATGACTTTGATAGGAAGTAAATCTTGGTTTTAGTTTTAATTTTTTTAATTTTTTCTTAATCGTTACTAAATCTTTGTTTGCTATCCTTAAACCAAAGGCAGAAACACCAAAGGAGAATTTATTCGGAGAATTAGGAAGAGACGTGGAAATTATTTTTGCGATTGCTTCGGTCTTTGAAATTTCTGTGGTCATTTTTACTTCTGCAATGCGAATCGTTCCTCCTAGTTGATTTAAAAAATCTTGTGGACTTTCTAGCTTATCCATTTCAAAAATCGCAAATTGATCAGAAGAATCTTTTAATTGAAAATCATACTTCTTAAATTGAAGCAACGCGGCAATTTCCGCAAGGGATAAATTAGGATGAATACCTAAAATAAACGCGTAGAGCATAATAAAGAATTATTATACTTACTCTTAATATAACATAAATGGAATTTCAAAAGGTCATTTTAGAACTGAAGAATCTTTCTATGCTTTCCCGAGCAGTTTTAGTCGTTGCGGCAATAGTTATTATTACAATTGGGGGAGTTTTGGGCTATTTTTTCACCCAAGACTATCTATCAAATAAGAATAAAAACCTTACTCAAAATAATATCTTGAATTCAGGAAATTACCAGCTGTCGCTAACCAAGCTGGATAGTAAAAGTGTTGTTGGAAAGATAGGAAGGGGAGTGAAAGTGATGTATTTAGACAAAGAACTGATTGAGGGTGATCTAAATCTTGTTCCCAAAGAGGGTACCAGAGAACTTAACTTTCGCATTGAAATTGGCGGTGAAATTTTAAATCTGGCTCTGCCCTTGAGTGAAAAACAGGTAATCAAAGTGATGTCGGGGAAAGGTAGCAAAACCGAAACTAAATCTATAGGGAAATATGTGGCGAGCAAGAACGGCAAAAAGTATCATTTGTTAACCTGTCGCTATGCAACTAGTATTAAAGAGGAGAATAGGGTTTATTATAATTCCAAAGAAGAAGCGGAAGCAGATGGCAAGGAATCATGCGGAGTATGCAAACCTTAGGTAGGGAGACAAAAGGTAAGAGTTAAAACTCAAAGATAATTAAAACAAACCTTTTTAGCGAGGTCTGTTTTTAGCTTAGCTTTGAGATATTGCTGATGACTAGATTGCCCTGCTATAAAAATAAAAGACGGGGGTACTAAACTTCTCTACCATGCATGGTGGTGCCGATGGTCGGAGTCGAACCGACATGAGGGGTTGAGCCTCATTGGTTTTTGAGACCAACGCGTCTACCAATTCCGCCACATCGGCATAACATAAATAGGGCAGAGGGTACCCAGACAGAGGGCAGAGTTACTAGATCTAGTAATAACCCTGATCTCTGTTTTTTGCTCTCTTGTACTTTTACTTTGTCTTTAATATCCTATCATATCCTACTTTTATTCTCAAATAAGCTTTTCTGGTAATTAATAAAATAATTTATCCCCATTTTCTCCTCTTTTTTCCTCTTTAATCTTACCCCGAGATAGTTTATACTGAAATCGTCTGACTGCATTAACGTTTCGTCGGCATAATAACTAACTTAGGAAAATTATGCGGGGAGCACTTTATTTACGCTTCAGGCCGCAAGTTTTTTCTGAACTTGTTGGTCAGGATCACATCAAAAAAACGCTTTTGAACGCATTAAAAGAGAATAAAGTAAGTCATGCTTATCTTTTTTGTGGACCAAGAGGAACAGGAAAAACCACTACCGCAAGACTTTTAGCCAAAGCGCTTAATTGTCAGAATAGCAGGAATGGTGAACCCTGTAATAAGTGCGAAAGTTGTCGGGAAATTAATGAAAATAAAGCATTGGATTTAATTGAAATTGATGCTGCTTCGAACCGCGGAATTGATGAGATTCGTGACTTGCGTGAAAAAGTGAGAGTTGCGCCAGCTAAGTCCAAGTACAAGGTCTTCATTATTGATGAAGTACATATGCTTACCAAGGAAGCATTCAATGCGCTTTTGAAAACTCTTGAGGAGCCACCTAAACATATTATTTTTGTCTTAGCAACCACTGAGATTCATAAAGTTCCTGTTACTATTATTTCTCGCTGTCAACGTTTTGACTTTCATTTAATTGATCTTAAGAATCTTAGAGATAAAATAAAAAAGATTGCTCAAAAAGAAAAGATTGATTTGGACAATGACTCTCTTGATCTTATTGTTCGTAAGGCACGTGGTAGTTATCGTGATGCTGAAAGTTTGCTAGATCAGTTGTCGGCATTTTCAGGGCAAAAAATTACTTTTGAAATGGTAAAAAATATTTTGGGTTTGCCGGATTTTGAAGAAATTTCCGAACTAGGAAAACTACTTATTGAACGCAACTATCAAAAAGCAATTACGGACTTAGAAAAATTGCTAGACCAAGGAGAAGATGCAGAACAATTAACTTTGGGATTAATTGATTTTTTCCGCAATTGTCTCTTAGTTAAAATTGGCGGAAAAGACTTAACCGGTGAAATTAGCGATGATGAATTAAAAGTACTGAAGGAATTGGCAGAAAAAATTTCCGATAATGATTTATTGAAGTTAATTGATCTCTTAAGCGAAGCAATTCTTCAACTGAAAGTAACTGAGATTGATCGTCTGCCGCTGGAAGTAAGTTTTCTGCGTTTTTGTCAGGAGAGAATAAAAACCACTGACGATAAAGAAGCCAAGGAAATTGATAGAGAGCTATCTGTTATTTCCCAAATTAAGTCTAAACTTCCTGAACCAGTTAAGAAAGTTATTCGTCCTGTAAGAGAGAAGATTATTTCTAAAACCTCCTCTGGAAGAGAATTTTCCTCTGACAAAAAATCCCAAAAGATTGGTTCTGACTCATTGAATCAGATTAAGGCCGATTGGCAAGCAATTTTAGAAGAGGTTAAATTAGCAAACCATTCCATTCGCGCCTTTTTGCAAGCAGGTGAACCGACTCATTTGGATCAAAATGGAGCTCTTATGATTACTTATCGCTACAATTTTCATAAAGAACGCATGGATGAAATCAGAAACCGTACGGTAGTAGAAAAGGCAATTGAGAAAATTACCGGGCTTAAGGTACATCTCTGTGGTGAAGTTGATGCTGATAAACTATTAAAAACAAATAATTCTCGAAACATTACGGCGCAGCATTCGCAAGACGAAGCTAGTGCAGATATAACCGCAGTATTTGGGGGAGGAAAAATAATTGATAATTGTTAATGATCAATTGCTAGTGACTGGCTAAGATGAAAGAAGTGTTTTCATTAATTGTTATTAAATATTAATTCTAATGGCTCAACCAAAATTCAAAGAAATGGGGGATTTAGTGCCACCGCAGAATTTGGAAGCAGAGCAGGCAGTACTTGGCTCGCTTTTGATTGACAAAGATGCCATTGTAAAAGTAGCTGATATTTTACATCCTGATGATTTTTATCAGGATAAGCATACGACTATTTATCAAGCAATGTTAGAGGTTTACGAAGCGCGCGATCCGATTGATTTAGTGACTTTAACAAATAGGTTAGAGAAGAATAAGCAACTTGATCTAGTTGGCGGCGCTAGTTATCTTTCGGAGCTTTTGAATACTGTTCCAACAGCTTCGCATGTTTTAAGCTATGCTAAAACAGTACGCGAAAAAGCTACCTTAAGAAGATTAATTAAAGCTGCCAGCCAGATTATGGAATTAGGTTATGACGAGAGAGGAAATCTAAGTGATCTTTTAGACCGCTCGGAACAAGTTTTGTTTTCAGTTTCCCAGCATTATCTCAAAGAAAAGTTTGTTCCCTTAAAAGATATTTTAACGGAAGCATTTGATCGTATTGATTTGCTTCACAAAGACAAAAGTAAGTTGCGTGGTATACCAACTGGGTTTAAGGGGTTGGATAATTTATTAGCTGGAATGCAACCATCAGATTTAATAATTATCGCAGCACGGCCATCTATGGGTAAATCTAGCTTAGCTTTGAATATTGCACAACATGTTGCCGTAAAAGAAAAAATTCCTGTTGGTTTTTTCAGTTTAGAGATGTCCAAAGAACAATTAGTTGATCGTATGCTCTGTGCCGAAGCAGGAATTGATCTTTGGAAACTGCGTACGGGGAAGTTGGAGGACGATGATTTTCCTAAGCTTGGTCATGCGATGGGTGTTTTATCTGATGCGCCGTTCTTTATTGATGACGCTGCAAATGCTAATGTAATGGAGATTCGTACCAAAGCGCGAAGGTTGCAAGCTGAACATGGTTTGGGCTTAATTGTCATTGACTATTTACAACTAATGAGTGGGGGTAGTAGGTTTTTGGATAGCGATAATCGGGTGCAGGAGGTTTCAGAAATCTCACGTGGACTCAAGGGAATTGCCCGAGAGTTGAATATCCCGGTGGTAGCGCTTTCCCAACTGTCGCGTGCGGTGGAACAACGTCCGGATCGTATTCCGCAACTAGCTGATTTGCGTGAGAGTGGTTCTATTGAACAAGATGCAGATGTAGTGATGTTTATTTATCGCGAGGAAATGTACAAAGATGACACTGACCGTAAAAACATTGCTGACATTCTTGTTAAGAAACATCGTAATGGGCCGACTGGGAAAGTTGAGTTGTTCTTCCACCAAGACCTTACGAAATTTAGTGATTTAGAAACAGACCGAGCCCAAACAAAAATAGAATAAGGGCAGAGGTAACAGGGCAGAGGGCAGAGTGGGAGATTAAGTTGATCAGTCGGTTAGTTAACAATTAATTAAATGGAGGGACTAATTATGATGAGAATGAGATCGAAAGTTTATCGTAAGGCATTTGATTTTGGGATTAAATTGATCAAAACGATCAAACAATTCAAAGTTCATCCCAATTACTTCGAAATTATTAATCAAACTATTTGTTCCTCGATGGCAATTAGTGCTAATATCATTGAGGCCCAAAGCGCTAGAACAATTGTTGAGTTCTCAAGTGGCCACGCAATTGCTCTTAGGGAATCTCGCGAAACACTTCATTGGATTAATGCCATTGAATATCTAGGGATTAATCAGAATTGCAAACTTGATTATTTCAAGGAGGAAAACCTTGAAATTATCAAAATCCTTTCTAAGATAATCATTACTGTAGTAAGAAGAAAAATAAATAAATTTTATCTTTCATCTCTGCCCTCTGGACTCTGTCCTTTGTCCTCTGCCCTGTGACCTTTTATCCATTACCTAATTTTTAAGGAAGGAGTATTAAATGCTGACTCTTATTTGGATCTTTATCGGCATTGCCGTGGTGATTATTTTATGGGTGATTTTTATTTTTAACAGTTTGGTTAGTTTGAAGAATCGCACCAAGGAGGCATGGAGCGATATTGATGTGCAATTAAAGAGACGTTACGATTTGATTCCCAATTTAATTGCGACAGTTAAAGGTTATGCCAAACATGAAGAAAGGGTTTTCACCAAAGTAACTGAGGCGCGTAATCTTGCCATTGCTGCGACTACTCCTGGCGAGCAGTCCCAGGCGGAAAATGCCCTAACGAGTGCTTTGAAGACTTTATTCGCTGTTGCAGAAAATTACCCTCAGTTGCGGGCAAATGAAAATTTTCTCGGTTTGCAGAGAGAATTAGCGGATACAGAAAATCGTATTCAAGCTGCTCGTCGTTTTTATAATGGTAACGTTCGTGATTTTAACATTCGTCGCGAAACTTTCCCGTCCAGTATTGTTGCAAAGCTTTTTGGTTTCAAACCATTTGAATTATTTGAAATTAGCGTAGAAGCTGAGAGAGAAACACCAAAAGTAGAGTTTGAAAAATAGCTTGCTTGATTGATGAAAAGAACTTTTGCGGACATTCGTCCGGTCCGAAAACACAGAAAAGTAGAACCCATCCAATTAAAGAAAAAGTCCCGCGTAGCGGGATCACGCTTCACGGGAGAGGATTGGTCTTTGAAATTGCGCCCAAAATTAAACTTGGGCTTTTTAAAAAACTGGAAAGCAAAGGTTAAAGCGATTATTCCGAAAAGAAATGCGGTACCAAAGATTCTCCGCAGGGTACCATACGGCGCCTTGCGCCGTCGGGAACGAAAACATTTCTTTAAAGCGTGGGGAATTAGACAGAAATCTATTACCGAGGAGCGTCTGAAAAAAATTGCAGAATTGAGACAACAAAAGTTAAAGAAGAAACCTCTCAAGAAACGTTCTCATTTTTTCCAAAAATTGCGTCATCAAAGTTTGGATTTCTGGGCAGGAGTGAAGAACTTAAGTCAGGAAGAGCGCATCGGTTTCCACAAAAAAAAGGTGCAAAAGAGGTGGTATCAACGATGGTGGTTTAATTTCATTGTCATTGGATTTTTCCTTGGCTTGGCGATTATAATGACCTATCCTTTGATTAAATGGTTTACTAATGGTATCCCAGGAGATAATGGCGATGGCGGATTATTCTTATGGGATAGTTGGTGGGTCAAACATGCTCTTTTAGATCTTCATCAAAGCCCTTTCTACACTGATTTAATTGCCTTTCCGCACCGCGTTGACTTAACTTTCCATACCCTTGCATTATTTAATTCACTTGTTTCTATTCCTTTACAATTAATCTTCGGGATTGTTCCTGCCTTCAATATTATTTTCTTGGCGGGTTTTGTTTTGACTGGTTGGGGAACCTATCTTTTAATTCGTTACCTTACTAAAAGTACTTTGGGAGGATTAATTGGGGGAGTAATGTTAGCGTTTGCACCATATGTGATGGTACGTTCATTAGGACACTTTAACTTATCAACAATCTGGCCTATTCCGTTCTTTTTGTATTTCTTGATGAAGATGTTATATGGCAGAGGATGGCATAATGCAATTCTTGCGGGGTTATTTGTAGGAATTCTTTGTCTCAATGAACTACAATATGCAGTGATGATAGCTTTGTTCGGCTTGTTGATTTACATCGTTTATCTTATTGCAGAGTTTAAACGAGTTTTTCTTTCTACTTTTCTGATTAAAACAGTCATTATGGTTTTGGTCGCGTTAATAGTTTTTTCGCCGCTACTCATTCCAGCATTAAAAAACTATCAAGCTAATCGTTTAGAGAAAATTGAATTAGGACGTTACAAAATATATTCTGCGGATTTGGTACGTTTTGTTATTCCCAGTCACTTGAGTACTTTCTTTGGTGATTATGCTAATAAAGTAAAGACGGTGATTCCTGGTGGAGGAACGGAAGGAACTGTTTTTTTTGGTTACACTGTTTTAGCCCTTTTAATTATTGCAATTATTTTTGCTTTTGTGATGTTTCAGTTACGCAAACACCGTAAGTTAAAAGAAGATGATAGTAAAATGAGAATTTGGTCTTGGATTGTTCCTGCGATTGTGTTTTTTGTTTTTTCCTTGGGGCCAATTTTATACGTTGCAGGCCAAGATAGTTTTCAGGTAAGCAACTTAAAATTTAGAATTGCCTTACCGTTTATTGTGATTTACCAATTGCCATTTATTGGCGATCTGCGAGCACCGTCGCGTTTTTCTATTTTTACAATGGTTTGTTTGGTAATTATTGCGGGTATTGCTTTAGCAAGAATCTTCCATTTGGTTTACCGAATTAAATGGCGATGGCTGAAATATCCTCTGATTGGCATTATTTTCTTGTTATTTCTAAGTGCGGTCTTTGGCGAATTTTTAAGTATTCCCTTCCCAATTAATAATGCTACTGTTCCTAAAATTTATGCTCAAATTAGGAAAGATTCTAACGACTGTACCATTTTAGACTTGCCTTGTGGTTTTTCTTCCGGTTATTATGGTTTTGGTCATTATCATAGCATTATGCAAAGCTATCAAAGGGAACACGGCAAAAAATTAATCAGCTTTTCCATTTCCCGTTTTCCCCAATGGAAAGCGGGAATGTATTTGAAGATGCCTGGTTTAGCGTATTTAATTGACTATAAACGACCAGTTTCAGTAGCAGAGGATTTTGACCGTCGTAAAATTCAGCAGTCATTACGTGCTTTGAATTTGCGCTATGTGGTTTTACATAAGAAGTATTTTAATCCGATTATTCAAGAAAAACTCAAGTTGTATTTAACTAAAGTAGTAGGGTTAGATCAATTTTATGAAGATCAAGATACCATTGGTTTTATTTTTAATCGCGAATATCTTCCCCAAGTTGAATAATGAATAAAGAACAGGCGCGTAAGCGCATTGAAAAATTACGTGAGGAAATTAATCACTGGAACTATCAGTATTTTGCTTTAAACACCAAGACGGATATTAGTGAAGCAGCACGAGATGCTTTGAAAAGGGAGTTGAGTGAGTTGGAAAATCAGTATCCTGATCTTATTACAGCAGATTCGCCAACGCAGCGAATTGGCAGTATTTTATCAGGAGAACTTAAGAAGGTCCGCCATGCTCAGAAAATTTACTCACTGGCGGATGTTTTTAGTTTAGTGGAAATTCAAGCATGGGAAGAACGTATTAAAAAGTTGACTTCCGGGAAGATTGAATATATTTGCGAACCAAAAATTGACGGTCTTCACATTGTTCTGACTTATAAGAAAGGTCAATTTGTGCGGGCAGCTACTCGCGGTAATGGTATTATTGGCGAGGATGTCAGTCATACGGTGAAAACAATTGAAAGTGTGCCGTTGCAGTTGAAGCGTGCGGTAGATATTGAAGTAGGGGGCGAAGTGTATATGCCTCAAAAAAGCTTTAGGAAGTTGAATGAAATCCAAAAAGAAAAAGGTGAACCGTTATTTGCTAATCCCCGTAATGCTGCGGCTGGTTCAGTAAGACAACTAGATCCAAAAGTTGCTTCTGGAAGAGATTTGAATACTTTTATCTACACTTTACACGACTTGAACCCTGCGCAAAAACTTTTGCGTGAACGTACTCAACTTAGTGTTTTGGAAACCCTCAAGGAGCTAGGATTTAGGGTGAATAATCAATATCGGAAAGCGAGGACAATTGCCGAGGTTTACCGTTTTTATCAGGAAATTCAAAAGAAACGCAAGCGTTTTGATTATCAAATTGATGGTTTAGCCGTAAAGGTAAACAGCTTAGACCAACAGGAAAAAATGGGATATACCGCAAAAACTCCGCGCTGGGCAGTTGCATTTAAGTTTCCTGCCGAACAAACAACAACAATTGTCCGAGATATTATCGTTCAAGTAGGACGTACCGGCGCCGTAACACCTGTGGCAATTATGGATCCAGTAGAGGTAGCGGGGTCAACAGTAAGTCGGGCAACTTTACATAATCAAGAGGAGATAAGAAAGTTGGGAATTAAAATTGGCGATACTGTTATTATTCAAAAAGCGGGGGATGTGATCCCCGAAGTAGTGAAGGTCTTGACGAGGTTAAGAACGGGGAAGGAGAAAGTGTTTAAAATGCCAGACGTTTGTCCGATTTGTAAAAGCCGTTTAGTGAAACCAAGCGGAGAGGTAATCTATCGTTGCCCTAATAAAAAATGTTTTGCCCAACATCGCAATGCTTTAATTCATTTTGTTTCCAAGCACGCATTGGACATTAAAGGAATGGGAGAAAAAGTTATTGACCAATTAATTGAAAAAGATTTAATTGTTTCTCCCCCAGATATTTTTACTTTGAAGAAAGGGGATTTATTAGAACTAGAACATTTTGCGGATTTAGCTGCAGATAATCTCCTGAGGGCAATTGAAAAAGCAAAAACCGTTCATTTAGGACGACTCCTCTATGGTTTGGGGATTCGCTACGTTGGCGAAGAAACTGCCGATCTTCTGGCGCGAAGTGTTTTAGCAGAACTTTCTGGTAATAAAAAAACACTTGAGGGAGCGTTTGACTATCTTAGAAAAATGAGCGTGGACGAATTGGAAGTGCTAGAAGGAATAGGTATCAAGGTAGCAAAGGAAATTTATGATTATTTTCGTGATAAAAGCAACTTAAAATTGATGGAAGGATTGATAAAAGCAGGACTAAAATTGGATCTCTCGGATTTTGCTATGCTGCATCAAAAAGGAAAAATTTCCGGTAAAGCTTTCTTGTTCACTGGGACTTTGAAAAAATTCACGCGCGAACAGGCAAAGGAATTAGTGAAACAAAAAGGCGGTAGGGTTGTCAATGTAGTAGGGAGAAGCGTTGATTATTTGGTGGTGGGGGAAAACCCTGGATCAAAGTTAGAAAAGGCGAAAAGTCTAGGGATTAAAATCATTAATGAAAAACAATTTCAAGATTTGATTGACTGAGTATTAATAAATGGAAAGGGGATCGTTTATTCATCATTTTGTTATTACCCCCAATAAACATCAGTTTAACTCGACGTTTTTAAAGAAATAAAAATGCCCCGTCAAAGACGGGGCGGTTTAAGGAGGAGAATTAGCAGGCGAGAGAGTAACACTCGTCGCAGGTTGCAGACGGATGTTACATTTTCTCTTCCTGCTCTTAAGGAGGCAGTCAAAAGACTGCCAAAACCAAAAGGAGGGTGATGGGTTAAAGGGCCTGCCCTGTTTTTTCTCCCTCTGTGCCTTGGTGCGGCACAGAGGGACTTCCCCATAGGGGTGCAACGTGAAATGCGTGCGATGGTATTATAAGGCAGGAAATACTTTTTGTCAAGAAAACCCTGCTTTTTAGGGCAGGGTTATGTTTTGTGGCGGGATGATAGAACAGCTGCTTCACTCAACCGGCGAATTGCCATTCTTAGCGCTTTGCCAGCTTTCTCCTCGTTTTTCGCATAGACAGCGCGAGCGAGATGATAACTTGCTGTCGTTAATTTTCTGCGGTAGGGATGAGGTGCGAAAAGGAAGAGAGCAGTTAGGCAAGGGGCACAAAGAGCGAGTGCGATCCTTGGTTCTTTTGCTGTGCCTTCAATCTTAACTAGCTCTTTGAGCACTTCCGCCAATTTATTCTCAAGGTAAGAAACCTCCTCCTCAAGAATATTTTTTCGGCGCTTTTCCTGGACCGTGATGTCGGCGATAATTTGCTTGATTCTACGACGCAGAGCAAAACTAGCACCGGTAGCGCTTGCCTCTTGAGCGCTAGGGTTTCGCCGTCCTCGGCGATCATTTACTTTCGTCGCTCGTTCTAATCTCTTGCGAGCGATAACTTTGTACTCGTTAATCTTGCGCTCGAGAGCTAGTGCAAGGTCCCCAAAACTTTTCTCGATCTCTTTTTTAGTTTCAGGGGAAGAGTTTTTATCTAGTGCCATAACAAGAAAAGTGATCTGGTCAATGAGTGAAAGTAAGTCAGCTAACTCTCCTTTTAAGAGGCCTTTAATGCCGAAGTAGGTTTCAAAGATATGGTCACGCTGGCGAATTGCTGAGAAAATATCTTTGTGACCAAGGTAACGCTTGGGGCCATGGCGATAGGTAGGGGTATAAACCTTTCCTGTTTCGGCTCCGATAAGAATATCAGAACGGGGAATGTTGAAGACCAGCTCGTCTACTCCCTTCACTCTAACAACCAGCTGCCCTTTTCGTAACAACTTTACCACCTCTTCTCGGATGGGATGGAAAGGGACAAACGGTTACAGTACAGCTTATTCTAATCTAAAATTCGGTTTTTGGCAAGGGCGAAAATATGCTATAATTATCCTGACTAAATCACCAAAATGGCTCTTTCCGCTAAACAATTGAAGCATCTTTCCCGCTTAGCCCGGCTGAAGTTAACCGATAAAGACACGGCCATTTTTCAGAAACAACTTTCCGAGATTTTGGGTTATGTTGATCAATTGCAAAAACTAGATACCGATAAGGTTGAACCAACCAGTCAAGTTACTGGCCTTGTGAATATTATGCGCAAGGACAGTATTGACCAATCCCTTCCTCGCAAGGAAGCATTAAAGAATGCTCCGGAGCAGTTGGAAGGGTTTTTTAAAGTTAAATCTGTCTTTGACTAGGTAAAATGGAATTTACGAAGTTGACAATTCCTGAGATTCATAAAGAGTTCCACACTAAAAAAACAACCGCCTTGGAATTGGTTCAACGCGCCATTGAGGTAATTGAAAAGAAAGAAAAAAATCTTGGCGCATTTATTAGTTTAGATATTGAGGCAGCGTTAAAGGCGGCGGAAAAAGTGGATGAGAGAATTGAAAAAGGAGAGGAATTAGGGATTTTGGAAGGGATTCCTTTTGCGTTAAAAGATAATATTATGATGAAAGACAAGAACGTTACTTGTGGTTCTAAGATATTAGAGGACTTCGTTGCTCCCTACGATGCAACAGTAGTAGAGAGGTTAAAAAAAGCAGGAGCAATTGTTATCGGCAGAACAAACATGGATGAGTTTGCGATGGGTTCTTCCACAGAAACTTCTTTCTTTAAAAAAACTAGAAATCCTCATGACTTTAACCGCGTTCCAGGAGGTTCCTCGGGTGGCTCTGCAGTTGCGGTAGCAAGTGGAGAAGTAGTATTTGGGCTTGGATCAGACACTGCAGGGTCAGTAAGACAACCTGCGGCTTTCTGCGGAGTGGTTGGGCTTAAGCCAACTTACGGAACAGTAAGTCGGTATGGATTGGTTGCAATGGCTTCCTCACTAGACCAGATTGGGCCATTAGCACGCAATGTTATTGATACCGTTTTGGTTCAGAGTGTTATTCAGGGTGCGGACGAGAGAGATGCTACCTGTGTTTCCGATGAACGCA
The DNA here is from genome assembly GCA_964518965.1 of uncultured Candidatus Saccharibacteria bacterium. Classification (GTDB taxonomy): domain Bacteria; phylum Patescibacteriota; class SOKK01; order SOKK01; family SOKK01; genus CAZFJP01. The sequence continues at coordinate 21,712 of CAZFJP010000008.1, read as the reverse complement.
ATAACCCGGTGTATGATCTAGAATCTATTCAGAACTTGGGAGTGAAAGATCTTAAAATTGGAATTCCTAAAGAATATTTTACTAAAGGATTGGATAAGAGAATTGCCGAGAAAATTGGCGAAGCTGTAGAATTATTAAAAAAGCAAGGCGCACAGGTTATTTTGGTAAGCTTGCCCCATACTGAATATGCAATTGCTACCTATTATATTTTGTGTCCTGCGGAAGTAAGCGCAAATCTGGAACGCTATGATGGCATTCGCTATGGCTATTCAGCAGCAGTTGATTCTGATGAGGAAACAAAGAATCTTTTTGATGTTTACTTCAAAAGTCGCGAGAAAGGTTTTGGCAATGAAGTTAAGCGTCGTATTTTACTTGGTACTTATGTTTTGTCCGAGGGCTATTACAATGCTTACTATTTGAAAGCACAAAAAGTACGTACTCTAATCGCAGAGGATTTTAAAAAAGTTTTTAGACAAGTGGATATTTTAGTTACCCCGACAACACCGACTTTGCCATTTAAATTAGGTGAAAAATTAGATGATCCTTTGCAAATGTATCTCTCAGATGTCTGCACTGTTCCAGCAAGTTTGGCTGGAGTTCCAGCTCTGTCTCTACCTTGTGGGATTGTCTATGAGAATGGTAAAAAGTTGCCAGTTGGAATCCAGCTAATTGCGGATTATTTCAAAGAATCTTTATTATTTCAGGTGGGATACGCAATTGAGAAATTACAAAAATGAACTTTGAACCTGTGATTGGACTGGAAATTCATGTCCAGTTAAAAACTAAGTCCAAGATGTTTTGTGGTTGTAATAACAATAGTGAGGAAGCTGAGCCTAATACTAATGTTTGTCCGGTTTGTTTGGGAATGCCGGGAGTCTTGCCAATGATTAATAAAGAGGCGGTTAGATTTTCTTTGATGGTAGGAATTGCTCTAGGAGGAAAAATAAATTGCAATTCACACTTTGACCGCAAAAATTATTTTTATCCTGATTTACCCAAAGGTTATCAGATTTCCCAATATAAATGTCCCTTGATTTCCGGAGGAGTAGTGGAAATTACTTGCCCATTAGAGAAGGAAAAACAATTAGGAAAAACTACTACTTACCAGAAGCAGATTAAAATTAAGCGTATTCATTTGGAAGAAGATGCGGGAAAATTAATTCACCCTGAAGGTGCGGATTATAGTTTAGTTGATCTTAATCGGGCAGGGACGCCGTTACTTGAGATTGTCACTGAGCCAGTGATTAGATCACCGCAGGAGGCAAGCATCTTTCTTAAAGAATTACGGAGTATCATGCGTTATCTCAATGTTTCAAATGCTGACATGGAAAAAGGGCACTTACGTTGTGATGCTAATGTTTCATTGAGAGAGGAAGGGACCGAGATTCTTGGTACTAAAACTGAGGTGAAGAACATGAACTCGTTTCGGGCGGTGGAAAAGGCACTAGCCTATGAAATAAAACGCCAAGAAGAACTACTAGAAAAGGGTAAAAAAATTGTTCAGGAAACGAGAGGGTGGGACGAAACAAGCGAGAAAACAATCTCTCAGCGTAGTAAGGAGGAAGAGAACGATTATCGCTATTTTCCTGAGCCCGATCTACCACCGCTTGAAATTGATCAGAGGTGGATCAAGGAAATTAAAGCCAAGTTACCAGAAACATCCTTACAGCGCCGTGAACGTTTTGAAACTGAGTATAAGCTAAACCAAGAGCTTCTTAAAGCATTAATTGCTGATAAAGCTTTGGGAGATTATTTTGAAGAGGTAATCTCGGAATTAAAAGAGTGGATTAAGGATATTGAAATTAAAGAAGATTCCGCCAGAGATGGATTCGTCTCTGGTGAAAAATCAAAAGCGCTTGCGAAAATGATTTCTCAAGCAGCAAGTTTGATTGTTTCAGAATTAATAAGGTTATTAAATGAAGCAAAAGTTAACATTGCTAATTGTAAAATTTCTCCGGAGAATTTTGCAGAGTTAATTACAATTATTTACCAGGGAGAAATTTCTCAGGGTGCTGCTAAGGAGGTTTTAGGAGAGATGTTTAAACACGGTAGTGATCCGAGTCATATTATTGATGAAAGAGGATTAGCGCAGATTAATGATCCTCGTTCTTTGAGGAAAATAGTGAATGAAGTGATTGAGGAAAATACTGGGCCGGTGAGTGATTATAAAAGTGGCAAGATGCAAGCACTGGGATTTCTTGTAGGGAAGGTGATGCAAAAATCTAAGGGTAAAGCTAATCCTGAAATAGTAAATGAGTTACTACGTGAGTTACTTAGTTAATATATCTTGAGATGACAACAAAAATCAAAGAAGAAATTAATTGGTCAATTGTCAAAGAAGCTTTGGAAGAAGGAACTATTTCTGGCTATAAGATTGCAGTAATTGAAGCAGGAAAAATTTTAGAGAAACTCTTAGAGCAGAAGGGTTATCCCGGTAGAACTACCCGCGAACGAATTCTCAATGCGCGTGATTATTTTCATAATCTAGAAGGATTGTTGCGTGCGGAAAAAATTCGTCAAAATCTTGTTAACAACTTGGAATATCAATTAACCTCCTTACAAGTTGAAGATGCTATTAATGCTTATCATCAGGCGGTAATTGATTTAAATAGTAATGAAAAAGCTAATCTTAATCTTTTTCAAAAGGCAAAGTTATCTTTGAAATATTATCTTCCTAGCAAGAAAAAATTTCTGACAGTTGTTTTGGGAAGCATTTTTCTTTTTCTCTTGATGGTTTTGATTCTTGCTGATACTAGCATTGGCCGTAGCTTTATTCAAGGAGTGGTAGGGATTACTCATTTTATTTTCAGTTGGATTATGATTATTATTTTAATTATTGTTGGAATGGGAATTATTATCATCGCCAGCTTATTTTATTTTGAAAAACGCAATGCAAACCGAACCAGAATTGATGATGAGAATGAAAATAGCTAGTAATAGTTTTATCGTTTTAAACATTATTAATTAAAATCTTGGCTCAAAAACTGAATCCGGCCAGAACAGCATCGCAAAAAAAAACTCTTATAATTGTCCTTATTGTTATTGGCGTTTTGATTGTTTTTATATGAGGAAGTTGTGTTGCCTGTACAGTTTGTGGTAGTTGTATGTTGGTACCTTACTGGTTTTCATATTAGGGTTAGAATTAATTTCATCAGGTTTGTAAAAAGCGGATTCTTGATTCGTTTTTTTCTTTTTTGAGCAATTTTTTTACTTAGTTGCTTTTTAGAAACTCCTCGTGCTAAATTAAAGTTGTGAGGGTTTTTATAGACGCTGGGATAAAATAAAGATAACAGTAAATAGTATCGTAATGACAAGCAGTATTTACTATCCACTACTTGTCATCATTTTTTGATTTCAGTTAAGTAAATGACTAAATTAACCAAGCAAAAGTTTGTCCATCTCCATGTTCATAGCCACTATAGCTTGTTAGACGGCTTAATTAAAATTGACGATTTAGTTAAACGTGCGAAGGAGCTTGGAATGACGAGTTTAGCTTTGACTGACCATGGAGTAATGTATGGGATAATTGAATTTTATCAGAAAGCAAAAGAAGTAGGGATTAAGCCGATTATTGGAGTAGAGGCCTATGTCGCGCCGCGCCGTCTTGATCAGAAAACTCCCAAGCTTGATGCCAATCCTTATCACTTAGTTCTCTTGGCAAAAGATCGGACTGGCTATCAGAATCTTTGCCAACTTACTACAACGGCTCATCTTAAGGGCTATTACTACAAACCACGTATTGACTGGGAGTTACTGAAAAAACACTCCCAAGGACTGATTGCTCTTTCGGCTTGTATAAGAGGGGAAATTCCTCATCTTCTAAGTATTGGCAAAGACAGTGAAGCAGAGAAAAAAGTAGCGGATTTTCAGGATATCTTTGGTAAAGATAACTTTTTTTTGGAGATCCAAGTTCATCCTAAACTTGTAGGTCAGAGTAATCTTACTGACGAGATTAACCAAAAACTTATTGCACTTAGTAAAAAAACTAATGCACCATTAGTTGCCACTAATGATGTTCATTATCTTTACCCACAAGATTATTCTGCTCATGATATTCTGCTTTGTATTCAAACTGCTAATGTTGTCACAGACCGTAATCGTTTGCGTCAACAGGAAGGCGAGGATTATTCCTTTCGTACTGCTGAACAGATGATTAAACAGTTTGCATCGGTCCCAGAAGCTATTTCTAATACGGCAAGAATTGCGGAACGCTGCAATTTAGATTTTAAACTAGGAAGATTGATTTTGCCACATTTTGAAGTTCCGCAAGGGGAAACTCCTTCTAGTTATTTAGAGAAATTGGGATATGCCGGGCTAATTAAACGTTACAGTAAGAACAGAGATGCTTTTGGTAAAGATCTAGCAACAAGAGAGGAAGCAAAAAAATTAGTTGCATCTTCAATTATCAAGCGTTTTGATTATGAACTTAAGATTATCAATCAGACCGGTTATGCTCCTTATATTTTAATTGTGTGGGATTTTGTTAAATATGCGAAAGAACAGGGAATTATTGTCGGTCCCGGTCGTGGCTCGGCGGCAGGAAGTATTGTTTCTTATGTGTTGAATATTACGACAGTTGATCCGCTTAAATATGGCTTGCTTTTTGAGCGGTTTTTAAATCCGGCTCGTATTTCTCCTCCAGATATTGACTTGGATTTTGCTGATGATCGTCGTGATGAGGTAATCCGCTATGTTACTTCAAAATACGGCTCAGAGAGAGTTTCTCAGATTATTACTTTTGGAACTATGGCAGCACGCAATGCCGTACGGGATGTTGGTCGGGCAATGGGAATGGCTTACAATGATGTGGACCGGATTGCAAAGTTAATTCCTTTTGGGGAGAGTCTTAAATCAGCTTTGGAAAAGGTGGTGGAACTGCGGGAGATAGTAAAAACTGATCCAGCAACAGAAAAATTACTTGCAATGGCACAAAAACTGGAAGGGGTAGCACGTCACGCTTCCACGCATGCGGCAGGGGTAGTTATTTCTAAGAATCCTTTGGTAGAGTACGCACCGGTGCAGCTTAGCACGCATGAGAATGAAGGAGTTATTGTTCAATATTCTATGCTTGACGTAGAGGCAATCGGTCTTTTGAAAATGGATTTCTTGGGACTTTCTAACCTGACAGTAATTCGCAATACTTTAAGGATTATCAAAAAAACTCAAGGAAAAGAAATTGACATTGATAATATTCCTCTAGATGATCCTAAAACATTTTCTCTTTTAAGGGAAGGAAAAACTACCGGTGTTTTTCAGTTAGAAAGTAGTGGAATGAAGCGCTATTTAAAGGAACTTAAACCCACGCAATTTGAGGATATTATTGCGATGGTAGCATTATATCGCCCTGGTCCAATGGAGTGGATTCCTGATTATATTAAAGGCAAACATCATCCCGAGAAAGTTAAGTATCTTCATCCGAAACTAGAGCCAATTCTCCAGGAAACTTATGGCGTTGCAGTTTATCAAGAACAGATTTTACGTATTGCTCGCGATTTAGCTGGTTTCACTCTAGGCGAAGCAGATGTCTTGCGCAAAGCAGTAGGAAAGAAAATTAAGAAACTTTTGGTTGAGCAAAAGAAGAAATTTATTGATGGAGTTGCAAAACAAGGTTACAGTAGAGAACTAGGAGAAAAATTATTCAGTTTTATTGAACCTTTTGCGGGTTATGGTTTTAATAAAGCGCATGCTACTTGTTATGCGATGGTTGCTTATCAGACAGCCTATCTCAAGGCGAATTATCCGGCAGAATTTATGGCAGCACTTTTAACTTCTGATCAGCATAACATTGATCGGGTGGCAATTGAGGTTTCCGAGTGCAGACAAATGGGAATCAAAGTGTTGCCGCCGAATGTTAATGAAAGTTTTGTGGAATTTGGTGTAATCAAAGGAACGAAAAATATTACCTTTGGATTGGGTGCGATTAAGAACTTAGGCGAGAAACCAGCCGAGCTGATTGTAGAGGAGCGTAAAAAAAATGGTCTTTTTAAATCTCTGGATGATTTTATTCGCCGTGTCGGTTGCCATCTGGTAATAAATAAAAAAACTCTGGAGAGTTTAATTCAGTCCGGAGCACTGGATAGTTTGGGTGAACGCGCGGTGATGCTTAATAACATTAATCGCATTCTAAGTTATGGCTGTGAGGTGGGGAGAAATCAAATAAATGGTCAGACTGATATTTTTGGTACCCTTAAGATTACAGACGTTCCAGCACTTTCGCTTACGACTTGTGATCCTATGCCGCGCAAGGAAAGATTGGCGTGGGAGAAAAAATTATTGGGGCTTTATCTTTCTGATCATCCTCTGCGAGGAATGGAAGATTATTTCACTAAATACATTACCCCTTATGTAGAGTTAAGAAACAAACGGCCAGGTGAACGAGTAGTGGTAGGAGGAATTATTGTTGGGATCCAGAAGATTGTTACTCGTTCCAATGAACCAATGTTGTTTTTGCAGCTAGCTGATTTGGAAAGTGAGTTTGAGGCATTAATTTTCCCTTCGCTTTATAAAAATGATCCGGCGTTCTTTCAAGAAGATAAAATTATTGCCATTCGCGGAAAGATTAGCGATAAAGATGGTGAGATTAAAATTTTGGCTGATGACTATACTGAAATTACTGAGGAGATGGTTCAAAAAAACCAGCAGTTATACTTCAAGAAAAGGTTTACTTTTAATAATTCATTGAACAATTCTACTTCTCGGAATCATAACCAGCAAGTTTATCTGAAGTTGTTCGTGCCGGAAATCGCAAGTAAAGATTTACTCCAAGAAGTACGTAAAGTACTTCTGGAAAATCAGGGTGATTATCGTGTGGTGCTAGTTTTATCCGATGGTGCCCAAATAAAAAAGCAGATTGAGGTGCCGATTAGAGTAAATTTTACTTTTGATTTGCGTAAGAAACTTTCTGATTTGCTGGGGGAAGAGATGGTGAAACTGATTAGGAGTAGTAGTATATAACAAATGGCAGGGAAACCAGGCAGAGGGCAGAGTTACTAGATCTAGCGACTCTGCTTTCTTAATTCTGTCCTTAGATTGTTATACGCTTGATTTTTTCTGGGAATTACTCTATAATAAGCATGTCAGTGCTGTTTTTTATTAATCTCAAAGATGTATCAGCAAGTTCAGGAATTTCAGAAAGCAGAAGCACGTAAGAAAATCCCTGCGGTTAAAGTAGGGGATGTTGTTAAGGTACATCAGAAAATCATGGAAAAGGGAAAAGAGCGCATCCAGATTTTTGAAGGATTAGTAATCGCCATCTCTGGCAACGGACCTTTAACCAGAAGGATTACTGTTCGTCGCATTGCTAGTGGTGTTGGTGTAGAACGTACTTTTCCGTTAAATCTTCCCTCACTTGTGAAGATAGAAGTGACTAAGCGAATTAAGGTAAAACGGGCGAAGTTGTATTATGTGCGTGAGTTAACCGGTCGTCGCGCTCGCTTGAAAGAGAAGAAAGGTACCATTTTAGCTGGCACAGAATCATTGGTTGATGAGAAACTAAAGGAAAAGAAAAAGAAGGTTATAACAGTTCAGAAACCACTTAAAGCAGTTGGGTCTCAACTAAAACTACAAGCAAAGAAAGTTGCTAAGAAATAATAATGGTAATTTTTCCTAAGTGTAATTTTGAAAAATCCCTCCAGAAAGAGGGTTTTAATTTAATTGCAGGGGTAGATGAGGCAGGAAGAGGAGCATGGGCGGGACCGGTTTACGCCTCAGCAGTAATCTTTGATTTCAAATATAGTTTGCGGCAACTAAGAAAAGTGAGAGATTCTAAATTTTTAAGTAAAGAGCAGCGAGAAAAACTATTTACGTTAATTCACAAACACGCAGTGGCAATTGGTATTGGCTCGGTAGATCACAAAGAGATAGATCGTATTGGTATTCATCCAGCAACGCAAAAGGCGATGCGAATTGCAATTGAAAATCTCAAAATTACTCCTGATTATCTTTTAGTTGATGCTTTTAAGCTTAAGGAAGTAAGTTTTCCTCAAAAACATGTCATTAAAGGAGATCAGCGGGTTTTTTCCATTGCTGCTGCCTCAATCATTGCAAAAGTATCACGAGATCGGGAGATGGAGAAATTAGATAAGTGCTACCCCGGTTACGGGTTTAAGCAACATAAAGGGTACGGAGTAAAATTTCATCAGCGAAAGCTAAAAGAATTAGGACCGTGTGAAATTCATCGGAGATCGTATAAACCAATCAAAAAATGTAAAATGTGAAATATAGCATGGATAAATAGACAATAGAGAATGCGGGATATTAAACACTCTCTATCCTACATTCGTTTTCCATTCTACCCAATTAAGAAGAAGGGACTAAGATGAACTATTTTAATACGCGTTCGCTCGGTCGCAGATTTGAAAGAATTGCCATTGACTTTTTAGTTAAACGCGGATTTGAAATTATTGAGATAAATTATCAAACAAAAATTGGCGAAATTGACATTATTGCTTTAGATCAAAAGAATATTTGGCATTTTATTGAGGTGAAGTCAAAAAAGTTAGAATCGCTATTTGGTTTACCTGAAGAAGCAGTGAATCAAAAAAAGCAGGAAAAAATTATCCAAACTGCCGAACAATATTTGATGAGGCGGGGTTTGGAGGAGGTTAATGTTAGCTTAGATGTTTTAGTAATTTGTAATAATGTTCTAAAACGAATAGTTCGCATCGTTCTTTACGAGAATGCCTTTGAAAGGTATAATTGACTATCTTAAAGGTTATTTGCTATAATGTCATTGCCCGTGCTACATGCTTCTCCAAGGTTTTATCGGGCAGCTATTGGCTACTGGTTTATAACTAGTGGCCACTTTTTCTCTTAGAGACTTATTTATCTATTATTTAATCTTCAATCATGGAAGAATCCATTCAAGGTGCTGTTGATCAAATCTGCCGCGAGCGTGGCATTGATCAGGCGACGATGATTTCGGCAATTGAAGCTGCCCTTGCTGCTGCCTACAAGAAAGACTTTGGTAATCCTAATCAGTTAATCAAGGTGGTTTTTGATCTTAAAACCGGTGGTAGTAAAATTTATCAGGTGAAAGAGATTGTTGCTAAAGAAGATTTAAAAGTTCCTGAGCGGGAGATCACTTTGGCGGATGCAAAGAAAGAAAGCAAGAAAAAGAATTTAAAGATTGGCGATGTGGTTGAAAAACGTCTGGAAACCCCGGAGGGCTATGGACGTATTGCGGCACAAACTGCTAAGCAGGTAATTATTCAGCGCGTTCGGGAAGCAGAGCGAGACGTTGTGATGAAAGAATTTAAACATCAAGAAGGAAAATTAGTTAACGGTATTGTTCAGCGCCGTGAAGGCGATCAGGTACTAGTTGATTTAGGAAGAGCGGTAGGAGTAATCTTTCGTGAGGGGCAAATTATGGATGAACGTTACACTCCCGGCCAACGGCTACGGGTTTTTGTTGAACGGGTTGAAGAATCGTCCAAAGGACCACAAGTGGTAGTTTCTCGCAGTAATCCTAATGTGGTAAAGCAATTATTTGAACTGGAAATTCCTGAAATTAGTGCTGGTACTGTAGAAATTAAAGGGATTGCTCGTGAGGCGGGGGTGCGCTCTAAGGTGGCAGTTTTCTCTCAAGATAAAGGTGTTGATCCAATTGGTTCTTGTGTTGGTCAGCGCGGTGCACGAGTTCAAGCAATTATTAGCGAACTCGGAGGAGAAAAGTTAGACATTGTTCTGTGGGATAAAGATCTTAAGGTTTTCATTACTAATGCTCTTTCACCAGCAAAAATTGTTGATGTAAAGTTGAACAAGAAAGACAAAACGGCAATTGTGAGAGTGCCAAATGATCAACTTTCTTTGGCAATTGGCAAGGCTGGTCAAAATGTTCGTCTTGCTTCCAAACTCACTGGTTACAAGCTAGACATTGAAGAAGTTGCTGGTGAAAGCAGTGAGGGTGGGAAACTTAAAGCACAAAAAGAAGAAAAGGAAACTACTAAAGCGGAAAAAAGACAACAGAAGTAGCTCAAAAATCGTTCAAGGAGAAAGTAAAATCCAAGAAAGGTAACGAAGAAGATAACCAAGAAGATTCCGTAAAGAGAAGTTAGATTGAAAATTAAAGAGTGTAGAAAAGCAAAAAGAAGTAGCGATTATTAGTAATAGCAATGGATCAGTTTAGTTATTTTGATCAATTTAGTGATCAAGCAAGAAGTGTTCTTATTACCGCTCAAAAGGAAGCGGAGGCTGCTGATTCTGTTCAGGTCAGAAGTGAACACCTGCTTTTAGCGTTGCTGAAATATCCCCAGAGTGTCAGTGCTAATATTTTAGGAAGTTTGGGAGTTACTGAAGCGAAAATTCGCATGACTAGCACTTTTCTCAAAACTTTGGATAAAAAGCGCACCCGAATTCATCCCGGCTTAAGCTCCAGCATGCAAAATGCTCTTACCAATGCGCTTAATTTTGCTAGTCAGTATCAAAATCATACAGTGAATGTTGAGCATCTCCTTTTAGGTTTAGTTGTTGACCACAGTAACAACGCGTGCCGAATTTTAAGAGAATTAAAAGTTAGTCCCCGTTTAATTGAAAGGCAAATTCTTGCCTTACTCACAAAGATACGGATTGATTTGTCGGGAATAGAGCAATTGGGTGAATTTGTCAAAAAAATTTTGGGAGAAGTTTCCCCCGTAGGGGAGGGAGTGTCCCGAGCAGAACGTCGCAAGACTCCAGCCCTAGATTATTTTTGTACTGATCTAACTGATAAAGCGGCGAAAAAACTACTTGATCCAATTGTAGGTAGAGAAAAAGAGATTGAAAGAGTCGTTAGCATTTTGAACCGCCGTCATAAAAATAATCCGGTTTTGATTGGCGAAGCAGGAGTGGGTAAAACTGCAATTGTAGAAGGATTAGCTCAACATATTGTTAATGGTTTAGTCCCGGAAGTTTTGCTGGATAAAAAGATTCTGACGTTGGACTTAGCTTTGGTTATTGCCGGTTCTAAGTATCGTGGTGAGTTTGAAGAGAGATTAAAACAGGTCCTGAGAGAAATTAAAAAAGTAGGCAATGTTATTTTGTTTATTGATGAACTGCACTCGGTGGTAGGAGCAGGAGCTGCCGAAGGAGCGATGGACGCCGCTAACATTTTGAAACCAGCTTTGGCACGAGGCGAGTTACACTGCATTGGCGCAACTACCATTGACGAATATCGCAAGTATATTGAGAAAGATAGTGCCTTAGAACGACGTTTTCAGGAAGTTATCATTGAAGAGCCAACCGTGGAGGAAACTATTAAAATCTTAAAGGGTTTGCGACCTAACTATGAAAGGCATCATCGCTTGAAAATCTCTGATGAAGCACTTGAGGCCGCAGCGCGCTTGAGTGAGCGTTATATTACCGAACGTTTTCTTCCTGATAAGGCGTTGGACTTGATTGATGAGGCAGCTTCTTATAAGCGGGTAAAACTAGGAGCAACCTCTTTGGATACTTTGAAATTGAACCGAGATTTCAAGAAGGTTGTTTTAGCAAAGGAAAATGCTTTGAAAAAGATGAATTACTCTGAAGCGGCATTACTACGGAATCAAGAATTAGAATTGCAAAAGAAAATTAATCTTTTAAAAAATAAGAAAACTTCTCAAAGTGAAGTTACAATTACTCCCGATGATATTGCAATTATTGTTTCGCGGATGATGGGAATCCCTGTAACGAAATTACTAATGTCAGAAAAAAGACGTCTGCTTGATCTGGAAAAGTTTTTAAATAAAAGAATTATCGGTCAAAAGGAAGCACTAAAGGAAATTGCTAGTGCGATCCGCCGTTCGCGTACCGGAGTTACAATTGGTAAACGTCCAATTGGTTCCTTTATTTTCTTGGGCCCGACGGGGGTAGGAAAAACTGAGCTAGCAAAGGTATTAGCAGAAGAAGTTTTTGGGAATCAGGAAGCACTGATAAAACTGGATATGAGTGAGTATTCTGAAAGACATACTAAGTCACGTTTTCTGGGTGCACCTGCGGGCTACATTGGCTATGAAGAAGGTGGTCAATTAACAGAAATGGTTCGCCGTAAGCCATATAGCGTCGTATTATTCGATGAGATTGAAAAAGCTGACCCCGATGTTCTTAACGTGTTACTGCAAATTATGGAGGATGGCTATTTAACTGATGCACAGGGACGGAAAGTAGATTTTCGCAACACGATTATTATTATGACTTCTAATATTGGTTTGGACTTATTGAATGAAGGGGCAGTAATTGGTTTTAAAGCAGAAACAAGAGCAAAGTTGGAAAAAGAACTAGGTTATTCTTATGAGGAAATGAAAAATCGGGTGTTAGAGGAATTACGAGAGAGGTTTAAACCTGAGTTTCTAAATCGCATCGATAAAATTATTGTTTTCAATGCTTTGGATAAAAAAGCAGTTCAGCAAATTGTCGGATTACAATTGCGTGAACTCAAGGACCATTTACGGAAGGAAGGAATTGAGATCTCTTTTGACAGTAAAGTAAAACGATTAATTGCACAAAAGGGTTTTGATCCTAAATTTGGTGCACGTCCTATCCGTCGTGCAATTCAAGATGAAATTGAAGATCATTTGGCAGAAGAGTTATTAAAGGGGAAGTTAAAGAAAAACAAATCAATTAAAGCTACTGTTTTTAAAGACAAAGTGATTTTTAATAATTAATTAAAAAAACTCTCCGGAATGAGAGCAATGAGTCGGGGTAAAAGTTTTTTGCGGAAGATGAAAATATCTAGAATTTCAATAATTATGCAAATCCCGAGGTAGCAGAATCCAACAGTGAGAATTGCAAGCAGTTCTGATATTCTGCCACAGAACCTGCTTTCAATAATCAGGGAGTCATGATTATTAAAGGTGGCTTAAGTTATCATAAATCAAAAAAATTGTCAACTTCTAAAGTTAAATTTATCTGTACTAACTGCGGCAAGTCATTCTCTAAATGGGCAGGGAAATGTTTAAATTGCGGAGAATGGAATACACTACGAGAACAAATTGAAAAAACTGAGAAAACAACCAAAATTGGTTTTAACCGAATGGATTTTAATTCAGCGCGGGATTTTCCGTACTTACTACAAGATATTCCGCGATTAAGAATTAACCGAATCATTACCGGAAGCAAAGAGTTTGACCGAGTTTTAGGAGGAGGATTGGTACCAGGATCATTAGTGCTTTTAGCGGGTGATCCGGGAATGGGTAAATCTACTTTAGCTTTACAAGTTGCTACTTTTGTCGGACAAAAGCAACCAGTTTTGTATGTCTCTGGTGAAGAGTCATTAAATCAAATTCGTTTACGTAGCGAGCGTTTGAAATTAAAACCATTGCTTTTGCACTTGTTCACGGAAACTAATTTAGATGCAATTTTGACGCAGTTGCGTAAAATAAAACCACATTTGATTATTATTGATTCTGTTCAAACCATATTCTCTGAAAATTTTACAGGTGCTCAAGGAAGTGTTTCTCAAGTAAGCAATTGTGCTAATGTTTTATTGCAAGTTGCCAAAATAACTAATATCCCGGTTATCTTAATTGGTCATGTAACAAAAGAGGGTTCAGTTGCTGGTCCGATGATCTTGGAACATGTTGTTGACACAATACTGTTTCTAGAAGGAGAGAAATATCATGAGTTGCGGCTACTGCGGGTTATAAAAAACCGTTTTGGTTCTACCCTAGAAGTTGGCATTTTTAAAATGGAAACGAAAGGATTAAAAGAAGTTTCAAACCCTTCGGGATTGTTTCTGAAAGAGAGATTGGCTAATCAACCAGGTTCAATTATCTATCCTTTGATTGAGGGTAATCGACCCTTATTAGTGGAGATTCAAGCATTGGTAAATAAAACTGTACTTGCTTACCCACGTCGTGCTGCTAGCGGAGTGAATCTGAACCGCTTGCAGGTTTTAATTGCCGTTTTAGAGAAATGTCTTAACCTGAAACTATTTAATATGGATGTCTATGTTAATATTATAGGTGGATTTAAGGTCAAGGAACCGGCAGTAGATCTTGCAGTTTGTCTAGCGATTATTTCATCAATTTTCAATAAACCCCTACCTGATTCCTTGGCAGCAGTGGGAGAAGTGGGGCTTTTAGGTGATTTAAGAACAGTTAATCAATTAGACCGTCGTATTGAGGAGGTAAAACGTCTTGGTTTTAAAACCTGTTTAATTGGAGGAGCGAATTTGCCGAAATTTTCCGGAATCACGATTAAAAATTTCAAAAGTTTAAAAGAATTATTACATTTTCTTAATTTTTAATCATTGCGATGAATATTCAGGTTAATCCTACTTATTTAATGCAAATTTTTGCCTTGACGGTAATTGCTTTTGGTGCGGCAGTTGCTTTAACGCCGGCATTAACCATACTTCTTTATCGTTTTAAGATTTGGAAAAAGATCAAAACTACTGGTATGAGTGGTAAAGTGCCAATATTTTATAGATTGCATAAGCAAAAACACCGTCGTAATGTCCCTACCATGGCAGGAGTTTTAATCTGGGTGGTAGTGTTAGTAGTAACAGTTTTATTTAACTTAAGCCGCTCGCAAACTTATTTGCCGCTTTTTGCTCTCGTTGCAGTTGGAGTGCTTGGTTTGATTGATGATGCCATTAATGTCTGGGGTAAGACAAAGTTAAGAGGAATGCGTGCCTCGTTTAAACTTGGCTGGCTTGTTTTAATTGCAGGTTTAGGCTCGTGGTGGTTTTTCTCTAAACTTGGTTTTAGTATGATTCATATTCCCGGCAGGGGTGATTTTGAAATCGGTTGGCTCTATATCCCTTTATTTATCTTGGTGATTGTTGCTACTGCCAATGCTGTTAACATCACTGATGGATTGGATGGTCTTGCCGGAGGTTTACTCACAATTAGTTTTGGTGCCTTTGGAGTTTTGGCTTTTGCTCAAGGACAAATTGGTTTAGCTGCTTTTTGCTTAACGGTAGTTGGAGCGTTACTTGCTTTCACTTGGTTTAATATCTACCCTGCCCGGTTTTTTATGGGAGATACTGGATCACTAGCACTTGGTGCTACATTAGGTGTAATTGCAATGTTAACTAATTCTGTATTAGTTCTTCCAATTATCGGGTTTGTTTTTGTTGTTGAGACATTATCTGTCATCATTCAGTTAATTTCTAAGAAGTTAAGAAAAGGTAAAAAAATATTTTTGTCCACTCCTATTCATCATCATTTTGAAGCAATTGGCTGGCCGGAAACCAAAGTGACAATGCGATTCTGGGTGATCGGTACTGTAACAGCAGCAATTGGGCTTATACTAGGATTGATCGGAATGGGACGATAGTTAATTAAAATATAAAAAGTTCATCATAAAATGACACTAGAAGAATTAAAAGATAAGCGAAATATTCATGTAATCGGCACAACAAGCGCAGAGGGAAGCGCAGTAATTCGTTTTCTTGTCAGACAAGGGATTAACAAGATTACTGCACATGACTTCAAGAGTGAATCGGAGTTTGAAGAAAGCTTTAAGTCCTTTCATGATTCACTAACAGATAGTGAAAAAGATCGTCTTTTTAAGGAATTTAAACAATATCCGATTAAGTTTGTTTTTCGTAATCACTACTTAGCGGGAATTGAGAATGCTGATTTAATTTTTGTCAGTCAGGCCTGGTTTCGTTACGAGCCAAACTTCCCAAAGTTAAAAGAAGCACAAAAGAAGGGGATTCCTTTTTCCAGCATTACTAAATTATATTTTTCGCTTTTCCCTGGTAAGATTGTTGCGGTTACTGGCTCTAGTGGCAAAACAACGACTAGTAATTTAATCAATGCTATTTTAGAACAAAGTAAATTAAAAGTTTATTTCACTGGCAATGATCGCTTAAATAAACAAATATTGGATGAAATTATTAAAGCAAAACTAAAGGATATTTTAGTGATTGAAGTGAGTAATCGTCAATTAATGTTAGATTTGGAAAAGAGTCCTGATATTGGAGTGATTACCAATTTGAGCCCTAATCATCTAGACGACCATGGTACTTTTGAAAACTATATTAAAGTAAAGAAAAGTTTACTTCACTACCAGGATAAAGATGATTTTGCAATATTGAACTATGATAATTCAGAAACGAACAAAATTGGTGAGGAACAAAAGAAACAATCGCGAGTACTTTTCTTTTCCCGTCTGACGGGATTAAAAGAAGGAGTTTATGTTTCGCGTAATAAAATTCAAGCACGCTTTCAAGGAAAAGAGTATGATATTTGTTCAGTTTTTGATCTTAAAATCAAGGGTCCGCACAATATTGAAAACGCTCTGGCTGCTGTCGCAGCAACTTTACCTCTCGGTATAAAAATCCAGAAAGTCAGCCATGCCCTAAAGAAATTTAACGGCGTTAAATCGCGGTTAGAGTTTGTCCGAAGGGTAAGAGACATTAGTTTCTATGAAGATTCTTCGTCCTGTAATCCTGATGGTCCCCGCTATGCCGTTCAGTCATTCAAAGAACCAATAGTTCTAATTGCTGGTGGTTCACGAAAAAAACTCTTTCCGGGCGAATTTGATTCAATGAGCAGAGAAATTCTCACGCATAATGTCCGTGCGGTGGTTCTTATGGGGGAAATGAAAGATAAAATCTGCAAAAGTATTGAGAAGGCTGGAGAAGAATTAAACAAATCTGTGCCGATTTATAAAGTAAAAGATTTAGCTGAAGCAGTTCAGCGATCATGGAAAGTAGCCAGAAGAGGGGATGTCGTTGTTATGTCTCCTGGTTGTGAAAGTTTTGGAATGTTTAAGGACTATCGTGAAAGAGCAGAAAAATTTAAAGAATTAGTCAATCAGATTGACACATCTTGGTAAAAAGGATTCAAAGTTTCTTATTTTTTGTTTTACGTTTTACATTTGAAAATGCGTCATGTGAAACAAACAATTCGTTTTCGTTATCACCGCCATAAGAAGAAAGACAGGTTTAAGAAGAAATTGCCGGTAGCTCATAAGCCGGATTATCTACTGGCTTTAGCAGTATTTATTCTGGTGATTTTTGGTTTGGTAATGATTAGTAGTGCTAGTGTTGTTAATTCTTATGAACTATTTGGTTATAACAGCTACTTTTTGAAACATCAGGCCGTTTCAGTAGTAATTGGCTTGGTTTTTTGGGGATTGGTTTATGCAATTCCTTTTACCTGGTGGCGCAAACTGTCTTATCCTTTACTATTTGCTACTTTATTACTTTTGGTTGCAGTATTTATTCCCGGAATTGGTTACAGTTATGGTGGTGCACGTCGTTGGATTGCTTTAGGTCCGCTTTTCTTTCAACCAGCTGAAGTTTGCAAGCTAATAGTGGTTTTGTATCTTGCTTCCTGGTTAGCAAAAAAAGGTAGAGGTGTAAAAGATTTTATTTATGGATTTGTTCCTTTTGTCTTGATAGTGGGTGTGATTGTCTTTCTGATCATGAAACAGCCGGATATGGGTACTATGTCAATAATTGCAGCTTCCTCTGTTGCTTTGTTTTTTATTGCCGGTGCTAGTATTCCTCAGATAATCTTGGGTCTAGGATTTGCTTCAATGGTAGGTTGGTTTTTGATTAAAAGTGCTCCTTACCGAATGGCACGTTTGATGATTTTTTTGAATCCTGGTAGTCAATCAGAGAGTGCGGGATATCATATTAATCAGGCACTACTGGCAATTGGTTCAGGAGGATTACTAGGACTGGGATTTGGTCACAGTCGGCAGAAATATAATTATCTTCCTGAAGTTTCCGGCGACTCCATTTTTGCTATTATTGGTGAGGAGCTAGGGTTCATCCGAGCAGTGCTTGTAATTCTGCTTTTTGTTTTTATAATCTACCGTGGTTATAAGATCGCTTATAATGCCCCAGATACTTTTAGCCGCTTGACTGCTGCAGGAATTACTACTTGGATTACTCTTCAGGCATTAGTCAATATCGCTGCAATGGTTGGTTTAATTCCTTTGACTGGTATTCCCTTACCATTTATCAGCTATGGTGGATCAGCGCTAGTTATTACTTTGATGGGAGTAGGGATTTTGATGAACATTTCAAAATATACCCGACAAAATAAATAGTCAAAAATAGATAAAAAGTAAACGAATTACTGTTATTTACTTATTCTTTGTCTTCTTGTTAATTCTTATAATTAATAAAATGCGCATTGTTATTACTGGCGGCGGTACTGGTGGACATGTCATTCCTAATTTGGCTGTGATCGAGGAAATCAAAAAGTTTTTTCCTGACGTTTTGTTGTTATACCTGGGTTCAGGTTTGGATATAGAAAAGAAACTAATCCCAAAAGACGTTGCTTACAGAAGAATACTTTGTGGTAAGTTGCGCCGCTATTTTTCATTTTTTAATTTAATTGACTTATTGAAACTACCGATTGGAATTATCCAGTCTTTTTTTATTTTAGCGAGATTTAAACCAAAGGTAATCTTTGCTAAAGGTGGCTATGTTAGTATTCCGCCAGTTATTGCAGGCAAGTTTCTGAAAATTCCAGTAATTATTCATGAATCAGATATTACTCCTGGTCTTGCAAATAGAATTTTAGCGCACTATGCTTCTAAAATTGCCGTTGCTTTTCCTATCACTAAGCGTTATCTCAAGAAGAAGCTTCGTACTAAAGTAGTTGTCTGTGGAAATCCTATTCGCAAGGAAATTTTTAATGGTGACAGAAGAAAAGCTTCCAGGTTTTTCCGGCTTAATAGTGAACAGCCGGTGATTTTAGTTACCGGTGGAAGTACCGGAGCAAGAAATTTAAATCTCAAATTACTCGAAATTCTTCCTAATCTTGTTTCTAACTACCAAATTATTCATCAATACGGACAAAGTCCGATTAAATTTAATCACCCGAACTATCATGGTTTTAATTTTTTACAGAAAGAGATAGCCGATGCTTATGCCGCTGCAGATATTGTTATCGCAAGAGCTGGCGCAAATACTATCTTTGAAATCGCTGCTTTGGGTAAACCGGCGATATTAGTACCGCTTTCTTTGAAAGCAAGTCGTGGTGATCAGATCAAAAATGCCAATTTTATCAAAGAGAATGCAGATATTGTCGTGATTCCTGATAACGAGTTGACGGGAATAGTTTTGGAACGTAAGATTCGTGATTTATTAACTGATGGGGAACGGTTAGAAAGTGTTAGTAGAGATCTAAAAAAGATTTTTCCTACTGATTGTGCAAAAAAGATTGTTAGTTTAATTTTCGAATGTTCCAAATAAACCAAACTAAAACTGCTTATTTTAGCGGGATTGGCGGAATTGGCATAAGTGCTATTGCGCGAATCTTTTTAGCTAATGGCATAAAAGTTTTTGGTTCAGATTTAGTAGAATCAGAGATTACCAGAGATCTTTTAAGGTTGGGAGCAGAAATTAAAATTGGGAAACAGGTTTCGGCAAATATCAATAAAAATTTTGATTTATTTATCTACACTTCAGCAATTCCTTCTGATCATCCGGAACTTAGCGAGGCAAAAAAGAAAGAAATTAAATGTTTGAGTTATCCAGAAATACTGGCGGAATTAGTCAATCAGAGTTATGGAATTGCCATTACTGGAACTCACGGAAAAACAACAACGACAGCAATGTTAGGAAAAGTGTTAGTTGATAGCGGACTTGACCCTACTGTTGTTGTGGGTAGTAACGTCAAAGATTTTGAAGGCAATGCTCATGTTGGTAAAAGCCATTATTTTGTTTTTGAGGCCTGTGAATACCAGTGCAATTTTCTTCATTACAAGCCCAAAATAGCCATTGTGACGAACATTGAAATGGACCATCCGGATTGTTTTAAGGATATTGATGATATGCGTAGTGCCTATGAGAAGTTTCTAAGTGTTCTTGATAAAGATAATTTGTTTGTTGGTGGTATTGACAGTCCAGAAGTTCAGAAAGTGATTCCCAAGTTGCAATGTCTCGGTTTAACTTACAGCTTAAAAGATAAAACTGCCGATTATTTTGCTCAAGATGTTAAATTTGAAAATAACAAGAATCAATTTACTGTGATAGAGAAAGGGAAAAAATTAGAAAAGTTTGAGTTACAAATAGCAGGCGAACATAATGTTTTAAATGCATTAGCGACAATTACTGTGGCACGATACTTGAAAGTGGATTTAGAAAAGATTAAAAAATCATTGGCTGAGTTTCAAGGCAGTTGGCGAAGATTATCGAAGCGAGTGGAAATAAATGGCATTTTAATCCTAGACGATTACGCGCATCATCCGACCGAAGTAAAAGTTACTTTGAAAGCGGCAAAGCAACTCTATCCCAACCGACGATTATGGTGTGTCTATCAGCCTCACCACCACGATCGCACCGAAGTGTTATTTAATGATTTTATTCACGCCTTTGATAACGCGGATGAATTATTAATCACCGATATCTATACTGTTGCTGGCAGGGAAGAACAAATCAAATCCCAGATTACCTCAAAAGACCTTGTAGACAAGATAAAAGAACATCGCGACCATGTTTATTACCAACCCAGCTTAACTGATACAGAGAAGTTTTTAGTAAAGAATCTCAAAAAAGGAGATGTTTGTATTTTAATGGGGGCAGGAAATATTTATGAGATTGGGCAATTTTTGGTTAATGATTTAAATGAATAGACTAGTTCAACAACTAACCGGTTTGAAACAAAATGAGTCCTTACGGAATCACACTTCACTTAAAATCGGTGGTCCGGCGAAGTGGTTTTTTGAGGCAAAAAATGTTAATGATTTTATCAAAGCAGTAAAATTGGCACGGGAATTAAAGATTAATTATTTTATTTTGGGTGGTGGGACGAATATTTTGATTGGTGATAATGGAATTGATGGTTTAGTGATTAAAAATAATTGTGATGAGATCAAATTGAAAGGAAATAAAATTATTGTCGCGAGTGGAGCAAAACTGGCAAAAGTTACTGATGTTACAATTAATGCCGGACTAAAAGGTTTAGAGAAGGTAGGAAACATTCCCGGTACAATTGGTGGAGCAGTTTGGGGAAATGCCGGTGCTTATGGAATCGCTATTGGTGATTTTGTAACGAAAGCAAAGATTTTTACTTCTGATAATAAAGTTAAAAATGTCAACAAAAGCTATTTTAACTTTTCTTATCGTGATAGCATTCTTAAACATAATCAGGATTTATTACTAGAAGTAGAACTTGAATTCAAGGAAAAAGGCGATCCGAATGAACTGAGAACAATTCGCAAAAAAGAATGGGAAGGTCGTTTGAAAAAACAGCCTCAACAATGTGGAACTGCTGGTTGTTTCTTTAAGAATTTACAGGTAAAATTAGAAGAGATAAAAGATAATCAGCTGCTTTTGGATCATTTCAATGAACGCAAGCAAACTGATTTAGCGGCTGGTTTTTTGATAGACCAAGCGGGTATGAAGGGCTACAAAATTGGCGATGCAATGGTTTCGGACATCCATCCTAATTTCTTGATTAACACTGGTAATGCCACTGCTAAAGATATGCTGGATTTAGTTAACCTAGTAGCTAAAAAAGTTTACGATAAATTTGGTCTGAAGCTAGAGCGGGAAGTTTACTTTATTAATCAAAAGGGAGAAAAAGTACCATGAAAATTATTCAAAACGGCATCAATGTTGAATTAACCGATTCGATGAAGAGATATATCGAAGAAAAAATTGGTATTTTAGAACGTTATTTTAAAGAACAAGATGAAGTTTTGGAAGCAAAAGTAGATGTACGTATAGATAAGCATCATCAGCAGGGTGATGTCTATATGGTTAGTATTCATCTTATTGCCAAAGGGAAAGATTTTTATACTAAAGAAAGACACGAAACTTTCTATGGTACTATTGATA
>CAZFJP010000007.1:0-32623 GCA_964518965.1 uncultured Candidatus Saccharibacteria bacterium | reverse complement strand
AAACCAGATCTATTGACACCGGTTTTGGGCTTGTTATAATGTTCTTGCAGTGTTCAATTTTAATTGAACAAACTAAACAAACCACATGAATATTTTGACTAAAAAAGAACAAATTGTTCTTAAAGCGATTCAGCAGTTTTTTAACCGCTGTGGCAAAATGCCTACAGTGCGGGAATTACAAAAGGAAATGGAAACTGTTGGCCTCAAAGTTAGAAGTGTGGGTAGTGTCTTTCTCTACCTAGAGTCATTGAAAGAAAAAGGATTTATTCGGAAAAAATCAGAGAAGAGAGGGATTGAAATAACAGGGCCTTCGGCGCAGCATTTTGTTAACATTCCTGTCTATGGTGCTGCTAATGCTGGCAGTCCTACTTGTATTGCGGAACAAAACTTGGAGGGAATATTGAAGGTTTCCGATAAAATTGCCAAAAATAGTTTCTTTGCTGTGCAGATTGACGGTGATTCTATGAACCGAGCTAGTGTACGTGGAAAAAATATTGAAAATGGTGATTATGTGATTGTTGATCCCAGTGATAAGCGCTATCATAATGGTGACAAACTACTTGTGACCATTGATGGCTTGGCTACGGTAAAAAGTTTCAAACGCTTTCCCGATGGTAATATTGGCTTGTTTCCGGAATCAACCAATCCAATTCACAAACCGGTTTATTTAACTGCCGAAGATGAGGCAGTGATTAATGGGAAAGTAGTGGATGTGCTTAAAAATATTTAGTTTATAACTTACCTGTTGGAGATGGATTCATCTCTGGCAGAAATAAAGGAGGTTTTATGGAAACAGATAAGAATAAGTCTAAAGCAATTGAGATTGCCTTAAGCCAGATTAAAAAGCAGTTTGGTCAAGGTGCAATCATGAAATTTGGTGAAGCGAGGACAATCAAGGTTGATGTTATACCCACTGGGTCGCTGTCGCTAGATTTGGCGCTTGGTGTTGGTGGTGTTCCCCGTGGTAGAGTAGTTGAAATTTTTGGACCAGAAAGTTCTGGTAAAACGACATTAGCATTGCACATTATTGCAGAGGCACAGAAGAGAGGTGGCACAGCAGCTTTTGTAGATGCGGAACATGCAATGGACCCAGAATATGCTAAGAATTTAGGTGTAAATACAGATGATTTGTTGGTTTCTCAGCCCGATACTGGTGAGCAGGCATTGGAGATTACGGAGACTTTGGTACGTTCTAATGCTGTGGATGTGATTGTTATTGATTCGGTCGCGGCGCTAGTTCCCAAAGCAGAGATTGAGGGAGAAATGGGAGATTCGCACATGGGTCTACAGGCACGTTTGATGTCTCAAGCACTACGTAAACTCGCAGGTGCTATCAGTAAGTCCAAAGCAACGGTTATTTTTATCAACCAAATTCGGATGAAACTGGGTATTTTGTTTGGTAATCCCGAGACAACCCCCGGCGGGAATGCCTTAAAGTTTTATTCTTCTATTCGTCTGGATATTCGCAGAGTAAAGCAAATTAAAGAAGGTGATAATGCTATTGGCAATCATGTGAGGGTAAAAGTGGTAAAAAACAAGGTTGCTCCTCCCTTCAAAGTAGCAGAGTTTGATATCATGTACGGCACAGGGATTTCTCGTGAAGGTGATCTACTTGAATTAGCACTTAAATATGGTTTGATTATCAAAAGTGGTGCTTGGTTTACCTACAAAAATAATAAAATTGGTCAGGGTCGAGAATTCGCCAAGCAATATTTAAGAGATCATAAAGATATTGCGAAGACGATTGAGAAGGAAGTAGTGGAGAAGGCAAAAGCTGGGGCAGTATAAATCAATGAATTTTTCTTCAGCGAGACTTGGTAGTGCCATGTCTCTACCTCGATATAAAATTTAGCATAAAATTTAAGCTGATAAGTTTTTAGGAGAAGAGTCGAAGAACTGCTCTTTGATAGTTCCCACAAAGAGTAGTATCTTCGGCTTGCTAATTTTATTTCATGAAAATTACTGGCTTAACACAGCAAAGAAACAACTCGCACCGTTATAATTTAGCTGTTGACGGCAAATTTAAATTAGGAATTGATGAGACAGTGGTTTTGGATTATCACCTGAAAGAAGGGGAAGAGATTAGTGAAAAAGATTTTCAGACAATCGAAAAATTGGAAAGTAATAACAAAGCGCGCGATCGAGCATTACGATTGCTAGGAAATCGGATTCACAGTAGAAAAGAATTAACTTTAAAACTGAAACAAAAAGGTTTTAAACCGGCACAGATTGAGGGAACCTTAAAATACCTTGAGGAACAAGGATATTTAGACGATGAAGAATTTGCTGTTCAGTTAGTAAAAACGCGTAAAGAAAGAAACCCCAAAGGTAGTGTTTTTGTGCGAAGGGAGTTGTTACAAAAAGGTGTAGACGAAGACATTGTTGAAAAAGTCATTGCCGAACATTATCCGTTGTGTGATGAAATTGAAATTGCCCGGCGGGTAGTAGCAAAGAAGATTAAAGGTTTTCGCAATTTAAGTTTTTGGGAGAAACAAAACAAATTAAAACAATTTTTATCCGGAAGAGGGTTTCAGTTTGAAGTGATCGAAGAAGTTTTAGATGATATTGAAAATTGATTGGAGAGAGTAGTTTGTAAACCCCGTTCGTTCTGACGAATAATAAATTTTATGGACCAAAAACAATTTGAACAATTAGTTAATGAAGGTATTGCACGATTACCGAAACATATTTTGGAAAAAGTGGATAATGCTGCTGTGACCATTGCTGATAATCCAACTGCGGATCAATTGAGGAGAGCCAAGATTCAACCTGGCAATTTGTTATTGGGATTGTATGAGGGTGTTCCCAAAACTGTTTGGGGCAGAGGATTTGGTGGCAATTTACCCGATAAAATTACCATTTTTCAAAAACCAATTGAGACTATCGCTCAAACCGATGAGGAAATAAAGCATCTGGTGGCAAAAACTGTCTGGCACGAAGTTGCGCATCATTTTGGGTTTGATGAGGAGGGGGTAAGAGGGATGGAGAGGGAATCTAAGAAACTTTAATTGTTATTTTATATTATGTTTAAAGTAAAAACCAAAAGAATTGAGTTTCTAGCCCAAAAGTATCCTGCAGTTATTAAGGAACTTAATGATATTTTTGACAAGAAAACCAATGTGTATATTGACTTTGCTAATGTTATTTCTTGGCAAGAAAGACTTGGCTGGCATATTTCTGTTAAGAGATTAAAGCAGTTTTTTGATTCTTTTAAAAATATCCAGAAAGTCAAATTTTATTATGGCGAATTGTCGCATGATAAACTGTCTAAGCATGATAAACTGTCTAAAAACTTTTTAGCAGATATTTCCAGATGCGGATATGAGCTTCATAAGAAGAAAGTTAAAATCATTAGAATTTCTGTAGACACTTCCAGTATTTCAGTCGATTCCCCTGATTTACTAAAGAATTTTATTCGTAAACCACTTCTAGAGAGATTTGATCTGAAGACGATTGAATATCTTAATTCAAAGTTGAAAGAATTGAATAAGAAGGGGATCAGGTTTCTTGAGGACAAGAAATGTAATTTCGATGTTGAGATTGGAAGAGATATGTTAATTGATTACGAAAGAAATGGTATTGATAATTTTATTTTGTGGAGTGGAGATAGTGATTTTGCAGATCCTGTCAGACAGCTTTTAGACGATGGCAAAAATGTGGTTATTTTTGCGACTGCTAGAAAAGTTTCTTATGAGCTAAGTATGACTAAAGCAAGAGTTTTTGACATACAAAAAATCAGGGAGTTTGCTTGTTGGTCCAAGGAATTGCCCCCTGAAATTAGGAATGTCTGTTAAAATAGTGTTTTAAAAGCCAAAAGGACTCCTTGTGGGAGCCCTTAAGCACTAGATTTCGGCTAGATTTCTCTAGCCATTTTTATTATAGCAAATTATAGATAAGTGTCAAGTTTCAATTTTGTTGATATTTCTGGATAGTTGATTTTATGTTTTATTTATGCTACACTCAACTGCTCGTAACGGCATGTTGTTTTTAAATCAACACCTTCCTTCCGAAAGGAGCTATCATGCTTTATCTTTACCTTGGCTGGGGAATCGCGGCGATATTTTTTATTTTGTTTATCGTCGTGATCCTAGTGTTTCTGAAGAAGCTCGGAGATCTCTGCGGAGGCCGGGCAATCCCCGAGAAGGAACTCTTTAGCTATATTGAGGAGGTCTTCGAGGATGGCGGGAAGGGTCATCAAAGCGGACAAAGTTCTGCATGGATGGAGCTATTAGGATGTAAGGATCCTATCGTCATCGATAGGAAAACCTTTACCTTTCTCGACATCTTATCGGTATTTAATTTCCTCCGAGAAAAAGTTGACCCCGCACGCTGCAAGGTGGCCTTTCAAGAATTTCTCGGCTGTTCTCGGTGGGAAGGGGCCCGGAAGTTTCAAGAACCAGAGCCGCCATTATAAAAACCGCCCCTAAGGCGGTTTTTCATATTAAAGTTTCTTTATCTATTCTCCCAATTTCTTCAGTATCTCGTCTAGCTCCTCTTTGGAGAAATACTCAATGACAATTCTGCCGCGGCTTTCTTTGGGACCAATGGTCACCCTTGTCCCTAATCTTGTTCCCATTTCCTGTGCCAGATATTCCAATTCCGGATGATTCACTTTAATGGTTTTGGTGCGATCAGGGGATACTTTGTGAACTTGGGTTGCTAACTTTCGAACAGTCAAATTTTCCCGAACAATTTTTTGGTATAAAGCAATTTGTTGATTTTTATCGGTGACCTCGAGAAGGACTTTGGCATGACCGGTGGAAATTTTCTTTTTACTTAAACCTTCTTGAATTTCTGTTGGTAATTCTAATAATCGAATAGTGTTAGTAACAGTTGCGCGGTTTTTCCCGACTTTTTGGGCGATTTGTTCATGGGTTAGTCCAAATTCATCATTAAGTTTTTGGTAACCGTGGGCTTCTTCAATAGGATTGAGATCGAAACGTTGGATATTTTCAATAATGGATAACTCTAGTTTTTGTTGCTCGGAGGGATCACGGATAATTGCCGGTACTGTTTTTAACCCTACTTTTTTTGCTGCTTTGAGACGCCTTTCTCCGGCAATTAACTCATAGCCATCTTTAGTTTTGGAAATGATTAATGGCTGTAAGATTCCATGCTCTTTGATAGAGGCGGCGAGTTCATTCAAACTGATTTCGTCAAAGTGCTTCCGCGGTTGGTGCGGATTGGGTTTGATTTTTTCAATCGCGATTTCCTCACGATTTTTGGTAGCTTTTAGGGCAGTGCTTTGTGTTTTCCTGATGTCTGGAATCAAAGCGGAAAGCCCGCGACCTAAACTATTCATTTTCTAGTTTAATAATTTCTTCGGCTAAATTACGGTAAGCTCTAGCGCCTTTAGAAAAACGATTATATTCTAAAATAGTTTTTCCAAAGCTGGGTGCTTCTGCTAAACGAACGTTACGTGGTATGACATTTTCAAAAACTCGATAGGGAAAGTGTGCTCGTACTTCATCAATTACTTGCTGGGAAATGTTAGTACGTTTATCGTGCATGGTCATGATCGCACCAGTAATTTGGAGAGCATTGTTTAATCGATCACGAACTAGTTGAATTGTGTAAAGAAGATGGCCTAATCCTTCTAGGGCGTAATACTCGCATTGTACCGGGATAATTACTTCTTTCGCAGCGCAAAGTGAATTAATGGTAATTAATCCTAAACTTGGTGGACAGTCAATTAAGATGTAGTCATAGCTATTCAATAGCGGTTCGAGGATTTTTTTAAGTTGATACTCTCTTTCGGCTTCGTTCACTAGTTCGACACTGGCACCAGCGAGCTCTGGGGAAGATGGAATTAAGTGCAGATTTTTGAGATTTGATTGGAGTATTATTTGGGTAATTGGAACTTTGCCGGTAAGTGCATGATAAAGAGTATTATTATCAGGTTTGTGTTTGTAGCCAATACCGCTAGAAGCGTTTCCTTGAGGATCAGTATCAACAATTAATACGCGGCGGTTTTTTTTAGCAAGATAAGCACCAAGATTGATTACGGTGGTGGTTTTCCCAACTCCTCCTTTTTGATTAGCGAAAGCAATAACGCGTGCCATAATTAGATGGTGATTTTGTCAATTTTCACTTCGGTATAGCTTTGTCTAAATCCATAGGTTCTTTGATAACGCTTTTTGGATTTGAATTTAACGGTTAAGGCTTTTGGGTATCTTCCCTGTTTTGTAATCGTGGCAATTACTTTTGCATCTTTCAAAATTGGCTGACCGATTTTGTCATTAACTAATAAAACCTGATCAAAATCTACTTTCGTTTTTTCTTTACCAGGTAATTTTTCTACTTTCAAAATTTGTCCCTCTTTTACTTGGTATTGTTTCCCGCCGGTTTTGATAACTGCAAACATGTTTTTGTTCCTTCTTATGATTATGATAAAAAACCTTTATTTTGGCTTTATTTTAGCAAGTGTAAAGATGAGTGTCAAATAAAAAAACCGCCCTCATTTAATAGGAGCGGAGGCGGATTTTGATAACTATTTTGCCAAGATAATTTCTTTGGCAATAGGAGAGGAGGGTGCCGCCACTACGGAGGTAAAATCCTTTGCCAACTGATCGGTAATGGAAGCGAAGGTTTCGGGAGGTAATTGAGAACACACCTTCCCTGCAGAGAGCACGGTGGCGTTTAGTTTCTTGATTGAGTGTGCAGAGTAGCTTGTCGGTCAAGTTGAGGACATCAGCGATATCGGCATTTTCAATCTTTCCACCAAGGCAGGTTGCGATTTCCAGAGGAAAGGGGTGGTCGTTGTTGCCGCTGGTTTTAATCAGAGGAGTACGGAGGATAACTTCAATGGTGGCGTCGTATTTTCTTGACGCACCTAGTGGTCCTTTTTGTTTAAGGAGAGTAGAAGCTGGTACGGGAGAGGTTGACTGCCAGGGACCGGGACCGTAAATTTTCTCCATGGAGAGTGAATCCGGTTTTCCCACTGGTCTGGCAAACCGGGGAGGAGTCAATTTGACGACTAACTGTGTTCTCATCGGCTTGTTCACTCCTTTCCGGAGAGTGTAAAGTTACATTCAATTGTTCAGTTAAAGGTTAAGAAAGGAATTTTTTAGTACTTTACCGGTCTTTGCCAAACTTTTCTTGTATGTCTATTGCGCCACTCTTTGATTTTCTGATGATCTCCTGAGAGAAGTACTTTTGGTACTTTCCATTTTGTTTTGTGATCTGGTTGAAATATTTCAGGGCGGGTATATTGTGGGTACTCTAACAATTTTCTGCCGTTGATATCAAAACTTTCTTCTTTTATTGAACCTTCTTTGCCGACAACGCCTTTAACTAATCTTCCGATACAATCAATTAAAACACAAGCAGGAATTTCACCGCCGGTTAGAACATAATCACCGATAGAGATTTGTTCATCGACGAGGTAGTGGTGGATTCTTTCATCAAATCCTTCGTAATGTCCGCAGATTAGGGTAATAGTTTTTTCTTGACTTAGTCTTTTTGCTGTTGCTTGTTCAAAGCGTTTACCACGGGGGGTTAGCAGAATCACTCGTCCTTTTTGGTTGCCAAGTTTCTTGAGCGCTTTAAACATTACGTCCACTCGAAAAACCATTCCAAATCCCCCACCAAAAGGACTGTCATCAATACTGCGGTGTCGATCGGCTGCAAAGTCACGAAGGTTAATCAGGTTAATCTTCAAAAACTTCTTTTTAATGGCACGTTTAATTAAGCTTGTTTCAAGAAAGCTTTTAAACATTTCTGGGAAGATTGTGATGATATTGAAGGTCAACATAGATTAAAGGTAAAGAGAAAAAGGCAAAAGTTAAGGTGAAAAGTAAAAGTAAATTTTTTGCCTTTTTATTTTACTCTTACCTTTGCGCTTTACTTTTTACTTTACATTTCCATTATACACTAAAAGCTCCTTCAGAGGTGAGGAGCTTTTAGATTTTATTTCAGAAAGCAATTTTTAGAGTTTGACATCAACGTCGAGGTCTTCGTCTTTTTTCTCTTCTTTTTCTTCTTTTGGCACTTCTTTTTCACCAGAGACGAATTCGCCTTTGGTAGGTGTTGAAGGATGTTTGCCTCCTTCCGGTTCAACAATTTTCATGTTGACGCGAGCATCGTTCTTGGCACCGATGATACGGAGCAAAATGCGGATTGCTTTTGCAGTTTGACCATCTTTACCAATGACTTTGCCCATGTCTTCTGGATCTACTTTAAGTTCCAGAAGAACACCCATTTCGTCAACAGAACGTTTAACTTCCACAGCATCTGGTTTATCAACGATTGCTTTGACAACGTATTCCAGAAAACTCTGGTCAATTTCTTCAGCCATTTCGTTCTAGCTCCTTTCTTTTGTTAGTAATAAATTACAGCTCATTCGTAATTCAAGTTACGAATGAAATGAATTGATTACCACTTCGTATCGTTAAGATATAGTGTTCTATCTTAATGGATGAACGACTTATTTTGAAGAAGGAAAACTATTTAAGAATTTACTTTTTAATTCTGGTTTTTCTTTTCTTGCTTCTGAGATTCGGGTTTAGAAACAGGGGATTGGGGAGGTTGCTCTTCTTTCTTTTCAATTTTAGCTTCTTGTTTTGAAACTTCAGCGGGTTTCTCTGCTGGTTTAGAAGTTTCTTGTGCGGGTGTTTCAGTTTTAGAGGCTTCTTTTTTGGTTTGTTCGGGGCTTCTCTCTTTACTTAAGGCGGCACTTTGTTTCAGCTCTGCTTCTTTTTGGACAGTCCCGCTTTCTGTTGAGGTGCTTTTCTCTTTTACTGTCTTCTCTGCGGCTTTCTTTTCTTTGCGCTTTGGACGCTTTTTTTGAGTTTTTAAAAACTCCTCTTTTGTTAGAGACGGAAGAATTTTTTCCTGTCTCAATAGAGAAGCCACGGTAAAAGACGGCTGCGCGCCGTGAGAGAGCCAGTATCTCACTCTTTCGGTATTGAGTTTGAGCTGTTTGGGATTAGTACTAGGGTTATAATGTCCCAGAAGCTCAATAAATTTTCCTTTAACAGCTTCTTTGTGTTCTGCTGTGACAATCTGGAAAGAAGGTTGGCTGATCTTTCCGATTCGTCTTAATCTGATTACAAGCAAGATTTACTCCTTATTCAGTGAAACTATGATTTAGCAATAACTATATTAACAAAACTAACTTATTTGTCAAGTAATAAGCTATTTTTTGAGCCCAATTACGATTTTCTCGGTGTAGAGTTTTTTAGTCTCTTTTAAGTCCAATTTTTCCTTGGGAATGACAAAATCAAGTTTTTTTGCAAGAGTTTCTCTCTTAAGATAGTTCGCAAATTTTCTCATCACTTCTTTAATTTCAGCTGATTTTGTTTCTAGATAAATTTTAATGCGATCGGCAACATGGTAACCTGCTTCTTTGCGGAGATCTTGAATTAGACGCACTAAATCACGAGCAATACCTTCCTGTTTTAATTCTTTTGTCACGCAAGTATTGAGTAGAACAGTAAGATTTCCATCGTTGGCTAGAACGTAGGGATCTTTGGCGATATGGGTGACTTGGAACTCATTCGGTTCTAATTTGTAACCGGCGACTTTTAGCTTTTTGCCACTGAGAAGGTAATCTTTTTTCGTAATGGCACGTTGGATTGTTCTTAGTTCTTTGCCAAATTTAGGACCAACTAATTTAAAGTCTAATTTAATTGTTTCGTCTACGAATGGCTTAAGATCTTTGACGTCGCGAATTGCTTTGATATTCAGTTCTCCTTTAATCATTTCCTTACTTTCCTTGCTCAAAATCAGTTTTTCTTTAGTACTAATGATTAATTCTGAAAGCGGCTGGCGGGTTTTTAAATTAGTAGCATTGCGAGCAGCGCGACCAAGATTGACAATTGTGAGAATCTGCTTGATTTCTTGATTTAACTTGCGATTGATAAACTTGCGATTAGCTTGAGGGTACTTTGCAAGATGAACGCTTTGTTTCTTACCGGTCAAGTTTTGATAGATTTCCTCAGCAATGAAAGGGGTAAAAGGTGCGATTAGTTTAGATAGTTCTAGCAAAACTAAATGCAAAGTACGATAGGCATCCTTTTTATCGCGGTCATTTTCTGATTTCCAGAAGCGGCGGCGGCTTCTTCTTACATACCAGTTAGACAGGTCGTCGGTAAACTTTTGGATTTCACGACCAGCTTTTGTGATGTCGTAATTGTCTAAGTTTTCAGTGACATTTTTAATTAGCTCATTTAAATAAGAAATAATCCAGCGATCTAGTTTATTCTTCGGTTTACCACGGTAAGGTTTGTCGGTTTGCTTAAACTTATCAATTTTTGCGTAAGTGACAAAGAATGAGTAAGTGTTCCAGAGGGTAAGGATAAACTTACGCATACTCTCGGTAACTAGTTTTGCTGAGAAACGACGGGAGTTTCCTGGCGGAGCTGCGGTGTAGAGATACCAACGAAGAGCATCTACTCCCGTGGTTTCAATTACTCCCTTGGGTTCTACTACATTGCCTTTAGATTTGCTCATTTTCAGTCCTTTTTCATCCAAGATAAATCCAAGACAGATGACGTTTTTGTAGGCCGGTTTATTAAAGAGGAGAGTAGATAGTGCCAAGAGAGTATAAAACCAGCCACGGGTCTGATCAATTGCTTCACAGATATAGTCCGCAGGGAAATTTTGTTTAAATAATTTTTGGTTCTCAAAGGGATAATGCCATTGTGCATAAGGCATTGAGCCTGAATCGAGCCAGCAGTCAGCAACTTCTTTTGTCCGTTTCATTTGCTTTTGGCATTTAGGGCAAGGAACTTCAATTTCATCAATTGCCGGACGATGTAAGTCAAGATTCTTCAGGTTTTCACCAGAAAGCTTTTCTAATTCTCTAATGCTTTCCACACAAATTGTTGTTTGGCATTTCTCGCAGTGCCAGAAAGGCAGGGGAGTGCCCCAGAAACGCTCGCGGCTGATTGCCCAGTCAATTGCGCCAGAAATCCAGTCGCCGAAACGTCCCTCCTTTAGATGCTCCGGGTACCAATTAATCTGGCGATTGTTTGCCAAAAGTTGCTTTTTTACCTTAGACATCTGAATGAACCAAGAAGATCTTGCAAAGTAGAGCAATGGTGTATCACATCTCCAGCAGAACGGATAGGCATGGCTAATTATTTCTTCGGCGATAATCAAGTTGCGTTTTGTAAGGTCCTTAATAATTAAAGGATCAGCGTCCTTCACGAATTTTCCAGCATAGGGTAAAATTTCCTGGATGAACTTTCCTTCTTCATTAACCGAGAAGAGAATTGGTAAGTTGTTATTCTTGCCAGCCAAGAAATCTTCTTCGCCAAAAGCAGGAGCAATGTGGACGATTCCTGTTCCATCTTCCACACGTACAAAATCAGCGGGGATTGTATAGTATGCCGGTTTATCAGGGTTAGTGAATTTGAATAGTGGGACATAATGGAGATTGAGAAGATCCTTACCTTTAATTTCTTCATCAACGATTTCATAATCCTCATTTAATAGTTTATCTAAGATGTTCAAACGATCACGAGCGATAATATAACGTTCATCCTGCACTTTTATCTCGGAATAAATAATGTTGGGGTTGATTGCTAAGGCAACGTTGCCGGGTAAGGTCCATGGAGTAGTAGTCCAGACGAGAAAATAAGTGTTTTTTCTATCTGCGAGTTTAAATTTAACGTAAATTGATTTCTCTTTGACGAGTTTGTATCCTTGGGCAACTTCATGGCTGGAAAGAGTAGTGCCGCAGCGAGGACAATAAGGGAGGACTTTGTAATCTTCATAAATTAATCCTTTGTTCCAGATTTGTTTTAATACCCACCACACTGATTCAATATAGTCATTAGTACAGGTAGCGTAAGCGTGTTTTAAATCAACCCAATAAGCAATGCGCTCGGTTACTTTTTCCCAAAGATCCTTGTAGTAAAAAACACTCTTGCGAGATTGCTCTACAAATTTGCCGATGCCGTAATTTTCAATCTCCCTTTTTGTTCCTAGTTGCAATTGTTTTTCCACTTCCATTTCTACTGGCAAGCCATGAGTATCCCAGCCTGCTTTGCGTTCAATATGAAAACCTTGCATTGTTTTGTAGCGAATGACAATGTCTTTAAAGACTCGAGTTAGGACATGGCCAATGTGCGGTTTACCGTTAGCGAATGGAGGACCTTCATAGAAAGTGAAGTTCTTGCGTCTCTTACTAGTTCTTAAAACTTTTTCTAGGGTTTTATCCTTACGCCAAAAAGCGAGGATCTTTTCCTCTAGTTGGGGAAAGTTTTGCTTGTGGTTAACCGATTTAAACACAGTCTATATTTAATTTAACAATTGAATTATAGGTTAGATCGGAAAAACTTGCAATTTGGGGATTATTTGAAAATAGGCTGGGGGTAAAAATTTCTTGACTAAGGAAATTTTTCCGTTTATAATTATTTTCACAGGATAAAATGCAACTTAACAGGTTATCATTTGTTTGTTTCCTTCTTCATTTCTCAATCAAGGAGGCTTTCATGTCTAGGTTTCTCTTCGTTTTTTTATGTTGTTACTTTGCTCCGGTCGCTTCCTTTACTTTGGAAGAAGAAGGAAGCGAGGGAATTACCGTTCCTAGCTATTCGTGTTTTGAGTGGAAAGGGTTGACCAAAGAGTACGTACCATTCTTGGCAGAGCACTGGGTTACTGATGTTACCTATGACCATCCACTTGACCATTTCCACTTTACGAATTACCTTTATGTTCCGCCGTTTGGAAAGTTTATTCTTGTTGATAATCGGAGTCAGCGTCTGTGGGCGTTTGAGGATGGTGAGATTGTTGCATACTTTATTGTCTCCACCGGTCGATCTTATCTTCCAACTCGTCCAGGTGATTACCGGATTGGTCGGAAACTCCGCCATGGTATTTCTAGACTTCATGTAGAGGAAGGACAGAATCGGTGGTGGGGCATGGATTATTACATGGATTTGAATTGGCTTGGCGGTGGTTTCCATGCGCTTCCCGTGCTTTGGAATCGCTTCCCGGAGACGATTGATCATCTCGGTACGCCTGTTTCTCATAGATGTGTTCGTCTCGGGAATGTTCCTATTAAAACTCTCGGTAATAAAAGCCCTGCCCAGTGGCTTTTTGATTGGACGGAGGAGGGAGATAATCCCTTTACCGAGGAAGTGGAGGGATACGGTACACCAGTAAAAGTAATTGGTGTTTACCGTTCGGCTACTAGGATTGAAGTGGATCATTCTCCTTACCGGGAATTTTCTCCGGAGAAAGGTTTCTATTTAGAAGAGCCTTTAGTAACTGAACTGCTGGACAGGTAAAAGCCGTGGGCTTTATGCCCCCGGCTTTTTTATTCGTTTTAGTGAGATAAGAGAATTACTCTTTTCTTGGTTTTGACTTCTCGAACTTTGTTTTGTTAGTAGAAAAGTCCTCATTGTAGTGTCGGAGGGAGGAAAAGGATGGTTGCGGGAGTGGGTAGTCCGTTGGTTTTTTAGTCGTGCCGGCGGGAATTAATTTTCCGATAATGACATTTTCTTTGAGTCCCTCCAAGTTATCAATTTTTCCTTTAATCGAGCCATCAATTAGAACACGGGTGGTTTCTTGGAAAGAGGCAGCTGCCAACCAACTATGGGTACTTAAGGATGCTTTGGTGATACCCAAGATCAGTTGCTGAGCAGTTGCAGGTTTTTTCCCTTGGTCACGAGCAGCTTTGTTAATAGTCCTAAGTACGCTCCGTTTGACAATATCTCCTGCTAATAAAGTGGTCTCACCTGGTTCTTTAATACGGACGCGAGAGAGCATCTGGCGGGTAATTACTTCAATATGTTTATCGTTGATCATCTGACCTTGAGAGGCATAGATTTTCTGCACCTCACGGATGATGTATTTTTGGGCAGCGCGAGGACCAGCAATCTTAAAGATTTCTTTAGGATCGAGGGGACCTTCTGTCAAAACTGCTCCAGTTTTCACTTCCTCATTGTTTTTCACAAGGATCTTTGTGTCGTGGGGGACAACATAGGTATATTCTCGGCCATGATCGCGGGTAATGGTGATTTTGCTCTTTTCCAGTGTTACTTTGCCAGCAGCGCGAGCGAAAAGCGGACGTTGTTCTTCTTTTTCAGCAATAATTTCGCGTGCCTCAACATGACTGCCGTTCTTTACTTTTGTAGTGTAGCCATCGGGAATTTTGTAGTGATCCTTGATTACATCATGCGAGATTAAAATAATCTTGGTTTGACTTTCGGTTTTTTCCAATTTAATAGTACCGTCTACTTCAGCAATGACTGCTTTATTTCGGGGTGTGCGGATTTCAAAAAGTTCTTCCACGCGCGGTAAGCCTTGGGTAATGTCTTTGCCTTTTCCTACAACTCCTCCGGTATGGAAAGTACGCAAGGTAAGCTGTGTTCCTGGTTCACCAATTGCTTGGGCAGCGATTACTCCTACTACCTCGTAAAGACCAACTAGTTTGCGAGTGGTTAAATCGTAACCATAACACTTACGGCAGATACCGTGTAGGGAGCGGCAACTAATTGGAGAGCGAACAGGGATTGATTCAATTTCCAGTTTTTCAATTAATGCGGCTTGCTCTTTGTTAATTAATTCATTTTTCTTTACGATAGTTTCTTTGGTTTTGGGATTTACAATATTGGCAGTTGTAACTCTTCCTAAGATTCTCTCTGAGATTGGCTCGCCAATAATATTACTTTCTTCTTTGGTAATTTCAATTCCTTCTTGGGTTCCGCAGTCCTCCTCAGTGATAGTCACATCCTGAGCAACATCAACTAAACGACGAGTGAGATATCCGGCGTCTGCGGTGCGCAGAGCAGTATCCGCTTTTCCTTTTCGGGCACCATGAGTGGAAATGAAGTATTCCAAAACATCTAGGCCTTCTTTGAGGTTGGAGCAAATTGGCAATTCGATGATTTGTCCAGCAGGATTAGTAACCAATCCTTTCATTCCACCTAATTGAGTGATTTGTTCAATGTTTCCGCGGGCGCCGGAATCTGACATGGAATAGATTGAACCAAAATGATCCAGCTGTTCCATCATTTGATCAGTAATTTGATTCTTCGCTTGGGTCCAAATTGAAATTGTTGTTGTATAACGCTCTTCATTAGTGATGAGACCTTCTTTGTATTGATCGTCGATTTTTTTAATCTTGTTTTTTGCTTCCTCAATTATTTGAGTTTTTAGTTTGGGAATATTGATATCGCTGATTGCTAGGCTGATTCCTGATTTAGTCGCGAATTTAAATCCAATGCGTTTCAATTGATCCAAAAATTTGGAGATTACTTGGGGGTTGTAATTATCAAAGCACTCACGTACTAACTTCTTCAATCGTTTTTGGTCCATGATTTCATTCTGGAAACGCATCCCTTTCGGGAGAAAACTATTAAAGATAAGTCGACCAACAGAAGTTTCAATCACTCTGTTGTGATCTTCACCGTATTTGGGATCGCGTAGTTTTACTTTAATTTTCGCTTGGAGATCAAGATGACGGGAACGATAAGCAAGGATTGCTTCATTGGCGTCAGTGAAGATTTTTCCTTCACCTTTTGCTTTATCGCGTAAGCGGGTTAGATAGTAACAGCCGAGAATGATTTCCAAGGAAGGAACTACGATTGCTTCACCTGCGGATGGTTTTAAAATGTTATTGATTGCCTGCATGATCTCACGGGCTTCTTTTTGGGCATTGCGGGAAAGAGGGAGATGAACTGCCATTTGGTCACCATCGAAGTCAGCGTTGTAAGCAGCACAAACTAGGGGATGGATTTGAATTGCTTTGCCTTCTACAAGAATGGGTTTAAATGCTTGAATACCCAAACGGTGGAGAGTCGGAGCACGGTTCAGAAGCACATAGCGGTTTTCAATAGCTTTTTCCAGCATATCCCATGCTTCACTGGTGCGCTGTTCAATAATTTTTCCCGCCCCTTTGATGTTATGGGCATAGCCTTCTTTTAAAAGTAAACTAATCACATAAGGTTTAAATAATTCCATTGCCATTTCTTTGGGGATACCACACTGGTCTAAGCGTAAATTAGGACCGACAACAATAACGGAACGGCCAGAGTAATCTACTCGTTTACCCAATAAATTCTGGCGGAAACGTCCCTGTTTACCACGTAATACGTCAGCTAAAGATTTAAGGACTCGTTTTTGGCCCGTTGAGGAAGTAACCCGATTACCGCGGCGAGCATTGTTATCAATCAGGGCATCCACTGCTTCTTGAAGCATGCGTTTTTCATTGCGGCAAATTACTTCTGGTGCACCTAACTCAATCAGACGTTTGAGACGATTATTACGGTTGATAACTCGGCGATAGAGGTCATTTAAGTCGGAGGCGGCAAAACGACCGCCATCCAGTTGAACCATCGGGCGTAAATCGGGAGGAATAACTGGAATCACTGTTAGGATCATCCATTCCGGTTTAATTCCTGCCTCTTTCATTCCTTTAAGAAGTTGCAAGCGACGGGTGATACGCTGGCGTTTTTGGCCTTTTAGGTTGACTAATTGATTTTCTAGCTCTTTGATTAATTTTTCTGTATCAATCCTCTCAATAATTTCTCGCAAAGTTTCTGCGCCCATACCGGCTTTAAAAACCTGGCCGTATTTCATGGAAAGATTACGGTATTCTATTTCGGAAAGAATGCGGTATTTTTTTAGCTCACTTAGTTCTTTCTTTGCGATTTCTTTGGCATTGTCTAATTTTTCAATTTCTTGCCCAAATTCTTCACGTTTTTGAATCATTAAATCTTGATATTTTTTGTTAATTACAGGACGTTCTTTTAGTTCTGCTTTGGCTACTTCGCTTTGTTTTTGGGAGTTTAGCTTATTGAGAAGTTGTTTTAGTTGAACGTCTAACTCGTTCTTGCGATTTTTTACTTCCCCCTCAAGTTGCGCTAGGGCATTTTTGCGTGCTTCTTCATCAACCTCTTTGATAATATAGCCGGCAAAATAAACCACTTTTTCTAGATCTTTCACTGAGAGATCTAACATCAAACCAAGCTTGCTAGAAGTACCAGTCAAGAACCAGATGTGGGTAACTGGTGTTGCTAACTTAATATGGCCAATGCGTTTACGACGTACAATGGAGCGAGTTACTTCCACACCACAACGATCGCAAATCACTCCTTTGTAGCGTATTCTTTTGTACTTGCCGCAGTAACACTCCCAGTCCTTGGTGGGACCAAAGATTTTTTCACAGAAAAGACCATCCCGTTCTGGTCTTTGAGTACGGTAGTTGATGGTTTCCGGTCGGGTTACTTCACCGTAGGAGCGTTTTAAAATCTCGTCTGGTGAAAGGATTGAAAGTCGGACGGCATTAAAATCGTTAATCGTGAAAGGTGTGTTTTCGTTGAGGAATTCTTTATTCATAGTTGTATTAGATTTTAGATGGAGGATGTATATGGATGTATGTAAATCTAACATCCTAACATCAAATTTATTCTTCCTTCTTTGGTTTTGGTTCTGGTTTTATTTCTGGTCTTGTTACTTCTTTCTTAATTGGATTGGTTGGTTCAGGTTTTATTACTTCCCCGGCTCTTAATTCTTTAAGTAAATTCACATCTAAACAAAGGGCTTCTAATTCTTTGAGAAGAACATTGAAAGATTCCGGTAAAGTTGGAGAAGGATCGGGTAGCCCTTTAATGATTGACTCATACATTTTAGAGCGACCCAAGACATCATCAGATTTAATTGTTAAAATTTCCTGTAAAGTATAAGCCGCGCCATAGGCTTCTAGAGCCCAAACTTCCATTTCACCAAAACGTTGACCACCAAACTGAGCCTTGCCACCAAGAGGCTGTTGGGTTACAAGAGAGTAAGGACCAATAGAGCGGGCGTGCATCTTGTCTTCAACGAGATGGAGTAGTTTCATCATGTAAATCTGACCGACAGTTGTTTTTTCATCAAAAGGATCACCAGTTAAGCCATCGTAGAGTTGAATTTTGCCACTTTCCGGCAATCCCGCTTGCTTTAATAATTGTTCTATTTGATTGACTTTAACACCATTAAAGGGAGGAGTGGCAATTTTATAGCCGAGTTTTTCTGCTGCCCAGCCCAGATGGGTTTCTAGAATCTGACCGATATTACGACGGGAGATGACACCGAGAGGATTTAAGATAATATCAATGGGAGTACCGTCTTCCAAGAAAGGCATGTCTTCTTGAGGGAGAATTTTAGAGACAATTCCTTTGTTACCATGGCGCCCTGCCATTTTATCACCCACGGAGATTTTTCTTAATTGGGCAACACTGACTTGAATCATCTGTTTTACACCGACGGCTAACTCATCACCGTTCTCGCGGTTGAAGTATTTTACCCCCACTACTTTGCCGTGTTTGCCGTGAGGCAAGCGCAAGGAAGTATCTTTAACATCTTGGGCTTTTTCGCCAAAGATTGCTCGTAGCAAGCGCTCCTCCGGGGTGAGTTCTGTCTCGCCCTTGGGGGTGATTTTACCTACCAAGATGTCTCCGGATTTGACAAAAGCACCAATGCGGACAACACCATTAATATCAAGGTTTTTCAATCCTTCCTCGCCGACGTTGGGGATATCGCGAGTAACAACTTCCGTACCTAGTTTTGTGTCGCGTACTTCAATAGAAAACTCTTCAATATGAACAGAAGTATAAAGATCATCACGTACGAGACGGTCGGAAATAATAATTGCATCTTCAAAGTTGCTGCCGCCCCAAGGCATAAAAGCAACGAGAATATTTTGACCGAGAGCTAGTTCACCATGATCGGTAGCGGGACCATCTGCGATAATCTGACCCTTTTTTACTTTTTGTCCTACCTCAACGATTGGTTTTTGATTGATACAAGTATCTTGGTTACTGCGTTTGAATTTTAGAAGTGGGTATTTTCTTAGTTTACTGTCTTTCTCAGAAATGCGGATTTCGTCTGCGGAAACATAAGTAACAATGCCGTCTTTTTCAGCGACAACAATCTGGCCAGAGTTGTATGCTGCTTCGGTTTCTACTCCCGTGCCAATTAAGGGTGCTTTTGCAGAGATCAATGCTACTGCCTGACGTTGCATATTAGTGCCCATTAGAGCGCGGTCACCATCGTTGTGCTCCAAGAAGGGAATCAGTGAAGTAGTAATACTGACGATTTGTTTCGGCGAAATATCGATATATTGGAGATCGAAGGAATCAACGACGGTTGGTTCGGAATAGCGGCGGGCGGAACAGAGATGCTTAACAAGATTGCCATACTTATCGCGTAATGTGGTAGCCTTGCCGATAATCATTTTATCTTCTTTGATTGCATCTAAGTATTCAATCTTGTCAGAAACAAAAGGATAAACCGGGATGATTTTGAGATCTGTTTGTTTTAGTTTCTTGGCAATAGTTTCATTGATTGATTCACCGGCTTTGACAATTATACTACCATTATTTTCTTTGATGGTTTTCGCTGCAATGCGATTAATTGTTTTTCCTGGTTTGTTTTCTACCTCTTTGAGAATTTTTTGGTAGGGAGTTTCAATAAAGCCGAATTGGTTGAGGCGTGCATAACTTGCTAGATGTCCGACAAGGCCGATATTCGGTCCTTCCGGAGTAGCAATCGGACAGATTTTGCCATAGTGTGAAGAGTGAACATCGCGAACATCAAAACCGGCGCGTTCGCGAGATAAACCACCTGGACCCATTGCAGACAAACGACGTTTATGTTCTAGTTCAGAAAGAGGATTAGTCTGGTCCATGAATTGAGAGAGTTGAGAATTAGCAAAGAATTCCTGTAAAACTGCAGTGATTGGACGAGAGTTAACCAATTGAGATGGTGTAATCGCTTCGGTCTCATAGACACTCATGCGGTCTTTGATGATTCTCTCCACGCGAGCAAGACCAACACGGAATTTATTTTGAATTAGCTCTCCTACTGCTTTAATACGACGGTTGCTTAAGTGGTCGATGTCATCAGGGCGACCAATGCCATTGTGGAGCTGAATGATTTTTTTGATGATGCCGATAAGGTCACTCTTTTTTAGGACACGGTGTTCGGGAGTGAGAGGATAATTTTCATTTAGATGCTGGTTAAGTTTGTAACGTCCCACCTTGCCGAGATCGTAGCGTTTGAAATCAAAGAACATTGCATAAATCAAACTGCGCGCATTTTCTGCAGTAGCCATGTCACCAGGGCGGATTCTTTTGTAAACTTCTTTTAGTCCTTCTTCTTCTGATTTGGAAATATCTTTCTCGAGAGTTGCTCGAATTAATTTTTTATGGGGATGAACATCAACATCTTTGAAAAGCTTGAGGATTTCTTCATCTGTGCCATAGCCGAAAGCACGTAGGAGTGTGGTAATCGGGACTTTGCGGCGACGATCTATTTTTACGCTAATGACACCACGATTATCAGTTTCGATTTCTAGCCAAGCACCGCGATTAGGGATGATTTTCGCGCCGAAAACTTCTTCACCATTTAGAAAATCCGCAGCGAAGAATACACCTGCGGATCTGATAATTTGGCTCACAACAACACGTTCAATGCCGTTAATAATAAATGTTCCACGTTTAGTCATTACAGGAAAGTCACCAAGGAAAACTTCTTGTTCTTTGATTTCGCCAGTTTCTTTGTTGACTAATTCAACTTTGCACTTTAGGGGCGCTTCGTAGGTGACATTTTTTTCTTTGGAAGTAAGTTCATCATATTTCGGTTCTTCTAGATAGTAATCGCGGAAGAAAAGATCAAAAGTTTTTCCCAGAGAATCCTGAACCGGAGAAATTTCGTCTAAAAGTTCTCGCAAGCCCTCTTTAAGAAACCATTGGTAAGAGGCAAGTTGCATTTCGATGAGATTCTTAAGAGGAAGATGATCTAAAATTGGGGTGAAATATTTTCTGTCATTGATTTCAAGAACAGGAGAGAGAGGAGTATTTTTAGACATAAAACAAAAGCTCCTTATGCTTAAGGGTACTTAAACACTTCCCTCAGACAGAGGGTCCCAACGAAATTAAGTTTTTCTGCGGCTTTAGTATAGCAAGGAGAATTGATGTGTCAAGAGCTAGATAGTTCTTGGTTTTGGTTCTGATAATATCTTACTCGCTTAATCCCGAATGCG
Source organism: uncultured Candidatus Saccharibacteria bacterium (assembly GCA_964518965.1). Classification (GTDB taxonomy): domain Bacteria; phylum Patescibacteriota; class SOKK01; order SOKK01; family SOKK01; genus CAZFJP01. The sequence goes on along the minus strand of CAZFJP010000007.1, from coordinate 11,646 downwards.
ATTAATAGGATTCCGATTATTACGAACACGGTTGCGACAGAGAAAAGATCGGCAAGAAAACCAGCAAGGATGACAGGGATAAAAGCAACGAGGTTATTTAGCATATTAAGAGAACCGAAGATTCTCCCGCGGAAGTGATGAGGGGTATTTTCGTGAATCAGAGTTTGAGAGGGAGTTACTGTCAAGGCATTGGCAAAGCCGAGAACAGTAGCCAGGACGGCAGTGAGTATCAGAGCATTTAGCATGACAAAGAAAGAGAATCCTAGGTTATTTTGAATGAGGATGAATTTGATGAATCTGCCAAAGTAAGGTAGGGTAGCCATTAGAATTAGAATAATTCCTCCCGAGAAAACCGCAATGGTAGTTAAAGTTGATTTGCGATATTTCTTAGCGAGATGAGTGACGATAATTGCGCCAATAAGCATTCCAATTGCTGCCGGGCCAACGATGATATAACTGGATGCTTCCAGAGGAATTTTTAGGACATGAGAAGTGAAGGCAGGAATTAAGATTAGAATTGTTGAGATAGTCATATAGGCGACGCTAATACTCAAAGTAGGGTAAAGTACTTCTTTACGTTGCCAGAGGAAACCTATCCCTTCCTGTACTGTTCTTTGTACTTTGCTAAAAATTGTTTTGTAGTGAATTTTAAATGGTTTCACTTTTTGTTCCGGGAGAAGAAAAACTGCTGCAGCGGCGAGAGTGAGAAATAAGAAGGTAAAATAAAAAGGAAAGAGCTTGCCAAAGATTTGAATTAACGGACCTGCTAAAGTATAGCCGCCGATGTAGGCACCGTAGATTGTGAGCATGAAAAGGGAATTAGCAGTCATTAATTCTCTTTTCTTGACTAGGGAAGGAATCATTGCACCTTCCGCGGGAAGGTAGAGTTGGTTTAGGGCATTATAAATAAAAGCGGTCAAACAGAGCATTCCGGGGTGGTTGAAAGCAAAGATGTAAAGGATAATTGTTGTTGCCTGGAGAATATTAGAGAAGAAAAGAATTTGGCGACGGTCTAGTTTATCTACCAATGATCCACCAATGAGACCAAAGAGGACACTCGGCGCGCCGATACAGAAGGCAAGGAAGCTGACGAAGATGCTAGTCTTAGTTAATTCAAAGATGCGCATGATCAGAACGAAATTGAGCATGTGCATAGAGATTTGGGAAAAAATCTGCGAAGCCCAGAGTTTAAGGAAGTTTTGGTTTCTTAGGACGGTAAGGTAGTAAATTTTAGCCATGGAGATTTAAACAACGCGCTGTTTCTGTTTTAAATTGAGAGTACGAGTGTCCTAACATCCCTAGCGAATGTAGGGCTCTCTCGCTCAAAACTGAAACAGCGCTTGCTATTTATCTATAAAATTTTGTCAATAATCCCATATTTTTTTGCTTCTTCTGGTGTCATGAATTTGTCGCGTTCTACATCCCTCGTCACTTGTGCCAGAGATCTTCTGGTATGCTTGGCGAGAATTTGATTCAATTTCTGTTTGATGCGTAGGATCTCATCAGCATGAATCTTAACATCTGTTGCTTGTCCAGTTGCAGTTCCGAATACTTGGTGGATTAAGATGCTGGAATTAGGTAAGGCATAGCGGCTACCTTTTTTACCCGCGCTGAGTAAAATTGCTGCCATGCTTGCACATTGACCGACACAAATTGTTTCTACTGGTGTCTTAATGTTTGTCATCGTGTCGTAAATTGCTAAGCCATCGGTAACACTACCACCGGGACAATTGATGTAAAACTTAATTGGCTTGCTTTTGTCTTTACTTTCCAGAAATAACATTTGCGCAATAATTGTGTTTGCGACCGCAGTGTTAATTGGTTCGCTTAAAAAGATAATTCGTTCTTTTAGTAAACGAGAATAAATGTCGTAGGCGCGTTCGCCTTCGTGAGTTTTTTCAATTACTGTTGGTATTAATGTCATATGTTTAGGTTAAGGATATAATTATGATTTCCGTGAAGCCTGTCTGCCTGCCGACAATCTCGGGAGATCAAAGTTCAGTCTTAAAAATTGTCTTACTGTCTTCCGTCATTCGGTGGGGTCTCTCATAATGACTATTTTTTTGCATATTCCGCGAGTTTATCAATTGTCTTGCGATTTCTTAAATTCAATTCCATTTGCTTTCTCGCACGGGGATTACTCATTTGTTCCTTTATCTTGTCTAAATTTCCGGGATTAGTTTGAGCGAAGAAAAACAGTTGTTTTTGCATTTCGGCATCAATCTCTTTTGGATCTACTTGAACATTTTCTTTTTTAGCGATTTGTGCAATGACTAAGCCGATTTTTACTCTCTTCTCAGCTTCTTTAAGCCATTCTTTTTTTAATTCCTCTTTGCTTTTGTCAATCTTTTGTAGATATTGATCTAAGCTGCTTCCTTGCTGAGCTAGTTTCATTGCAGTTTCTTGGATCATTGCGTCTGCTTCCTCGTTGATAAGATCTTGAGGAATCTCAACACTGGCTTGATTTGCTGCTGCTTCAATCACTTTGCTTTTGAAGGTGATTTCGGCATCCTGATTCTTCTGCTGTTGCAAATTTTTCTTAATATTTTCCTTTAATGTTTTTAAGTTGAATTTCGGATTTATTTTTTTGGCGAAATTATCATCGATTGGTTTCAAAATCACCTTGAAAGCACGATTGAGTTTTACTTTAAATTTCACGATTTTCCCGGCGAGATGTTTAACCGGATAATCTTTCTTGAAACTGATTTCAAATTCTTTTTCTTCACCGGGTTTCATGCCGATTAATTTTTCTTCAAACTCCGGAATAAAAACTTTCTCCCCGATAATTAGAGGGTGGTTTCTGCTGGTCAAGTCCTCGCGGGGGACATCCTCAATGAAGCCGGTAAAGTCAACTTCTACTTTATCTCCTTTAGCAACAGTGGTTTTCTTTTCAGTAAATTGTGCCATTTGTTTCTGAAGGCGTAGTAGAATTTTTTCTACCTCACTATCTTTAACCTTAGCTTTTGCAGGTTTTTTTATTTTAATTGATTTGTAGTTGCCTAGTTTTACTTCCGGGAAGATAGAAACTTCAATTATATAGACAAGGGGATTACCCGGAGCGAATTTGGTGACTTGAATTTTAGGAGTAGCAATGGGAGTAATTTTAGTTTGCTCGATTGCAGTAACATAAGTATGTTCTAGAGCGACTTTAATTACCTCGGCATGAAATTTTTCTGTACCGATTTTTGCTTCCACGATCTTGCGTGGAGCGTGTCCTTTGCGAAATCCACTGAAAGTTTCTCGTTCATTAATCGATTTTACTACCTTGTCAAAGTATTTTTCTATATCATCAGCAGAGACAGTCACTTCGATTTTCACTTTACCCTTCTCTTTATTAAGCAATTTCACTTGCATGGTTTTTTAAGGATTTAAGAGTTGTTGGAGGGTTATTGGTTTTGTTCAGCAATCAGTGCGACAAGATCAGAACGACTTACGATGCCCACTAGTTTTCCGTTATCCATAACGGGAATTGGGTTAGCATGATTCTCATGCATAATATTAGCCAAATCTTCTACAGTAGAATCCAGTTCGATGGTTACGGGATCGGTGTTCATAATATCTCTTGCCTTCACGGAAAGAATTTTTTTTAGATCTTTTTCCACTTCCTTGGTGTTTTGAAGATAGAGAAAACTATCAAGGAGTTGGATGTAGGCAGGAAGGTGAAGACGAGCCTTTTTCATAATTAAATCGCCTTCCGTAACAATACCCAACAGTTTGTCGTTTTCTACTACAGGTAAGCCGACTAGTTCGTGTTTAATCATTAAACGAGCGATTTCTTGAACAGTGGTATTGGGCCCAACAGTTATGACGTCTTTGGTTAAAATTTTAGAGATTTTCATGGGTTAGTTTAATAACTGAGATCAATTCTGATTTTAGCATATTTTCAAGCGTTTTCAAGGAAGTTTATGTGGTATAATTAATTTGCAATGATTGAAAAAACAACTCTCCAAAAACTTAAAGTTAAAGCAGAAATTGCTCCGCATAAACCAGGAGTATATCTCTTTAAAGATGCGCAAGAGCAAGTTATTTACATTGGCAAGGCTAAGGATTTAAGGAAGCGTCTGGGTAGTTATTTTCTCAAGAATCACCCGGCAAAATCAGAGCAAATTGTAAATAAGGCAAACGATCTAGAAGTATTAGTGGTTAGTTCGGAAATGGAAGCATTGATTTTAGAATCTAATTTAATGAAACGTTTCAAGCCGCGTTATAATGTGAAATTGAAAGACGATAAGAGCTTTCTTTATATCAGAATTCCCGTTCAGGAAGATTTTCCCGCGATTACTTTAGTAAGAAAGATTATCGATCGAGAATCAAAATATTTTGGGCCATTCACGAATTCAAAAGAACTGCGGATTAGTCTGAAAAGATTGCATAAAGTTTTTCCTTATCGTACTTGTAGCTTGAAAGTGGCGGAGGGGGTGAAGAATAGAGCTTGTCTTGATTTTTATTTGGGCTATTGTCTTGGTCCCTGTCTTGGTAATGTTGCTAAAAAAGAGTATCACCAGGTGATTGCTAATTTAATTCTTTTTCTTAAAGGAAGACAAGCAGAAGTCATAAAGACACTGGAAAATCAGATGATAGGGTTAGCAGCCGAGAAGAAATTTGAGAGGGCAGCAAAAATTCGTGACGAAATTCAAGGACTCAAGAGGATTATTGCAAGACAAAAGGTAGTTTCAGTTAAGCCGGTAAATCAGGATTTGATTGGCTTAGCGCAAAGTAAAGATGAAGCGGTAGTTAATTTGTTTTTAGTGCGCGAGGGTAGATTAGTTGACTCGGAGTATTTTATCTTGAAGGATGTTTTTCAAATGCCAGCGGAGGAGATCCTCACTTCTTTTTTGAGTAATTACTACCAGAGGGTTTTTGATTTTCCTGATGAAATTGTTTTAAAAACAAAACCAATACAATTAGACATTCTTCAGGAATGGTTGCGCAAAGTTGCTAAGAAGAAAGTTGTCTTTACCATTGCTCAGCGTGGTCAGAAATCTAATTTGCTAAAATTGGCAAGTGAGAATGCTACTTTACATCTTCAATCGCTAAAACAACTGAAGAAAAATCGAAGGTATTTTACGATTGAAAAAAGTTTGCAGGAATTAATGAAAGTAATTCAGTATCAGAGACTAGCTCCTCAATTTAATTTCAAGCAATTAAAGCGTTTTCGCATTGAAGGATATGATATCTCAAATCTTCAGGGCCGAGAGGCCTATGGTTCAATGGTAGTTTTAGAGATTTTTGAGAAACAGATTGAGAATAAAGAAGAAGGCAAGCGAGAAAGTAGGTGGTTAACTAGACTAGCCAAGGATCAATATCGCATCTTTCGGGTTAGAACGGTAAAAGGATCTAATGATTACAAAATGTTTAAGGAGGTACTTTTACGTCGTTTCGGTAATCGTAGGAAGCATCAAGATGATAGTTCTTTTGCTACTTTACCTGAGTTGATTTTAATTGACGGCGGGAAGGGACAACTCAATATGGCGCTCAAAGTATTAAAGGATCTGTGTCTTAATATTCCGACAATTAGTTTAGCGAAGAAAAAAGAAATTATTTTCACGCCGTTGCGATCTCGGGGAATTAGGTTAAAACCAGATAGTGCTGCTTTGAAATTATTACAACGGCTACGGGATGAATCTCATCGTTTCAGTTTGAAATTTCATCATGGATTGCGCAGCCGCAAAATTAAAGGAGAAATAGAATGAAAGCAAAACTTTTATTACATGTTTGTTGTGCTCCTTGTGCAGGGAATATTTTGCAAGAATTACGAAATGAATTTGATTTGACTGTCTATTACTATAATCCTAATTTAGATAGTATCAATGAACATGAAAAACGGTGGCGTGAATTAGAAAAATACATTCAAAAGGTAGGCATTCCTGGGATTAAAGGAAAATACAATAAGAATCATTGGCTAGAGCTTGCAGGAGGATTAGAAAACGAACCAGAGGGAGGAAAAAGGTGTCTTGAGTGCTATCGGATGCGGCTTGATGAAGTAGCAGATGTTGCTCGAAAAGAAAAATTTGACTGTTTCGGGACAACATTGACAGTTAGTCCTTATAAGAAAACGAAAGTGATTAATCTAATTGGCGTTGAAATAAGTAAGAAGTATGGAATTAAGTTTTTAGAGCGAGATTTTAAAAAAGGTGGTGGATTTAAAAAAAGCTGTCTTTTAAGCAGAAAAGAAGGGTTTTATCGGCAAGGTTACTGTGGGTGTGAGTTTAGTAAAAGACAAAAGACGAAAGGCAAAAGGTAAAGTTGCTGGTAATAGAAGGTGCTTTGATTTAGAATGAGGGTGGCTAATTAGTCATTAGTAATTAATCATTGTTTACATGTTTGCCGGATTAATTTACAAAAGAGATCATTCATTGTTAGCTGGCATCAGTTTTGGTTTGACATCGGGAGTGATTACAACGTTGGGAATTTTAATTGGCGTTGGAACAGTGACCGCTCTGAAAGATGTCTTGATTACCGCTATTGTTTCAGTTGCAATTGCTGATTCGCTTTCAGATTCAGTTGGTATTCATCTTGCGAAAGAAGCTGAGGGTACTCATTCTAAAAGACAACTTTGGGGAGAAACAGTTGCTACTTTTTTTGGTAAACTTTTCTTTACTTTGATCTTCGTTCTTCCGGTACTATTTTTCCCTTTACATCTCGCTTTGATTATTAGTGCCGTCTTTGGTTTGTTGGCGATTTCTATCTTAAGTGTTTTTATTGCCAAGTTACGCAAGGGAAACATTTGGAAGGCGATAATCTGGCATGACATAATTACAATCATTGTTGTGGTGTTATCCTGTTTTGTCGGTCATCTATCCGAGCGTATCTATTGATAATTAGTACTTAACTTTATTAATTAACTATTATTTTATGAGCTTAGTTGATTGGATTTTAACGATTGTGGTTGGTTTAGTAGTTCTAGTTTTGGGTATTTGGTTGGGAGGGAAAATTGGCGCCGATAAATTTCGTCGTACCCTAAAGTAGAGGAATTTGACTCTGCTGTGCAGTAGGGTTAGCTCAACTAAGGATTTTTACTGCATAAAAAATTTAGTTTCGCTTGACTTTTCGCGTCATTCTGTTAAAATCACGATGTGGTCTCGATAGTTTTTAGTTAGGTTTAAGAGGATTGTTTTACCAAGCTTAGTTGTTTAGTTTGTAGTTTGTTGACGGTTTTTGGTTTTTTGGCTACAATAAGCTTGCGGAGTGTCTGCTCCTCAAGTTTTTATGTAACTTTTAATAGTTAATATATTTGATAATAGTTAATATATTTGAAGATAAAAGGTACTGTTCTTGTTTGGATTAAGTAAATAAAAACATTTGTAATGAATGGGTACTTTCCTATCCGAAACGGGAAATAATTAGGTAACGTATCTATGCCTACAATCAATCAGCTAATTCGTAAAGGACGCAAAAGAAAGATTACCAAGAGTAAGTCACCGGCACTACAGAAAATGTTTAATAACTTAAAACGCCGTCCGACTTTTCCCAAGAAAGGCTGCCCGCAAAAGCGGGGAGTATGTATTAGAGTTGCTACAGTTACTCCCAAAAAACCAAACTCGGCTCTACGCAAGATTGCAAGGGTTCGTTTAGTGAATGGTATGGAAGTAACTGCTTATATTCCTGGAATTGGTCATAATTTGCAGGAACACTCGGTGGTGATTATTCGTGGTGGCAGAGTGAAAGATTTGCCAGGCGTGCGCTATCATGTTGTAAGGGGAGTTTTAGATGCAGCGGGGGTTTCTGATCGTAAACGTGGTCGTAGCAGATACGGTGCTAAGAAAGCAAAATAAATGTAGGAAATGGGTAATGGGGAGCATTGGGTTTACATTTTACATTGTCATTCAGTCATTCAACATTTTGATTCATTAAGTAAAAATGGCTCGCAAAAATCGTTTTCGCAAGATTAAAGTGCAACCTGATCCAAAATACCATAATTTAGTGGTTGCACGTTTTGTTACTCGCTTAATGCGTGATGGTAAGAAAAATGTTGCTCAAAAGTTACTTTATGATGCTCTTGATATTGTTAAGGAAAGAACCAAGCAAGATCCATTGACGGTTTTTGAGAATGCTTTAAAGAGAGTGGCGCCAGTTTTGGAAGTTAAGGCGAAGCGTGTTGGTGGTGCTAATTATCAAATTCCTTTTGAGGTGCGTGGTGAGAGGCGTGAGGCATTGGCCTGTCGTTGGATTATTAATGCCGCACGAAGCAAGCGAGGGCGCAAAATGTCTGAACAATTAGCTGTGGAAATTATTGCTGCCTCACAAGGTACTGGTGATGCTTATAAAAAGAAAGAAGAAACTCACCGCATGGCGGAAGCTAATAAGGCTTTTGCTCATTATGCTCGCTATTAAATAATTTTTTCAAATGATTATTACTAACTTCTTTTTTTTAAATCTCCTTTTGGGAATGCCAGTAGTTGCTTACGCTAATGGTAGTAATGGTGTTGCGGCAGGAGTAGCGGGAGTGTTTTTCAGTATCTTATTCTTTTTGGTTATCTTCCTAGTCATTACTTTTGTTAGTTTAATCAGTATCGGTGGAACAATTCTTTGGATTTTTATGCTGATTGATTGTGCAAGGCGAGAGTTCAAAAATAGTAATGATAAATTGTTGTGGATTTTAATCATTGTTTTAGCGGGTTTTATCGGTGCAGTTGTTTATTATTTTGCGGTGAAAAAGAAAGATAGTGATAAAGGCAAAAAGCAGAAATCAAAAAGCAAAAGTAAAATTAAAAGGCAAAAGTAAACTATTATTTAGCTTATGAAATTTTAAGTCTAAACTTTTCTTTTTGCCTTCACTTTTGATTTTTGCCTTTTGATTTTTGACTTTAACCTATGACGAGAGAATATTCTCTAGAAAAAACCAGAAACATTGGAATCATCGCTCATATTGATGCCGGAAAAACGACTGTCACCGAGCGTGTTTTGTATTACACCGGCAAGAAGCATAAAATCGGAGAAGTGCATGAGGGTCAGGCGGAAATGGACTGGATGGAGCAAGAGAAAGAACGTGGAATTACTATTACTGCAGCAGCAACAACTTGTTTTTGGAGAGATCATCGTATTAATATTATTGATACTCCTGGCCATGTTGATTTCACGGTGGAGGTAGAGCGATCATTACGTGTTTTGGATGGTGGCGTCGTAGTTTTTGACGGTGTTGCGGGAGTAGAATCGCAATCTGAGACGGTTTGGCATCAAGCGGATAAATATCATGTGCCACGCATTTGTTTTATCAATAAACTAGATCGTACTGGTGCGGATTTTTATAAAGACGTTCAATCAATCATCGAAAGATTGGGTGCTAAACCAGTTGTTATTCAACTTCCAATTGGTATTGAAAGTAGTTTTCAGGGGGTAGTGGATTTATTCTCCGAAAAAGCGTTGATTTTCAGTGGAGAATTAGGGAAGGAAATTAAAATAGAGGAAGTACCGGTTGATCTTAAAGACAAGGTAAAAGAGTATCGCGATAAAATGATTGAAGCGATTGCTGAAACCGATGATAAATTAACCGAGCGTTATTTAAATGGAGAAACAATTAGTAATGAAGAGTTAAAAAGGGCCCTTCGTAAAGCAACAATTGCGACCAAGGTTTTTCCGGTACTTTGTGGCTCCGCTCTAAAAAACAAAGGTGTTCAGCCAGTACTGGATGCAGTGATTGATTATCTTCCTTCACCGTTAGATATCCCACCTGTCAAGGGAACTAATCCTAAGACTAAGAAGGAAGAAATCCGTGAGACTAGAGATGATGAGCCGTTCGCGGCTTTGGCTTTCAAGATTGCCACTGATCCTTTTGTGGGGAGCTTGACATTTTTCCGCGTTTACTCTGGTACTATGAAAGCGGGCTCTTATATTTTGAATGCAAATACTGGTAAGAAAGAACGTTTAGGAAGAATTTTGAGAATGCATGCAAATAAACGGGAGGAAGTAATGGAGATTTATGCTGGTGAAATTGCTGCTGCGGTTGGCTTGAAGAATACGACGACGGGTAATACTCTTTGTGATATTAACCATCCGATTGTCCTGGAGAAAATTAAATTTCCTGAGCCGGTGATCTCAATCGCAGTGGAACCGAAAACCAAGGCTGATCAGGAAAAAATGGCCTTAGCTTTGCGCCGTTTGGCTGAAGAAGATCCTACTTTTAAGATCAAAAGTGATCGGGAAACCGGTCAGACCCTGATTGCGGGTATGGGAGAATTACACTTGGAAATTATTGTGGATCGGATGTTGCGAGAGTTTAAAGTGGAAGCGAATGTTGGTAAACCGGAGGTTGCTTATCATGAAACGATTCGTAAAAAGACCGAGATTGAATCCAAGTATATTCGTCAGTCCGGTGGCCGCGGTCAATATGGTCATGTTTGGTTGTTATTGGAACCTAACGAAGCAGGTAAGGGGAATGAGTTTGTTGATAAAATTGTAGGCGGTGCCATTCCGCGCGAGTATATTCCTGCTGTGGAAAAGGGAGTTAGAGAAGCAATGGAGAATGGAGCATTAGCAGGATATCCTATTGTAGATGTTAAAGTAACTTTATTTGATGGTTCTTTTCATGAAGTGGATTCATCGGAAGCGGCATTCAAAATTGCTGGTGCCAAAGCATTGCGTGCAGGAGTAAAAAAGGCTGACCCTTGTTTACTTGAACCAATTATGAAAGTGCAAGTGGTTACTCCCGAAGAATTTATGGGTGATGTAACGGGAGATTTGAATGCAAAGCGTGGTCAGATTGAAAAAATGGAAGACCGCACTACGGGCGTAAAAGTAATCGATGCCAAAGTGCCATTAGCGACGATGTTCGGTTATGCAACTACCCTGCGCTCTATGACCCAGGGGAGGGCAAGCTATACGATGGAATTCTCCCATTATCAAGAAGTTCCCGGCAATATTGCTCAGGAGATTATTAGCCGTTTTAAGCCAAAAACAGACGAGGAATAGAACAAATTTCCTAATAAGCGCAGGAGCACTTGATTTTTTTAGAAGAGCTGTTATATTTACTAGTGCTAAGCTGTGTTTTGTGTTTATTTAATAATATTTATAATTATAATATTTAATTTCTAATTAAAAACAATGGCAGAATCAACAACCGCGAAGTTTGAAAGAAAAAAACCTCATGTTAATGTGGGTACCATTGGTCATGTTGATCATGGTAAAACAACCTTAACGTCAGCCATAACGAAAGTTTTGGCTCGTAAAAAATTAGCTAAAGAAATGAACTTTGAAGATATTGATAAAGCGCCGGAGGAAAAAGAGCGCGGGATCACTATTGCTACATGTCATGTGGAATACGAAACTGATAAAAGACATTATGCTCATATTGATTGTCCTGGTCATGCTGATTACATTAAAAATATGATTACTGGTGCTGCTCAAATGGATGGTGCTATTTTAGTTGTTTCGGCAGTTGACGGTCCAATGCCGCAAACTCGAGAGCATATTCTTTTAGCTCGCCAAGTTGGCGTGCCGAGCATGGTTGTGTTTTTGAATAAGGTTGATATGGTTTCAGACCCAGAACTTCTTTCGTTGGTTGAAACAGAAATTCGCGATCTTTTAAAGAAATATGGTTATCCCGGTGATGAAATTCCTATCGTTTCCGGTTCTGCTTTGAAAGCAATGGAAAATCCAGATGATCCGGCGGCAGCTGAACCTATTTTAAAACTTTTAGAGGCTTTAGAT
>CAZFJP010000006.1:0-13083 GCA_964518965.1 uncultured Candidatus Saccharibacteria bacterium | reverse complement strand
ATCGGTCGCAGCTGTTTTACAAAAATCCCTAATTTACGGGCAATGTTGCCGAAAAAGCCATGGGAAGCTCTCCGCTTACCAAAAAGCTCCTTCAGGACCAAATCGCCCTTTTTAACTTTGTTTTTCATGATTTGTTTTTATATTAGTTTTTAGCTAAAATAACACTATCTCCTCGACTATTTTGCGAGACTGAGAAAAACTGTTGATTTCTAAATTGTTACTTAATTATAGCACGAAAATGTGATTAGGTCAAGGGATTTTGGGATAAGATGGGATAAGAAAAGAGGGTCATCCGTAGATGATCCTCTTGATTATTATTCAAAAAATTTACTGGTTTATCGCAGCTCTGCCTTAAGCTCTCTCACCGTCCTCTCCCTTATCTTCTCCTGAATCTTATTCACCTCTTCGTCCGTCAGAGTTCTCTCGTGCGAGCGATAAATAATCCGGAAAGTATAACTCATCTTTCCTTTGCCGAACTTCTTTTCGTCTTGATATTTATCTAATAATTTCGTTTCTTCTACTAAATCTCCGGCGCAGTCGCGGACGATTTCGTAATAACTGTTTAAGCTGGTTTTTCCATCCACGATAAAAGAGATGTCGCGATTAACGGGAGGATACTTGCTAACTTCTTTGTAAATACTGTTTAAACTGGTAAATTGGCTGACGATTCTTTCGTCATTGGACCAGAAAATGCGAATGTCAGGAATATTCATTTTAATCATTGCCAGCCGCTCTAATCCAAACCCAAACGCCCAACCGCTATAAACTTTAGGATCCAACCCTAACTTTTTCAAAACCTCTGTATGGACAACCCCCGCACCGACGGTTTCCAGCCACCTGTCGCCCCATTTCACTTCAATCTGGGTACTGGGATCCGTAAAAGGAAAAGTATCTTCCAAAAATCGCCATTCAATTTTCGGACCAAAAATACTTTTCACCACATCAACCAAAACCTCTTCCAAATCTTTCTTGGTAATCTCCTTTTTATCACGTTTACAAAGATAAACACCATCAATCTGATGAAAGGCCGGAAAATGACTGCGATCAATTTCATCTTTGCGATAAACTTTGCCATAACACAACGCTCCTGCTTCTCCCTTTTCTTGAAGTTTTTTCTTAATATCTTCTCTTGGAAAATAATACGTCCACATTACCGTCGTATGGGTGCGCAAAACATGATCAGGGCTAACATAATAAGTATCGGTTTCTCGCCTGCTGGGATGGTCTAAAGGAGTATTCAACAAATCAAAGTTATCATAGGTACTGACAATTTCCGGAACCTGAATAATATCCAAATCCTTAAAACGTGGAATAGCAGTAATGGCATCCACCATAAATTTCAAAGGAGAATTTTCTCTGCGAGTTAAATCAGGTAATTCAAGCAATTTCAAAATGCGGATGCTTTTGGGATCATTCTTCTTTTTTAACTCCGCAAGAGTCCTTTGATATTCCTTATCTTTTACTTCAATAATTTCTCTCATTTTAATAATTAATATAAAGGGAATGATAGCAGATATCAGATAGCAGATAGATCGGCTACGAGAGCAAAAATATCTGCTATCTGCTATTTGCTATCATTTCTGCCTTACTCTATTTTCATTATACCTGTTTATACTAAGAAAAAAAGTAATGTACCTTAAATAGATTGACTAAATGCCGGAATTATGCTACAATAAAAGGAATGATGTCGTTGTGAACAATCGCCCTTCTTTCTCCTTGACACCATAGAATACATCAGCTATACTACCTCTTCAATTTATTAATAAGTCAGAAGGCAGAAGGATGAAGTTTACAATTTTCAAACTTCAGACTTCAAACTTCAGATTTCAGCCTTTTTCATCAACCATGGAATTAACTCCCAAGCAACAAATAAAACAAGCGATTGATAAAGCGCAAAATATTCTTTTAGTTACTCACAAAAATCCCGACGGTGATGGACTGGGTGCAAGTTTGGCATTTTATTTAATGCTCAAAAAACTGGGAAAACAAGCAACTGCGATTTGTACCGATACCATTCCGGAAAACTTAAAATTCTTGCCCTTAGAAAATCTCAAAAAGGACTTTGAAGGATTAGCAGATTTTGTCATTAGTATTGATGTCAAAAACACTACTTTAGACAAACTCCGTTACAATATCAAAGACGGTAAATTAAACATCATCATCACTCCCAAAACCGGCAAACTGATGCCCGAACAAGTAAACTTGGGGAAAGGAAAATTACCTTTTGATTTAATCATTTTATTAGACGTCCCGAATATTGAACAGCTCGGTGAATTATACGACAAAAATACCGCGCTGTTTTTTGACCTCCCGACAATCAATATCGACCACCACGCTTCCAATGAATACCTCGGCAAAATCAATTTAGTTGACTTAACCGCTACCTCCACCTGTGAAATTCTTGTTTCTTTATTTGAGTCCTTTGGCGAAAAACTGATTGATGAAACTATTGCCACCTGTTTACTCACAGGAATCATCACCGACACCGGCAGTTTCCAAAATACCAACACCACCCCGAAATCCTTAAGCGTTGCTGCGCAACTCATCGGTCTGGGCGCTGAACAACAAAAAATTGTTCGTTCTGTATTCAAGACAAAACCATTATCTATGCTAAAACTCTGGGGCGAGGCGCTGACCAAAATCCAGCGCGATGCCAAACACAGCTTGGTCTGGAGCACCTTAAGCTACGATGAATTCAAAAAAGCTCATGCGACCAAGCAAGATACCGACGGTTTAATTAACGACCTCTTAAGCAGCGCTCCTGATACCGACATTGTCCTACTTCTATCCGAAAAAGAACCAAAAATGATTCACGGCAGCATTAGAACCCGCGAAGGCATTGATGCCGCCAAAATCGCTGGCCTGTTTGGTGGCGGCGGTCATCCCGGCGCCGCAGGATTTATGTTAGAAGGGAAGGAATTGAAAGAAGCCGAAAAATTTGTGTTAACACAAATTAGAACATATCAGGAGCGACGGATTACCAACGGGAAGATTGAGTAACGCAGCGTAGGGGCAATTCACAAATCGCCGTGTCAAAAACACACCACCCGATTCACGAATCGCCCCATCAATAAAAAATCAATTATTAATTTGACCCGCAAAATGGGTCATTTTTTAATTAATTTTTGTTTTTTCAATATTTCCCGATACCACACCCTAGGATTATTGCGAATATAACGTCGCGCCAACATCAAACCAATCCCATCCAAAATCACCTCATCATAAAAACCCCGTTGCCAAAATGCTTGCCCCGGACAATTATGCAAAACATTAATCTGTTTTGCCGATTGCATTTTTAACCGTCCAATAATTTTACATAACAACATCCGCCGACGTGTTTGACAATTTTGCAATGTTTTTTGTTTAATACTCCGAATTGATAATTCGTGAACTGGAATGGACGGTTCGTGAACCGGAATGGGCGGTTCGTGAACCGCCCCTACAGGTATTTTGTTATCATTATTAATAACGATAATTCCATGCAAATGATCCGGCATTACAATAAATTCATCTAAATGACAACCATCGTAATACTTTGGTAAATCTAACCAAATTTTTTGCACTATTTTCCCTTCTTTCGATAAATGCATTCCATCCTGGTCAACATTCCCCAAACAAAAATTACCATTGGTTTTAATGGTGAAAAAATAATATCCGCCCCATGAATAATCCCATGATTTCCAACGTAATGAATTGCGACGATGTTTTTGAAACACAAACCAATCATTGCATAAATGTCATTAACTGATTGTTAAAATGAAATTATGATTATATAAAAACACCTAGGTAGGTGTTAAAAATAAATGGATGGTTCATGAACCACCCCTGCAAAAAATTATTTAGATGCTGTGGTTTTTGATTGTGGTTTTTGAGATCCCGCGATCAATTTTGCCAACTGACTCTTCTTACGCGCGGCTTTATTTTTATGAAACAAATGCTTCTTTGCTGCTTTATCAATTAACTTCTGCGCCTTGGGATATTCTTTCTTGGCTTCTTCAATTTTTCCTTGTTTGACAAAATCGCGAATTGTTTTAATAATCGCCTTTACTTTTTCTTTGGCCGCCAAATTTAACCGTGTCACTCTGCGGTCTCTTCTTAAACGCTTTTTGGCACTAGGTAAAATAGGCATTAAAAAATTCTTATCTTGTTAAGAATTACCTCAAGGTCATTATAAACAAAGTTTTTAAAAAAATCAATTCCTACACTAACGCCAAAATTAGTTCCAGCGCTGTCCTGCTCGGCACCTTTCCCAACTTCAACTTCTCGTCTAGTCCTGCTAGTTCTTCATAGATCCGAATCAATTGCTCAAGGGTAAATGCCCGGCTTTGCTCTAAACATTTTTTGACCACGTAAGGATGAAGTTTGGTTAGTGCTTGAATTTGCACGGGGTAAAGCCCATTTTGAGACGATTCCTTTACCTGAATGAGGTTGCGAAGATGTCCTCCCAGCATCGCCAGCAAATATTCCGGCTTCAATCCCAAGTCAATAAATTCGTGCAAAATTTGCAGCGCCAATTTGCGATCCTTCTTTCCAAAGGCATCCGTGAGACGAAAAATGTTTTTATCTACTTTCGCTTTCACAAGTAACTCTACATCTTCACTTTTTATTTCCTTCCCGCCAGCATAGGCAATCAATTTATCAATCTCATTACTCAACTGCCAGAGATTATTCCCGACAAAAACCGCTAACTTATCTACTGCAAGAGAATTAATCTTTCCACCTCGTTTTGCTACCTCTTCTTCAATCCACTTATTCACCTGCCACGGTTCGGGCAAAAAAAACTCTTCTGTCTGCGCTATCTTTTTTAAAACCTTAAACAACTTTGATCTTTTGTCAGGTACTCCTTTCTCAAAAAATACCAAAACTACTGATTCCGGAACTTTCTCCAATTGAACCAGAATTTTTTCCAACAAACTATGATCTTTATTTTCCAAAAGTAAATTGCGTACAATAACCAAACGTTTCCCACCTAAAAACGGCATTGTTTCAAGCTCTTTTACAAAGTCACTGAAAGTCAGTTCCGCACCCTCCAACTCTTTCAAATTCATCCCTTCCGAGTCCGTTTTCAAAAACCGCTCTTTTAACACCAAGAGTTTCTTTTGTGAATTATAGATATTTTCTCCGTAGAAAAATAAGATCATTAGGATTCAGAAGAAATGTCAGATGTAAGATGTTTAATTTACATCTAACATCTTACACCTGACATTTGGGACAATAATGTGCACTTCTCTGGCCAATTTTAATCCGCGTTATTTTTCCTCCACACTTTCTCGGACAAGGTTTTCCTGTCTGACGATAAACTGCCAAAACTTTTTGAAAGTTACCTTTCTCACCTTTCACATCTCGAAAGTCCGAGATACTAGTGCCGCGATATTTTACTGCCTTCTCTAAAACTTTTTTAATGGCACGGAAAAGTTTTTTCTGCTCCGCCGCAGTAATTTCATTTGCTTTGCGACTAGGACGGATTCTTGCCGCAAACAAAATCTCATCCCCATAGATATTGCCGACTCCTGAAATTAAACTTTGATCCATTAAAACCTGTTTAATCCGACGTCTCTGTCCGGCTAAAATCTTTGCAAAAACAGGAAAAGTAAAACCCTTTGCTAATGGTTCCGGACCAAGCTTCTTACCGCGAAAAAAGCCCGCTAACCCTTTTGTTTCAACCAAATTCACCGTCCCAAACTTACGTAAATCAGAAAAAGCCAGTTCAAAACCATTAGAAAACAGTAGTTTAAAATGAACGTACTTGTTATACGGATCTTTAAGCGCTTGAGAATATTTCGTGGGATCCTGGGGACGATATAATAGATGCCCCGTCATCCGCAAATGAAACACCAAACTCAAGCCGTTATCTAATTCTCCCACTACATTCTTTGCTCTCCGCCAAAACTTTTTAAATTTTGCATTTTTAATTCTCTCTGTTAATTTCGAAGTCGTAATTTGTTTAATCATCTTAGGCCAATCCGAAACAACCCCTGTGATTTTCTTTCCAATCACAGTTCTATTTAATCCTTTGACAATTGTTTCTACCTCGGGAAGTTCAGGCATAAATAAATTCAAAAATCAAAAATCTTCTTATTTTTTCGTTTTGCGTTTTGCGTTTTGAATTAAATCTCTCTCATTTCACTCCAGTTATCTCCCACCTTCAATCCCACCTCAAATAACACGCAAGCCGTGACTACTCCTTCCATTACTTTCCTCACTAGTTTTACCACTTTATCCATCTCTTTCTCGGGAACTTCTAAAAGCAGTTCATCGTGAACCTGTAAGAGCAGTTTCGTTTGGAGTTTTTGTTGCCGCAGTTGATAATCAAGTTCAATCATCGCCAGTTTGATAATATCAGCGGCGCTACCCTGAATCGGCATGTTAATTGCAGTTCGTTCGGCAGCATTTTTTAGTGCCGGAAGCGAAGAATTAATGTTCGCCAAATAACGTCTTCTTCCAAAAATGGTTTCTACATAGCCCTGCTTTTGAGCTAATTTTTTAACCTTTTCAATGTATTCCTTGATTTTGGGAAAGGCCCGGAAATAATTATCAATGAGCTCTTTTGCTTTATGGCGACTCACATCAACAAACTGCGCCAGTCCAAAAGCACTCACGCCATAAAGAATCCCAAAGTTTACCACCTTTGCTTGACGACGCATTTCTTTTGTCACTTGATTTTCATCCACCTTAAAAATTTTCATCGCGGTTGCAGTATGAATATCCCGCTTCGTATGAAAGTGTTTCAGCATCTCAGTTTCTTTTGCAATACAAGCAACCACTCGCAATTCAATTTGCGAATAGTCCGCTGATAAAAGTTTATAACCTTTTTCTGCTTCAAACGCCTTGCGAATTGCCTCGCCAATTTCAGTACGAGTAGGAATGTTCTGCAAATTAGGGTCAGAAGAAGTAAGACGACCAGTTGCCGCTACTGCCTGGTTATAATGAGTATACAATCTTCCGGTTTCTTGATCAATTAATGTAGGAAGCGCATTCAAGTAAGTAGATTTCAATTTAGAAAGCTCGCGGTGCTCGGAGATTAATTTAATAATCGGATTACCCTTTTTGATTTTTTCTAACTCTGTTGCGGCAGTAGAAAATCCCGTTTTAGTTTTTTTAATATCCGCTGTATTAATTTTCAGTTTTTCAAATAATACCTGCTTTAACTGCTGGGGTGAGCGGATATTAAACTTTCCTCCCGCAAGTCGGTAAATTTTCTCTTCCAGTTTCTCAATTTTAGCCTGAACTTTTTTGCTCAACACCGACAAAACTTGTGTGTTCAACTTAATCCCCGTTCTTTCCATAGAAGCTAAAACAGGAATTAAGGGAATTTCCATTTTCATTAACACATCCCAAGGTGAGGTCAAATTACTCAGTGGGAATGCGGTTAAATGGAGTTGGTAAGTCAAATGATAGTGTTCCCGAAAAGTTTTGAAAGCTTTTGTTTCATGCACCTCTTTTAGTTTTTTCTCTAAAATTTCCTTGAGTTGATAAGTAAAAACAGCATCTTCGCAGGAGTAAAACGCCGCTTTCTCAATTGGGACTTCTGCAAAGTTCATTTGTTTCTTGCCGGTCCCGATAAGTTCCTCGATTGGTTGCATTCGGTAACCGAGTTCAAGAAAAGTGAGATCATCTAAATTGGTCTGGCGACTATCCGGATCTAAAAGATAGGCAGCTAACAGAGTATCAAAACTAATTTTGCCAAACTTTGAATCGGGAAAATTACTTTCCCAAACCATTAAGTCATACTTCAAGTGATGTCCAATTTTACCAATTGAATGTGATTCTACTATTGGTCGTAATTTTTTAAAAATAATTTGCCGGTCAATTTGTTTTCCTCGGTAGTGGCCAAAAGGAATGTAATAGCCATGAGTTTTTTCAAACGCAATTGAAATTCCCACTAACTTTGCGCGAAGCGCATCTAGTTCTGTTGTCTCCAAATCAATCACAAATTCTTTTTGCTTTTTTAACTGGTCGATTAATTTATCTAATTTTTCTTCGGTATCAATAATGTCACATTGAAACTTTTTTTCGTTTTTCGTTTTTCGTTTTTCGTTTCCAGAATTATCAAACAATGACATTTTCTGCGGCTTCAATTTGGGAATCTTATCTACCAAACTACGAAATCCCAATTCTTGAAATAAATTCAAAACGGTATAAGGATCATAGGTTCCGAACTTGGCATGTTTTAGATCCAATTTTAAAGGAAGGTTGGTCACGATTTTTGCCAAACGATAGCTTAAAAGTGCGTCTTTCTTGCCTTGGATTAATTTTGCCTGTAACTTTTCGGGAATGTTGGAATCTTTTTTCTCCGCAGCATTCAGAAGATTAGTAAGAGTACCAAATTGCTTCAATAAATCGGCAGCGGTTTTCTCACCAATTCCTTTTACGCCGGGAATGTTATCGGACTGGTCGCCGCGCAGAGCTTTGTAATCAACCACTTGCTTGGGACTTAATCCAAGTTTTTTTATTACCTCTTTCTCATCATAAATCACCGTGTCCGAGAAACCACGTTTGAGAGTATAAACTCTCACTTTTGAATCTACTAACTGGAGAGTATCTAGGTCACCAGTAACAACGACAATGTCTAAGTTCTTTTTCTTGCCCTCCTGCGCAAGAGTACCCACAATGTCGTCGGCTTCATAACCTTCTTTAGTAAACACCGGCACTTCAAAGGCATTTAAAACTTCCATGACAATGGGAATTTGTTCGTATAATTCATCAGGTGCCGCTACTCGCTTTGCTTTGTATTCATGATATTTCTTATGGCGAAAAGTTTTCTTTTTCACATCAAATGCGGCAATGACGTAATCGGGATTCAATTCTTTAATTGCATTCAAAAACATTGTGGTAAAGCCATAAACAGCATTGGTAATTTGCCCTTTGCGGTTTCGCAGGGTTGCCGGAAGCGCGTGAAAAGCGCGATGCACCAAGGCATTGCTATCAATTAAGACCAAAGTTTTGCGCTTAGTTTGCGGCATAAAAGAGATCAAACTAGCTTTATTATAACATAAGAAAAACCGCGTCGTTTCTAAATTGCTCGACGCGGTTTTGAATCCTCGGTTAGAACAAAGGCAAAAAGGATAACAAGGAGGGGAATCATAATCCTTATCGTAAGCGGTAAAGGATCATTAACGCCCCACCAAGTCGAAAACCTGATGCCATTAAGAATCATCACCCAGCCGGGATCCGCTTGGACCATGGCGGAATTCTGAAAACTGGCCGCCAGCTCCTCCAGTTTCTCCCATAACATGGCTTGGGAGAGAAGCAGAAAAACTAATACTCCACCAAGGACAGCAAAAACGGACCGAAGAAAAAACTTCATGGCCGCCTCCTTTCCTTATCGCCATTGATCTCAATCCAGATCAGTGCAATACACACTGTCCCGGAGAGGTAGAAAACAATTCCCTCAAAGGGATGCCAAAAAAAATTTTTCTAAAACAAAAAATAATGGAGCAATGACCACCCCGGCTAAACTTTCCAGTCCGAAACGATCACAAATACCAAAAAGGAAAATCTCCAAAAGAGCAAGAAAAACAAATAGCACCAGCGACGTAAAAATAATCGTCGCCCAAACCTTAAAGAAACGTCCGATCATCCCTACCATACCTGACCTGCTCCTTTCGCAAATTTTCAAGTTGCCTCCGGCAGTATTACCGGAACAACCCAACTTACCATAAAACCACTTTCAAATCAAGCCCCCGCCAGAGACGGATTTTTGCCCTACGACAAGACCAACCGTCCTCCGGTAGGAAAAATGCTATAATTATAATGTTAAATGCAAAACATTGTAACAGCTAACATTTGACATTTTACATTTAACATCATTATGAAAATCATCACCAAAAATAAACGGGTATTTTTTGATTACACGATTAAAGAGAAACTGGAAGCAGGAATCGTATTGTTTGGACATGAAGTAAAATCAATCAAAGAGGGAAATATTAGCTTAAAAGGTAGTTTTGTAACAATCAATCGCGGCGAAGCATGGTTACTTAACGCACATGTTCCTATTTATAGAAATGCAGTCGCCAAAAATTACGATCCCCGTCGGACCCGAAAATTATTATTACACCAAAAAGAAATTCAAAGGTTAAGTTCGGTCATTGAAGGCAAAGGAATTACCCTCCTCCCTTTGGAGGTCTATCTTCAAAAAGGCAAAATAAAAATCCAAATTGGCGTCGGCCTCGGCAAAAAACAATATGATAAACGGGAAACAATCCGCAAACGCGAAGATGAACGAAAAATCAAAAGAGCTTTGAGAAAAAAGTAATCTAATGTATAATGGATAATGAAAAAATAGAAAATGTTAAATGTGAATCATACATTTTACATTTAACATTTTACATTTAACATTATCCCCATGGCTACTACGAAAATACTAAGCATCATCCAAATTGTCATCGCAGTTTTACTAATGCTTGTCATCTTATTGCAAAGCAAGGGATCAGCTTTAACTGGTGTCTTTGGCGGCGAAGGGAATATCTATAAAAGCAAACGCGGGTTAGATAAATTCTTGCTAATTGCCACGATAATTTTAGGAATAATTTTTGTGGGACTTTCCCTAGCCGGTCTTTTCATCTAAAAATCATTTCGCCTTAAAATTAAAACTTCCCTGTAAAAAGGGAAGTTTTAATTTTGACTTTTTCAGAAAATTTTAATAGGGAACGTTTTTCTCTTCTTTTTCCTCCGGTTTCTTTACCACTAGCGCTTCTACTGTAAGAAGCATTGCTGCTGCTGAAGTAGCATTCTCTAAAATACTGCGCACTACTTTGGTAGGATCAATAACACCTGCTTTAATCAGATTATCATACTTCATTGAACGAGCATCAAATCCAAAGTCGCCATCTTTCTCCTTAACTTTTGCCGCTACCACTGCTCCATCTAATCCTGCATTTTCAACGATTTGGCGTAAGGGTCTTTCTAATGCTTTTTTCAAAATCGCAATGCCGGTTTTTTCATCACCATTAACTCTTACTTTATCAAGAACCGCCGCTGCTCTAAGCAGTGATACTCCCCCACCGGGAAGAATTCCTTCTTCTACTGCCGCCCGAGTAGCATTCAAAGCGTTTTCAGTTTTCTTCTGCTTTGCTTTTTGCTCAACCTCCGTTGCAGCACCTACTTTAATTACCGCTACCCCACCAGCTAATTTTGCCAGTCGCTTTTGAACATTTTCTTTATCAAACTCCGACTCCGCAATTTTCAGTTCGCTTTTCAGTTGTTCAATACGAGCTTCAATTTCTTCTTTTTTGCCTTTTCCTTCAACGATTGTAGTACGTTTACGGGTACTGACAATGCGACGACAAGAACCTAATTGTTTCACAGTTACATTCTCTAACTTCAATCCAACCTCTTCAGAAATAACTTGTGCTCCGGTAACTACAGCAATGTCATCAAGAAGCTTTTTCTTTTCATCGCCAAAACCCGGTGCTTTAATGGCAAGAATATTGAAAGCACCTCTTAATTTATTAACCACGATTGTCGCTAGCGCTTCACCCTCTACTCCATCAGCAATTACAACTAATTCCTTTCTGCCAGTTTGAGCAACCTTTTCTAAAATTGGCAAAATCTCTCCCAGAGAAGAAATTTGTTTATCAGTAACTAAAATATAGGGATTTTCTAAAACTGCTTCCATTCGTTCCTCATCAGTAACCATATAAGGAGAAATGTAACCTTCATCAAACTGCAATCCTTTTACCACCTCTTTCTCCAACCCAAATTTTTTGGATTCTTCAATGGTAATAACACCATTTTTCCCAACTTCTTCAAAAACTTCAGCAATTAGATTGCCCACCTCAGGATCTAAACTAGCAATCGTGGCTACTTGGGAGATTTCCTCTTTTTGAGAAATCGGTTTGGAAATACTGCGCAGGTACGCAACTACTTCCTTTGCTCCTTTCTGAATCCCTCTCCTCAAAGCAAGCGGATCCGCTCCTGCAACAACATTTTTTAACCCTTCCCTGACAATCGCTTCGGTAAGAACCATGGAAGTAGTAGTACCATCGCCGGCAACATCACTGGTCTTCTCCGCTACTTCCTGAATAATTTGCACTCCTACCTGCTCGGTATTGTCTTCCAGTTCAATTTCTTTGGCAATACTAATCCCATCGTCAGAAATATCCGGCGTGCCAAATTCTTTCCCCAAAACCACCAAACGCGCTTTGGGACCCAAAGTAACTTTAATTGCATTAGTGATTTTTTCAACTCCCGCAATTAACTTTTTGCGGGCTTCTTCGCCAAAAAGAATTTGCTTTGCCATAGTTTTAAAATTAAAAATTAAAAATAATTAAGAAAAACAAATTAATTCTCTAAAATTGCCAGAATATCTTCCTCGCGGGCAATCAGATATTCTTTTCCTTCAATTTTCACTTCGGTTGGGCCGTATTCATTAAACAAAACCCGATTACCTACTTTAATATCCAATGGAATTACCTTACCACTTAACGTCTTCCGCCCTGGCCCAACGGCAATCACTTTCCCTTCTACCGGCTTCTTATCATCAGCCGTTTCCGGCAACAAAATCCCGCCTTTGGTGCGGCTTTCTTTCTTGAGGGGTTCAATAAGAAGATGATCAGATAGAGGTTTGATTTTCATTTTTGAGTGATTAGGTTATATTATATATATTATATAAGAATTATAAGACAAGTTAAAAAAACTAGCAACCGCACAAAACGAATGCTAAATCTCAATTTTAGTATACTACAAAAAACCCAGAAACTGTCAAGTACCCTAAAAAACCAAATTCTTTAGAACCCAAGATTATGGCTAAAAAAGACTTATCAGAAAGAAGAAAACAACTACTAGTCCTAAGAAACTACCTTTTATTCCTGCAATATCTATTATTTAAAAGAGGCAGGTGAACAAAAATTTCACCTTGCGGAGTCACAAAGTAGCGCTCCCTGCCAACCGCACCATCATTTTTTCTCCTCTGAATTACAACAATCACTTGACATCAAATAACTGTTTTACTAGCTCGTCGTTTTCTTTTTCTAATTTTTCAATTTCTTTTTCTTTGCCTTCTGTCTTGAGTTGATGGCATTTTTTGGAAATTTCGGCAAGTTTTTGGTGAAGACGATTTTTAGGGTCAAATTTTGGAATGCC
>CAZFJP010000005.1:0-23929 GCA_964518965.1 uncultured Candidatus Saccharibacteria bacterium | reverse complement strand
AAAAACTTGTCATGCCAAAGGCAGATCCGTCTTTGGCGGAAAATCATCCCCCCAGTAGTAGAACGTTTCGCGTTCACTACAGGACAGGCTTTCCGCTTCCGCTTTTTGGCAAGGCGGGCGGAAGAGGGGGATGGTCTTTGCCCTTCCGCTCGTCGAGCCCGTTAATAAAATCGGTTCGGATATTTTCAAGTACCCACCGCTAATCAGAAAAAGAGATTGCTGGCTCGCCCTCTGCGAGAGTGTTTGCAAGAACAATCAACTAATTTTAAGCGCAAATTGGGTCTTGAATTATATGTTTTAAAATAAAACTATGATTTACTTAATTTATCTCATTACTGGATTTTTAGCTGGAATTGTCGGCGGGCTGTTAGGCACCGGAGGCTGCGCTTTGATAATGCCAGTAATTCGTTTTGGTTTTCATTTTGATCCGGCGATTGCTGTTGGTACAACCTTAACAGCCGTTGTTTTTACCGCCGCTTCGGGCGCAATTCAGCATATCAAAATGAAAAATGTTGACAAAGAAAGCGCACTTTTAACCGGATATAGTGGAATTTTAGGAGTTATTATCGGTTCAATTATTTTTGGTTTTATCAAAAACTATGGGGAAACAATCGATTTAATTATCGGTATTGCTTTTATTATCGTTTCCATCCGCATGCTTTACGAGGGAATTTTCTCTAAAGGACAACCGACACAAGGGACGGAAATTCCGGGCAAGCCATTGTTTAAAACGGTTCTAGGTTCGGTCATCGGCACTTTAACCGGAATTATCGGTTTGGGTGGAGGTTACGCACTGGTGCCGTCATATATTTATTTCTTCAAAGCTCCAGTCAAGCTGGCAATCGGCACTTCTATGGCCGCTTTTGTCTGGATAGCTTTGATGGGCACGTTTTTTAAATTTTTTCAAGGTGTGATTAATATTCCGGTAGCAATAACTTTAGGTATTGGAGCATTGATTGGTGCTATCTATGGCGCAAAATTAGTCGCTAAGTTTAAACCGAATGTTCTGAAAACATTATTTGGTTTGTTGTTCCTTTATGTCTCGCTGAAATACATTTTGCTTTATTTCGGTATTCATATTTGATTTTAAGGCAATTTTCTATTTGAAGAATTTTAATTAAAAACTTTTTCCCAAAGGCGGGAATGAAAAACTTGAAATTGTCCTTTTCGCTTCCGCTTTTTGGCAAGGCGGGCGGAAGAGGGGGATGGTCTTTGCCCTTCCGCCCATCGAGCCCGTTAATAAAATCGGTTCGCCTGGCTTGCCGGCAGGCAGGGGTTTTTCAAACACACTCCGCCAATAATATCTACAAACAAGTTAATAGATAGTGCTATTATATAATTCAAAATCATGAAAAAAAGCAATTCCGCGTTCATGAAATCCATGAATGTCAGCCCCGAACTTGAAGTCGTGGTGGGCAAAGGACCAATGCCACGAACCGAAGTAGTCAAAAAACTTTGGGTATACATCAAAAAAAATGGACTCCAAGATGTAAAAAACAAACGCAATATCAATGCTGACGAAAATCTTAAAAAAGTATTTGGCGGTAAAGCAACAGTTAATATGTTTGAGATGACTAAGTTGGTCTCCAAGCATCTGTCCTAGAAAAAGTTATATTTAGCTTACCACGCTCTGTACCGTACGATACGGAGCCCTGCCACAAACCAAGTAGTTCATGGTAGTTCATGGTCTCGTCTTCATGACAGAGCGAATCTCGTCCCTTCTGCCCAAATTACGTTCCGCTTCCCAAAACTTCGTTTGGCAGGCCAAACAAAATTCAATAACTTATTCTTTTAAAAGAGCCAAAAATGAGCGAACTAATCCTCGCCTATCTCACCACCCTCGGCTGAGGAGTAGTTGGAATTATCATTATGGCGATCGCTCTGCCGATTGTGATCTACATCTTCTCTAAATTTACCCCCATTGATGAATGGACAGAAATTAAAAAGGGTAACATTGGCATCGCGATTATCATCGCCGCACTAATTATCGCTTTTGCGGTAGTAATCGGTTTTGCAATTATTCCTGCATCCTAGAAATGAAAAAAATTCTCGCTATTACAACTATTATTGTTTTCCTTCTCACTGGTAGCGAAGTTGTTTTTGCTCATCCAGGTCGTACTGACAAAAAAGGCGGGCATTTTTGCTGGACCAATTGCAAAAAATGGGGACTTCGACCCGGCCAGTATCATTTCCATTCCAAAAAGAAGACCCCAAAGTATCACGTCAAAACGAAAGCAAAATGGCATGCCCGCAAATCCTATCGCCATTGATAATAAATTCCATTCAGAAAGGCTGAGATCCCCTCTTTGAATAATTTTCAAGTTCAGTTATAATGAAATTGAAGAGGGGCTTTTTATTTTTTAGGGAAACCAGGATGACTAGCCAAAAAACCATTGCCCAAGCTAAAAAAGACAATGTTAGGTTTATCCAGCTTCACTTTACCGACCTTTACGGCATGATTAAAAGCGTAACCATTCCGATTCAACATCTCAAAGGTTCTTTGGAACACGGTACTTGGTTCGACGGCTCTTCGATTGAAGGTTTCTCACGCATTGCCGAGAGTGACTTATTCCTTAAGCCAGATCCAAAGACCTATGCAGTAATCCCCTGGCTTATTTCCGAAGAAGGAAACACAGCCCGTTTCATCTGTGATATTTACAAACCAGACGGCAAACCCTTTGAAGGAGATCCTCGTTATATTTTAAAGAAAGTTCTCAAGGAAGCAGCAATAATGGGATTTGAGTATCGTACTGGACCAGAACTAGAATTTTTTCTTTTTAGCAAAGATAATGGTCATCTTAAACCGCTGCCTCATGATTCGGCTGGTTATTTTGACCTCACTACTGATCTTGCTAACAACATTCGCAGAGAAATGACCATAGCACTAGAAAAATTCGGTATTAATGTGGAAATGTCCCATCATGAAGTAGCCAAAGGACAACATGAAATTGATTTCCGTTATGCTGAAGCGCTTAAAACTGCTGACAATGCAATCACCCTCAAATTCACCCTCAAGGCAATTGCTCAAAAATACAACCTGCATGCTACTTTTATGCCTAAACCAATTGCAGAAATTAACGGCAGTGGCATGCACGTTCATCAAAGTTTATTTAACCTTAAAACAAAGAAGAATGTCTTCTTTGACGCTAACGACAAATACCAACTTTCCCAAACTGCCTATCATTTTATCGCTGGACAACTCGCGCACATTCAGGGAATGTCGGCAATCCTCTCCCCGACCGTTAATTCCTACAAACGGCTAGTGCCGGGCTATGAGGCACCAGTTTATATCAGCTGGGCGCAAATGAATCGTTCTGCCTTAATTAGAATCCCTCGTATTTTTGCCAATCGCCCTGAGGCAACCCGCGCCGAACTGCGTTGTCCCGATCCAACCTGTAATGTTTATCTTGCTTTTGCCGCAATGCTCAAAGCAGGACTAGATGGTATTAGAAAAAAACTGAAACCACCTAAGCCTATTGAGGAAGACATCTACAATCTAGATGAAGCTGCTCGCACCGAGAAAAAGATTAACACTCTTCCCTACTCTCTTTGGCACGCAATCAAAGAATTAAAGAAAGATAAAGTGATTCAAGAAACACTCGGCAATCACACTTACGAACGCTATCTAGAAGCAAAAACGAAAGAATGGGATGAATTTCGCCTCCAAGTTACCCCTTGGGAGATTGAGAAATATTTAGAAATTTACTAAACGATGTCGCTTAAACCTTGGAGGAGAATTAAATCGCAAATTAAATTCAAAAATCCTTAGGGAAAACATATATCATCTTGGTACCTTTGGTACCTGTCAAAAAACAGTCGGGTTAGAAGTTTAGCTTGATTTTCAGCCATTTTTGTAGTAATCTAAGCTTGCCCGATGAGAATAAAAAGCTTAAAAGGTGGAGTAAAATCGACCTTTTTTGTTATCAATTAGTTTATTCTCCGCTATGAGTGTCAAAAAGAAAATTGCCGTTAACACTATTTCCAATTACACTGGCTATTTTATTAAACTTGCAGTCAATTTTTTCCTCTTCCCTTTTGTCGTTCACCATCTTGGTGCCGCGCAGTCCGGTTTGTGGTTTCTCCTTTCCTCTATCACCAGCTACATGGGTTTTCTTGACGTCGGTATTAAACCAACCCTGATTAAACATGTTGCTCACCACCATGCCAAGAACAATCGCCAGGGAATTAATGAGGTAGTCAACGCCGCATTTTTTATTTATCTCATCATTGGAATCGCCGCTGCCCTTGCAATGATTGTGATTAGCTATTTCTTCCCGCAAATCTTCCACATTGCTCCGGAATTAATATTCAAAGCAAAGATCTGCACCTATATTGTTGCTTTGGCACTCTTTCTTAGTTTCCCACTCTCCGCCATCGGTGCCGGAACACTCAATGGTCTTCAGCGTTATGATAAAACCAGAACCTCCGCAGTTTTTTCCAGCCTCTCCGGCTCGCTCATCGTCATTCTTCTTCTGTCCAAAGGATACGGGGTGATTGCTGTCACTCTCGCTGATCAGACAACCAACCTTTTGAGTTGGCTTTTAAATGTCTATTTCGCCAAAAGAATCGCGCCTTATCTCACTATTTCCTTGCGCTTCCTTAAAAAAGCGGTAATCAAAGAAATTTTCCGGTTCTCCGTGGTAATCTTTGTGATTAATATGGCTTCACGGGTTATTTACTACGCTGATCGTATTGTCATTGGCATTTTTCTCAATGTCAGTTCAATTGTCTTCTACGAAGCTGCTTTCAAGATTTACCATACCATCACCCAGATTCCCCTACTTCTGCTCTCCGCAATTATGCCGGCTTCCTCGGAGCTTTCAGCCCGTAACCGCCCTAGCGACCTCAAAAAACTTTATCTTTACTCCACAAAGTACACCATTGCTTTCTTTCTCGCTCTGGTAATCCCGGTTTTGATTTTTACTCGCGCTATCCTGAAAATTTGGGTAGGTCCCGACTACATGAGCGCAGCAATTTACACCCAGCTATTCCTGCTTTACGTCTTTTTTACCCTTAATCACAGCTCTGCTGTTCAAATCTTAACCGGAATCGGAAAAGTCAGGACAATTATGCGCTACCAAGTGACTGTTGCCATTGAAAATTTGGTTTTAAGTATCATCCTCGCAAAAATCTTTGGTTTGATTGGAGTAATCTTAGGAACCACTATTCCTTTCATTATCATGGAATGGTTTTACATTAAAACTACCTTTAAGATTCTTGGAGTTAATTGGAAAGAGTATTTACGCAAAGTAATCCTGAAACCTTATTTATGTGCTTTCCTACCCGCTATTCTACTTCTTATCCTGCACCACTTCTTTGATCCTGCCCGCCTGTGGGAAATTGCCGCTATTTTGGTTGGCGGGGTTATCCTCTACGCTCTAATTTTCTATTTTTTAGGATTGAGCTCAGAGGAGAAAACAGAATTTAAAATTATCTTTAAGGGAAAATTACTTCCCAAAAAAAATTAATTTTAACTTCATGATTCCACTGAAAAAAATTGATATCGGCTGCGGCGCCCATCCCATGCCCGATGCCCAAGTTTTTACCGATCTCTACCCTCTCAAAACAGTCGAGCGATCTCAGGGCAAGGTAGTAATTCCGCAAGGGAAAAAATTCGTCCTCTGTGATGTTGAGAAAATGCCTTTTTCTGACAAAGAGTTTGACTATGCTTACTGCCGTCAAGTTTTAGAACACACCCTTCATCCTGAAAAGGCCTGCGCAGAAATCATGCGCATTGCTAAAGCGGGATTAATTGAAACCCCCACTCACTTTGCTGAGATTTTCTTTGGTTGGCCCTACCACAAATGGATTATTATTGAGCGCAACCAAAAGCTCTTCTTCTTCCAGAAAAGAAAAAATGAGGATCGACCATTCGGCAATTTTTTCCGCATTGCTGCAAAATTCAATCCGGTAATTAAAATTTTCCTCAAACGTTATCCTCACCTCTTCAAAATCACCTTTCACTGGAAAAACAAATTTGCTTACGAGGTAATCAGGGAAAAAAATGTTTCCCAAAAATCTCTTCCTTCCTATAAACAAAGATGGAGCGAACTTAAAATTAGCCGTTTGATCTACTGGCTTTGGGATCAAGCACTGAAATTTTCCCGATTATTAAGAAAGATTTTTAAGAAAAAATCTAAAAACTAATCAGAAATCCTGGTTATCCAGAATGTGATACAATAGTTAATGAGGTAACTATCTGGAGGGTTGCGCCGAATGGTAAGGCAGCGGTTTGCTAAACCGTGACCACCTTCAAAAGTGGTCTGTGGGTTCGAGTCCCGCACCCTCCGCCAGAGCACCTTGCGGTGCTTTGGCGAGACCACTACACAATTCTATTCGCTAAAAAGAAAACAAAAACAAAGTCAATGCTAATACTATTTTTAATTAAACCACAATGAAAGGTTTTGTTACCAACATTGAAAAAGACACTCTTGAAAATAGTAACTTTCGTCGGGTTCTCTACACCGCTAAACACAGTCAATTGGTTTTAATGAGTTTAGCTATTGGTGAAGAAATCGGTGAGGAAGTTCACCAGTTAGACCAATTCTTCCGTTTTGAAAAAGGCCAAGGAAAAGTTATTATTGATGGAGTAGAACATGAAGTAACTGATGGTAGTGCTGTTGTTGTTCCTCACGGCGCTAGACACAATGTGATTAATACCGGGGACACCGAATTAAAGCTCTACACTATTTATTCTCCACCTAATCATCAGGATGGAACAATTCACCATACAAAAACAGAAGCAGAAATAAACGAAGAGCACTTTGACGGCAAAACCACTGAATAATTAATCACTTATTCTTAATCTAGAAAAATGAGTCCAATAGATATTACTCCTAAAAGACCGGGGCCAGCACCGGTTAATTCTTCCAATGCCGATGTACCGCTTTTCGGCTGGGAGACTCCTGAGTTTGTTCAATACCAGCGAGGAAAAAAGTGGTTTGTTATTGCCTTGATTATTTTTATCGGATTAATAATCTTTGCAGCACTTACAAAGCAATGGCTGATGGCAGCGGTAATTGTCTTGACCGGTGCAATCATATTTATTTTTACTCAACAGAAACCAAAAACAATTCCCTTTGCTATTTCGCAAATGGGAATTATCTTTGGTGATCGCTTTTATCCCTTCAGTGAGATTAAGAGCTTCTGGATTATTTATGAACCACAAGTAAAAACATTAAACTTTGAGTTGACTCGCCGTTTAAG
Organism: uncultured Candidatus Saccharibacteria bacterium; assembly: GCA_964518965.1. GTDB lineage: Bacteria > Patescibacteriota > SOKK01 > SOKK01 > SOKK01 > CAZFJP01. The sequence goes on along the minus strand of CAZFJP010000005.1, from coordinate 16,723 downwards.
TACAATTATTACCGTGCAATTACTTGACCAAGATCCTCTTCCCATTAGAAAATTCTTAAAAAAGCATCTTCCCGAGGACAAAAACCGCGGTGAAGATGTTAGTGATCGTCTTTCACGCATGCTCAAGTTATAACTGTTTTGACGCTAAAATTTTAAGTCTTACATTTTAATTTTTAATTTTGTTTCCTCGCCCCGATAGTTCAATTGGATAGAACACCAGATTGCGGATCTGGCGGTTGGCTGTTCGAGTCAGCCTCGGGGTACCAGTTTGGTCGGAGATTCCCTGTCTGCCAGCAGGCAGAAAATCCTCTCGGACGTATCAGAAAAAAAGACAATAAAAAACAGTGCCGTAAAGCACTGTTTTTAAATAATATGTGTATCCAAGAACTAGTGACGAGCAATTTGCCAATTTCTCAACCATGCGATACCAGCAATCGCAATCCAAAATAAAAATGCCAAATCATTCTTCCAATAAGGCGTATCCAGAAATCCGTGCACGAGAATTGTCACCATCATTCCCAGAAAAACAAAGTATTCCAAGCGGATCTTTGCTAAGAAACAGTGATCTTTTGCTAATTTGATCAGAGTGGCGAAAAACCAAACTAAAATACCGAGGAAAGCAAGGAAACCAAAAATACCCAGATTGACCCAAAACATCAGAAATAAATTATGCGTATGTAAAACCGAGAGCTCCAGCGGTCGTTTGAACAAAAGCTGGACATAATGGGAGTACAAATCCTGAAACTTCCCTAACCCAATTCCCTCAAACCAATGCTCCCGAATCATTCTCAAGCTTACTCTCCAAATTTCAACACGCTTATGCATGGAACTCGGGGTCTTCATACTAAGAATTGCCGGCAGTTTGGGATTATTAAGCTGGGTTGCAAAACCAAGCAAAGCACCGCCCAAAAGAAGGAGATAGTACAACCAGCGCCTGCAGGGAATCAGCCCAATGACGAACAATGATCCCAAAGTGATTGCCAGCCAGGCAGCATAGGACTGAGTCAAGATCAAAACGAGCAGTAGTAAACCAAAGCTTGCCAAAAGGCCAAGTAATAGTAAAACCTTGCGTTTCCCCCTCTTCAAAAATAGCTGATCCAAAACCAATCCCAAGAGAATCATCATTAAAGGACCAAAATAAAGCGAAACATAATTAGGCGATTCAAAGATCGCTCTTACCCGGTTATCACTAGCCAGGTCGCCAGTTAAATATTGAATCAGGCCATACCCAGAAATCAAAACTGCTGGCAAAATCATCAAGTAAAAAATCTTGCGCCAGTCACTTAATTTATTTAAAACAAAAATGACTAAGTAAAAATAAAGAATTGGATCAAAGAACCAACTCTTTAAAATGCCTAAGCTCAGTTGCTTGCTATCCGAAATCAAAGTTCCCATCACCGCTGCAACAAAAAGCACTAAAATTAAGAAGTTAAGCCACTTCCACTGAGACCAAAAAGTCTTAAAGAGAGAAAGAAAAGTTCTTTTTGGTGAGAAAGAATGTTTTAAGAAAACAAATAGTCGCCATAAAGCTACCGCCAGTACCAAATAGAGTGCCAGTTCCAAAAAAGTAGTAGGAATCCAAGTAATACTTGCCCGCAAAAGATAAGTAGGTAAAAGAGCGGGAATAAGAATTACTCCCCATTTCAAATCATGCAAGGCAATTAAAAGAACTGCAACTAACCCGAAGAAAAAAGCCAATAAAAGAAAATAATCAAACATAAGAAAGAAATAACAAAGATTATTTTCCGATAACTTTAGGTTGGCGGGAACAACTCAAACAGAGCGCCAAAAACACCCAAAGATAAAGGATATTTAAATTAGAGAAGCTTATATATTGGATAAAAATCGCCGCAATTCCTAAAATTAACGCGATTCCTCTCAAATCTCTCCGGCGCAATAGATCAAAGGAACTGATAAAAATCAACAAAAGGAAAACTGCGAAAAGTAATGCGCCAATAATTCCATTCTCCACCAAAACTTCTAAATAAAGATTATTAACAATTTGATATCTCCCCGCCGCTCTAATCTGGGCAAAATCGGATAATGCTCCAAAAGCTCCTGCTCCCAGTCCCATCTTGTGTTCAGTAATTTCTCGAAGGGCAACGGGAATGGTAAAACTGCGATCGTATAGCTTAACTTTAGGAGAAATTTTCTTGGTCTTAATTGCATCCACTACCTCATTATCAGAAGTATGGCGGAGAAAAAAATACACTCCCCCCTTCGATACAAGACGAATCATTCCCAAAACCGCACCGATAGCAAGAACAATTACTAGCAAGATGAGGAGCCCCCTCCGCCAATGTTTGCGATATTGGCAAAACTGAATTACCAAAAATGCTAGGGTACCAAAAGCAAAAGCAATGATTCCTCCTCGCGAGACCGTGAAAAACAGCGCCATAGTCATCAGAAACAGACCGAGAAAATAGACTATTTGGGGTCTGCGGACAATACGATAAAAAGTAATCAGCAGAGGAAAAAGAAGAAAGTTAGCAAAATAAAGCGGCTCTAAGAAAGTAGATTGAACCCGAGGAAATCCAAAGACATCTTTAATGTAGGCATTGCGCAAAAAAGAAAAGCTTTGAGACAATCCAATACCATCAGCAACAAACTGCCAGAGAGCAAAAAGAGAAGTCAAAACGCCCATCATCCAAATAACGTCTAAATAAAACTCTCGTTTCGCCAGCTTAACCATGCGTTTTACAATATAAAAGATCAGGGCCATAAACAAATACAGTGAACTTACGATAATACTTCTCCCGCGGTCCAAAGACCAACACACCGACATAAAAGAAAAAGCAATAAACAATAGCAAAATAAGTTCATTCCACTCCAAGGTGATTTTTTCTCTCCCGCAAAAAATTCTTAAGCCGAAGAAAATAACCAATGCTAATGCAAGCAAATAGGAAACTTTTACCGTATAATAAGAAATATCTACTGTTAGCAGTCGCTCAAGAGGAAGAAAAATGAGCATCCCCACCAGTAATTTTTCCCCTACTGACAACTTAAGAAAAAAATTAAACTTTTTTTTCGCAGCTACAAGAAGATTCATAAAAAATCAACCCCGATCCCCAGTAAAAAATAAACTAAAAAGCAAGTAAGGAAAGCGAATGATTTTAAAAACGATTGTACTGAAAAGAGAATGATGTTTCGCCCAGAAATAATTTTGCGATTGATAATAAATCTTTTTTCTCTCCCGATTAAAATGAATACTTCTTCCTCCTAAATGGATTATTGAAACACCAGGATAATAAAAAATTTTCGCCCCTAGTTCTTTTGCTCGTAAACAAAAATCAACATCCTCAAAATACATAAAAATTTTCTCATCAAACCCTTGTAATTTATCAAAAAGTGCTTTACTCACTACCATTGCTGCTCCAGTAACCCAGTCCACTTCTCTTTCCTGATTAAAATCCCAGAAATCAAGACTGACTCTTTTGGCAACAGCATTAAGCAAAGCAATTCTACGAACCGGCGAGGAAAATAATTTAAACGGCTTTTCTAAAATTAACCTCTCTATCGTTGGTCGGTAACCAATTATTCCTGACTGCACGGTCTTGTGGTCTTTACAAACTAATTTTGGCGTAAAGATGCCAATTTCAGGATGTTTTTCAGTAAACTCAATAATTTTCTTCAAAGCGCCTTTGGGTACAAGAGTATCAGGATTTAGAAAAAAAAGATAACTCCCTTTCGCTTTCTTTGCCCCTTCATTGTTCGCACCGCCAAAGCCAAGATTCACCTCGCTTTCAATCAAGCGAACTCGAGGAAAATTCCTTCTAATTAGCGAAACACTATTATCCGTAGAATTATTATCAACAACAATTACTTCAAATGAAGTTGAAGACAATCCTTGTGCATCTTTAAAAATAGAACTTAACGCTTCCTTGATATAATCCCAAGTATTATAACTGACTAAAATGATAGAAAGCTTAACCATTATTTTATTTTGTCGTTCTTAGAATCGCTAGAATTAAATCTCTATTGATAATGCGAAAAAGATAAAGGAGCGCAAAGTAAACAAGTGCGCCACCAAGAACTGGAATAATCAAATTAAACTGGGAAAGTCCGTAAACGACAATTCCCATCAATCCAGCTGAAAAAATTATTTTCAAAGGATTAAATAATTTCGGCCAAAGTTTCAGTTCTATTCCCACCATTGTCGTCATCAAAATAAGAATCAGCCCTTCGGTAATAACAGTCGCAATTGCCGCACCGAGATAGGAGTAGCGCGGAATGAGAATCAAATTTAAACCAATATTTACCACTACTCCTAACGCTCCCTGCCAAATTAACCTTTGCTGACGGTGAAAAGCCACCATTACACTACCCATTAAATTACTTACAAAAATAAAACTCATTGCGACTAAAATCCAAAAAAGCACTTGGTCAGAACCAGCAAATTGTTTTCCGGCAACTAAATTCATCAAGGGTCTTGCCAAAATCATTCCTCCGACAGTTATCGGTAATCCCATTAAAATCAAAGCGTCAAACGATCTTTGAAAAAGACGTTTAATTCTATCAAAATTCCTTTGAACCGCATGAAAAGTCAAACTTGGCAAAACCGATCCCACAAACATTGCCGGAACAGTAATTAAAACTTCCAATACTTTATAAGCAGCGCTATAAATACCGACATCATAACTGCCTTTCAAAAAAGAAAGGAGAATCACATCAATTTGGAAGTAAATCTTAATCAAAACTAGAGCAATCGCCATTGGTACTGCTTCCAAGAATAATCTTTTCCAAATCTCCTTCTCAAAACGGAAATGAATAGTGGTAAAACGCTTTGCCAGAATTAAACAAAGGAGAAAAGTAATTCCATTGGCAACAACTAACGCTCCCATCACCGCCCAAATCCCACAACCCAGTTTCATCAGAATAAAAATAAATACTAAATCCAAGAACCGCGTCAAAACATCAATCACCACATTGCGATCCATTCTTAGTTTCGCCTGAAAAACAGAAACTCCAATCTGTCTTAGCGAGATAAAAAGATAACCTAGCGCCGCGATTGCCACGCCAACTTTGATAATTATTGAATAAGGCAGAAGAAACACTACCCCGATTGCTCCTCCAAACAACAAAACCGACAAAAAGGTCCTTAAACCCAAAACATTCCCTACAATTTGAGAAATATTTGCGTTTGGTTTGGAAATTTCTCTTACCGTAATAGTATAAAAACCCATATCTACAACAATGCCGGCAAAACCGAGGTAAGTTAAAATGGTCGCATAGTCACCATAGCCGCTCGCGCCAAGGTAACGAGTTAAAACCATCACGGTTAAAACCGAGATCGCAGTTGCAATGACTTTACCAACAATCTGGATGACAGTATTGTAGAATACCTTTTGAGTTAAGGACATATAATTTATAAGGGAGGAGTAATGTGCTATTCTCGCTTTCATTGAGAAAGCATTAGAACCATGAGCAAGTATCTCTGTTTTCGGACTAAAACAGAAAAACAGGAACAGCATCATTCTGATTTTAAATTAGAATCGATATACCTTATCCGTATCCCGCCGCTTAATAGCATTACGGGTATCTACGATTAACTGCGACTCTTTTAGAATAAAATCCCAATCGTAATCGCTATGATCTGTCGTGATCACCACACAATCTACTTCATTCAACTTCTCTTTAGTCAACTTAGAAATAGACTGCATTTTTAATCCGGTAAAATGATCTTCAAATTCCGGAATGTAAGGATCATGATATTCCACAATTGCCCCTTTGTGTTTCAACTTCTCAATCACTCGCAGCGCTGGTGACTCACGATAATCGTCAATGTCCTTTTTATAAGCCACCCCTAAGACTAAAATCTTGGAGCCACGCAGGCATTTTTTCACCTTATTTAAGGCAAAATTTACTTTTGTCATCACATAATGGGGCATCATATTGTTAATCTCACCGGCAAGTTCAATAAAACGGGGAATAAATTCATATTCACGAGCTTTCCAAGAGAGATAGAAAGGATCAATGGGAATACAATGGCCACCAATACCTGGCCCGGGGTAAAAAGGCATAAATCCATAAGGTTTAGTAGAAGCTGCTTCAATTACTTCCCAGATGTCAATTTTCATTCGATCACAAAGCAAAGCCATTTCGTTAATCATCGAAACATTAACGATACGGAAAGTATTTTCCAAAATCTTCTCCATCTCTGCTACTTCGGGAGATTTTGCTCGATAAATTTTCGGATTGAATGTTTCATAAAGAGCCGCTGCGATCTCAGTGCAATCCCTAGTAATTCCCCCTACCACTTTAGGAGTATTACCAGTATGATATTCTTTATTACCCGGATCAACTCGCTCTGGTGAAAAAGCAAGATAAAAATCTTTTCCTACTTTCTTCCCACCTTTTTCTAATAAAGGTAAAATCACCTCGCGGGTAGTTCCCGGATAAGTAGTACTTTCTAAAACAATTAACTGCCCGGGCTGTAAATTACGTGCAACCATTTTTGCTGATTGTACTACATAAGTAACATCTGGCTGCATATGCTTATCAAGCGGGGTCGGGACACAGATACAAATAGCATCTGCTTTTTGCATTTCTTTTTCGTCTGTTGTCGCCTTTAATTTTCCTTCTGAAACCACCTTCTTTAATTCTTCATCTTTAACATCGCCAATATAGTTTCTGCCAGCATTGATTGAATCTACTCTGTCCTTCTGAACATCATAGCCGGTAACTGCAAGTCCCGCCTTGGCAAATTCGGTAGCCAAAGGTAAACCGACATAACCCAATCCAATAATTCCGACGGTTGCTTTTTTTGCTTTGATTTTTCCAAGAATTTCCATTTTGGATTTAAACTAAAAATAAATTCTTATCTTAAAGAGTCAAAAACCTCTCTTAATTTTGAAGTGAGACTTTGAATCTCAAAACGATTTACTTTTTCCTGATCCTGATTCAATTTTAATGCTCCCTTCTTAAATTGGGTCAGAAAATTCTGAAGTGCTTGTTCAATTCCTTTGACGTTCTCTGGTCTAACAACGATACCGCTATTTGATTCTAAAATATACTCCGCCGCAGGGGCAAACTCCGGCATTACTGCTAAAATTGGTTTTCCCGCTCCCAAATATTCATAAATCTTCCCGGGAGTATAAAGAAAATCCTCCCGTTTTTGACTTCTCCCTTTATCACAAACAAGTAAGATATCAGATTCAAGCTGGAATTGGATTGATTCTTGAAAACTGACTTGCCCTATCCTCTCAACCACTTTTCCTAATCCCAACTGTTCAATTAAAGTAATTTCTTCACCAGTTAGCGCACCTACAAACTTTACTCTCAATTGATTTTTCAAACCCGGATTCTGCTTTATTAAACTACTTAGTGCAATCAAAAATGGTTTCGGGGTAATTCCCTCTCGGCTCATCCCGAACGAACCAGTATGAGTAATCAAAAGTTGCTTACGATATTTTTCTGGTTTGACAAAAGAAACCTGAAAATCTTTGCGATCAAAACCATTAGTAATCAAAATAATTTTTTGACTGGTTAAGAAAGAATAGCGTTTCCGAAGCTCTTCCCTCAAGGTCGGGGTAACAATTACTATTCTATCACAAGATCTTAAAACCCTCTCTTCCCAACGTAACCAGCGCTTCTTCTGTCCTTTCCCCCAATAAGGATTCAGCTGCAGAGGATCGGAACCCCAGCCGTCGCGGAAGTCTGCAACCCAAGGTTTTCCCGTCAGTCTTTTGAGAAAATAACCAACTAAGTGACTTGAGACCGGCGGATAAGTGGAAAAAATCACCTTAATTTTATGTTTGCGGATTGCCCAAAACCCTTTCCAAATCGCCAAGGGAATCCAGAGAACCTGCGAATCGGGAAACAAAATAAAGCTTTTGATTTTCTGAATAATTTTTTTGACTCCCCTGATTTCTTTTTTCTCTCCAGAAATACTTGCTGCCTTGCGATTCTGGTCCTCGCAGTAATCCTTTGCTCTTCCCTGTTTTACTCGCTTTAGAAAACCTAGTAATTCTCCCGCACGTAGAACTGGAAAGGTAAACGGTTTAGCAGTTTTACCAAAAAGTTTCGTAGTTAAAACAAAAGGTTGGTAATGATAGTGCGACAAATTGCGCGCGAACTTCAAGGGACGTTGCGCACCACCATTATAAATGGGAGGAAAATGATAAGCAATAAACAAAACTTTAGGATAATTTGATTGATTCATATTAAACTAGCGATTTAAAAGTTTACGCCAATGACGATAAAGAATTAATTTCCCGATTAACCCCCTTAATTTAATCAGATTCATTGCTAATAAATAGGTGAATTTATGACGATTACCCCAAGGCATCAAATGGTAGCGATAAAATTCTGGTCCTTTAATCTCCGGATGAGCAAGCAGATAATCCCAGGTTACTAAGCGACCCAAATCCGATTTTCCCTCGTCCACCTTATGAATCGGTGGCTTGGTAAACTTAAAGCCGGCTTTCCGATTTTGGCGGCGGAATCTCAGATAAAATTCTCTTTTCGCATAATAGTCATCAATGGTTTTTGCTTTGCCATAATGTTTAATTTTATAGGGAGAATACCAAATGCGTTTTTCATCATAGCCCAAAGGATCACGTACGGCACCATTGATTAAAAATAAATTGGGAATATTACGAAAAACAAAAGGCAATAATCGATATTCTGTGCCGCAATATTTACGCATGCTCTGAATATCACCATTATAAGGAATTTTGGCGTCTTTATCGGTAATGAAAAAATCATAAAGCTCAAAAATAATCAGATCATATTTTTTCTGTTGAATAATTTTAGACAATTTCTGTTTAAATCCCGCTTCAAATTTTTCATCAACATCAGTATAGATAAACCAATCCTGAGCAGTAAGATTTTCTTTGCGGCGGGCAAAATTAATTAACTCCATATTCTTTTCCGAAAGCATCAATTTATCTTTCACCGGCCAGATTGACGGCTTCCATTTTTGGTTGGCGATATAGCCGGTAACACGAGGATGTTTTTGAATAATTTCCAAAGTGCCATCAGTGGAACCATCATCATAAACGTAAACCGCATTACATAAGTCAGCAAGATGATTAATCTGCTCATTAACAAGCATTTTTTCATTGCGGACTCGTAATAATCCGATTACTTTGGGCATCTAATTAATGTTTAAATTGATCAAAAATATGCTTTAAAGTTTTCCCCATTGCCTCAAAACTGTAATATTGAATGCATTTTTGACGAGCCTTTTTACCCAGTTCCTGGGCTTCCGGATAATGACTAAAAACGTAATCAATTTTATCTGCCAAAGCTTGTTTAGCGCCTGCTTTAACAACATAACCGCAGCCGGCTAAAATCTCTGCCAGGTCAGAAGTATCCGTGGCAATAATCGGACGCTCTAGCGACATGGCATCGAAAATTTTAGCGGGAATTTGCGCCTTGGTAATCATTCTTTCTTTCCAAGAAACTCCCTTGCCACCTCTTTGGGGTAATACAACTAGATCTGCCGAAATTAAATATCGAGGTAGTTCCTCAAAGGGACACATAGAAAAACCTTTAACGAGATTACCGCCACTTTGGATTAACTGATCTTGAAATTTCTTCTCATCAGGATTGGCATCGGGGTCAAGACCGACAATTGCCAATAAAATATCTTGGGTTTTTGATTTTTTAACCGCCCAAATTAAATCTTCCAGTCCTTTTTGAGGACGCGGCGTTCCCAAAAACATCACCACTTTCTTTCCTGCTAGTCCAAACTGTCTACGATATTGATCACGATTAAACTTCTGTGGATCAAAAGTATTAGTATCTTTGCCATGAGGCACTATTACCCCTCCGGAACGCTTCTGGAGAAAACGCGAAACAGTTGTCACCTTATCTGCCTTTTTAACCTGTCTCTCCAGGCAGAAAATTCGCCAAAAACTTTTCGCAGGATTCCACTTATGATGAAAAATATCCCCAAAAAAACCGCGCCAAAAAGTCAAATTTGGCTTACGCATCACTGTCGCCAACTGCCAGTCGTCATTGTCCAAAACGACAGGAGTACCGTCCTGTTTTTTCTTCAGTAATGCAGTCCCAAAACTGGCAGGCATTATCTTACAGGCATAAATAACATCACCCGTAATTTTTTTCATCAGCTCGTTCTGTGCCTTGTGAAAATCTTCACCAGGATTGTAACGAACCTTAAAATACTTGAAATGACTAGTGTCAAAAGGAGGCCAAATCCGGTCCGTACCAATAATCATTCCTCCTATTTCTACCTCATAATAACGCTTCAAAACTTCCCCCAATAAATAAGCACGACCGAGACAATTGTTGGCTAAATTGGAAACTAAAATGGTAATTTTCACTATTGCTGATTTAAAACTTCTTGATAGACTCTCTGATAATTTTGAACAAAATCTGTTGCCGAAAAATATTTTTCAGCAGTGAAGCTAGCATTTTTGCTCAAATCAGTGAAATTCCGACGAAAATTTTCAATTGCCTCAACAAGTGACTCCACTGTTGGTCTAAATACCACCCCGCAGTGCTCTCTCTGAACAATCTCACTAATAGGGATAACACTACTAGTGAGAACCGCTCGGCCGGAAGCCAGAGCATCAATAATTGAATGCGGATAAGCTTTATTAGAAGCAAATTTCAGGTAGGGGGTAATCATGCCATGCTTATCCAAAAGAAATTGATTGACGTCAATAGGATCTTCAATCAACTCCACCTTATCTCTAACCCTGTAGTGACTAACCAGTTGCCAAAACTGCTTTTCCAATTTATGCCGCCAGAGAAAATAAACCTTAATCTGGTTTATCCCCTGCAATGCTTTCAGAAGTAAATCAATCCCCTTCAAGGAAAATCCTTCCTCGGAATGAGGAGAACTTGCCATCACCAGTTTTAAAATAGGACCCCTGGGAGCAGGAGTGATGCGAAAACGATCAATTTTAATCCCCGTGCGCACAACTGAAACATTCTGCAACCCGATTGCAAGCAACTGATCGTAACTATTCTGATCACTGACAATAATTGCTCCTAATCTTTGGAGTTTTTCTTTGATACTTAAAATATCCTCCTTGGTACCAGCAGTAAAAGGATTACTGGCAATGGAAAGTACCACTGGTTTTTTCAGTTTAAAAAGATAATTTTTCAAGAATGGTCTTAAAACCAAAGCGGGATGATAAATGTGATGCAAATCAAAATGCTTTTCTTTAAGTTGCAATTTCCACCAATCAGGAATAAAGCGACTCTGATCCGCCAAAAAAAGCGTTCCTCCAAAGTGCTCTTTTAAAATCTCAATTTCCTGGGCAACTGCCTCCGTTTGAGGATTGTAGTGATGATAATGGTAAAGAATTTTCACTTTTTGCGACATAAAACTTCAAAATAGCAATTATGTGAAGAAGGAACTAAATCAATTAGTCGATAAACTCCTCGCCAAAATTTTAACATTTCTAACTTTGTTAACCGAAAAAATAGGGCGCGAAATCTATCAATAAAATAACAAAGTCCGACCTGATTCAGATAGCGTTTCAGGATAACCAACTCAAATCCTGCCTCATCTAATTCGCGGGCTAAACCTGCTTTCGTCCAAAGTTCATCATAAATCCCTTTTGCTCCACCCAAACCGATTTTTTCGTAAGCAATGGGTTCCATATTTTTGTGAAAGGCCTCAAAAATCAGGTAACCCCCCGGTTTTAACACCCGATTTACTTGCGCATAAATTTTCTTACGATCGTGAAGTAAAAAATGACGGATAAAACGGAAAGTCATTACTACATCAAAGTAATTTTCCGGAAAATCCATGGCAAAGGCATCTCCTAACCTCACCTTCCATCTTACCGGGCTAAGCATATCCCTAGTTACCTTTAACATTTGCGGGCTAGCATCAATGGCATAGCCCTTTTCAAAGTAAGCAGATTTAAGATTGCGTGAGATCCGCGCCGTACCGGGAGCGATTTCTAAAAGTTTCTGGGGATGAATCCGTTTCAAAAAGCGGTTCACAATTGCCACCTCTTTAAAATGCGCCATTCCCCAAATGGGATGATGAAAACGACGTTTTTCATATTCCCTCACTAATTCCCACGACTGATACTTTTGCTCAATTTGTTCTTTCGTTTTCACCTGATAATTTTTAATCTCACCCCTAAACATTATTGCCTCTTCCAGTAACAATAAAAGATAATTAACTTAGCAAACTCTTTAATTTTATTCAAAACTAAACCGGGATAATGTTTCAACCAGAGATAGTGAAAATAGGCCTTTTTACTGCGAAGATACGGTTTGGGATTATACTTGTAAACCAAGGTTCCTCGCAAATTTGGATTTTGCTTTAACTCTTCCCACTTCACCAGTTTTCCGACATCTGACTCATCTGTGCGAATTGCTGGCTTTACAAATTTATATTCCCGATCACAACTATGTTTACGGTATTTTTTGTACCAGACGGACTTCTTCTGATAATCCTCAATGCTCTTTGCTTTACCATAGTGTTTAATTTTAAATGGGGAATACCATATGCGCCTAGGGTCAAAACCGAAGGCCTCCCGGTGAGTGCCATAAGGAAAAAAAACTCCCGGGAGATTGCGAAAAAAGATTTGCTGGATTCGATACTCAGTCCCGCAATACTTTCTTAAAGCGGTAATATCACCTTGATAGGAAAGATTTTTATCTTCCTCTGTGATAAAAAAATCATAAAGTTCAAAACAAACGGTATCATATTGCTTTTGATTAAGAATCTTTTGAACAGTTTTAGGAAAATCTGGTTCAAATCTTTCATCCGAATCAATATAAAGAAACCAGTCGTCTCTAGTCGCCCGGGATTTCCGACGGGCAAAATTAAAAAGCTTGCGGTTTTTCCAAGCAAGCCGCAGCGGATCTCGTTTACAAAAAGCAGAAGGATGCCAATTGGGATTAGCAAGATAGCCAGTTACTTGGGGATGTTTTTGAATAATTTCCAAAGTGCCATCAGTGGAACCATCATCAAAAACATACACCTCATCACAATACTTTCCCAAATGATCGAGGTGCTCCTTGATGAGCATCCGTTCATTTCTCACTCTGGTTAAACCAATTAATTTAGGCATAATCTAAGAGTATTTCAAAAGGAGGATTAATTACCCCTGCTACCCCAGATTACATTAATTTTGGCTTTAATTCAAGCTCGGACAGCACTTTCCTAAAAAATCTCAGACTTAAAAAACAGGTCTTCTGACCTATTTTTTAAATTCTCTGCTAACGAATACTCACTCCCGTCAAGGTTGGTCTGGCGTCAGCATCAATCCTTAAAGTATGCGTACCATTGCCAAAATCTCTTGTCACACTAAAGGTTTTAAATCTACCTTTGTCGGAAGACCCATTTAAGGAGGTAGTAGTGTTCCAGCCGTAATCATAATTGTCCACCTTGATTCTGAGATCATCATCATCTGCTCGATCTTGTGCTTTCCCCGTTATTTCAATTGTGACCGATCCCGAGCTTGCAAAAGTGAAAGTTTTCCAGAGAGCAACACTATAGTTGAGAGCTGTGTCAACGGTGAAATAATTTAAGATCGGATTATCATAATTATCTTCCATCACAAAAACGCTAAAGATAGTGGGAGCGCGATCTCCATAAATTTTGAGATTGTGCTGCTCTGCAGTAAGAGTTCTTTCCAAAGTAATCTCTCGCACTGCTCCTTGGGTATAATCTCCTTTCAAATCCCAGTTATAACTGGTAGTATTATCAATAACCACTCGCACATCATCATCGTCCCTGGAGCCATTGCTATCCGTTTGCGCAATGATACTAATTCTTACTTTAGTGTCAGTATTAGTAAAGTTCTGGTTATAGAGAATTTGCTCATTAAAATTGATATTGCCGGTAACATTCGGATAAGCAACTAAAACTTCCCCTGGGTCACCAGCTAAACCACTGATGCTAATCCAGTTAATCCGTGGCGTTTCATCAGCATAAAAGCTAAGTTTATGAAGACCATCGGAAACATTCGGTTCATAGGTAACGGTCTTGGAATTGCCATTGAGTGTTGCGCCATCCCAAGCCTTTGATTGGTTCCAATTTCCATTTGGAATCGTTGCTCCATCCAATTTAAACTTCAAGTCATCGTCGTCATTGCCAGCATCGCAACTAGCATTGATTTTGATTGAGAGTTCTGCAGTTCCGACAAAAGTATATTCTTTAACCAATCCCACTTGAGCTCGGGGCATAATTTCAGTAGGATAAACCTCAAAAATATTTCCGTTGGTTGTCGCCCCACTAATAATTACCGAGTGAAGATGCGGTGTTACATCACCCCAGATTTGCAATTTGTAACTTCCTGCTGGCAAAAATTGCTCTGTAATTACAGTTTTAGAACGACTATTCAGATTTTTACCATCCCATCCCTGCACTCCTCCCCAACCAAAGTCCACAACAACATCATCACCACCGGTTGTTTCCACTAAAACCATCTTCATATCGTCATCATCAGAAAAGCCATTAGAATCACAAGTTCCGGTAACTTCCAGACGCACCGTGCCGGCCTCCGTTGTCGTAAAGGCATAATCAGTATCCTTCCAAAGAGCAAGATTTAAATTAGAAGAAGTTTCATTGGGATATTCTTCAACCGGGTAAGTAACTGTTGATGCTTCCCCTGCAATTAAAATACCATTAATAGTAGGGGTTTCATCAGCATAAAACTTCAAGCGATGAACCCCTGCGGTAAGGGTCTGAGTAATTGTCACAGTCTTCGCTCCACCCCGAAGACTCGCGCCATCCCAGGCCTTTGATTGATTCCAATCACAATTAGCCGGGGTCACACCATCTAAAGTAATTTTTAAGTCATCATCATCACTGGACCCGTTACTATCTGCTTTAGCGTTAACTTTAATTGTTACCGAACCAGCACTACAAGTAAATTGATAAATTTTCCAAGGTGTTACATTTAAACGTGGCGAGGTGCCAAAACTTTCCGTATTAGTATGAGGGAAAAGATTATAGTCTCCCAAAGCATCATCGGCATCAAGAAGTCCACTACCAATTTTACTCGCATAAGAAGGATTAGCCGCCGAAATTTCTTTCGTTGTCCAAAGCAAGCGCTGACGAATTTGCGTGTTAGTCAGAGTAGGATATTCTGATTTAATCAAAGCCGCTACTCCCGCAACATGCGGCGTGGCCATGGAAGTACCGCTCTTATAGCTATAGGTATTATTCCAGACGGTACTATAAATTGAACTCCCCGGTGCCGCAATATCCACCCAAGATCCGTAATTGGCATAACTTGCTTTAGCACCAGTACTTCCTATCGCGGTAACCGCAATACAGTTACCATATTTTGCTGGATAGCCATCATAGGGCAATGGCGCTGTGTCGTCATTACCAGCAGCCGCAACAAGTACCAATCCTGCCGTATAAGCATCATTAATGGCTGTCTCTAAACTACTATTGGGGACATCACTCACAAAACTCATGCTAATAATATCAGCATCTTTATCAACGGCGTAATCAATCGCATTAACAATATCATTAGTACTACCCCACCCCATTGAGCTAAATGCTTTAAGTGACATGATATTAGTTCCCTCCGCACCCCAGCCACCAGCAACACCTGCTACCCCTGTCGCATTATTTGTTTCCGCTGCAACAATCCCAGCACAATGAGTACCGTGCCCGTTATCATCCATAGGATTATTATCGTTGTTATACCAATCCCAACCATAGTAATCATCGATCAATCCGTTACCATCATCATCTATGCCATTAACCGGATCAGCAATATTAACCCAGATATTCGCATTGAGATCAGGATGATCATAGTCTACCCCCGTATCAATTACCGCGACATTTACCGAACTGCTTCCTGTTTGAATATCCCACGCTGCTGGCGCATCAATGTCATAATCAGAAGCAGTATTTAATCCCCACTGACTACCATAAGAAGTATCATTAGGAGTAGCAGCGATTCTAAATAAATAATTCAGCTCAGCATTTTTAACAATCGCTAATTTTTCTAAGCGTTTTAAAATTGTCTCCGGAGAAATTTTCTGGTTGAATTTTGCCACATAAGTATCCCGCAAGCTCTTTAAAGCAACTCTACCTTTAATCACCGGTTCAAAATTGGAAAGCCCGGCAGAAACCAAACTGCCTTCCTCTTGCTCAGAAATTTTTGCTAAGGACCGCTTCAAACTAACAATTACTTCTCCTTTTACATAGTGAACTCTTCTACCACTTATCGTCGCAGTACCAACCACAAGTTCCGTTTTCTCATTACTTCTAAATGTAGAAGTAAGATCAGGATGACTAAAACTGTTGAGGCGGTTGCCGATTAAGACTAGAGTAACTAAAAGAAAAACCAGTAAAAAGAGCTTAATTAGTCGTATTTTCATCATAATAAAAAACCAATTTTCAAGCCTATTCTAACATACTAACAGAAGATAGCTACTCAACCTTGCATTTAATTAGAAAATAAGTTAAAATCAGGTAACGTAATAATTTACTAATCTTAATCTAACTATGGATCAGCTGGTTATCAAAGGAGCGCGGGAACACAATTTGAAAAACATTGACGTTAAAATTCCCCGTGACAAACTGACTGTTATCACCGGTCTATCCGGTTCGGGAAAATCTAGTTTAGCATTTGATACAATTTATGCTGAAGGTCAAAGGCGCTATGTTGAGTCTCTTTCTGCTTATGCCCGTCAGTTTTTAGGCGTAATGGATAAACCCGATGTTGATTTAATTGAAGGGCTTTCACCGGCAATATCTATTGATCAAAAAACCACTTCGCAAAATCCTCGCTCAACTGTTGGTACCATAACTGAGATT
>CAZFJP010000004.1:0-3780 GCA_964518965.1 uncultured Candidatus Saccharibacteria bacterium | reverse complement strand
TTCGGAAGAAACGATACATCTCCATTTATACTCTTCAACTTTCTGACAATTCACTGGACCTGATGAATTAAGATCAATAATCGGAGGATTTAACACAAAAGGAGTATATAACTTATAATTTACAAGGTCATTTACGGCGTCATCTTGAATCTTTTTATTTATGTTGGAAAAATTAGAACCGGAAGTAAGTAAATCGCAAGGACTATTTACATCAACACTGTAGAGTAAATCCCCACTTCTTTCTGCCAAATCATCAGAATACTTCGCTTGCGGACGCCAATAGCCGTAAGGAGTATCTACACTGTTACCTGTAGTAAGCCAAAAAATTGAATAAGGATCACTATGAGTCAGGTCTTCAATGAAAAATTCATCCCCAACACTTAAACTTGTGTTTTCACCAGTAGCAGTGCTTGAAGCCGAATAGGTCACCCGATAAACGGTTTCATTAATAGGATAGTAGAAAATTTCATTTATTATTGAACCCTTTTGACAGGCAGTTTGTATTTTATAAGCCGAGATTGGTCCTGATCCGTTGGTTACTGCTTGACGAACATAGTATGCCTCGGCTTTCTGTACAGTTACTAGAGTGGCTAATAGACCTATAAACAAAATTAAAAATATATTTGTTCTTTTTTTCCAGATTATAATTAATGCAACTACCACGAAAATCAAAACCAAGATCAGTGTAAATATTATCAAGCCGATGTTAAAATTGCCGGAAAGTGTTTGATCAGCGGTTAAATCCGAAACGCATTCAGCAGGATTAATTTTGGAGCAATCGTATACTATTTTTGTTTCATCAAAAACCCTTCCTTGTAAATCTTTAATAGTTGCTTCCACGATAACATGGTCGTAGTTTGCCTGCGGAATAAAAGTTTGTTCAAATCCAGTCACTCGACCTGGTATGTTTCCTTGATAGGAAAAATCAGCTAAAACATTTTTGTACTTATCCTTCAGTTTCAAATTTAGCAGATAAACATCCTGACGGGATTCAACAGCATTATTAGACTCCAGAGAAGAATTCTGCGGCGCTTCTTCTACCGGCGGCAAAGAATTTTCCTTGACCGCATGAGCTGTTGCAAAAACGGTGACGGCATTTCCCGCTTTTAAAGGAAAAATTGAAAGGCCGGTGAAATTATTTCTCACTCTTTCTTTCACCAAGCGGGCAAATCTGATATCCAAAATTGATTTTGCATCTTTCCAAAGAGCTTCCGCAACAACGTAATTTACCGGCGCATTGTTTTCCAAAATAATCCGAGAAAGAACCTTGCTTTCTTTTGGTTGCAAGGTTAAAGTTTCCTCGTTTGATGCTAATTTGTTTTCCTCCAAAAGGTTATCCCAGTAATAAGTGGTCCATTTGACTTTCACCATTTGGGCATTATCGGTAGTATTCACCAATGGAGCTTCAATCTTTACTTCCTCTCCTTCCTTAAAAGTCCTAAGCGGAGCAGTAAAATAGAAAGGGCTCCCATTTAACTTAACTTCGTTTTTATTAAACTCCACAACCCCTTCAGTTTCCGGATTGTTAACTTTTATATCAAATGTCCCACCAGTAATGTCATCGGTAAAAGTTAATCCCGAGAGATTAAACTTTCTCGCCGACTGAAAAAAGGCGGCAATTTTATAGTCACCAGTTGCGATATTACTTGGAACTTTCCAGTCAAAAAAAATTTTTTTTTCTTCTTTCTTATCAAGAATAATTGATTCTTTAGCAAAAAACTGATCAACCAAATGATCACCATTATTAACTAAATTCTCGTCCGGAAGTTCCTTAAAAAAGTCTTTGCCCTGCCGAATTTGCAAACTTTGCTTTTTGTAAATTTTAATGTAAAGAGACCCATCTACAACGGGGAAATTATTTTCATTTTTGATTTTGGCTGAAAGGTTAATCTTTGACCCGGCTAAAGTCGCGTTAACCGGCGAAGAAACCTCAACAGATACACTATTAAACTTGTAATACTTAAAGCCGTCGGTAACTTGAAGATTAGAGCTTTTTGATTCATTGGCAAAAGCGAAACCAACTTGTGAAGTTAAGGCACTAATTGTTAGAAGAAGGATTGTTTTTTTAATTTTGTTCATTTTTTTTCTTAGTTTTAATTTGTATTATGTCAAATAAGTTCCAAATCAACTTCACATAACTTATTACCGGGCATCAACAATCCACCAAGAGTATTGAATTTCTTCTTTTGCTGGCTCAGAGATTTTCACTACAAAGCCAATCACATTGCCCAACTCGTCTTTTTTCTTCTCAACCCAATAACGTGAACCGGGGTCATTTTCAAAAACCACAAACACTTTTGAATCTTCGCCGAAGAATTTGTTTTCTACTAATGATTCACTGTCACCTTTCCTCACCCATCCTTCGCCTATCATAGGATTGGTTTCATCTTTCGCTTTAATGGATATCGCACCGGCTATCAACTCTTTGATTTCGGCTTTTTCCGCTTCAAGTTCAGTCACTTTTATCTTTCCTTTGAAGGAAGCGGTTTCAGCTTCAATGGATTGGGCGGTGAAGATGCCTTTAATTTTGGCGTTTTGGTTTTCATCCATCGGGATGTAATTTTTGCTGATTTGCTGGGTTATATCGGGTGAGGAAGTGGTGATTTTACTTTCAAGTTCAGCAAGGCGGGTTTCAAGATCTTTCATCTTAAGATCGTAATCGTTAAATTTTTGAATGGCTAAAGAGTCAAATTTTGAAAATTCGGTTAATATTTCGTTTATGCTGTTTAACTGAGAATCAAAAGTTTTGGCTTTTTGTTCAAGTTCAGTAATCTTTTTGTCTTGTGCTTCAAGTTTATTATTAACAAGAGCTAATTTTTCATTTGTTGAGAGAGTTGAGCTTGAAAGAGTTGAAAGTGATGAGCTTTGTTCGCTGTTGGTTTCCTGCTCGGCAAGAATTAACTGATGCTGCTCTTGAATCGCTTTAGCAAGAAGCGGAGTAAACATGGCGTAGCTTAATCCTTTGTAGCCGTTGCCGTCGGTAGAGACAAGTTCGGGAGCGATGCGCTCTACTTCTTGGGCGATAAAGCCGATGTGGGTTGGGTCATCTTTGTCTTCGTAAAGCATATGGAAGGTTACAGGATTTAGAGCCATTACTTTATTTAGAGCTGAACTCAATGGAGAGATATCTTTCTTAAGACGGATATCAGAAGTATTTCCCCAGGAGCCGTCAGCAGTTACCACATAGCCGGTAGCCGAGCCGGTATAGACTTGCAGTTTGTAATTAGGAGAAGTGGTTCCAATGCCCACATTAGTTCCGTTGTCGTAGATTACTCCCGTAGAAAGAGTGTTAGCCCCTGTCCATCTTGCCAAGTAGTTAGCCGTTCCAGTTCCCAGAGCGGCGGTTCCAGTGGCGGGAATGGTGAGAGTGTAAGAGCCAAAAACAGGAGTAGTGGTATTGGCTTTGAAAGTGCCGTTGACTTCTAGTTTGTAGAGAGGATTATTGGTACCTATTCCTACATTTCCTGAAAAATAATTTTTGTCTTCTCCTGTAATATAAACACCCCAGTTATTGATAACGCCCTCACCTGAAGCTATATATAAACCATAGTAGTTTGAAGGTGAAATATTACTAGTGGCGGCATAAAAAGAATAGTAATTAGTAACCGAAGTGCTGTTAGTTGCACCTTTCCACCCTCCTAAATCAATAAAACCAGTCATCTTGTTAATAGTTCCAGAAGCTCCATTTTGTAGGTATACTTCATGAAGATAGCCATTGAGATTATTCGGGCTTCCGCTTCCATATACGTTTATTCTGTAATGAACAGAGCCATACATAAC
>CAZFJP010000003.1:0-92794 GCA_964518965.1 uncultured Candidatus Saccharibacteria bacterium | reverse complement strand
CCATCCGCCTTATCAATGTTGAGGCTCCGGAACTCGAATTTTGTGGCGGTCAACAAGCAAAAGAAAAACTGGCCCAACTTATTGAGGGTAAAAAAATAACCTACGAAGTTATCTCCCGCGATACTTTCAAACGCCCCTTAGCCTTGGTTTATCAAAACGACATTTTAATCAATGAAGTTTTACTAAAAGAAGGCTTGGCCCGCTACGACGGCAGTCCTTCGCCCGAGCGAGACAGACTTAAAAAAGCCTATGATTTTGCTTTTGAAAACAAAATTGGAATTCATTCTCCTACTTGCCGCGCTGAAAAACCCGACGATCCAAAATGCCTAATTAAAGGCAATATCGACAAACACTCCAGTACCAAAACTTATTATTTTCCCGGCTGCGCCAATTATCAAATTACCATTGTTGAAAAAGACTTAGGCGAAAGTTGGTTTTGCACCGAGCAACAAGCTCAAAAAGCCGGTTTTAGCAAATCCCAAAACTGCTACGGCAAATCCTGGAAATAGGCGCTTAATGAAAAAATTTCAAAAGAAAATCCAAGATTTTGTTTGTGAAGTTTGCGGTCAAAAAGTTAAGGGCAGCGGTTATACCAACCATTGCCCAAGCTGCCTCTGGAGTAAACACACCGATATTTTTCCCGGCGATAGAGCCGAAAAATGCCAGGGTCTAATGGAGCCAAAATATACTATTTACCAAAAATCCCGTTGGCGAATAATCCACCAATGCCAAAAATGCGGCGCTTTGCGAATTTGCGATGCCTCCCCCAGCGATAATTCCGATCTTCTTGTGAAACTTTCCACCCGGCCAATCCCCCGCTCAATTCTTAAAAGGCTTTCTCTCTAACCCAAAATCCCTAATATCCCCAATCACCCTAATTTTTTTCTCGCTATCCCAAAAACATAAATCATTTCCAATTATGATTATTTCTTGCCGCCCGCCAGAGTCCCATTCCTTTCCAAAAAATCGACCAGGCAGTTACTATCAAAATCAACCACTGATTTTTAGTCAAAAATTCTTCAATTGTCTTTAATTCCATTATCTTAAAAATCAAATCGAACCAATTAGTCCAATTGATCCAATTTTACTCTCCTACCATTTTTAGTATATGCTTCAAAGAGGAAACCTTTTTGCAAAGTCCAATATCTTCTATCTAAGTATAAAGTGCAATTGTTTAATGCCCGAAAACCACTGAGTCCTCTTACTTCTGTTTTCTCTAATCTTTCAGCATACAATCCATTCTGGACTACTCCCCTCCTTCCCCTTTCCGGCCAAATAACTGTTCCTTCGGGAAAAAACCAAACATCTTTTAATTTTTCTGCTCCAAAAGGCAATTGCAATGGAGGTCTTTCTTTTTCTGACATTTTAATTATTTTATAAAAATTATCAATTTAATCTTTCCTACCCCCAAAGCCCTCCCCCTATTATACAAAAAACAGGATTTACGTCGGGCAAAATTATCACCTTCTTCTTAATTTCATCAAATTTTTTTCTATCTCTTTTTTCAAGCTTTTTTAAAAGGTGGGAAAATTCAAACTCCAGCTGCTCTTTGGTTACCGGAATTTTGGCTGAAATTATTTCCCTTGAGGAAATTTTTCTTTTCCTAAAATTATAACCTCTTTTTTTAGCTTCTTCCCAAACAAAATATAAATAAGAATTAATCGCCAACAAAGGATTTTTAAATTCTTTAAACCTTTGAAGTTGAGGATGGTTTTTATAGCCCTTTGTTTTTCCCTCCAAAACTTTTTTTGCCAACAACCCTTCTCTCCACAAAGCCACCAGTCCTTTTTTATCCAAATACTTCGGATGAATACTCCAAAGCCTCATAAATTCGTAATCCGTTAATCCGTTAATTTCTTATTTACCCCAAAAACATAAATCATTTCCAAAATCCCTAAAGTATTCAAAAGCAAAATTGCCAAAAACCACCATTTATTATTATTTCTTGCCGCCCGCCAAAACCCCATTCCTTTCCAAAAAATCAACCAGGCAGTGATTATCAAAATCAACCACTGATTTTTAGTCAAAAATTCTTCAATTGTCTTTAATTCCATCATCTTAAAAATCAAATCGGACCAATTAGTCCAATTGATCCAATTTTACTCTCCTACCATTTTTAGTATATGCTCCAAAGAGGAAGCCTTTTTGCAAAGTCCAATATCTTCTATCTAAGTATAAAGTGCAATTGTTTAATGCCCGAAAGCCACTGAGTCCTCTTACTTCTATGTTCTTTAATCTTTCAGCCAATCCATTCTGAACTACTCCCCTTCCTCCCCTTTCCGGCCAAATTACTGTCCCATCGGGAAAAAACCAAACATCTTTTAATTTTTCTGCTCCCAAAGGCAGTTGCAGTGGTGGTCTTTCATTTTCTGGCATTTTTCTTGGTTCTATCAAAAGATTATCAACTATTCGTAATTAATAGAATAGTTTGATTTGTGGCAGCTAAGCAAGTTACCCTAAAACTTGTTATCATCTTCTCAGGAATTCCTAAATTTATTAAGGCCCGCCGGTATTGTCCAATTTGAGATTCCCTTCCCGGCTTGCTTATTTCAAAAACTATGTATCGCCCATCAGACCCAATTCCTACAAAATCCACCTCAACTCCACTAATTCTTACACTAGAGAAACTTGCTAGTTCTACACATCCCTCTTGCGTCGGAGAAAAAATTCCCGCTAATTTATTCCAATTTGCCTCTAAAAAATTTACTACTCTCCTCCGGGGGTTTTCTTGCCAGGAAACTGTTTGTCCAAGAACTTGATTAACAGTCAAGTCTCTTGCAATCTCTAATTTACGCCAATCTTCTAACTCTGGTGGGGGACTATATTTCATTTCTTTTCCTTTTCCCACCAAAACCTGCCACTTCCCTTGCCCGGCTGTCTCAAATTGATACTCAATTCCCATACCTTTCCTATCCACTCCTTCTTTATCTGACCCAGAAATAATCTTATACTCCTTCAAAATTTTCCCTCTTTTTTCCAATAAACCGCTTCGGGCCTTTTCCCATCTTTTAATCTCTTCCTTTGCCCGTTGTTTTGCTTTTGATTTTAAAAATTCTGGTATATCTCTGCTAACTTCAGTCATTTTTATTTTATTTTATTTTAATCTAATATTTTGTATTTTTACAATTCCCAATTCCAAAATCAGGGTCCCGTTTAGCAATCTCCAGGACAGCTTTCTTCATTTTCTGCACAAGGACATCCGGTTGCTTCACAAACTATTTCCTGGCAAACACCATCACCGCATAAATCTTTGCAAAGTTTTTCCCCTTTTTTACACTTTCCGTAATAAAAATCCCATTCCTCACACTCCGAACCATCCTCAAAAATACAAAATCCTTTTTCATTGCCATCTTTATCTTTTCTAATTTCTAATTTCCCTCCTTCTTTTTCACAATAAACAGAAGCCGGATTTGCTATTCCTGTGATTTGTTTCTCTTGGGAATTTTTTTGAACGAAATTCTGTCTTAAAAAATAAAAAAGAAGACCCAAAACCAAAAAACCAACCCCTAAAATCAAAATTTTTCTATTCATAGAAATTAATTTTAGCATATTACAGTCTTTCAATTCGTAATTCATTAATCTTTTAATTAGTTAATTAGTCAATCTTTTAATCCGTTAATTCGTTAATTCTTTAATTTCTTTAATTAGCTTTTTTAATTTTAGGATTAAATTCAATCGTTTTTTATTACTCCGTAATTATTTCAAATCCTTCTCATTTGTCCCACAATAACTCTTGCCAAATCTCTTTTGTCAATCAAATACCGGTCCCATTTATTTGACTCTTTCTTTTTTCTTCCAGCCACGAAGCCCAGCATTTTTCCACCTTGAAGTTGATTTGCCATTTTAATAAAATCAGGAGCCGGCACAAACCAAAGATAATCCCATAAATCCCCATCTGATAAATCAAAATAGCAAAAAACCAAGGCCATTGAATAATTATCGATTAAAGTTTTTCTTTTAACTGTCGCTGTATAAACCAAATTTGGTTCTATACCAAACCGACTTTTAATCTGTAAAAACATTGTTTTAAATTCTCCTTTTGTTTTAACAATTAAATCTATTCCCTCATCGTCAGAAAGGGGTTTATAGCAAGAAAGACCGGGTTCTTTACTATAAAGCAAAATAATTTCTGCTATTCTTGCCTCAGCGATATCTCCTTTTTGTTTTCCGCCGATTTTAAGGTTTGGAAGATAAACCTTAAGCGTTTCTGGTTTTACAACCGCACTTTTATTTGGGTTTAAAGCAAAAATAGAAGGGCCAGTTTTTATAAAACGCGATTCTCCTTTTCTAGTGTTTATATCCACAATTAATTGGGCATTCATTGTCGCTTCTGGAGTTTTACCACTGGTCTTAAGCCAACCTCGTTTTAAAGCAATTTTAGTAATCTCTTTACTATGTAAAGGTTTTCCCGCCTCTTTTAAAATTTGATAAGCAATATCTTTAAATGAGTTCATAGTTATTTTTTGCCAAAATATAGTCCAGCGCTTTTTCTTCGTTTTTCTCAATAGCAATCTCTACTGCTCTTTTTGCCCCTTCTAATAATTCCCTCGCCTTTCTTTCTTCATCACAAGATTAATGAGTGAATAAGGCAATTTTCTTCGCTTTTTTAGCAAAAAGTTCTTTAACTAACTCGTCGTTTTCTTTTTCTAATTTTTCAATCTCTTTTTCTTTGCCTTCGGCTTTGAATTGGTGGCATTTTTTAGAAATTTCAGCAAGTTTCAGGTGAAGCGGATTTTTAGGGTCAAATTTTGGAATGCTGACATGCTCCATTACCGAAGGCGTGCCAAAACCTCGACCAGCAGAAGAGAAAGATTTAATAAAATCACGGACTGGTGTTGAATTGATAATAGCACAGAGATAGTGAGCTTCAAATTCGTTGTCGGTTGAAAAGAAAGTAACCGTTTCAACAGGTATTATTATTTTATAACCGAATAAAGTTTTATGTTGAGAAACAACTGCGGAAATTAAGTCTTCAGCCATTCGCTTCCACACAACTTTATATTTTGAAAAAGTATAATTTCCAAAAAGACGTTGTCCATAAAAAGAATTGTCTGATTTCTCATGAAAGTGTTTATAAAGTGCTCTTTGCAATAAAATGTTTTTGAAGTTAATCAGATAACTATAAGTTCTCGGCCATTGCTTTTTCATCTCTTCTTCTATATACGGGGTCTGTGATGCAGGGTGAGTGATTAAGACATAGATTTGAGGTAATACCTTCCACTTTTGAATATCTGAGCCACGTATCGCTGGGTAAACTAAATCCTGCTCAATCACTGCTTCTGTTTTTGGAATTTTTGTTTTTACTTTTTCAGTAAAATTTTCAATTAATAAGTTATTATCTGATAGTATACTTTTTACTTTTAGCCAAAAAATCCCATAAGGAGAAATATAAGCTCCAGCATGTGCTTTATAATAATTTTGTCCCTCAATATTAATAACTATACCCTGTATTTGTGTTTGCCAGGCTCCTGTTTCTGAACCAATTGGTCTAGCAAGGAGTCGTTTTTTAGAAAGCATAGGAACTACTTCTTCTAAAAGTTTATCTGTAGCGATTTTCCCCATGGTTTGTTTCTTTGACCAAACAATATAAGGCACAGGATACTTTGTTTTTTCTCCCTTTTTAAGAATTATTGCCGCTGTTTTATTTGTTGCGCCCTCAAATGGCTGAATGGAAACTAAATCGTGGGCTTTTAATACTTTAAGATATTTACCCTCGCCAAGCTGAAATCTCCTAAATCCCTCACCCGCCCCTTTGGATTTAAAAACCTCTTGGGTTATTAAAAATCCTAATTTTGCTCCATCTTTAAGATAATAGTCAGCGGAAGCATAAACAAAAAGCATTGAAAAATCTCTTCTACCCCTAATCAGGACATTTCGTACTTGCCCGATCTTTGTAAGACCATAATTCTCCCATAAATTTTGTGTAGCCTTTCTGTATTCTATTGACAAATATTGCCACATAATCCACGGAGGGTTGCCAACGACAAAATCATATTTTTCTCTTCCAGCTACTATCGGCGCAGAGAAATTTTTAAGAAATCTTGCCCAAATACCGTTTTTTCTTTCTTTTTCCAAGTCCAAAATTTGACTATAAAAATTTTTAACCTCATTCTCGCAACCACGAAAAGCCAAGCCAACATCTTTAA
This sequence comes from uncultured Candidatus Saccharibacteria bacterium, assembly GCA_964518965.1. Lineage (GTDB taxonomy): Bacteria > Patescibacteriota > SOKK01 > SOKK01 > SOKK01 > CAZFJP01. The sequence goes on along the minus strand of CAZFJP010000003.1, from coordinate 86,648 downwards.
AATGTTTTAATGCTATTTCTGAATCAACTTGAAGTTTAACATCTCTTTCAATAATTTCTGCGGCTTCGCCCATTCGCCACTTAAACTCATCGGTCCAAATTCTTGGAACGAAAAACTCTTTAACTGAAGTTTTAATTTTTCTGACATCTCCCTCTAAACCGAGGATTAATTGTCCCCCTATTTGTTCTGGCCATAAAACTGAATCGCAAAGGTAAATTGGGATTTCCACTCGTTCCAGTTCATTTACCAAATCTCCCAAAGCAAAAAGATAATTGGTTCGCGCGGCAATAACTGCCAAAGGATTTAAATCAAATCCCCAGATATTGGCGACGATTCTTTTTGCGATTTCAAGATCAGAGATCTTTTCTTTTTCTCTGCCATGTTTTATTGCGCGCTGAATTGCCAAAACTAAAAATGTTCCGGAGCCGCAAGCCGGGTCCAAAAATCTTTTAAGGGTGTTGCCATCGTAGCCAACTTCATTTAGTAGTAATTCCGCCAACCAATCGGGTGTATAATATTCGCCAAGGCGATGGCGGACTTCCTGCGGGACTAAATACTGATAAAGTTTTTTGAGGAGATCGCGAGTTGAAACCGGATCTAAAGTGCTGGTTGCCGGTTCAAATTCAGAAAGACATCTGGCAATTTCTCTAATCGCGTCTTTTAGTTCCGGTGATTCAAAAGCATCAAGATACCAGCGGAAAAAATCACCTTCCAAAAAATTAGTAATTCCTTTTTGGGCATAAATTCCACCGTTTTCTATATCGGAAAGATTGCTTTTAAGTTCATCCTCCGAAATATGAGCTAGTTCTGAAGCAAGAGATGAACTAAAAGATGTTTCTCTTAAAGTCAAAATTTCGGCAGCAATAAGTTTCATTAAAAAAGCAAAGTAAGTATGGATGGAAAATAAAAGCTCTTGAAATTCAGTTTCTTTCCCTACTTTGTAAAGTTTTGAAAGCTTTTCTGCCTCTTTTTCTTGATATCCACTAGTAAATTGTTCTCCATAAACAATACCAAATAATCTTTTCCACTCATTAAAAAATGTGCGAATATGTGTTTGATCCACCCAATATTCCAAAGCATTGGCAAGAGAGGAAACCATTTTTTGTGCAAGTTCGCTTTGGGGACCAAACTTTTGTGCCAAATTTTCAGGGCTAAGCGGAAGCCGAGACAGAGCACGTAGATGAATTAAAAAAGTTCTGGCACTTTCAGGAGTAAAATGGTAAGGTCCACGAATAAAAAATTTTGCCTTGTCTATCTTTTTGTTGTTTTTGTCTTGATATTGGACAAAGAAAATCTGCTCGCCATCAAAACCTATTCCCACTAATTGAGTTAATTTTGTTTCTTTTGCTTCATCGGACAAGTAATTTACCAATTGCTCGTAAGCATGATTTATATTCTTTTTTGATGAAAATGATTTTGGCGGTTCATATTCAATTATTACTTGTCCGTGTACTGCATCTGAACGACCACTATAAACAGATTTTTCGTATTTTGGGGTTGAATTTAGATTTAATTCGGACCTTATCGGTTCCAAAAGTTTTTCAAAACCAATTCTTAAATCTTCCTCCGTTTTGGTTTCATGAAGCATTTTCTTTGTTTCCGAAACAAGATTATCAGCTAATTCAGGAAGTGAATCGTTATTTGCATTGTGTAAAAATTTTTGGGCCATAACTTTTTATTAATAAGCCGTCAATTAGCCCCAAAATATAGCCAACTCTAGAATATACCAATTAAAAAACCCAGCAATATCGTCTACCTTTTACCTTACCACCACTTCAAACAATCCCCTAATTCCAAAACCCATACTATATTAAAGAAAAACCTGAAACACTCTCAAAAAGAAAAACTGTCCTTAGTCGGGGACCCGGGACTCAAACCCAGAATCTCACGAACCCCGCCTACCAGAGCCATGGTCGGGGATATCGGATTCGAACCGATGATCTCACGCACCCGAAGCGTGCGCCTTAATCCACTAGGCCAATCCCCGAGAATAATTTGGCGGCAGGCAAACCGAATCGTGTGCCTTAGCCATTAGACCAGTCCCCGGAAACAAATTAAAAATTAAAAATCTCTCAACTCAATCACAATCCCCTTCTCCCGCAACTTTGCATCAGAAAGCAGCAAAGTCTTAAACTTACCAATCCCCGCTTCACTCACCAATTGATTCACAACATCCCGATTCTTCCAATCCGTTGCTCGCTTAAAAGCCAATTGATATTCCTTGAAAATCTTGGATTTACGACCCGCTTCAGCAGTTTGATTAGCAAGATAAAACAAACGTTGAAGCATAAACACCACCCCTTTTTCCGAAACCAACTTCTGCCAATAATCCGGCTCTTCTGCTTTCAGATAACGCAAATAAACTTCCAGATAATACAAACGTTGCAACAAATTCCGCAATTCAAAGCGGGATTTTTTTTGCGCCTCATCCTTAAAAGCCAAAACTACCTCCGTCCCCTTCAGCCAACCGTTTAACTCCGTAAGACAATCCCAAAAAAAATCCGGATGCGCTTCAAGAAAATTACGATCAAACTCAGTGGGACTATCCAAACGTTTAAGCAACTTCTCCTTCTTAAAAGGCAGATAAACCCTGTTCAGCAAAACAATTTTATCCTCCCAAAACAACCCCTGCTTTTGCGAAAGATCTTCCCCTAACACCTTTGCAATATTCTCACTTACACTTCCTTCGGTATTTAACGCCGGTAACAAGCTACCAAAACTAAAAACATCCTCAAGCTCGTATCCTTGCTTAAAACTCTCCGGAAATTGCTTACCTAACTTAACAATCAGCCAATAATTCCTTTGTTCGTGCTTTTTCAAACGATTAAGATCCTTTTGCAAAACTGCTATCTGCTCATCAGAAGTGCCACTTGCAACCGCTTGATAAAAAAGTTTCTCATTCACATCCAAATCAGAAGCTTGACCTGATTCAGAATAATTCTCAACTCCAAAACTATCACGAGTATCTCCTTGTCCGTGATATGCAAAATAACCTCCTCCCATAAGAAGCGTTAGAATGATCGCAACCCCAATTGTCTCATAAAACTTAGGCATCCTTTTAATTCTTTAATGGTCGGGGATGTGAGATTCGAACTCACGATCTCACGCACCCCATGCGTGCGCCTTAGACCAACTGGGCCAATCCCCGGAAAAAATAACTTGATAAAAGAAAGAGTAAATCTTAAAACACATCCTGTGCACCAGAGATACGCCAGGTGTGCGCCAGAGGCGCATCCGCCCCTGGCGGAAACTGGGCCAATCCCCGGAAAATAGTTTATAAAAGAAAAACCAAATTTCGCATCCGCCCCTGGCGGAGAAATCAGGCTTGCTCTCTAAAATACTAACTATTCTCATTGAAATCTTGTTAAAGCAACAATAATTGAATCTCTGATTTTTCTACCAAACCCCGATTTATAAAATCTTTCTCTTTGCATAGCATCAGCTTTGCAGAAATATTTCTCATAATAGAGCAAACTGAATGGTCCATTTTTTCTCGTCCATTTGTTCGATCCTAAATTATGTTCCTTTAATCTCTCACAAGGTATCTTTGCTGTCATTCCAGTATAAATCTTCCGATTCTTTCTACTTCTCAAAAAATAGACAAAAAACATTTAGTCCCTTCTTTAAAAATTATGTAGATAAACTAAGGTGTGCGCCAGAGGCGCATCCGCCCCTGGCGGAAACTGGGCCAATCCCCGTCTCAAAACTCAACTCAAAACGCAAAACCCAAAACCCTAAAAATCCTTATTTAGAATTATTCTTTTTAAATTTAGATCGCCCAATTAATTTTTGTAACTGAAAAACTCCCTTGCCAGAAACAGGCATCATTTGCTTTTTCTTCTCACGAGCCCTTACTCTAAGCAAAACCTTTTTCTCCCAATCTTCATATCTTCTACTTGTCATTGCAAGTTTATTTTAGCAGATAAACCCTAAAATGTAGAGATACAGCAAAAACCTCCAGTCCCTCCCAATTGCCTTGAGAATTGACATTTTTTCAATAATATGGTATCTTCTTGACAATAACATCATTTTAAGCTAAAATCAGAATGTCCATCTAATCGGATAATCGCCCTGCGTCCTATGGCACAGGGAGGAAAGTCCGAGCACCATATCCCCTCATTATTGGGAAAAAGGCAGTTTGTAATCCAAACCGGTTGTTTTCTTTGCCTTCTAGATAAAAGAAAACGACAAGGGAAAGTGGCACAGAAACTTAAACCGCCTTATACCATTCCGGTATTAAGGTAAGGGTGAAAAGAGTGAGGTAAAAGCTCCCAGTTCTAAGCAGTGATACTTAGAAGAGCCAAACCCTGCCTGGTGTAAGACCAAGTAGGCCTCTCCGCCAGAAGCGGATGGGACGGGTTGGTCGCCTGATCCCCGATGCGAGTCGGGGACTAGAGAGATGATTATCGCCCCGCCTAAATTTCATCATTGACATCCATCAAGACATTATCAGTTCAGTAGTTCTGACAATTCTAGTGAGTCTTGATTTAGTTCAACGATGAAACTTAGGCGGGGAACAGAACTCGGCTTACAGATTAGATGGACAAAATAAATTCAAAACGAAAAATGCAAAATCCAAAAGGAGCCGCTTAATTTTAGGACTTCTATTTTTTGGTATAATCTATATTAACTAACTTCAGAGATGAAAAGATTTTGGAAAAAAGTGAAAGAAACTTTAGATACAGACGCTGTCTTCGCAACCTGTTTTTTGATTTCTGATATCATCGCGATTAGTGGTTCATTCATTCTTGCTTATTTCATTAGAAGTAATATAGAAATTCGCACCGTTTCGGAATTGATTGATTTTAAAACTTACCTCCTCTATATCGCAACAATTACCTTAATTTGGATAATTGTTTTCTGGTTTGCGAAACTTTATCATCGCGAGAAAATCAGTGAAGGTACCGGCGGTTTTTACAAGCTAGTCGGCGCAATTTCTTTCGGCACTACCCTGATTGTTCTTTTCTTCTTTTTCAGTGAAAACCCGCCTTTCTCCCGTTTAATTATTGTTTACGCTTTTATTCTAAGCTGTATCCTTATCTTCACGGGAAGATTCTGGGTCAAAACGGTACGCAAAGCGCTCCGCCGTTACGGTGTCGGGACAAAGAAACTTTTGATTGTCGGTAACGGGAAACAAACAATTAAAATTATCCAAACCTTAACTGCCAAGAAAACGACAGGCGGATTTGAATTGATTGGTATTGTAAGCGAGCGGGAAAATGAAAAACTCTTCACCGAGAATGGCTTTCGCTATTTAGGAACCAAACAAAAAGTGGAAGAAATTATTAAAAAATATCATCCCGATATTGTTCTTCTAACTGCAACAAAGAAACTAGTAGGTATTTTAAACCTTGCCGAAACCTGCCGCAAACGCAATATTGAATTTCGCTTTATTCCCGATATCCCTCGTCTTCTCGCTCGTTACTCCTTAATTACCAATATTGACGGCATTCCCATTTACGGAGTAAAAAAACCTACTATTCTTGGTTGGGGACGGATAGCAAAAAGAATTTTTGATCTTACTTTCTCTACCATCAGTTTAATTTTACTTTCGCCAATACTAATCCTGACCGCAATTATTATTAAACTAAGCGACTTTGGACCGATATTTTATAAACAGGAACGAATTGGACGTGACGAAAAAAGATTTTGGGCTTATAAATTTCGTTCAATGCGTCCGGATGCCGACAAACTAAAAAAATGGACCACTAAAAACGATCCGCGTGTTACTAAAATCGGTAAAATCATTCGCAAATTCAGCATTGATGAATTACCGCAACTTTTCAATGTCCTTAAAGGAGAAATGAGTATTGTTGGTCCTCGTCCGGAACAACCAAGATTTGTTAAGAAATTCTCCCGAGAAATTCCCCGCTATGCCTACCGCCATCGCGTTAAAGGCGGAATTACCGGTTGGGCACAGGTAAACGGTCTTCGCGGCGACACTTCTATTGAAGAACGGGTGAAATATGATCTTTACTATATTGAGAACTGGACGCTTTTATTTGATATCAAAATTATCCTCCTCACGATTAAGACAATTCTGTTTAGTCAAGGACATACGTCTTAAAAGGTAAAGAACAGAAAGTAATAGTCATTGCAAGCGAACGTAGTGAGCGAAGCAATTCCGTGAGGACATTAGCTAACCTGACGGGATTGCCACGTCCCGCAATGGGACCCGCAATGACATCTTTCATTTTCTACCTTTAACCTATGAGAATCGCGTTTGTTCATGATTGGTTAACTAATCTTGCTGGTGCAGAGCAAGTACTTTTGGCAATGCATGAACTCTACCCCAAAGCACCAATTTATACTTCTGTTTACCGTCCCGAAAAATTCCCCCGATTAAAAAACACCAAAATTATTTCCTCTTTTCTGCAGAAAATCCCTTTTGCCAAAAGCAAACATCAAATGTTCCCCCATCTACGGCCGCTTGCTTTTGAAAATTTTGATCTCAGTAAATATGATATCGTCATTTCCGACAGTCATGCCGAAGCAAAAGGAGTAATCACCAAACCAGGAACTTTACATATCTGTTATTGCCACACGCCAATTCGTTACTACTGGAGTGACTATCATGAATACATCAAAAATCCTCGCTACGGAATCCTCAATCCTCTCGTAAAACTTGTCATGCCCTATCTAATTAATTACTTAAGAATTTGGGATCGGGCTGCCGCAGATCGCGTGGATTACTTTATCGCTAACTCTCAATTTGTTGCTAATCGCATTAAAAAATATTACGGATGGAAAGCAGAAGTAATTTATCCGCCCGTAAATGTTTCCAAGTTTAAACCCGCAAAAAAAATCAAAGATTACTATTTTGCTTTTGGCCGTCTAATCCCCTACAAAAAATTTGATTTAATTGTTAAGGCCTTTAATGATCTTGGCTTACCTTTAAAAATTGCTGGTATTGGATCAGAATTAAAAAAACTAAAAAAGATGGCTAAGAAAAATATTGAATTTCTCGGTTACGTAAGCGACGAAGAGTTAGCTACTCTCTATGCCGAAGCCAAGGCCTTTATTTTTCCTACCGAAGAAGATTTTGGTATTACTCCTGTGGAAGCAATGGCATCAGGAAGACCCGTCATTGCCTATAACCGCGGTGGTGCTCGGGAAACCGTAAAACCAGGCATCAGTGGCGTTTTCTTTACCGAACAAACACCGCAATGCCTCATTAATGCAATTCGCAAGTTTAATCCTAATGTCTTTAACCCTAATAAAATTCGTCAGTATTCCTTGCAGTTTGACAAAAAAATCTTTCAGCAAAAAATTAAGAAGTTTATTGAAGAAAAATATTGCGAACACCAAAAACAATTCAGCTTAACTAAATAAATAATGAAAATCGCTCTTGATATCCGCTCCTTATTCTATACTGATCAATGGACTGGAATTGAAGAATATATTTACCAACTTGCCTACTACTTACCCCATCTTGCCCCCCAAGACCAGTTTATTCTTTTTTACAATTCCCCTTGTGAAAAACTGTTCCTTGAAGAATTAAGAAAACCAAAAAATGTCCAATTGGTAAATTGGAAAAAACCAAACAAACTCCTTAACTTTAGTTTTATCTTATTTCAGAGGCCAAAATTAGAAAAATTACTTGGAATAAAACCTGACATCGTAATTATTCCAAGTTACCGTCCGCTTGCCACTACTGCGAAGAAAATTATGGTCTTCCATGATCTTGGCTTTGTTATTCTACCCCATCTTCTCTCACTTAAAACCCGCTTTTGGCATCAAATCCTCGGACTAAAAAAACAAGCGCAAACAAGTGATCACTTAATTGCTGTTTCCCAATCAACTAAAAATGACTTAATTCATTACTTTAAAATCCCGGCGGAAAAGATTTCAGTTACTCTTCTCGGAACAAATGCTTCTAATAATACTGTAGACTATAATTATAACAACGAAGTACGGTTCTCCACCCAAATTGAAAAACCTTTTATTTTTACTCTCGGTACAAAAGAACCACGAAAAAACATCAATGGAATTATCAAGGCATTTAAAAAATTTAAAACTGAAACTACCCTTCCTCACAAATTAGTAATTGCGGGAAAAGGAAAGTGTCCCCAGAAAGATTCCGATATTATTATCTTGGATTATATTTCAGCAAAAGAAAAAAAATATCTCTATCAAAACTGCGAATTCTTTGCACTACCATCATTTTATGAGGGTTTTGGTTTACCGGTTTTAGAAGCAATGAGAATGGGTACTCCGGTAATTACTAGCAACATTTCCTCTCTGCCGGAAATAACCGCAGATTGTGCCATCCTTGTTAATCCCAACAATACCCAGGAGATCACTCAAGCGTTTAAGGCCCTTGCGCAAAATCCTCGTTTGCGCATTAAGTTAAGCAAAAAAGGACAGGAGCAAAGCAAAAAATTCCGTTGGGAGAAAACTGCTCAAGAAACTCTGAAAGTATTGAAAATGATCGCAGATGGCGGGTAGTAGATATGTTGCTTGCTCCCGCCATCTGATATTTGCCATCATTTCTGCCATTGTATCTCCACTATCCTGTTTCTCAATTTAATGAAAACACCAAAAATCAAAATTGACTATCCAGCAATGGAAGGGATTCGTCTTGTTCCTCGTCCTCCCCGATTAAAACCTCAAGTTAGACGGAATATTTTTGGCGATCCTGATTTAAAATTAATCAAGAAAAACAAAGCAGCTACTACTCCACCTACCCAAAAACAATGGACTTTCCCGCGAATTAAACTTTCTCCCTTTAATTTTAATCGCTTCAAAAAACTACTTCACAGTAGCAAAGAAAAAACTACTTCATTTTTCAAACGATCCTCTCCTTCCCTTATTATCGCTTCACAAAAATCACAACAACAATCCTTTGCCAAAGATTCATTTTATCGTAAAACAAACAAGTCCTCTCTTGGTAAAAATCTCCAAAAATTATTGCTGCAGAAGATCACTCTCCCCAAACTTCCTCCGCTGAAAAGACTATTTTCACTGCAAAATGGTTTGATCTCCGTTTCCTGTGTTGCAATTATCTTACTCCTTGTCTTTTCCGCCAATAACACCTATAATCATGCCCAAGCCGCAAAAGACAACGCCTTTCAAGATGCTTCTTCTGCTTCCCAATATCTTAAAAACGCCCTTATTTCACTAGAAAAAAGTGATTTCAAAAACGCGCAAGCAAATTTCCAAAAAGCAGAATTTTCCTTTGCAGACGCAAAAAAATCAATTAGGTGGATTGGTGTTATTCCCCGTCAGGTAATTGAAAAAACTCCCCACTTTGGCACTATTGTCCAAAGCGGTAACAACACCATAGAAGCCGGCTATCACTTAAGTCGTGCCGCTCAATATCTTCTTAAATTCTCGGAGCCAATATTCTTAGACAACGGCAAAAGTTTTTTACCTGACAATTATGAAACTAATGTTAATCCTAAAAACTCTCTAACGACTAGACTTAAAGAAAACAAAGAATATTTTTCCAATGGATTAAAAGAAATTACAAAAGCTAACAATAATTTTAAAAAAGTTGCCGTTGAGGAATTGCCAGAAAATATTCAACCGATTATCAGCCAATTAAAAAACAATCTTCCTGAGATAGAAAATAAATTAACATTAATTAATGAAGTATTGCCCCAAATTATCAACGCACTGGGCAGTGAAGAGAACCGTCATTATCTAATCCTCTTCCAAAATAATACTGAAATCCGAGCAACCGGTGGATTTATCGGAAGTTATGCTCTCGTTCATGTTTATCAAGGACAGGTACGCAAGTTTTTTGTTGATAATGTCTATAATCCCGATGGTATTTGTACCGTCAAAGTGCCAGCACCTAAACCCTTCCAAAAAATGCATATCACAAAGCTCAAAATGCGCGACAGCAACTGGTCACCGGATTTTCCTACCTCGGCACAGAAAGTAGCTTGGTTTTACGAGCACTCGGGGGGAGAATCAGTTGACGGCGTAATTGCCCTTGACAATTCTTTTATTGAAAATCTCTTGAAAGCAACCGGTCCAATTACGCTCAAAAAATATCAAACTACCCTTACTGCCGAAAACTTTACCCAAGTCACCCAACTTAAAGTAGAAAAAGAATATACTAATGAAAAGAATCCTAAAGAATTTCTAGTAGATTTAGCGCCGCTTCTTCTAGAAAAGTTAATTAGCGATAAATCAAAATGGTTTGAATATCTAAAAATCCTTGATCAGAATGTTAAACAAAAACATTTTCTTGCTTTCTCTTATCATCCCATAGAACAAAACTTACTTTTCCAGAATAATCTCGCTGGCGAGATTAAAGAATTCAAAGACAAATATACCGATTATCTTAGTGTTATAAACAGTAACCTTGCAGGTAACAAAAGTACTGCAGTAATTAAGGAAACAATCCAAAGCAAAACCGAGATTGAAGAGAATGGCGAGATTATTCGCACCATTACCATTACCCACAAACACAAGGGAATAAAATATTTCCGTGCGGGAGATAGTATTATCTATACGCGAGTTTTGGTACCAGAGGGTAGTGTGCTTCTGGAAAGCAAAGGTAATCGCTCACCAATTGAAATTGGAATTGAGAAGGGAAAAACAGTTTTTGGCACGTGGTTAATCACAAAAATTAAGAAAACCTCCCAAATCACTTTGCAATATCGTTTGCCATTCAAACTGAAAGTAAGCATCTTCAAACCCCAGCAAAAATATGTTCTCTATGCCCAAAAACAATCCGGAAGTCGCGGCAGTCAATTAGATATAATCCTAGAAACCATTGCACCTTTACGCATTGAGTTAAAAAATAGCCGCACGCCATTGAACTCTAATATTAATTACAGTACCATCCTAGATACCGACAAAGAAATTGTTGGAATTATTAAAAAATAATTGCACAGGTTATTAAAATATTAAAAACTTCTACCAATAACCGGTAGAAGTTTTATGATTCAATTTTAGAAACTGACTATATCACTTCCTATTTAATTTCCTTTCCAACTCTAAACACCCCCAATCCCATGAGAATTACACCAAAAACAATCATTACATCCGCAAAATTAAACGCTGGCCAGAAACTGACGGAAAGCCAATCAATAACTCTTCCCCAAAATAGCCGATCGACTAAATTCCCGACTGCACCAGCAAAAACGAGCGCTACTCCGAGACATTCCGTCTCTCTATGAAACACCCCCCGAAGATAGAGCGCGCCCAGAATAACAAGAATAATTACGGTTCCCAAAACCAAAATCCATCTGCCAAATGGCAGACTAAAAATCGCACCTTCGTTTAGAACTAAACGAAGAGATGCGATTTTTTTAACCAGAATAATCTCTTTATCTTGTTCCAAAAATACTTGAACAATAATCTTGGCAAGACGATCAATGAGAATTAAAACAATAACCCAAATTAAATCAGAAATCCGAAAAAATAACTGTTTCATTTATTTCACTTCCCTTTTGCTTTGACACTGCAAACAAAGCGGTGCAGCAGGAAATGCCTCTAAGCGTTTCGCAGGAATTAATCCTTTGCAATTATCACATTGGCCATAAGTTCCTTGCTTGATTTTTGCCAAAGCATTATTAACTTCTTTTAAAAGAGTTTGTAAATTGGTCTCAAGCGAAGTGTAATTTTCATAGAGATCTACTTCAGTTGCATTATCCTCCTCTTTGTCGCCAAAATCAGGAAATTTTGCTTTGCATCCTTCTACCCCTCCCCGCAGATCACAAGTAGCAATATGCTTCAATTCATCCTCAACATACCTCTTTTGCCGCAAAAGTTCCTCTTTACGGGCCTCAATAAATTCAGCTGGATAATCTTTATTCATTTTACGCTCCTTTCAAAGATAGTTTTAAGCGTGATTTGTAAGTAACAAGATAAATAGTAATCGCAACAACAATGATACTGAAAGTTACTAAATGTGCAGTTTTAAATGGCCCAAGATAAGAATCACTGAAACGGAAAAGCTCAACAATGAAACGAGTAAGTGAATGTAAAACGACTCCCCCAAAGAAAATTGTTCCAATTGTAAGTTTTCTACCAATTTTCTGATAAACAAAGAAAGTAACAAAAAAGGAAAGTAGATAACCCAACGACTCGTAAAGTTGAGTAGGATGACGCTCAATTCCGTCTCCCAATAATCCGGAAGTAACACCCCAAGATAACTTAAGCGGCAAACCATAACAACAACCATTGAGAAAACAACCAATTCTTCCAATTGCTGAACCAAGTAAAACACTCATTATAACAACATCCAACCAGAGCCATCTTTCTCGTGGGCTTTGCCTGCGTAAAAACAGGAGCAGAAGTAGTAAACCAGCAATAACTCCACCATACATAGATAACCCGCCATTCCAGAAAGCAAAAACTTCAAGCAGATGATTGCGATAATAACTAAAATGTTGGAGAACATAATATATTCTCGCTCCAATCATAACGCCAATAACAATCCAGGGAGAAAAATTGAGCAATTTAGAAAAAGGAAGGCGTTTCTTTTTTGTTTGCCAGTAAATAAATACCCCCCCTACTACAAACGCTAACGCCACAAAAAATCCATAACTATAAACATTAATTGGTCCTAATTTTAAGAGAACAGGAAAGTGCATAAAATAATTATTAATGATTAATTGTTAATGGTTAATTTTATTTCTAATTTCTACATTCTAAATTCTAATTTGCGGTGGAGCCGACGAGCGGATTCGAACCGCTGACCCGCGATTTACGAAACCGCTGCTCTACCAACTGAGCTACGTCGGCGGGCGAAAGTTAGAAATTAAAACTTAAAAATTAAAAATAAATAAATTATCAGGATTTGCTACCAGTCCGCCGAAGCCTTTTGGACATAGGCGGGCTGAGCTACGTCGGCACACGAAAATTTGAATTTACAATGAGATAAGACATTAAAATAATCTTTAAAACTTCTGTGAAGTCCCACTACATGGCAGGCTAAGCTACCTCAGCACTAAATAACATAGAAATTAGAATGTAGAAATTAAGCCTTGGATGACTTACTTGATTCATTTTCTCTGTTCTAACTTCTCCATTCTACTTGTTTTAGTAAACAAAATAGGAATTGGAATATAGAGAATAGGAAGTAAATCCTGAAGAACTTTCTTAACTTATTTTCTACATTCTACATTCTAATTTATTTCAGATGGAGCGGGAGACCGGATTTGAACCGGCGACCTCAACCTTGGGAAGGTTGCATTCTACCACTGAACTACTCCCGCCTGCGCTCTGTACCGACTGATACAGGACAAATCTAAAACGTAAATAAAATGGACACTCTTGTTACTTATTTAGAAATACTACCTCGGTTTTATCTTGCGGGAGCTGGTCACGTTTAAGTTTGAGAGTAGATTGGGATTTAATTTCTTTGACACCCATTTCCTTGGCAAATTCTTCAATACCGGTAAGACCTTCTACTTTAAGCCCTTTGACATGATAGTGCATTGGAATCACAATACGCGGTTCAACTTGCTCAACTACTTCCGCGGCTTTTTTTGCATCTAAGGTAAACTTGCCACCGACAGGAATTAAGAGCACATCAATATTCTCAATCATCGCCAGCTGAACGTCAGTCAATTTATGCCCCAAGTCACCCAAGTGACAAATGCGAAAACCATTAATTTCAATTACATAAATAGTATTTTCCCCTCGCTCCCTGCCTTCACTTTCATCATGAAAGGAAGGAATGCCATTGATGAAAACTTCCTTCACCTCATACTCGCCCGGACTTTTAACAATAAAAGGTTCGCCAGAAATCGCAGTGGCATTATTATGGTCAAAATGATCATGACTGATCGTAACGATATCTGCTTGGACATTGGGAACTTTAAGTCCCGTTTCAGCAGAAAAAGGATCTGTTACAAGAGTGACTTTGCCCCCCTTGAGTAAAAAACACGAATGTCCCAACCATTTAATATCCATAGATTTAGCTTAAAAATGTCTATTTTCAAGGATATTTTAGCATCTTTTGAGAATTTTGACAAAAAGCAAAAACCTCCCATAAGGAGGTTATTTTTCAGATTTAATTGAAAAAGTTAATTTACCTTTGAGATAATTACCGAATTCAGTGTAGGAGTAGCATCGCCCCAAATCTGTAATTTATAATTGCCGGCAAGAAGAGTACGAGTAATGGTAACTAATTTTGAGGCACTATTTAAAACTGCACCATTTAAGGCAAAATCATTATTCCAACCATAGTCATAAGTCGCTGGAGGATTATTAGTTTTAACTAAGACCAATTTTAAATCATCATCATTGTTACTGCCATTACTATCCGCTGCACCAACCACCTCCATTTTCACTGTCGCGTTAGAAGTTAAAGTAAAGCTATAATCAGTATCCTTCCACAATTCTGTACGCAAACCGGTTGCTACTTCCTCCGGATAACTTTCCACCAAATAATTTTGAACAGAGGGGGTCGCGAAGATTTCAATATTCTGTAAATTAGGAGTTTCATCAACATAAACTTTAATTGTATGTATCCCGGGAGACAATAATTGATTAATGACAATCGTGCAGGACTGACTTTGATTTAAAGACCCATCAAAACTTTTGTTGGAATTCCAGTGATAATCAACATTATCCAAAACAATTTTCAGATCATCATCGTCAGCAGAACCATTACTATCAGCAGCAACCTGCACTTTAATTTTTGCTGCTCCTCCCTCAGAAGTAAACTGCTTGATACGCCATAAAGCACAGTTGAGATCTCGCGAATTACCACTTTGATTAGCTGCCAAACTGGACACTTTCTGTAAATCAATGGCAGGATAAACTTCGATGGCATTCAGAACCGGAGTTTCATCCGCATAAATTTTAATTGTATGCATCCCGGCGGTTAAATTTTGGTTAACCGTAACTGTTTTTTCCCGACCCTTTTCGGTCTTGCCATCAAAACCATTTGTTCCCGTCCAACCATAATCAGTATCATCAATCATAAACCGTAAATCATCATCATCAGCAGAACCATTACTATCCGCAGTAGCCGTAACTTCTATTTTATAATCCCCTGCCTCCGCTACTTCAAATTGGTATTCTTTAAATAAAGCAATATTTAAATCGGGAGTTTCTTCTTGAGGATAAATAGCAAAACTTCTACCCTCACAATTTGGTCCTTCAATATAGAAATTATGCAAAGTGGGAGTTTCATCCGCCCAAATTTCCAGAGTATGATCACCGACAGAAGAATTTACCTCAATCAAAATTGTCTTTACTCTACTATCTTGGACATTACCATCAAGACCATACTCTCCACCCCAACCATAGTCATTGCCATCTAAAATTAACTTCAGATCGTCATCATCTGAACTACCATTAGCATCAGCGTGCCCGGTTAGCTCAACCCGCAAAGTACCACCCAGAACAGTACTAAAATTATAAGTCCGCCAGAGATAGAGATTTCCTCCCGGCGCTGTATCATAAGGGCTATCCAGAGTAGCTGAAGCTAAAAAATCAACAATTGGCTTGGTAAAATCACAGGCATTCTTAGAAACCGTGCTCCACTTGTTATTCCAGTTCTTAGACCGGACAGCGAAGTAATATCTTACTCCCGGCGAAAGACCAGTTACTGTTTCCCGCTGAAGCGAACCTGGTATCTCTGGAGCTACCGCTACTACTCCCAAAAAAGAATACTGGTCCTTAATCGGAGTTGTGGAATAAAAGATTTGAGTAACTTCCGGCAAACCATATTCCCAGAACCCTCCTGAAGCTGTCCATTCCAATTCCACTTGATCGGGTTGTCTTGCTACTACCCGAAGATCAGTAACGGCTCCTGGTTCATAATTTTTAAAATAACTGTTGTAAGCTGTGGAACGGATTGAAGAAAGACAACTATAAAAAGCATTACCCGGACAAGCAGTAGAATTATAATCCCGATGACCAGCAACATTATAGGTATACTCATCTTTCCAGGAACTCTTTTCGTTTGGCTTAAAACCATTATAAGCTGCTTTCCAAGCCGAAACTTTTGCCACTGCGTTTCTTGCGGCACTGCTTGGCGCAACACTAGTATAAGTACCTAAAACTGCTATACCAACGCTGCCAGTATTATAACCAGAGGCATGTCCGCCAATGACACCATTATCTCCCTTACGTCCTTGGTAGACATTGCCATATTGATCAACTAAATAATTATAACCAATATCACCCCAACCCAAAGTTACCGCATGATACTGGTAAATCCCCCGAATTGTTGCTTTGGGATCAGAAGGATTATTGGGCCCAGCAGTATGATGAACAATAATTTTGCGTACTGGCGCATACTCCGGCGTCCAAGTCATCAAACTCTCATTACAGCCCCAATCAGCACGAGAAATAATATACGGGCTACTATTTGATTGTGTGCTTGTTTGAGTTTGAAACTGAGAATCAGTGGAATCAAGATAAACTGGCTTAAACTGCTCAAGAATTAATTGATCTCCTCTTAATAATTCAAGCTGATATTGGAAATAATTACTTTTCTGATCGGGAAAATAAAGATCAGTAGATGTTCGATCACTACCATCTTTGACATCATCCATTAGCGATAAAGTTCTCCAAGAGCTAAGTGCACTCCTACTCGTCCCCGTTCTAATTTTAAGCCGGTAAGTATTTTCTTTCGGCTGTTTCCAAACAAAACCAACGGCATTAAAACCAAAATCAGTTTTGATAATTTCAGATTGAAATTGCTTACCCGACTCAGTAACCCCCATGCCGTCCCTTCTAATATCAAACGATGGCAGCTCTTTATAAAGAGTACCTTTGAATTCATTTTGTTCTGCCTGAGAGAAATTGACCCCTACAAAAAGAGCTCCCAGAAGAGAACTAATACCAAGAATAATTAACCAGATTTTTGCTTCCAAACGCATTATTTTAATTATTAAGCACAAGACATTATAACATAAGCATTGCTAAAAAGCAAAACGCAAAAGGCAAAAAGCAAAATTGAAAACAAAATGCAAAAATTGGGATTCTCTCGTTTTACTTTCTTCAACTCTAATAATACTTTAATCCTGCCTTTTACATTTACCTTTGCATTTTGATTTTTGCTTTTTGATTTTATCCTATGTATTCTAAAAGCCCCTACTTTATTCAAGCAAGGGCTTTTAGTTTATTGCAACTACCGAAATTCCTTAACGCTTTAAGCGGGTAAGATATTCTTTGAAACGCGGAGAAGTAACAAGTAGTGTGATCAAGAAGGTAATCACAAGAGCGATTAAACCAATCAAGCCCACTCCGGTCTTGGTTAAGCTGCCCGGGAAGCTAACTCTCGTAGTAACTGTACTCTCCACAACTCCCCTCTCTGACAAACTTGCAACAGAGTGTCTGACTGGGTCAACATAACTTGCAGTCAAAGTCACGGTGTTTCTAATGATTGCTCCATTGGGAACATCACTATTCACTCTTACTTGATAGGTAACTGAACCTGAACTTCGGGGAGGTAGAGTACCCAAGTTCCAAGTAAGCGTATGGTTAGTGCTGTTATAAACACCACTAGAAGTAGCACTGCCCGAAACATAAGTCACATAACCAGATAAATCATCGGTTAGAACTGCATTGAAAGCAGAAACATAAGGAGAGTTATTGCCATAACGGACTGTGTAGGTAAGAATATCACCCGGTTTGGTATTAGTTTTATCTACGCTCTTTTGAACAAAGAGAGCCGGCAATTGTTCCGCTAAAATATCTGCAAATGCTTTGTTACTGAATCCGCCATCGGCTACAATAACGGCACGGTTACGAATTGTAGAATTATGCGGAACATCACTATTAACAGTTACTTGAAAAGAAACCGAACCAATATCGCCGACCGCCAAATTACCTAAATTCCAAGTAATCATGCGATTCAAGCCGTTGTAAGTACCACCATTGGTAGCACTACCGGAAACATAAGTGACATATTGCGGCAAACGATCTTGCAAGACCACATTGCCTGCAGCACCCAATCCGCTATTACCATAAGTAATAGTATAGGTTAAGGTATCGCCAGGACGAGCCGTAGCGCGATCAGTACCATTAACATCAACAGTTTTGGCTAAATCAAGAACCGGTTCCGCAACTACACGAGTTTCATCGGTGGCTTCTAATTGGGCAAGATTGCGAGCAGTTAACACTGCGCGGTTCAATAAGATTGTGTCGTGAGAAGCGCTTGTAGAGACCTCGCCACCAAAGGTTAGGACCTTCATGACTTGAGGGACTACTGCATCCGCACCACCAGTACCATCAACAGTTAAATTGCTCCAAGTAATGGTATGGGTAGTAGCATCGTAGACACCTCCGTCAGAAATATCGGTAATATTTTCCAGATATTGCGGCAAGTAATCCACGACATTCACTTCATAGGCACTACCAGAACCGGTATTAACAATTCTCACTTCATAATTAGAAGTATCACCCGGCTGAGTTGTATCCTTATTATCAGTTTTGGTTAAAGTCAAGAACGGCGCATGAATAGTAGTATTAACCGTATTGCTACGAACCACAGCCAAACTAACACCCTCCGGAAAACCAACTTCGTATTCCGCCGTAGATTGATTAGTCATCACTGCACCGTCAGCTGCCGAAGCATTGACCTGCGCACGGAAAGTAAAGGTAACTGCATCACCAACATTAAGATCAACTGGCGCATAACTTAATTCATTGCCACTAATAGTACCGCCGCCAGTATCAATAATAGTCGCACTTTGCAAAATGCTCGTTAAATCAGAGCGGACAATGACATGACTGGCAGGACCAGAACCATTGTTGGATAAAGTCAAAGTATAAGTAACTTCGTTGGCACCAGGAGTTGAATCATCTCTTTGAACATCCGCTTTATCTACTGCTTCAACAAGATTCAACTTGGCTTGTGATTGAACCAAAGTAGAATCAGAAGCAGAAACTGAAGGAACATTATTAGCAGAAGCAGTTGCAGTGTCAACCAGCACGGTACCTTGAGGAGTACCCGCTTCAATGTCAGCACTAAAGGTAAAGGTATGACTACCATTGCCACCAATAACCCGAGGTACCCATGTAATTTCACGTGCGGAAGCATCATAGATACCACTATCGCTAATATTGCGAACATTCTCTAAGTAGTTCGGGACCTGATTCTTCACAATCACCCGATAACCTTGGCCAGAACCCGTATTGCTTAAAGTAAGCTTATAGTTCAAAGTATCACCCGGTTCAGCAACAGTGCGATTGTCAGTAACCGCTAAATCTAAACCAGAACCACGAACAATTGTATAAACATATTCACTCCAAGCAGTGGCATCTAAGATCTCAACCGGATTAATCGGTTCTGCAATACCATTGCCTTCGGTATCATAAGAAACCAAAGAGCGATTTCTTAAACGGAAACCGTCCGCTAAATCAGAACGGACATCAGCAATAAACCACTTCTCTACCGTCTGACCCGGCCCAATTCTACCAATGCGATAAATTAAATTATTGCCATCACGTTGACCACCGCCGTAACTAATGAAGTTAGCATTACCTTCCAAGTTATCACCTAAATCAGAAACCAATACAGTGTTCACCGCAGCTTTATTACCGATATTAGTAACAGTCATTGTATAGGTAATATTGCGAGCAGATTCGTTTGGATTATCGCGCTGAACCTCTGTCTTGTCTACTTTTTCTGACAATACTAACTCTGCCTCTTCAACCTGACGCTCTAAAACAGTGGTGCGATCAGTAACCCGGTCGGAAACATTACCGCGAGTTCGAGAGGTAACCGTAATCACAGTACTATCTACATCATTAGCAGAAGCACCGTAAGGAATAGTAACCCAAACCGTTAAGTCACGGCTTTGATTAGGAGCAGTCGGGTTGGTGCTGTCTTTAGAAAGACGTACCTTCCAACCTTTGCTTGATTGCGCAGAAATATTGTAGCTGTCGGTAACATTACCAGTGTTGGTAATAGTATGATTGTAAGCTACTTCACGACCGGCATAATCCTGACCATTGCGGTCGGGTTCAATGTTAACAGAATAATTTTCTTGAGGCTGTTCGGCAGGACCTACTTGCATACGGAAATAAACCCAACCTTGGAATTCCAAATTACCACCAACAACATCGCCAATGCTGACGCGTTCCTGGGTAATTTGATTACCATTAGGAAGGGGTCTTGTTTCCGGATAGTTGCCATTGCCGTCACCCTTTTTCATCCAGGTAGAGCCGGCAACATGGGTCAAATTATATTGACCGTCTGCAGTAATTTCCGCAGTATCCTGGATCTCTGCTGGCTGGGCATCTTTGCTACCCAAAAATCCGGTAGTAGTTACTTTACCGTTCTTAGTTTGAGCCGGAAAGTTAGCCATGACACGAGAGTCACGAGCAACAGAATAAGGAACAGAGTTATGAAAGTAAATAGAAAATTCAAGCACATCTTTGGGATCTGCCTGAACACTATTACCAAAACTTGTTCCTTTGGTAACATTGCGGATTTTATAAAAATCCGCTTCACCCGGTTTCGTATTAAAACCAGGAGTAAAACCATCAGCGTGAGTAGAAAGCGCCGGTGCAATGATTTGACTAACTAAAAGCACCAGAGCCATTCCGACTAAGGTTCTACTTGCTTTTTTGAATAAGTTTTTCATAGTTTTCCTTTTAATTAATTTATGGATAAATAATGAAACGCTACATCTCTTACTGTTAATTTAGTTTTAGCAGGAAAAGATGTAGAGGGAACCCGAACTAAAAGTCCAGGTTCCCTTTGATGTCGTCGGCGCTAGCATGAAGCTAGAAGGCAACGCCAGCGCCGAAGCGCCAGGTGTTGGCATAAAGCCGATGTTGTACCAGTCCCGCGTCGTATCCGGCGGTCAGCTCGACGGTATCCCAGAGGGTGTCCGTGAGCGTCACACTCGGAATTAAGGCATAGTCGCGGCCCTCGGTGGCCCTAAAATAGCCAACGCCGAGGGAGGAGCTAACCTCATGACTCAAGGATTTACCCCAGAGCCAGAACAGATCCGTTCTACCCTGCACGAAATCTTCGTGCTGGTTCGATTGGATGTTATACAAATAACCTCCCATCGCCGAAACGCCCCAACGTTCGCTGCGGTACCGAACCTGTAAGGTCGGTTCCACAGCGGCGCCGGGTTTAACCGTGTCGGGTAGATCCGTGAAACGGGTCCAGCGGTATAAACCGCTACACCCGATTTCGAGATCTCCGACCGAACCGTCGTTCATCCCGTCATAGAACTTCCAGAAATAAACGGGACGGAATTTCACGAAACCGAGGGGATAGGATTTGCCGGAGCTGTTACGCGACAGTAAATCTTGTACCGTAACGGAAGCTCCGAACTTGAACCCATAGCGGTCGTCCCGCCAAGGGTCAAGCCCTATCCCGAACGTTTCCGAGAGAATCCGAAGATTCTGCTCGTACTCCGTCCCGAGATATTCTTTCTCGTCCCGCGTTAAGTGCGAAACGTAGAAAGAAACTGCCCGGTCCGGCTCCCGCATGGGCCCGAACGCAAATGCGTCCAGTTCCGCGAGATTGGTCGCCGAGAGGTCCTGATACGGATCCTCGCCGGCGCCTTGGTCGGCAAACGTGCTCCCCGCGCAGAGCAGGGAGAGGGTTAAAACGATTAAGTAACGCATGACTGAACCTCCTTCCCCTGCTTAGGGGAGATGAATGGGTTGAGTTTTTTGGTACGCTGTTTAGCCCTAGGTTTTACCCTAAAACTAACAGAAAGAAGAGAGTACCTTTTCGCTTGAATACACGCTTTTTTCTATTAGTTTCCGGACTGACCAAAGAGTATAGCATAAAGTAGACAAGTTGTCAATAGTAGTTGATTCTACGCCTCTTTTGAATAATTGAATAATTGCTTAGTCAAAAAAGGATAGAAGCCCCTCCGAATCTTGCGATTCAGGAGGGGCAGTTTGTGTTGGCGTTGTTGGCGTTACGGTCCGCCGAAGGAGGGACCGACCCAGTTTTCATGCCCGATAATGGGCTTACGGATCGGTTTGTTGCCGACCTTCAGCGGCTTTCCCGGAGCCGGACCTTTTTGACCGACCCCGGGCTCGGGTTCCTCGAGGATTTCCCCGCCGAGGAACACTAAGTTCCCGCAGGGCTCCATGAAACCGATAAACAACTCGGCTTTCTCCCCTGCGACCTCGACTATAACCCCGCGGACAACGTACACCCGCAAAAGATAGTCGAGTGCCCAGTAGTGCGGGGGGGTTAAAATCGCTACGGCGTTAATCGGGTGACTCGGCACATAGCCGACCCACCACATCACTTCACCGTAGCTGATCTCCTGGACTTCGACTTTGCCGCCTTCTAGCGCCTTGATAAAAACCGGCGCAACGGAAGCCCAGGAGTGGAGTCCCTCTGGGATCGGCGCCCCGACCTTATCGGCCTGGGCGAAAAATCCCTCAAGAATTTTTTCGTTGACGCCCCCCTCCTCTAAAAACTTCTTAAGGGTAGACGGCTCGGTCCCGGCGGGAATACCGCCTTGGACCAAAGCCATCGCGACACCCGGCACGTCGACCAAGTGGCCGGCCGTGAAGGGGTCGCAATGGTGGTAGGTCGTCTCCGCCAACACGCTCCCCGCGCAGAGCAGGGAGAGGGTTAAAACGATAACTAAGTAACGCATGGCTGAACCTCCTTCCCCTGCTTAGGGGAGTTGAATGGATAATGGATTGAGTATTGAGTTTGGTACGCTGTTTAGCCCTAGGTTTTACCCTAAAACTAACAGAAAGAAGAGAGTATTTTCGCTTGAATACGCGCTTTTTTTCTATTAGTTTCCGGGCTGACCAAAGAGTATAGCACATCTTATGAAACTTGTCAAGAGTAATTTTGCAGTAATTTTGCTTCCGATTTTCCTCACCAGAAATCTTTGATTCACCCAATGACTACCTACAAAAAACACTTTTAACTGTTCCAACTTGTTAGAATTGCCCAATTTACGCTCTTGGCAGTTAATTTTAGCTTAACTAACAAGAGAGTAAAGCCCTCCCGGGGGAGGGCTTTTTGATAAACGGTTTATTTAGAGTTTCGAGATACTTGAGCAGGAAGTCACATCTACGGGAAGAAAACTTCCGGTTGTTTTGATTTCGGAATTCCCGCACCTTAGCAAGAATCACTTCCCGCTCGGAGGTCTGCGACCCGCGATAGCGAGCGCAAATTACTTCCCAGGTCTTCGCGGCAATCTCGTCGTTAGGATCGTCATTCAATCCTAACGAGAGGAAAATAATTTCGTAATCCGCATCGGACCAGGATTCCTTTTTGGCGATGACGTCAACGACAGCGCTCTTGGAGCTTAGGTCTAACCGCCGAAAGTCCGCTACCGAGTATTCGGCAGAAGGAGGTTCTGAAGATTCGGATACTCCTTCTGTCAGTTCTTCTACCGATACAAATTCGGTCGGCGCCTCCGTCGTTTTAGTCGCTACTACTTCCGGCGAGGTCACAGACGTTTCTGTCGTAACCACTTCAGTCGAAGAAGTAACTTCCGTTGCGACAGTCGTCGTATTTTCCTCAACCGGAGGAGATGTTTCTTTATTATACTTTTCTTCTGGCGGAGGTAGAATCCCGGCTTCTTCGAGATCAACTTCCAGCGTTGGGACCGGAGTAGAAGGCGTAGGCGCGGGTACAGACACAGGGGTTTCCTTAACCGGCGATGGGAGAGCCGTCGCAACAGCGGGCTTAGTCTCACGCAGGGGATTTTTCGCCTCCGCAGCTAAAGCGACCGCTTTGACGTCTTCGTCCCACCACTCCGGATGTTTCCCTTCGCCGATAAGAATCCCCCAACACTTCTCAACATCCTTATTCAGACCTTTGGGGAACTGATCGGCATTGCGGCGCAATGCCATTAAACTAGCCGCGACACCCTCAAGGAGCTTAGGATCGGTTGCCATAATGTCGGCAACACGGTCGTTAAAGTCATCCAAGAGTGTTTGGATTGCCCCGAAGGGATCCGGCATTCGCTCATACTGAGCCGGGTCCATGGAAAAATATACCGCTGCCGTAGTAGCATGCCTCGCCAGCTCGTCCTTGAAAGCGCGAGCAAGTGCCAAGCGATCTTCCCAATCCTTGACCGCATCCTTGGCCCGCTTCCAACGACCTTCTTGGTCATCCAGTTCCGGAGAGATCTCCGCCGCTTTAATAGCATTGGCGATCTTCTCCCGCACCTCAAATGACCGGCCGCTATCCGCGTCCAAGACACTCCCGATTAACTTTCGGGGATCTTCCCCGTCCGGTTTGTTTATTTCCGCGCCAATGACGAGAGTTACCCCGTCGACATCCAATTCGCCTGTCTGGGGGATAAGATACCCCCAAGCGGCATTCGCTACCAGTAAAACAGCGATAATCCATTTCATGCCAATCAGCCTCCTAGGACTATGAAAACTGTTAATAAACCGTTTATTTATTGTTGAGTTAAAGGTACAATCGCTCTTTGACAAAATCGCAAAGCGACAAGCTACAATAACATAAACCAAGGAAAAGGTCAAACAAAAAACCGCTCCTCTCGGAGAAGGTTAAAGGTTAAAGGGCAAAGATCAAAGTTTCCGGATTTATTATCTTTGACCTTTAACCTGTTACCTTTGACCTGATTTAAATGGCAAGCCAGCCCAAGTTTCATCATTAAGGTTAATCAAGAACCACTAAAAATAAAATTGCTTATGAGATTTAGTTTATCTTGATTAATATCATTGATGAAATTTGGGCTGGCAGGCAGTCGTAGACAATGTTAGAAATGTGTTTAGAAATTCAGGAGAGTTTGTTTATGTCCCAAATTAACACCATCTAGCACTCTACCATCTCGTTCACTGGATATTTATTTCTAATCTTTTTCGCCTTAATTTTATTTAAAATAAAAAATTAAATACATAACCAATTAAAATAATTCCAACTGTTACGAATCCAAAAAATGCCGCAAGAAGTTTCCACTTGAGAACTTTTTTCAAAATCAGCGCTTCGGGTAATGAAAGCCCGACGGTCGCCATCATAAAAGCAAGAGCCGTACCAAGAGGAATGCCTTTCGCAACTAATGATTGAATAACAGGAATAACTCCACTAGCATTAGCATACATTGGCACCGCTAAAATTGTCGCGAGAGGCACACTCCAAAAGCCGGTATTTTCCAAGTATTTCTCAAAAAATCCCTCTGGAACATAACCATGAATAAATGCTCCTACTCCAACACCAATAATAATATAAAGGGCGATTTTTTTGATTATCCCAAGTGCCTCCCGTGAAAGTTGGGGAAATACTTTTATAAATGGTTCTCTTTTAATTTCTTTCGGATTTTGCTTTGGAGTATGAATTTTCCAAACAAAATCCTCAACATACTTCTCCATTTTAAGCTTACCTAAAACGAATCCCCCCGCCATCCCAATTAAAATCGCTGCAATAACATAGAATACCATTATTCGCCAACCAAAAATACCAAGTAAAAGAACAATAGCCACTTCATTAACCAACGGGGAAGTGATCATAAAAGTAAAAGTAACTCCGAGCGGAATTCGAGCTTCTAAAAATCCAACAAAAAGCGGGATTGAGGAACAAGAGCAAAAAGGAGTAACTACTCCAAAAATAGCAGCAAAAAAATAATCAAGTCCATAGAGCTTTCTTCTGGTTAAAAAATTACGTAACTTTTCAATGGGGAGATAATAACGAAGTGCACTCATGGAGTAACCAATTACCAGCATAAGTGCAAAAATTTTAAGAACATCATAAAGAAAAAATTCTACACTACTGCCAAGATATGAACCTTGCTTAATACCCAAAACTGAAAATGTCAACCAGTTTGCCAACGCCGCAAAGGGATAAAAAATATCAAAATCCTCAATACCAAATGTGTATTTAATAAGAAAATATAAACCGACCCCGATAAAGATAAAAGCGACAATATAGCGTAGATATTTTTCCACCTTGTGAGTGATACGGTATATTTTACTCATTTTTTGAAGACTTAAGACCATCAATACAGCAAAAACCGCAACTGGTAGGCCTGTGCCAAGAGCAAAAAGAGAAGCAAGAAGAAATCCGCTCGCTGATTTTAAAATAAGCGGCATTAGTATCCCGAAAAATAATACACCACTATAGGGGCAAAAGGCTAAAGCAAAAATCATTCCAAGCCCCAAAGACCCTAAATATCCTTTCTTAGAAAGCCATTGCTTAGATTTCTCCCATTTATCATCCTGAGAATGTAAATTTATTTTAAAAATCCCAAGCATAAAAAATCCCATAATAAGCAAAACAGGCGCAAGTAGTTTTTCTCCCCACCCCTGAAAAATTCCCGAAACCGTAAAAGAGGAAATTCCAAAATAAATTAGACCCGCCAGCAAAGTGTAAGAAATGCCCCGTCCGATGATGTAAAAAAGTGCGTTCAAAAGAGTATTTTTGGCAGTTTTGATATCCTTTGATAAAAACCCGACTGCCGTAATATTGGTTGCTAACGGGCAGGGGCTAATGGAAGTTAAAATTCCCAGCAAAAATGCTGTTAGAAGTGGGATATTATAAGTATCAATTAACGACGCAATAAAATTTCCCATGGAGTTAATTTAAAATTTTCTCAATTTTTTCTTTGAAATATTCTTTGTAAGCCTGTTCATCACCAGTCAAATACCAAACATCGACATCTTCTGAAATATTATCTTTTCCATCTTTAATCGCATTGATAAAAAGTGATGATCCGCGAGCTTGATATTTTACTACAATATCGCGGTTTTCAGGAAGTTCAATATTAATAGATTTAAATGTGATTTTGCCAGTTCGGAGTTCTGATTGAAAAAATTCCTCAAGAGTTTTTTTAGCATACTCTTCAACAATTTTACATGAAATGCAACGATGGGTCCCATAAAAACAAACTACTTCAACTCTTTCAGCTTTTGAAATCTCAGAGGTTGAATCGGAAAGAGTATTTTTTCCAGAACCCTGAAAGTTTGATTGATTATCACAACCCATCAAAAAGACTGTAAGTAATAAAAAAATTAACAAAAGAGATGGAGCGATTATTTTTTTGTTCATATTATTTTTAAAAAATTATTAATAATTTCCACCGCGAAAACAACTGTTCTGCAATGATTATTTTTTTTCTAGCATACTCCTTTTCATTTTCTCTAAAATGGCTTTTTCGATTTCTTTGTCGGAAGGCACTTTACCCGCAGTAATTAATTTTCCATCAATTACAAAAACAGGACTACCCATCGCACCAATTTCAACAATTTTAGTAATATCTGTAGAATATTCCACCTTCAAATCAAGATTTAATTTTTTGACTACTTCTTCAACTGTCTTATGCAAATTCTCGCAAGTAACACAACCCGAACCCAAAACTTGAATTTTCATAAATTTAAAATTAAAAAATTATTTAAAAGTGAAATACATTTTTTCATAAATTTTTTGTTTGACGAGTAAATGATCTTCTTACCCTCTTGCCTGGAATCAACTAAACCAAAATCTTTCAAGGTTTTGAGGTGATAAGAAGTAAGGTTTTGAGAAATATTCAAGGACTTTCGAATATTGCAAACACATTGTTCGCCGTAATT
This sequence comes from uncultured Candidatus Saccharibacteria bacterium, assembly GCA_964518965.1. Lineage (GTDB taxonomy): Bacteria > Patescibacteriota > SOKK01 > SOKK01 > SOKK01 > CAZFJP01. The sequence continues at coordinate 59,237 of CAZFJP010000003.1, read as the reverse complement.
CAAAAAATAAATAATTCTCAAACGATTTGGTTCATTAATAATTCTTAAAAATTCAATTGCTTCTTGAAAATTATTTTTTGATTTTAGTTTATTTCGACAATAAGGAATATTTTCCATAATCAATATTTATCATATCAATTTACGTTGATATGATATCAAACATTAAATTTTAAGTCAATTTTTAATGCGACACTATATCCATGAGAACTACATTAAAAAAACCGCCTACAGACGCAGTTTTTCAGATTTGGCAGGCCCGGGGTGAGTCGAACACCCAACCTGTGGTTTTGGAGACCACCGCTCTAACCATTAGAGCTACGGGCCTAAAAAACTTAAAAATTAAAATGTAAAATGTAAAAATAAAACTAACTTACTTCTTCTTGAACTTACTTTCTTTATGAACAGTATGTTTTTTACAACGATGACAAAATTTCTTTAATTTCAATTTGTCCTTAACATTTTTATGATTAATATTCGTGAAGTAATTTACTTCCTTACATTCTTCACAAACTAATGTAACCCTATTTTCTTTTTCTGCCATTTTTAGAAATTAAGAACTAATTATTGACTTGTTTTACTAACTCCAAAGAAGCCACGCAACTTATTCTCAAATGTTTCTCTTTCAAAAAACCTCAAAAAAGTGCGAGTAACGATAATCGCTGAGAACATACTTACCAGAATACCAATACCCAGCGTAAGGGCAAAGCCACGCACCTGACCAGTACCAAACCAGTAAAGAATGAGACAGGTAATTAAACTAGAAATGTTGGAGTCGCGAATAGAAAGCCAAGCACGACGAAAACCTTCTTCAATAGCGCTTGAAAGCGATTTCCCAGCACGCAATTCCTCCTTCATTCTTTCAAAAATCAGAATATTGGCATCTACCGCCATCCCAATAGAAAGAATGAAACCAGCAATCCCTGCCAAGGTTAAAGTTACCGGTACCAGCTTATAAATAGCAAGAACAATCAAGGAATAAATAAAGAGCGCAAGCACTGCCAAAAGTCCCGGTAGACGATAATAAAGAATCATAAATAACGCTACGAGAAATAATCCGAATAAACCTGCAAGTAAGCTCTTCTCTACTGATTCATCACCTAGAGTTGCACCAATTTTACGTTGTTCTACAAGTGAGATTGGAACTGGCAAGGCACCAGCGTTCAGCTGAATCGCCAATTCTTTTGCAGACTGCAAAGTAAAGTTACCCGTAATCACCGCCTTACCATCAGTAATCGCTTGCTGAACTGTCGGTGCACTAATCTGTTCATTATCTAGGTAAATTGCTAAAGGTTTTTGAACATTGCGCTTGGTAATCTCAGCAAACTTTTTCTTTCCCTCTGATGTAAACTCAATTGCAATCTCGGGACTATTATCTTGGGGATTAAACTGGACCTTGGCTTTCTTAAAATCTTTTCCGGTCAAACCGGTTGGAACAAATACTTCACTAGGCACATTCTTTTTTGCTTTTTTGGAAACTTCCGCAGTTTTTTGCTCACGAAAATCCAATTGAGCAGTCTTACCAATTAATTTTAATGCTTCCTGCTCGTTCTTCACACCCGGCAATTCTACAATCACCCGCCACCTACCGCCACTTTTATCTTTCTGAATGTTTGGTTCCGCAACACCATAAGCATCAATACGATTACGAATCACTTCCACTACTCCATCCATTGCCTCTTCTTCCTCGCCGGACTGAATCTTACTTAAATCCGCCTCATAAACCAAGTGCGAGCCACCCTGTAAATCTAAGCCGCGGTGAATCTTTAATTCCCGCTTAACATTAATCCCCAAGAAACTTAAATCCAAATTCGGTCCCTTGGGCCAATCTACCAAACCAGCTAAAACCGTTAGAACAATAATCAATGACACAAGTAACCAAAAATACTTTCTCATAATAAAATGTTAGATGTTAGATGGTAAATGTGAGATGTGAGATGTGAGAATTCCTATATCCAACATCTTACATCTTACATCTAACATTTCTTATTATACATTATCCATTATTCAGATACCATATTTACCAACCATCGGTACAAACACAAAGCCGGAAAAATGCTCTTCATGAAATTCTTTCTCGCTTTCACGGATAACAAGTACAATCTCCTGATCAGTTGTTCCCACCGGCAGGACCATGCGGCCACCAATTTTAAGTTGGTTTTTTAGTATTTGAGGAATCTGGGGAATTGCCGCTGCACCGATAATTCGATCAAAAGGCGCTTCCTTAGTATAACCCTGAGAACCATCACCGAGAATAAAAGTAACACTAGCAAATCCGAATTTCCTGACGTTTTGCTCCCCTTCTTCTTTTAATTCCGGAACAATTTCCATTGCAATTACCTTGCCATTACTTCCGGCAATCTCTGCCAAAAGGGCGGTTTGCCATCCGGAACCTGAGCCGATATCTAAAATCTTCTGGCCGGACTTTGGCTGAAGTAATTCTAACATAAAAGCAACCGTAAATGGCTGCGATATTGTCTGCTCACAACCAATTGGAAGAGCAGTATTTACTCCTGCTTGCGTCTTTAATTCTTCCGGCAAGAAATTAACCCGGTCAATTTTAAGAAAGGCATTAATAATTTCCTTGGTAACAAGTGTTCTTTCAGCAATTAACTCCTGCACTAATTTTTGATAATCGGGATCTTTTTTCATTTAGAAGAACTTAACAATTTTGTATAACGTGAACCCTGGCGAAGTAAAGTGCTTTGATAAAGAATGAACTGATTAAACTCTAATTTCAATTCTAATGGCTCTTTAATCTTCTTCTTTGTTTCTAATTGTCTCGCAAGGGTAAGATGAGGGAGAAAACGACATTTCTCAACAGGGAATTTATTTCTTTTCAGTAAAATCAAGAGCTTGTTTTGAAAATTTTCCAACACTTCAGCATTCTTGAAACGTAACCAAAGATGATTACGACAGCGGCTCCTGCGACAAAGCTCCAGAAGATCGGTTTCTACTTTAAAAGAATGAGAGTGAGCAGATTGCTCCTTAAAAACATTCTCAACAACTTTCAAGCGATCCTTTCTTACCCAACCAAGAAACGCTAACGTCAGGTGTAACTTATTTACCGGGTAAAATCTTCCCTTAAACTGCTTCTTTAACCTCCGGATTAAAGTAAGTAGCTTCTTTTCGCTAGCTCGCTCAGGTCGTAAAGCAAAAAACAAGCGAATTTTAGGAATCTTTTTGCGCATGATGTTTCTTTCTATTTTAATTATAACACAATAAATCTTGACTTAATGGCTTCTTTGTGCTAAGTTAACCTGTCGCTTTGTAGCTTTAAAACCCAAACTATAACCTCCCGAGGAGGCAAGACCATGGCAAGCGATAAAAATGGTTCTGTCCCTGCGGGAGACAGGACTATTACCATTATCGAAGACACTTTGCGAAAAGCGGGTGTCCGGTTCCGCGAGGTTCCGCGAGAGTTGTATCCTGATGACTTTGCGGAACCGAAAAAAGTTGTTTTCGGACCAAAAACGGGAGAGTGCATCCAATGCACTCTTTGCCCTCCTGTTCGTATTGAATTCACTTTTCCTCCTCAACCTCCTCAACCTGAAATCATACACCTCATAATACCGGGATTAGCAGAATGGATAAAGGAAGTCCTTCTACCCAAACCGGTAAATGTTGAGGTGGACGAATTTGATCTCGAGGAAGAGAAACATCAGAATGAGAATGTGAAGCTCGAACTCGAAGAAAAAAAGATAGAACCTCACAAAAAGGAATACCCACTAGCTCTTCCTCCCAAAACCATCACTCCTCTCGCCCTCCCCAAAGGAACATCCCAATCAGTCCACCAGCCAATTGCGTTACCGTCCGAAATCACTTGGCATAACGAGAGTATGCGGGGACTGATCGTAGAAATCGCGCGAGCGGAAATCAACGAAATCTACAACTCGCTGCCGCCTCTCGCGGCAGTAGTTATCGAAACCACCTGGAAGGAGGTGGAGTCAACAATATGCCAGAGAATAAAAACTCTAGGATAAGTAGCGAGGATTTCGTTTCAGTTGCAACGGACATCTTAACCGGCACAAATGAAATCCGCGCCAAGATGCGCCTCGGCTTGATAGACCGGAGGGAAGCCGAAAGGCGCTTTAAGGAAGAGCTTGTGCCAGCACTTAAAGAGCTCCTAAACAAAACCGACGCTGGGATTGTTCGGCACGGGATTGCTTCACTCGTTCTTAATGAACGAGTAAGCGAATCCTTTTGGGGGATTTCGCTTTTGAGGATCATAACGATCCTCTACCTGACCACTACGCCGAAGTCAAAACTCCCGCTTCTCGACCAGGAACTGAGAGAGCTGGTCAACCAGCAAAACGGCATCCCCAAGGAATCCCCCCTAGAGAAACTAGTGATCCTCTGGCAACATACCTGTGGCTCCCCTCCAGACCAGCAGGCCACTAGCCTGTTGGGCTTCTTGATGGCGCAGGGCGAAGATGGTCTAATCAAAGACCTTCCTTCCCTGCTCAGATACCTCAGGGAGCCAGCCGGGACAATCGCCCGCAGTTTGTCCCGGGAAAATTGCCAGAAATACTGCACCGAGCTCCTTGCGCTCGCGAGGGGCAAAAGAACAACAATTCTTCCCCAAAAAACTGAGCGCGAGGTGCGCTTCTTCCTCGAAAACCTCAGCGCAAGGCTCTTAAATGCCCTCCGAGTCTATCTTCATGACAACAAAGATCAGGACTCGGAAAGCGGCATCATTCTCTTCTTTCTCCATTGCACCTTTGAGGATATCTACAACAAAGGTGTAAGTGAAGGGAAAGAGAGAGAAGAACTCACGGATAAAATCAAAAGAGTTCTTACCCAAATTATCCGTGAGGAGGAGGCAGAGGTAAAAAGCTCTTCCCCCGAAGCAATTCTTCGGGCGGAAGTAGCACGAGAAATTGAGGGGGAGGAACCGATTCCTCCTCCCCCGCCCAAGCCGCCAACTTGTCTCAGGTGCGGAGAACTCATCGCCCCCGGCGAGGAGCACACAGGGCCATGGTGCCCCCTCTGTGGAGTATGTTACCCCATCGGTACGGTCCACTGCGAAAAGTGCGGCCTGCCGCTCATCTAGTCCTGTAAAAACTTACCCCCACAACCACTTGGTGTGGGGGTTTTTTCTTACTTCAAAAGAAGCTATAATGAATCTGCCTTTGGCAGAAATTCAAAATGCAAAAGGCAAAAAGCAAAATTAAATGTAAAAGGTAAAATAAGATATTATTTAGTTAGAAAAAGTAAAACACAGACGCTTGAATTTTTATCTTTTTAATTCAATTTTGTATTTTTATTTTTGATTTTTGCCTTTATCCTATGAAATTCTCATTTAAATATTTCTTCCGATTAGACTGGCTCTTAATCGCCTTGGTTGTCCTTTTAATTTCTACGGGGCTGCTTTTGATTTACAGTACCAGTTTCAAAGCAGATCAATCTCCGAATTACAATAATTTTATTCACCAAACTATTTACGCCACGATTGGTTTAACAGTTATGCTTATGATGTCTGTAGTAAACTACCGCGGCTTGCGGAACGTAACGAATTATCTCTATCTCTTTGCGATTATCAGTTTAATAATCGTACTCATGCTTGGGAGAACAGTTCTCGGCTCTACCCGTTGGATTAGTTTCGGTTTCTTTAATTTCCAACCATCCGAGATTACTAAATTAATTCTCATTATTATCCTCGCCAAGTATTTCTCCGATCACCTGCACGAGATGAAATTTTTCAAACACTTCTTAATCAGCGGTCTTTATGTTCTTATTCCAACAGTTCTCGTCATTCTTGAGCCAGACCTGGGAACTGCTTTAAGTTATGTTGTGATCTGGCTTGTGATGGTAGCCATTGCCGGCGTGCGCGCTCTCCATTTACTCCTCTTAGGCGCGGGGGCAGGAGCAATCTTCCCCCTCGCCTGGTTCTTCCTGCTCAAAGATTACCAGAAAGAACGACTGATTTCTTTCCTTAATCCTAAACAAGATCCCTTAGGCAGCGGATACAATGTTGTTCAATCAATGATTGCGGTTGGTTCAGGAAGAATCTTTGGGCGCGGGTTGGGTTACGGTCCGCAAAGTCATCTCAATTTCCTCCCCGTTCAACATACCGACTTTGTCTTTGCTGTTCTGGCGGAAGAACTGGGATTTGTTGGAGCAATCATTTTGCTAGGAATCTTTGGAATTCTGCTCTGGCGAATTTTCCGCATCATTTTACTTGCCGCCGATAACTTCGGTAAACTGTTAAGTATCGGGGTCTTCACCATTATCCTTTTCCAAGTATTAATCAATGTCGGAATGAACATTGGAATTATGCCGGTCACCGGCATTCCTCTGCCTCTGGTCAGCTACGGCGGAAGTTCACTACTCCTCTTTATGCTTAGCTTCGGAATTATCCTAAGTATCAGTGCAAATAAGGAAAAGATTGAATTTAACAAATAGTCATGTCAATTACTCTTCTCATCCTTTGGATTGTTGGTATTACCTCAATTACTCTTCTCGGCAGTTTTTATGCACGCAAGTTTCAAAAGCCCGACTTATTAATCGGACTTTATGTTACTTTTGTTTTGGTAGCTCAAGTTCTCGCGGCTAAAATATCTACCTTTGACCTTGGTTTCAGAGAATTCAGTGGACCCAGTGGCTTAATTGTTTTCTCAATTACCTATCTCCTTACCGATATTGTCAATGAAAAATTTGGGCGCAAAGAGACCCAAAAAATGATTTTAATTGCTTTTGTTTCACAGATAACAATGGTCTTCTTTTTCTGGCTGGGAGTAAAATTCCCACCGGCGCCATTTTGGAACTTGCAGGAAAGTTGGGAAAAAATTTTCAACCTCGTTCCAAGAATCACCCTCGCAAGTTGGATTGCTTTTCTCATTTCTGAAAATTTTGACGCTTATGTTTTTGCCTGGTTTAAAAAACTTACGAAAGGAAAATATCTTTGGAGTCGCAATGCCTTTAGTTCCATCCCCGCTTTAGCGTTAGACACACTTATTTTTATTCCTCTTGCTTTCGCAGGGCTAATGCCACTGGGAACACTAATACTGGGACAAATGCTAGTCAAATGGCTGGTTGGTCTAATCAATATCCCATTCATGTATCTAAATAAGTTAATTTTAACAAAAAATGAACATTGATCTTGATTTCATTGCTCAAATTGGTTTAACAGTAATGTCAGTAAGCGCAATCATTCTTGTTGGAAAAAAGAATAAATGGGGATTCGTTATCGGACTCTTTTCACAACCATTTTGGATTATTACTGCAATTATCAATCACCAATGGGGCGTATTCATAACAAGCATCCTCTTTGTTTTCAGCTGGCTCTACGGAATCTATCAATGGTTTTTTAAAAAAACAAGGAGGGAATTCCCCATCCGGCATCATTATTAAACAAAATGAAATCTAATCAAAAAACGCTTCTGTATTCTGAAGCGTTTTTGAAATCCTAAAATAATTTAAAATAATTATCTACTCTATCCTTTTCTTAAATTTTTAATATGCCTCCCCACATACCACCCAGCTCCTAAAATCAAAACAATCCCAATCACCAAATCAAAACGATGAAAATAAGTTTTAATATTTTCCCAGTGCGCTCCCAAACGATAGCCAACATAAACCAAAAACAAGCACCATGGGAAAGAACCTAACACTGTATAAATAATAAAGCGCCAGATGTTCATCTTGGCAATCCCTGCTGGTAGCGAGATAAAGGTACGGATAATTGGAAGAAGCCGACTGAAGAAAATTGTAACCTCGCCATACTTTTTAAACCAACGGTCTGCCCAATCCAAATCGTGATGAGAGATCAAAATATACCTACCGTACTTTTCCACTAATGGCCGACTACCCCAAACACCAATGTAATAAGCAACCAATGAACCAATTAAGCAACCAAGCGTTCCCGCCAGTGCTGCCAGCCACAAATTAAACCGCCCTTGATAAACTAAAAAACCCGAGAAGGGTAAGATAATCTCGGAAGGAAGAGGGATACAGGCACTCTCAATTGCCATTGCAATTACCACTCCAAAATAGCCCAAACTTGAGATGAGCGTAATAATAAAGTCACTAACAACAGTGATGATTTCCGCAAACATTTATAAATGGTTAAAAGTTATATCTACCAGAAGAAAGAAGCTTAAAGTTCAAATTTTTAAAGTTGGGCAACCTTGAATCTTAAAATCCGAGATTAGCTACTCTATAAAGCTACAATTCCCAATACCACAAGCACTATTGCCACTGCAAAAAGGTAATAGGCAAAAGCAAAAAGTGAGTGCTTTCTTAAATAACGCATCAAAAACCCTACTGCTAGGTAGCTAAATACAACTGCCGCAAGAAAACCAGCAATAAAAAACCAAATGCTTTCCTGAAAAACACCCTTCTGAATAAAACGTACGAAAGAATAAAGCCCTGCTCCAAAAATCAATGGTGCACCCATCATAAAGGAAAACTTAGCCGCTATTGCTCGGCGCACCCCCCGCAGCAATGCCGCACTAATTGTAACTCCTGAACGAGAAACTCCTGGAATGAGAGCAAAAATTTGAGCTACACCGATAATCAGAGAATCTAAAAGAGTAATCTCCGCTAAACGTTTGTGCAGTTTTGCTACAGATTCAGCAAAAATAAACACAATTCCCATTAGAAACATCCAGCCAGCTACAACAAAAAGATTACGAAAATATTTTTCCAAAAGATCAGCAGTAAAAAATCCAACTATTACTGCGGGAATAATACCGACTAATACTTTTGTTAACAAAAATTCTTCTGTCTTTAATGCTGCTTTTCCCGAAAAAGAACGAAAGAAATCGGGAAGCATTTTGATTAACCTAACCCATTCCTTCCGAAAATAAACTAACAATACAATAAGAGTACCCCAATGCAGAACAACATCAAAAAAGATCCCGGGATTTTCCCAACCCAAAACATCCTCTATTATTACCAAGTGACCGGATGAACTAATTGGTAAAAACTCGGTAATTCCCTGAACAATACCTAAAACAATTGCTTGAATAATAGACATAAAAAAATAATGATTAATGACTAATGATTAATGACTAATGAGCGATTGCCTATCATTCATTAGCCATTATACATTACCCATTGCTTTTATGCTATTATCAAAAGGGAACTTAACCAAAAGTTATGGACTCCAATTTAACACCAGAAATTGATTACAGCGTCTGTAATAACTGCGGAAAGTGCGTTGAGACCTGCAAACGAAATGTCTTAAGGATTGAGGATGGAAAAGTAAGAGTCATCCATCCCGAGAACTGCGATGGCGATGGTACCTGCGCTGAGAACTGCCCACTGGGTTGTATCTGGATTGATTAAGTCCAAATAATTCCAGGGGGAGCTTTATGTTAGTTAATTTCAGTACAATTAAAGATTTACCAATAGTTTCCCTAGACCAAGAAGTAAAAGTGGGAAGTGTCCTTGATCTTGCCATTAATCCCCAAGATGGCAAAATTCTGTGCTTGCTCATCAAAACAGGATTTTTTAGTCCCAAATTAGCTTTACTCCCTCAAGATATTCTAAAGTGGGAAGAAGAATTTATTCTTATTCAGAATAACCAGTCCCTAATTCCCGTTGAAGAAATTGTGCGGGTGCAGGAAATCCTAAAACAACATTTCAAATGGGTTGATCAAAAAGTGGTTAATACTCAAAAACGGAAAATCGGCAAAGTGCTTGACCTGACTTTAGATTTAGAGATTGGTCAGATCAGTCGCCTCTCTATTGAGATCACCTCCCTCAAAGGTCTTCTAGAAACGGAGCGCTTGATTCCTTGGAATAAGATCATCAAAGTAACGCCGCACTATATTATGATTGAAGAACTGGAGAAGAGTAAAGGTCTTAAAGAATTGGCAGATGAGATTATCTAGATAATCTTAACAGCTCTATCCACTGATCTAACCGTAAATCCTCCGCCCTTACATTTGGATTTAATCCGATTCTAGTTAAATCTACCTCTCTCAACTCCGGTAAATTGTTCAAAAGCTTTTTGCGTGGAAAGCGAAAAGCTTTTTTAATTAAAGCAAAAAATTGTAGTTGGTCTTCTTTTATAATCAATGGCTTTTGATAAGGAACTAGTTTGATTATAAGCGAATCTACTTTCGGTTGCGGAACAAACGCGTTTGGCTTCACCAAAATTATTTTCTCCGCTTTAGCAAATACTGAAATCATTAAGCTAAATAAATTATTCTTAATAGGATTCAAAATTTTCTCGGCCACTTCTCGCTGTAACATCAAAACCACTAACTCAACATTTAGCTGCGATTCTAAAAGCCGACGTAAAATTGGCTTGCTTTGATTATAAGGAAGATTGCCAACTACTTTAATCTTAAAATGCTGCAATCTTGAAAGATTCCAATCCAAAAAGTCAGCTCGTACCAGTTCAAAATTAACATTAGTTCCGAAACGCCTTGCTAATTCCTCTGATAATTGATTATCTTTCTCCACCGCAATTACTTTTTTTACCTCCGGCAAAATTGATTCGGTTAAAATCCCTTTACCAGGACCGATTTCAAGAACAATGTCATTATCTTTCAAGTCAAGCGCTGCAATAATTTTATCAACAACGTTTAAATCCACCAAAAAATGTTGACCGAGAGACTTTTTTGCCCTAAATCGTTGACTACTAACCATCACCTTATTCAAACAAAGTAGAGACGTACCATGGCACGTCTCTACAATTATAAAATCTATTATTTATTAATGTAACACTTCAATCCTCACCAACGCCACCCCCCGCGAAATAAATCCCAACACTCCCGCTGCCTGTTTTGAGACATCAATAATACGCTCTGGTTTCCAAGGACCGCGATCAATAATGGTAACGATGCAGGAACGACCATTGTCTAGATTAATCACTCTCACCCTTGTTCCTTTGGGCAAAGTGCGATGCGCTGCCGTCATGCCGCTGACCCAATCATACCAACTAGCATAACCGGTCTCGGAAACACCCTCAAACTTGATACCACGTTTGATAATTGCTGATCGGGGCTCTTTGAGCACTTTCTCTCGTAAAACCAGATACTGAACAATGCGACCGTTATAGCGAACGACTTTTAAGGTTTGTTCTTTTTCCCCATCCCTTCCCTGCTGGACAATAATTTGCTCGCCGACCGGAAGGTTAGGATCATCCTGATAAGTTACCTGATAAGCAATCGGTACTTTTTCCGTGAGAATCTCTTCCCCCTTATGGAAAATATGAATTACCAAACGGTCGGAAACACTATGATTCAAGCTAGGTTTGATTTGATCTATAGATTTTAGCGCAATTCCTACTTCTCTCAAAACGTCACCAACAGTACCGGCATTAGTATAATACCTAATTTCTTGGTCATAATTAAAAATAGTAACTCGTTTAGCACGGGCGATCGCAATTTCACTACCGGGAAGATAGACACTATCTTTGGGCGGCATTACAATATCTTTGGGATGAATCTTCAACTTGAGATTATCCAAAATCTCACCAACAGTTTCTCCACATGCCTTAGTTTCAAAACGCAAGTTATTATCAATCACTACTACAGGTTCAGCTTTATCCACTGAGACACTTAACTCCCCGCCAGAAAGAACTGTCTTGGGACTGGGTTCAACCAGATCACGTTGATCCAAGATTAACCCTTGCTTTACCAATGCTTCCTGCAAGCTGTTCGCTCGAGTAAAAAAATGGTATTTTTGATCAGCAAAGGAAATCGCTACTTTCGTTACAACATGATCCCACACCGGATGAGGTTTCTCTTTTGATTCAAAAGTCAAAGCTGCTTGCGTTGGCAGAACCTGACCCAAGGCAATTAAAAACAGAAACATCGTCGCCATTAAAACTAACACTCCATTCTGATGCTTCTTCAAAAAACGAATTACTTTTCTTTCTAAATAATCACCCATTAAATTAATGATCAATTACTAAATTAAATAATAATAAATCCCCCTACCTTTTCAACTACTACTCTCGTTTATTATCTTCAATAATTAATGAATGAAATAAATCCTTCCCCATTGTCCACTGCGATAATTAATTGTTCCCCAACCAAACTCTTCCGAACCACCCCAGCCGTTATAATCAGTAAAAGTCACTTGGCTTCCGGAAACTGATTCGACGATACCAACATGACCATAATAAGATAAATCCAAGAAACAAATGATGTTTCCCGAACGTGGCGACTGATCAACTCGATATCCTTGTGCCGCGGCGCGGGAAGCCCAATCACGAGCATGGCCTCTCCAAGTAACCGTCCGACCTAAAGTAGACCATTTCCAAGCAGCATAAGAAGTACATTGTCCCATATAAAAGCCCCACGGATCAACTCCATGCTGACCATGCCAAGGATAACCACCAGTGCCATAGCCACCATGGGGAGCAGAACCGGTACGGCGAGCAATAATTTCCGCGATTTGTGCCTGAACTACTGCTGCTTGGCGATAACTTTCTTGAATCATTGCCTGATAAGCCGCTTCTTCACCGCGAGTTTTAGCAAGTAATTGATTTTTAGTATTCTTTTGAGAAACTAAACTTTGCTTCTGAGCAATTTGTTTATCCTTTAATTTATTTAAAGTCTTTTTTGCTTCTACTAAAGTTTTCTTTTCCTTATCTAATTCCTCTTTTAATTTTTTCAAGTAATCAAGTGCCTCCTGACCTTGTTTCTCAACAATTTCAAGATAAGTCAACTGGTCAAGAAAGTGCGAAAAATTGTTACTCTCCAAAATAATTTCCAACAACCCCTTTTGTTCCTGTTGGTACATTAAGAGAATCAAACGCCCGACAATTTCGGTCTGGTGTTTGATTTCCTTTTGTTTGGTTACAATCTTTTCCGTAACTTCTTTAATCTTTACCCCGTTTTGTTTAATCTCTAAATCAGTCGCTTTGATCTCTAGATTTAACTTAGCAATCTGACTGTTCATCAAGCTAATTTGACTGTTCAGAGAATTAATCTTACTCTGCTTAGCATCAATTTGCTTCTGATACTCAGCAATTTTCTGATTAATTTGGTCTAACTCCCACTGTTTCTGATTCAAGGAATCTGCCTCTACTTTGGGAACACAAAAAACTACAATAAAAAGAAAAACCAAGCAAGATATCACAAATCTCTTGGTTTTAGAGTAAACTCTTTTGGAGCTTTGTTGAAGCATATTGAGAAGGAAAAAGAAACCTGAAATTAGCTTATAATCAAAACTTTACTAATTTATCGCTAATTTCGGGATTCTTCCCCTTTCTTCTTAATCTTACCAAAAATAACCGTTTTTGTCAAATAAATCGCATATTTCTTGACAAGGAGATTTTTGTGTGCTAAACTAGTTCTTGTTTCAGGAATACCTGGCGCTCATGCCCGACAGTGGAGGGGCAACCTCGCTCCTGCAACACCCATTGCAGGACAAGCCCTTACTTACAAAAAATAGTGCCTAAAATGGCACTGTTTTTTGTTTCCTCAACACTTCCTTACCAATTATCATATTTTCAGATGGCGGTGAATTGCCACCAAACTACTCCCTATCCCAATTACGATCCCCATTAAAAACTGAAAAACCACCAAAATAATTAAACTACTTTTCAAAGCACCAATCATATTTACTCCCTCTCCACCGAGATATTTCATTACCTGCGGAGAGAAAAAGTAAATAAGAGGAATAATAACTGCAAAACAGATCACCGCAGCAAAAATCCCGTACAGCGCGCCTTCTAAAACAAAGGGCCAGCGAATGTACCAACTACTAGCACCAACCAATTGCATAATTTCAATTTCTTCCCGACGAGTATAAATCGTCACTCGGATAGAATTAAATACCACCAGAAGAGCAATCAGGATAAATCCCAAACTCAAACCAAAACCTACTTTGCGCATAAAAGTAGTAGCAGAAGCTAATCGATCAATTTTAGCTTTATTCTGATAATAATTGATACCATCCTGGGCAATGAGTGATTCATAAAAAGGATCTTTGAGAACCTGCACGACTGTTTCATATTGACCAGGATCTTTTGCTTTAATTTCCAAACTAGCCGGAAGAGGATTGTTTGCTCCTTTTAATGATCCAATAACTAAAGCATCGTCTTTATGTTCCTCCTTAAATCTCTCCAGAGCTTTCTCGCGTGAAACAAATTCCACACTTTTTACCTCCGCTAAAATTAAAAGCTTTTCCCGAATTGCCATAATTTCTTGATCAGTAGTGGAATGCTTAAAATAAACACTGATATCAATCTTATCTTGAATAGAACTCAAGGCAATATTTCCCAAAAAACTAATAATTACCACTGAACTAATCACAAGTAAAGTAAGTGTAACAATAGCAGTGGTAGTTAGGCTCAAAAAACTATTTCGCCAAAAACTAACGAAACCCATCTTTATAACTCTACTGGCAGTTGTAATAAACATGGCTAAAAATCAAAAAAACAAAAGTGAAAACAAAAGGTAAAAATTTGGACTAAAGATCTCATGATTCAAACAATCCTTTATTTTTACCTTTGATTTTTGTCTCTATTTCCCCCACTCTCTCTCACCTCTAATATACCACTCACTAATCCCAAGGAAACGATCCGCCGGTGTTGCTACCATTCCCTCCCGAATTCCTTTAATTCTTGAGGAAATTAGATACTTTTTAGTTGGGTTAACGAGAAAAATTGCAGGTATCTCCCGACTAAAAATCTTAAACAACTCTTGATTATTACGACCTTTTTGCTTCAAACTCCTAGTTTGGCGATTGGCTTCAAGTAAAATATCAGCTTCAGAATTACTGAAAAGCGACAAGTTTAAACCAGGATCACTAACCTGAGTAGAATGCCAGAAAGGATACAAATCTGAATCCGGTCCAAGGTTCTCACCAAAGAGCAGTGCTTGATAGTCACGGGGGCGAATCTGATCCTGCTGAATTGAACCAACGGTATAGATTTTCAAACTCACTTCCACGCCGACTTTCTCAAAATCACTACGTAAACTCTCCGCAACCCGAATAAATTCGTCTTGGTCACTCGTTACTAAACTAAATGCCAATTTTTTCCCGGCCTTTTCTCTAACACCGGTTTGCTTGTTAAGACGAAATCCCGCTTGTAAAAGTAATTTTTGCGCCTGCCTTGAGTTATACGGATTGCGGGCAAAAGACTTCTGAAAACCGGGAAAGTGTGAGAGAATTGGCGAGTTGATTAGATTCGCTTCGCCGTCAAAAATTTCTCGAATAATTTTATTACGCTCAACACTTAAATTAAGAGCCTTACGTACTAGTGGATCTTCCAAAATGTCACTCTTCTGCTGATTAAAGAAAACCGCAATGTACTGAGGAGTGCCAAAATGGTATTCTGGATAACCTAAATCTTGGGTTAATTTTCGTGCTTCTTTCCCCTTGAGATCAAAAGTGCCTTCAAATTCTTTTTTGCTTAAAGCAGTCCGCAGCCGTTCCAAATCAGGATAAAACCGCAAAGTAATTTCATCGAGATAGGGTTTCTTACCCCGATAATCATTAAACCTAACAAGTCGTACCATAACAAGATTTTCTGCTTCCTTAATCTGCAACTCCTTATAGCGATAGGGTCCCGCACCAACTGGATTGAGGTTACGCTCAGCAGTTAATAAATTCTTTGGATCAACCTTTTCCCAAAGATGCTTGGGTAAAATCCCCACCATAGCATTAGATAAAAAGTCAGTATAGGCATCTTGAAGAGTAAAGCAAACAGTTTTCTTATCTAATGCTTTCACCTTTACCTTGTTCCAGCTAGTTTTTAGAGTTCCAGGGTAATCAGGATGTTGAATTAATTGAATCGTAAAGACAACATCGTAAGCAGTAAGCTCCTGGCCGTCTTGCCACTTGAGATTATCCTTTAAATAAAAAGTATAAATTCTTCCTGACCTATCAACCTTCCATTTTTCGGCAAGATCTCCTTCAATTTGCCGATTGACATTATATTTGACAAGACCAGCAAAAATCAAACTACAAAGATCACGGTCAGCATCATTAGTTTGACACAGAAGGGGATTGATATATTTTGGTTTGCCAACAACTCCCTCAACATAACTACCGCCACTTGCCGGCACAATATGAGAGTGATTTAAATAAAATCGCAAACCTAATCCCATTACAGAAATTAAAATCACCCATATAAGAATAGTAACAATAATTTTATCTCTTCGTGTTAAGGTAGCTGGGACTAACTTGAGATAATACCGGAAAAAAGAGAATTTATTAAAGAGCTTACTAAAAAAAGATCCTTTTTCGCCATCTCGAGGAGATCTAAGTCTTGAAATTGGATCTCTTCTTATTATAATCATAAAACCTAATCGTTAAGCTTTCATTTGATTTTTGAGACAACTTGTACAAACAAGAACGCGTCTCTTAACTGTGCCTCTGCGAGAAACACGATTTTGGAAAACAACTACCTTCTTTTGAAGATTAACTCCAAAAGAACGCTTCGTTTTCCGATGCGAATGACTAACATTGTAACCTACTTGTTTACCTCTTCCACAAATAGCACAAAATTTTCCCATTTTTTCTATCCCTTTCTCCCGTAGAGCGGAATCCTGCCCTCGTGGCAGAATTGACTTTTTAGCCGAAATTAAGTATAATAAAAAGGCAATTTTTGTTTTTATTATAACTGCACCTCACAGATTAGCATAAAATAAAGTTTGATTCAACTTCTTCATTCTGAGTTTTAAGTTTTGAACTAATTCAATGCTAGAATACCTATTTTCTAATCCTACTTTCTTTATCGGCTGGGTAGTCGCTCTGGTTGTTGGAATTAGTGTACACGAATTCGCTCATGCTTTCTCGGCCTATAAACTAGGCGACATTACTGCTAAACTGGAAGGTAGAATAACTTTAAATCCTCTTGCCCACTTAGACCCTTTGGGAACAATCATGCTTTTTTTGGTCGGTTTTGGTTGGGGAAAACCAGTTCCTATTAATCCTTATAATATTCGTTATGGAAAATGGGGTAACCTTCTAACCGCTCTTTCTGGACCATTTAGTAACTTAATAGTTGCAACCATTTTCGGGTTAACTATCCGTTTACTGATTCTGATCAATCTGCCTCTTCCCCTTCTGATATTCCAGTTTCTCCAAGCAATTATTGCACTGAACTTAATTCTGGCAATTTTTAATCTGATTCCTATCCCTCCTTTGGACGGTTCCAAAATCCTCGTTGCTATTGCACCAAGATCATTTGAGAACATAATGATCGAGATTGAACGAGTCGGTCCGTTTGTACTACTCGGAATTATTATTCTCTCCACGGTTATGAACATTCCCCTCTTTGGCCGGATTATTCTGCCGGTTGCAAACGCGATCGAACATTTTCTCATCTTCTGGCCAGGTTAAAGGAAAAAGGTAAAAAGTAAAAGTAAAATCAAAACCCAAAATTCTCCTCTTTACCTTTTAACTCTTACCCTTACTGGGGGTGACAGGTTTCGACAGGAGTTTTGTAAATTAACAATGCAAGCCGAGTGTGAAAGTGGGCTCGTAAACTCAACTTTCAATTTTTAAGTGCAAGAACAAATTTTGCACCCGCTGTTGCCTAATTTAGCGTGACAGCCGTCTTTCCTTCTTCTCCCATAAGAAGGAAAAAGACGTCAAACATGGGATCGCTGATTAATTTTTCCTTGTTAATCAGTTAAATCTTTAGGAATAGGATTGAAAATTTTTTGTTATTTTTCCCTGCATAGCGGGGTCCCGTCTGCGGGATAAGTTTTCAATCTGAATCAAACTAAAATAACTAAGCTTGTAGATATTGTTAGTTTACTCTCTTGGACGGGGGTTCAATTCCCCCCACCTCCACCAGATAAACCTTCATCATTGATGATTATTAATCAAGACATAATCTAATATCAATGTGTCTTGATATTTAGCAAGTTTTGATTTGAATCATTGACGAAAGTTTAGCAGATCACCACTAAAGCAAGTCAAGAGAAAAACAACACAGCAGAGTTTCTAAGCTTAACGCAGTCAAACGAAACTTCTGGTTATAGTCTGGCCTGTTTTTAATTAAAAAGTCCCCTTAGGGGACTTTATTTTGACGTTTGAGAAGATCAATGAGAAGACGACAGAGAGCAACGTGAGGATACTCTTTGCCAGCACGATGGAAAAACTCTCGCGCCTCGCCGAGCAATTCCACTGCCCTCTGGCGAATTCCTTCCTTATCAGAAATCAGGGAAAGAAAATAAAAATGATGAATCTCCTCAAGAGCACGGAGAAACGCCTGGCGTCCTTGGAGAACTGTTCCTCCAACTGGAGTAGCGCCCTTACCCTGCTGAATCGCCTTCACAAGCCGGTCTGCCAGCTGTTGAGGAAGATCCTCAAAGAAAACAAGCTTGCCTCGGAACAAGATCAGGTCAAGAAACATTTCGTAGACCATTTCAACAATGTCAAAGCTAGGAAGGTAAACTTCTAGCTGAAAAAAGATGTCCGCAGCGGTAGGTTCTTTTGTCAAAGTACTACCTCCTTTTCTCTCCTTTTCTTATGATGCTCGTTTTTATTCTGGAAGAGCTTATTGTATAATAAATAAGAATGAAACACAACTTCTTTTTAAGTTAACTTTTATGACAAAGGCCAAAAAACCCTACATCATTGGCATCGCCGGTGGAACTGCCTCCGGAAAGACCGCCGTAGCTGAGATCTTGAAAGAAAGTCATCCTAATAACATTCTCTTAATCACCCACGATAATTACTACAAGGCCTACGGGGAAATCCCCAAGAAGAAAGCAATTACTAAGAACTTTGACTACCCCGGATCTGTTGATAACCGCTTATTCATCTCTCATCTTAAAAAATTAATTGCCGGCAAAAAAATCCGTATGCCACTTTATAACTTCTTCACCCATGCCCGCCGGAAGGAAACAATCCCCGCTGATCCTAAACCAGTGATCATTATTGAAGGAATTCTTGCTTTAAGTAATCCGCTTGTACGGAAAATGATGGATCTAAAAATTTTTATTGATGCCGATACAGATGTCCGTCTTGCTCGTCGCCTAGAACGTGACCTAAAAGAACGTGACCGTTCTCTGAAATATTCTATCACCCAATATCTCAAAAGTGCCGCACCAATGTATAAACTCTATGTTGAACCGACCAAACGCTACGCTGACATTATTGTTAACAACAATTCTACCCTTGATCGTCTGGCAAATTTCTTGGATCTAATTCAAACTAAGATTGATAAAGAAATTAAACAACGCCTCAATGCCAAGAAGTAATTGGCAGAAATTTAAATACCAACTCGCTCAAAACAGCGAGTTTTACCGTTTTATGGAGATGATTCCCGCTCTTCTTTCATATTCTATTTTAACTTTGCCAATTGTTTTTGCTTTCTTTACACCAGTAATTGTCGCTTACATTGTCATTATTTTTGACCTTTTTTGGTTTTTTCGTGTTGTCTCTATCTCAACCTATCTTATCCTTGGTTATTTTAAAGTCCACAAAACTGCTGCAATTGACTGGTTATCACTCTGCAAAAAATCATCTCAACTAACCACTTCGCTAAAACAAATTAATAATAAGTTGAGATTTTTGGAAAAAGAATATGACTTTAATCCAAAACAAAAAGGACCGTTTCATCTGGGCGTAAAGAAAGAACCCTTTGAAAAATACCGTTTACTGCTAGATCAGAAAAAAGAATTACTAAAATTAAAAAAACTAGGACGTGATGTTCCCTCTTGGCGCTCAATTTATCATTTAGTTATTATTCCTACTTACAACGAAAAACTTCACGTTCTTATTCCTTCTCTAGAAGCACTCGCTAAAACAAAGTATCCCAAAGATCGAATTATTTTTGTTCTTGCAACAGAAGAGCGAGCACTTAGTCGAGCAAAACAGAATATTCACGCACTTAAGAAACGTTTTGGAAATAAATTCGGCAAGTTTATGGCAACAATTCACCCCAAAGATCTCCCCGGCGAAAACAAAGTAAAAAGTGCTAATACTACTTACGCTGTTCGATATGCCGAAAAGTTTTTAGTCCAGAAAAAAATTAAACCTGAACAGGTAATTGTCTCGGCAATGGATTGTGATACTCGCGTTCACCCGCAGTATTTTGCCTGCCTTACCTTTAAATATCTTGCTACCAAAAAACGGGAATGCCATACCTACCAACCTAGCATTATGCTCTTTAATCGCATTTGGGACGTACCGGCAGTTAACCGCTTAGCAGCAATCGGCAGCTCCTTCTGGTTGATGATTGAATCATTACGACCGGAACGAATGCGCATTTTTTCCAGCCACGCTATAGGACTGAAAGCGCTCCAAGACGTCGGTTACTGGGATAAAACAATTATTCCCGATGACTCACGTATCTACTGGCAGGTGTTCTTTCACTACAAAGGAAAAGTTGGTTTAGTTCCGCTTCACATTCCCGTTTACCTAGATGCGGTACTAGCGGAGAATTACTTTAAAACAATTAAAGAACAATATTTACAATTGCGGCGTTGGTCTTGGGGAGTAATTGATATTCCTTTCGTTTTAAAAAATAATTTGCTAGATAATAAAATTCCACTCTGGCGTAAAGTCTTACAAACTTACCGTATCTTTGAATCGTTTCTCACTTGGGCAACAATGCCACTCTTTCTTTCCATTGTCAGCTGGGCGCCTCTCGTCGCCAGTCATAATTTTAGCAAAACAATAATGGGTTATAATTATCCCTTGATAGGAAACATTGTTTTAAGCTGTGCTATGATCGGGTTAGTAGTATCAATAATCATCAGCTTATTACTTCTCCCTCCCCAGCCTAAAAATTATCCCTTCTGGAAGCGCTTTATTTTTATTCCGCAATGGGCAATTTTCCCAATTTTCACTATCCTTTTCAGCTCCCTCCCGGCTCTTGATTCCCAAACAAGATTACTTCTAGGAAAATATTTAGAGAAAAAAGGCTTCCGCGTAACGATTAAGGAAAAGAAAGTGATGAGATAGTTTTCAAGCAATTCAGGCCAAACAAAAAACAGAGTCAGTGAAAACTCTGTTTTTAGTAACTTCAATCCGAATTAAAGAAATCATCAATTTCAATTTCAATCTTTCCCTCTGGTCCTTTTACCTCCTCTCTTCGAATACCTGCCTCAGGAAATTTACGACTAAGATAATCACGAATTTTAAGTAAGTATCTTCCCCAGTCAATATCTTTAACCAGATCTTCAACCCCTTTTGAAAGTAATCTTCTTACCCGTAAAGGATTCTTTCCATGTGAAAGTAAATCAATCAATGTTTTCCCTTCCAATTCCGGATGTCTCCTAACTAAACTGGAAAAATTACGATAAAAATCATTCACTTCATCAATCTTTGTTGCAATCGGAAGCGCTTCCGCTATTCCCTTGCTAGAAATAGTGTCCTCTCCTAAACCAGACCCCAAGTCCTTTTCGTTTCTCTTTCTTACAACATCAATGAAATCTTGGGCGTTTGTCTCCGCATCAACTCGCTCAACAATCTCTTTTCCTTTCTCGATCAATCTTTCTCTCCAATTATATTCAGATTCCTTCTCCATATAATCCCTTTAAGTTTTACATTTCAAGTTTTAAGTTTGAAATGGTGGGCCTGAGAGGAGTTGAACCTCTGACCTTTCGCACGTCAAGCGAACGCTCTAACCAACTGAGCTACAAGCCCGGCTGTGTAAGCCCATTCGGACTTACAACTATCAAAAACGATTCTAACCAATACTAGCTTTCAGTATTTCATTAACACAGGTCGTCCCGCCGCATGGCGAAACCTCATACAGGATTCTACCGCGTAGTTCCACCACTGCTTTCCTTTGGCGGAATAACCAAGGTTTTCCCAACAGTGAGATTATAGGGAGCTTCAAGACTATTAACCTTGGCAATCTTTTTCCAATCTATACCAAACTTCTGTCCAATTTCAAAGAGCGTATCCCCAGCTTGAATCGTATAGGTCTGACCAGAATTGGAAGTTTCGGGAGTTATCTCTTCCTCAGCAGAATTTTCAATCGCCTCTTCATTTTGATTATTTGGCGTAGTAGATTGTTCTGCTGCGGGAGTAGTTGTTTCACTTTCAGCTACTTTCTCGGTGGTACAATTCTTAATCAGCGCCACAAAAAAGAAGACTAAAGCAATAAGCAGTAAAACTAAAAGTAGCAACAGAGTATAAGAACCTGTCTGGGGTTTTTCTTCTCTTTGCAGTTCCTGTTTAATCTTCTCGGAAAAGGTTGGTTTTTCAGAATGAGATGAAAACATAAAAAATAATATTTAATGGATAATGAATAATGGAAATGTTTTTTAATCAATCCTGTCTACCGGCAGGCATTAGCCATTAGTTATTAATTTCAATCTTCTCCGGATAATACTCAGTACCTTTAACTGTCACTAAAACATAGTGGTAGGGAGTATCAGCTAAAAAGGGCATACTGTAGATTGGTCCACCCGCTCCCCCTGTTATTATAGCAGAAATATCGCCAAACTGATAAGTAAGATAAGAATGAAGATGACCAGCAAAAACAACATTCACGTGATTCCTTTTCAGAATTTCCACCAAATCCTGTTCTGCCTCTTGGGATTTTTCTGTCAAATAACCTATCTCTTCGGGATCAGCATAAGGAAATGCCAGGGGCTGATGAACAAAAACAAACTTTAATGGCAGGTTATTCTCTTCTAAATCTTTCTCCAACCAATCCAACTGATCTTTACTTATCCCCTCTTTTTGATCGGCATTATTTAAAACGACGAAATGCGCTTTGCCCTGATTAAAACTTTGATGATCCTTACCAAAGTACTTCCGAAACCAGCGTCTCCCTTCCCCAGTCATGTCATGACCACCCATCACCAAGTATGTTTTATAAGGAAAATCAGCCATTAATCGTTTCCCTTCATAAAATTCTGATTCTGCACCAACTCTGGTAAGATCACCAACATTAATCAAAAAGCTCACTTTTCTCTTTTGAGCACTTTGGAAAACTTTTTTATAAACCTTCCAGTTACTATGCGGATCACCACAAACCGCAAAACGAAAATCACCCTTATCCTCCTGAACTTCAGGAAACTTAGTCTCTCTCTCCCCCTGATTACCCGAATCTTTGAAATAAATCATCCAGGTAATTGCAAAAGCTGCTCCAATGATAAAAAGAAGCAACAAAGTCAACAAGATTTTCAAAGCTTTGAGCATATTTCCGCTTTAAATAGACATTTCTAGGGTAGCAGGAGTTGGTGAACTTTTCAACTAAAAAGCCGCCCCCAGATTTAGAAGCGGCTTTTCTAATAAGGTTTTATAACGTTCCTTTGCGTTTAAAACTCTTCATCAAATTCTTAGTTGTAATAATCAACGCGCCGAACATCAGCCAGAGCGCCACCCACTTGATTAACCAGCCGATAAACGGCAACATGAATAAAATTGTCGCTACAAAAGTACCAAGGATTGCCGCCCAGACAAAATGCGGTTTATAACCACGCTTGTTTTTATTAAACAACCAGAGAATCTTGCGACCAAGCCAAAGACCGAACAGTGCCTTAGCAATCATAATCATTACAATATAAGCCAAGAGCATAATAATGCCGAGAGGCAAACCGAGAATTAAAACACAGAAAATTACCGCAATAACTGGAATAACAATGAGAGCAAGTAACCCAAATCCTAAACTCTTCCACGGATTTTTATTTAAATAGTTACCGACACTAACACTGAAATTAGGCATCAACCAAATTAAAACTAAAAGCAGCAATAACGAGGCAACCCACCAAACAAACTTCCAAAGAAAATAACCGCTTGTCAAGGCAATCCCACCCAGCCAAGCAATTTTACCATTAGTTTTTGACTCATGACGAGTAGTTTTTCCAACAACTAAAGCTCCCTCTGCTTTTTCTAGATCATTTTTACTAGTATATTCCAAGTCACCTTCAATTTTAGCATTCTTCCCTAAAACTAGTTTATCGGTAGTTGCTTTAACATTACCCTTGATTACTCCTTCAATAGTCAACGCTGTTGCGGAAACATTTAAATCGCCCTTTACATCACCAAATACTTTCACATTTCCACCAGATAAAAATGCACTACCCGAAATCAGTGATTTTTCGGTGCACTCAACTGTTGCTCCTACTGCAAAGATGTCATCACCAACCCCAGCATCTAGTTGAACATTAGATCCACAAACTCTCACATCATCCCAGATAGTACTACGAATGTTAACATTTGTTCCTGCAGCAAACAAGTCTCCAGAAACCTCATGGTCAACATCAATGGTTTGCCCTGCTACAAAGACATCACCCTTTACAAACCCCTCAATATTGAGGGAACCTCCTGATACATACAAATCTCCATTAATAACTTCATCTCTACCAACTGTAACATTATTGCCTGTTCTGAAAGTCGCTGCCAAAGTAGCAAGAGGGACACTGACCAAGAAAAGCGAAGTCAGAAGAACAAGGAAAAGACGTTTCTTATACATAGTTTCTCCCCTTTTGATTAAGGATAATTACTTACAGAACTATTATATCATACTCAAAGACACTAAAAAACGCCTTTCTGAAAAGGCATCTTTCAATTTTAAGTTTTAACTCTTAAATTACCCTTGGTGCCGATGGTCGGAGTCGAACCGACATGGGCGATTAAGCCCAGCAGATTTTAAGTCTGCCGCGTCTACCATTCCGCCACATCGGCTTGTAAATAACATAGAAGTTATTTTAATTTGTTTTAGTTGGAGCGGGAGACGGGATTCGCACCCGCGACCTCTTCCTTGGCAAGGAAGCGTTCTACTACTGAACTACTCCCGCGTAAACAACTCAAAAGTTAAAACGTAAAACTTAAAAAGTAAATTCGGGTCTTTTGGATTTAGCTTTTACGTTTTAATTTTTAAGTTTTAAGTTGTTTAGTGGTGCCGAGACCCAGGATCGAACTGGGGACACCGGCTTTTTCAGAGCCGTGCTCTACCAACTGAGCTATCTCGGCATTTCAAAATTAAAACGTAAAATGTAAAACTTAAAACAATGCAGCAATATCTCACAAAATCGTATCTATTATAGCATAAACCGGAATTTCTCTTTTAACTTTTACGTTCTAATTTTTAAGTTTGCTCTGCAGAGCATGGTGGGTTCGAGAGGAGTTGAACCTCTGACCTCCTCGGTGTAAACGAGGCGCTCTAACCAACTGAGCTACGAACCCAAAACGAGGCACTCCCTGCCTGCCGGCAGGCAGGTAACCTCCGCCAAAGACGGACCTTCACCAGAGGGCGAATGCGCCTCAGGAGCATGCCTCTGGCGGGAACTGAGCTACGAACCCGTGACTAAATCTAAATCGGACATCGATAAAACTATCCGTTGTTGCAATAATTCACCAACAAAGAGTGTTCTGTCGTATGGCATGACTTACTCTATTTGCGAATAATTCTATAGGGTCTCGTGGTTAAATCAATCACAGTACTAGGACTGCAATAAGGCAGTTTGCCAGCATCAATGAAGAAATCTGGTTGTACTGCCTTATCTTCAAACTGATTGAGAAATCCTTTGAGCGAGTAACAATTAGTATGGTTACTGAGATTTGCACTAGTAGCAGTGATTGGTTCATTCAGTTTTTTAAGTATCTCTCGAATTAAAGGAACACCAACAATCCTAATACCAATTTTCCCGTCGGGAGCAATATCCTTGTACTGATCTTTAAATTGCGATTCCAATTCCAGAACAAAGGTATGTGATTTGTTTAAACGGTTCTTGATAAACTGCCTTTGATTATAATCAACTACCGCGAGCTCATCCAGAAACTCAAGGGAAGAAACAAAAACCGAGATTGGTTTCCTCCTTGATCTGCCTTTAATCTTTAACAAGTGATCAATATTCTCCCTGCGAATCAAGGTTGCCATCCCATAACTCGTATCACTTGGAATTACTCCAACCTGATTGTCTTTCAGCCGCGAAACAACCTCACAAGCAACCTCTCGGATATTTTCCTGTAGAAGCTTGATGATTTCCACTTTTATCCTTTAACTTTTAATCTCCAACTTTCTTTTTGGAGGCGTCGGCGAGATTCGAACTCGCGCATAACGGTTTTGCAAACCGCTGCCTTACCACTTGGCTACGACGCCAGCCTAAATTTCATCATTTATACTAATCAAAAATATTTAAATCCAGTCTATAGAATCTTGTTAATTAACTTCTGATTAAATCCCAATGATGAAATTTAGACTGGTGGGGATGGAGAGAGTTGAACTCTCATGGCCTTACGGCCACAAGCCCCTCAAGCCTGCGCGTCTACCAATTCCGCCACATCCCCAAAATTAAACTCAAAATTCAAAAGGCAAAACACAAAGTAACCTTCTGAACAAGGCTCTCCTACAAATTATACCACAGCTTTTGCGTTTTACGTTTTGGATTTTGCATCTAAAATGGTGCCGAAGAGAGGATTTGAACCTCCACCCCGCTAAGCGGGACGGCGCTCTGAACGCCGCGCGTCTACCAATTCCGCCACTTCGGCCCCAATCAAAAAATACTAACTTGTCAAAAAAGACTATTCTAAATCTGACACTCCCCCCCACCGAATGTTGTGGGGTTTTATTTACCCGCTGAACTTCTGCCGAAGTCTTGAACGAAGGCAGATCAATTCCGTCCGCCTTGCCGAAACTCTGAGGGAACGTAGACAAACCACATCGGCTTGTTAATCAAAACAAAAAAACAAACTAAGTGAGTTAATAATACTGCTACTTTGGCAAATTACATTTACATTATACCTTTAAGCAACAAACTTAAAAAGGTGGATTAGAACCACCTTTTTAAGACACAAAATTCAAATTTAAAAGGTTAGCTCTCCAAGTTCTGGTAATTCACCTTAATTTCTTTTAATACCGGTGTCAAATAAGGATTATCATTATTAAACAAGATCTTGTATTGAAAATATCTTGCCTTTAAACGTAGATTCTGACCATTTTTTACCTCTCTCCACAAGCTCAAATCCCAGTTATTTTTTTGAATAAACTCACGATCATTTCCAAAGAGAACCATTACCCTCATTGTCGTTCCCTTGGGTACATCCGCGATCCAGCTAATCTTGTTCCAGCCGACGATACCTCCTGCATCATAGATCAGTGAATTCAACTCGCCACTCTTTAGATAAACATCCTTATCATTAACATCTACAAAATCAATTATGGGATGATCATGCAAAGTTAAAATTTCCTTTCCTAATTCATCTTTAATTTTGACTGTTAAAACTTTACGGGAAACAGTGGTAGAAGTACATTGATAAATAATCCTGCCATCACTATCAGTTCGCTTTGCTTGGTCATAGAAAATCGTACCAAATTTCGGTTCAGTGCTTAGCACAAAACGTGCCGCAGGAAAATCCTTAATTGGAACATTGTTATTATCCTTCAAAGTAATGATTACCTGACTGCGTTCAATTCCTGCACGGTGAGGAGTAGTTGCAGTCACACGAGATCGAGCGGGATCAACACTACTGCTATTATATTGTTGGTTCAAAGGAGTAGGAATTTCCTTTCCTCCCTTCCTTAAAGAACTGTAGGAAACAATAATTTTCTTAAAAACCGGGGTTACTGAATTGTTCCTTGTAGTGAGAGTGACATGATATTGAAAGTAGCGCCCTCGCAGACCAAGATGATGGCCCGCACTGACCTTTTGAAATTTTCCTAAAGTATTTGGATCATTACCCACTCTTACCCCCACTTCAACTGCCGTCCCTTCAGGAGAATTAGCTTCGTAATTAAGCTTGCTCCATTTTACCTCACTCCCTGCATCAAAGATTAAGGAGCTGATGTATCCCTCACTAACATATTGATCACCTTTTGTATGGTCAACAAACTCAATTTTCGGCTGGTCATTTAAAATGATCTGATTTAGATTAGCAACAGTTCCTCCACTTTCCTCAAGAGAAGTCCTCAAGGAACTACCAGTTCCCTTTCCACCAGAAGTAACTATCACTTGAATCTTTGCCACTCCCGGGATTTTAGAAACTACACTTGCCTTATAAATCGAGTTGCTCTTCTTCTCAACACCTTGGTCCGCCCCCAAGCGCAGCTGAGTAACTCGACAACCACTTAATCCCGAAACTTCCACCTCTAACCACTCTTCTGGCACTACCACAACTTCACCTGACCCATTCTTTAGTTGAATGACAATATTACTAGAAGTACCTATCAACACCGGACTCTCCGCAGTAACTTGTGACTGCGCTGGATCAATTTCTATCTTGGTCTGGGAAAAGAGTTTATAACTAACAATAACCCGGGTAACTCGCGGAGAGTTCTCACTCCCTCTAATCATTTCCAAATCAACCCGATAGCGAAGGAAGCGACCAGTGAGCGAACCTTTTGCTACCTCTTTAACACTCACCCACTTACCCCACCTGATATCACTAATATTAATCTCACCTTCTTTTGTTGTTTCCTTACTTAAATCTCCACTCTGAAGATAAAGATGAGCTCCGTTTCCCGCCGCGGAACTGAAACTACCTTCCATTCTTCCATTTAAAACTGAAACCAGCCTTTGAGAATCTAGTACCGATGAAATTAGCGATCCTTTAACTAACCGTTCGGTTTGAGTGCCATCCCGATCTCCTCCATTCTCCGCCCCACTGCCACTCTCATTCTCTTTACCTGCAGGTTTGTTAGGAGAGTTAGAAGATTCCTTCGATTGATGTTTCTTAAATTTAAGTGTAATGCCCTCGCGATCATCCACAGTATCATCCTTAGTCCAGTACTTGTCCTTACTCTCCTCACGGAAGAATGGACTGTTCCCTCCCCCCGACCAGCTCTCTTGCAACCACGTTGCCTGTGAAGCCTTGGTCTCCTTCGGTCGCTGGGAAAACAAAAACAACAGCACTCCGACCCCTAAAACACAAAGCACTGCCCCTACCCAAAAAGTTGTGTTTAAACGCAATCTCTTCGCCATAAATAATAAGAAAGAATTAATCTATAGGAGGAAGTTGCAACCGATTACTAGTATCGCCAGTATTGCCTCTTTGATCCAAGGTTTTTAGTTTGATTCCCTCCTTGCCACTAGTAGTATCAATGTTATAGCTAGTATCGTATTTGTTAGTGTAGGGATCAGTGATAATTAAAGATTCACCGGCAGTTCTTGGTCCACCGCTCCAGTCCGTGTGCTGGATATTCTTTTCCGCAGCAAAACTTTGTTTCACGCGACGAACAAGGTCGGGAGCAACATAAACACCACCGACAACTAAAGCAATTACCACACCAATAGCAATAATCCAACTGCGTTTGGCGCGTCTGACTAAGAATTGTTTAAATTTGGATTGATTGTTTGTTTGCATATTTGATCTTAAAATTTAATTACTCAATAATTGCTGGAATCGGTCCAACCGGATCAGAAATTTTATTTTGATAAACTGCAAAGATACGATACCAATAAGTTTTCCCTTGTGAAACTGACTCATCAACTAAACTAGTGAGATTAGTTTCTTTCACCCATTTGGAGTAATCGCCAGAAGGAATATTCAGCGAACGTTCAACGCGATATTTAACTAAATCTTTAGTAGTTTGTGGGGTGTTCCAACTCAACTGCACTTTACGATCAACAACCTGAACCTTAAAATCTTTTGGTTTTTTTGCTTCGGAAGCTGCTTTGGTCACCGGAGTAATGAAATACTGATAGCTAAACCATAAACTGCCGAATAAAAACATTACTCCCGCAAGCCAAAACGGCATTTTGCTCCAATTATTTCTACGTTTTTTCAATTCGCGAATTCTCTTTCGCTGGCTAGATTCCATAAATTTTAATTATTTTTTTCTCAAATAATTAATAAACTGCTCACTTAATGTTAATTTCTTACCATCCACTTTCTCAAAATGAAACTGGGTATCGGCATTGCGACTGCGATAGAGATCAATTACTTTAGGATCTCTTTGAAAAATCCATTCGCAAACAGAATTGCCAGTGTAACCTTGAGGGAACCAGTAATTGTAACAAGTATTAATATTATTAGTTGTGATCGAAACGCCAAGAATATAACGGAAGAATAAGTTGGGAATCACTTTTCCGTTCACTTTGGTTTTCTCTTCCAAAAACTTCAAATAATCACCTGCCTTAGCTCTCAAAGAAGCATCTTCCTTTAAAGCAAGAGAGGTGCCGATTTTCAGCATCAAAAGATGATTGCGGAAAAAGTCATCGCCTAAATAGGGATGATCCATCGCATAGTCAATTTGCGGCTTGACTGTCGCGGCACTGAACATCCAATTGGCGCGATAACGACCATCCCAGAAAGCACTTTGACGGGTATGAAAACTAGGGCGAGCACCAACCTGTGGCCACTTCGTACAGACATAATCCCAAATTACCATCATGTCAAAGGAAGTACCATTATAAGTAACCGGCTTTCCTTGGGCCTCTTTATAGATATCCGGATGACGATAAAAATCAATCTCTTTGCACTTCAAATATAAATCACGAGCTTTACTAAATTGACCGCGGAGACAAAAATTCATTGCCTGCAAACCCATAAAGAAACAACTATCTCCCTTATCTAATGCCTGACCAGTTTTCTTGCTCCAGTTTACCGCAAAGCTGTAATTATCATAAGTGGACTCACGATTGTACGTCGCGGCTTTAGTTTGACGATTAATAAAGAAAAATAAACTTCCTCCCAGTACAATTAGGACCAAGCCGGCGATAACCAGAAGAAGGAAATTCTTTTTCTTTATGCTTTTGCACGTTCTTTTCTTAGTTTTCATTTTTGTCTTGATTAAGAAAAATTAAAGACTAGGCAATGTTTTAAAAGAATTATTTTGTGAGGGAGATGTTGCTTTGCCGGGAGAGACCGGTACCGATTGTCCACCGGGAGTACTTGGAGTACTTTGCGAACCAGATCCCGGCCCTGTTACTGCGCCACTTTTACTTCCCCAAACTTTCATTAATAAACGTAGATCTGCATCATCAATTTTATTATCCCGATTAAAATCAGCACCGCGGTTCAAATCAGTAATTTTGTTATTCTCTTCTTCCGCAAAATTATCACGCATCAACATCCAACGCTTCAAATCAAGATAATCTACCTTCCCATTACGATCAAAATCCGCTTCCTTAGCAATATAATTATCAACGGAAAGAGTAGAATTACCCCTCTTTATCCTGATCCAAACATTTACTTCCTTACTCAACCAAGCGCCATAATATTTTTTATTAGCCGCGCTATATTCGTATTTCCACTGAGCAGGAGAAGAAGCAATTACACCACCATTTTGAGGGCCATTGCCGACATGATTAGTAGCCAAAACTATCTCAGCATCAAAGCCAGAATCTTTCAGCAACTTGCCATTCACTCTGATTGAATTCAAATCAATTTGACGATCGGTAAAACCAGGAACAAAAACTTCTTCAATATTCCTGCTACCTTCCTTGAGATGCTCACCATTCCATTTCACTGCATAGTTACGACCCGGAACAGTGTAAGATAAGTTTAAATCCTGAAGCGGATTTCCTGCTTTGGGAATAAACATGCGATTCTGACCTTGGAATTTATTTTGATCATAGAGACTACCAGCGAAAATCCATTGACCGGAAGAATCTAAACCAGTTACCTTAACATGAAGATCATTTTTAAGAGTAGTTAAAGCGCACATGCGCCAAATCGTTAGTTCACAATCTTGGGTGGGTGCAGTAAGATACTTAATAATGGCATCAATAAACTGTCCTGCCTGCCCCATAAAGAAAGCAGGGGAAAACAAACCAGTAGCAGCAGTCATAAGACCTCCGGAAATAAGATTATTCGCTTGTGTGTAGGCATTTATTGCTTTCCCCGCAGGCGCACTACCACTCCAGTAGGTATTTCGTACCTGGCTAGCAATTTGTTGGGCAGGATTATAAGTCCATTCTCGCTTCTTAAAAGTACGATGACTCACCATTTCAAAAGTATCCTTTTTAACCTCCGCAGCTTTCTCTTTGCCTTTATCACCATATTGTTTAAAATCGTCTTCGTCACCAGGAAATTTATCAATCTTCTTTACCGCCAGAAGTTGATCAATAGTCGCAGAAAAAGCATCCGCGGGTATATAACGATCCCGATAATCCATATCTTTCGCGGTGACATACGCTTTCATTTCCTTCTTGAGCGGATGAGAAAATTCTTTACCTGGTTTATCATTAATTAATTTTTCTTGCCAAAGACGATCAATCTTTGTCCGAACCGCTTTAGTAATCTCCGGATAAATTTTCTGCTGATCTAATTTCTGCAGATAGTTGTATTTTTGCTGAGCATGCGAAGACCAGAACTCTTTTTGATTCAAATCAAAAGTAACCGTAACCTTCTCAGCTGCCCTAGCACGATAAATCACAAAATAATAAAACGAAAGGCCGCTAATTAAAATCAAGAAAATTATTCCTAAGATAATTATTTGCCCAAATTTCATATTTTTACACATCATTCTGTCGTTCTAACAAAAGAAACAAAAAGAGGGAAAGTGATTGATCCTGCCTCAACGAGTCAAAGTTCGTTTTTGGCGAGGTGGGGAATACCCCCCCACTTCCCCTCTTGAAAGTATTCAGAAACTCTAGAATTTAGAGTTTCTTTCTTTTACGAGCAAAAATCCAGATTAAGATAGATACACCCAACGCAATCAAAACCGCAGTGCCAATGACTAAACCAGTAGCAATTAAACTGGTCGGCATTTCAAAGATTCCACCAGTACTTGGCTCAGTTGGTTTCTCAACACCCCCGCCGCCGGTAGGAGTTGCTTTTGCTTCATTAGAAGGAGCACTTAAGCGACCTTTTTCATCATAAGCCCTTGTAATTGCATAGTAAGTTTTACCGTTAGTCAAACTGGTAGAACGATATTTCAAAGCATCCTTAACATCAGCGCCGTTTACAGCGTCAGTGACTACAACTGCGTCATCACTATAATGCCCCGAAACAGTACTCACATAAATGCGATAACCCTTAACTGCCTGACCACTCGGGTTTGGCTTCCAGCTCCAGTCAATAATGGTATTGCCAGCTTTACCCTTTAAATCAGTTGGAGGAAGCAAAGAGGTTCCACCGCCACCAGTAGTGGTAATATCATACTGACCATTAGTAACCGAATCTAAAATATTAATCGGTTGACTGCCCTGAACATACTTGTAAACCTTGGACTTGGTTTCATCAAAGATAAAACTACCAGTTTCTTGAGCACTTCTAGCCGTAGTTAAGAGTGTCTCTTTAACACCTTTCAACTTTAGCGTAGCTAAGAGCAAGTCGCTACCACTCTTGGGAGTAGAAGCACCAGCATTAATCGAGACAGTACCATTTTTTACTTCTGCTTGAGCAAAAGTACTGAAATCAGAACCTGCTTTATCAATCGTCACGTCAAAATATTCATCACTGAAACCAACGTAAGCAGCAACACTGCTACATTCTTCTCCACCAGTATTAACTAAAATCTTCACCGGAAAAGTTTCATTCACCTTATGGTTTGCGGTTGCGGGAGAAAGGATTAATTGACCTTTTCCTTCTTGAGTACCAGTTGAGGTAACAGTGTATTTTGCGCCATAACCTGCTTTGAAGATATCAACTTTGCTACCTGCAGATTGACCTGGTTTGTAAATCTTACAACTAGAATCAAAAGTAATATTGTTACCGGCAGGAGTAGTATTCTTGACCGCCTTTAATTTCAAAGTAGCGACCAAAGCACTGTCACTCTTTACATAAGGATTAGCACCAGCAGTAATTCTGGCAACACCACCACTAGCAGTTTTTTCCGCAAAAGTAGTGAACTTAGAACCAGTGTCATCAACAGTTACCGAGAATGCTGCCGCATCATAATTGATTTTTAATTCCACGCTGCTGATATTCTGACCAGCAGTGTTTAATAACACTTTGGAACTGATGGTTTCGCCAATTTTAACAGTTTTAGCGGCGGGATCAAGAGCTAAAGTTGCTACGCGATCCGCAGTAGCCGCTCTACCCTTTAAGTTCTTATAAATTGCCCAGCCGCCAACAGCCGCCCCCAATCCAATCACAACGATCAGGAAAACGGTGAGAATCTTTTTAAAGTTTGTTTCCATTTTTTCTTTAATTAATAATTAGTAATTAATAATTGATAATTATTTTTGGTTTCCTTGAGTCCACTCGTTCCAGTAAACCACCCAAGTAGCAAAGTCATCCAAATCAATATCACCATCTGGAATTGGGCTTTGACCTTCAGATTCTTTGCCGCTATAGTCCGCATCATTCATTTGATCGTTTAAGATTTTGCCTGAATCTTTGAAAGACAACCAGTAGTTAATCCACATATGGAAGTCACCAATCGCTTCGGGATCATTAGCATCAACATCCTTGTCATAATCCAAGTCACCCATGATCAATGCTTTGGCATTGGCTTCATTGGAATTGTCACTTTCACCGTCATTGTTATAAGCACGAACGACAAAGTAGTAACGAGTAGCGTAAACAACTCCTTCGCTTTCACCCAAGACGGCAGTAGTTTTATTACCAGCGTCATAAGAGCCAGTAGTGTAATTACCAGTCTTATCACCAAAGTAAACTTTGTAACCAGTAGCGTTAGAAACTGTATCCCACTTCAAAGTAATGCTGTAATTGCCACCAGTTGCGGTTAAATTCTTGGGTGCAGCCGGTTTGCCCGGTTGCTCGCCACCACCAGAACC
The DNA here is from genome assembly GCA_964518965.1 of uncultured Candidatus Saccharibacteria bacterium. Classification (GTDB taxonomy): domain Bacteria; phylum Patescibacteriota; class SOKK01; order SOKK01; family SOKK01; genus CAZFJP01. The sequence continues at coordinate 24,780 of CAZFJP010000003.1, read as the reverse complement.
GATTGTGTAAGAAGCATTTTTCACTTCTTTCAAGATATTGGCAGAATTCTTTTCACCACCCTCAGCAATTTTATTGACCAAAGTACCTTTAGTAGGATCGGTACCCTCTACAAACTTAAACTCAGCAGTGCCATTCGCAGCATTATCTTTTACTTTAAAGTTCACTTTAATTACTTGACCATTTGAACCATTAAAGGTTCCCTGTTTTTCTGACATTGGATCGGTAGTACTACCCATGAATGCTAAAGTACCTTCGTCATTCTTATAGATTTTAGAACCGAAGGACTTCAAAATAGAATCATTCTCGTCAAGAGAAGCGATTTGGAGACGATCTTTATCAAAAGTAAGATGCGCATTGATCGTACCAATTGTCTGTCCGCCAGTATCTATTTTGATATTGGCAGCAAAAGTGTTTCCCTTCTTGTAAGTGCCTGATGCAGGGCCAATGGACAAAATGGCAGTTTTCTCAACCGCTGCTTTACTAATAAAGCTTTTATAGAGAAACCAGCCACCAATTGCCACGCCTGTCGCAATCACGACAAGCAGAAGGGAGATTAATATTTTTTTCATTGTGTTTGTCATTTTTATTTTTAATTAATAATTAACAATATAATAATCAGTAATTATTTTGTCGGTTGAAGTAAGTTCTTTCCCCATTCCACATTGAGCATATAAGCATATTCGGCATAATTCACTTTACCGTCAGAACCAAGAACCACATCACCATTATCGTCTAATTTTGCATAATCCACATTAGGATCTTTCCAGTTACTTGGATCTTTACCCCACACTACATTCATCAAGAAGGCATAGTCAAAGTAATCCACCTTATAATCCCGGCCATAAACCGCATTACCTTCACCGTCATTGTGAGCAATATCAGCATAAAGAATGTTACCTCCACCGCCTGCAGTTGGCGTAGCTGAAACAATATTAGAAGGTTTACTTTCTTTACCGGAAACTAAAGCAGTAACATAGTAATGATAAGTAGTGCCGTTTGTAACTTTCAGATCTAAATAGGATTTTTCAGAAACAGTCGCAATCTTGCCATAATCGCCAGTAGTTTTGCGATAAACATTAAATTCTACTGTCGTAACTTCTGCTTCATAGTCCCAAGTGAGCGCAACACGTGCGTCACCAGCTTTCGCTTTTAAATTAGTAGGAGAATTAATTTCCTCCTCGCCACCACCTCCAGTTGGTGTAGCAGAAACTTCATTAGAAGCTTTACTTTCTTTACCGGCTACTTCTGCTTTCACGTGATAGAAATAAGTAGTACCATTGGTAACTTCCTTGTCTAAATAAGCTTTTTCAGTCACCGTAGCAATTTTCCCGAACGCAACAGAATCTTCACTCTTGCGGTAAACATTGAATTTTAAGTTTGCTGACTCTTGTCCATAATCCCAAGTTAAACTAACTTGAGAGTCACCGGCTTTCGCTTTGAGGTTAGTCGGAGCAGGAATTTCCCCCGGTTCTTCCTCACTGCCCTTACCGATTGTATATTCCGCACCCCTTAATTCCTTCAAAACGTTATAAGAAGGATCACCAGGTTTATCTGCTAAGGTATTTACATAAGTGACTTTATCATAATCAACTTTAGTAGTTGCGGAACTAGTTGGTTCTGCTTTCACTTTGAAAACTATTTTTAACATTTGTCCCGGTTTATCACCATCTTTGGTAGTGTAACCGTATTTTTGACCTTGAATATCAGTAGTCGCAGCTAAGATACCAATCACACCTTTGTCGTTATCAATGTTTTTGCTAGTAAAGGTCTTAAAGACCGAACCAGTTTCATCTGTCTTAGTAGCAGTTAGGACTTTAGAATCAAAGTGAACTTTGGTATTGACGGTACCAATTGTCGCTCCGCCGGTATCAACTTTCAGGTCGACATCAAAGGATTCACCCACCTTGTATTTACCAGATGCGGGATCAATTGAAAGAACAGCGTTTTTCTCCGGTGCCCCCGCGCGACTAAAGAATGCTTTGTAAGTAAACCAGCCACCGATTGCCGCACCAATTGCGACAACAGCAATTAAGATAATAGTGACAATTCTTTTTGAAATATCTTTCATTTTTATTTTTTATAAAAAGATAATAACTGGGTAACTATCTTTCACTCGTCCATTGCCACCAGCGAGGAACTTGGCCAGCGCTTTGAGCAAAAGAGAAATCACCTTTCTTGTAAATCAACCATCCACCGATAAAAGTAACTAAGATAATCAACAAAATAATAAGAATGGAGAAAATCTTTTTCATTTTATTTGTTTAAAATTATTAATTATTACTTGTTTATCATCATTCCCCACTCTACATTCAACATATAGGCATATTCCGGATAGCTAATCTTGCCGTCAGAACCAAGAACTACATCACCGTTTTTATTCAATTGTGAATAATCTACTTTCGGATCAGGCCAGTTTGCAGGGTCACCATTCCAGGCAACGTTCATTAAGAAAGCATAGTCAAAGTAATTCACTTTACCATCACGACCATAAACGGCATTACCACCACCATCGTCATGAGCAATATCAGCGTGTAACACTTCTAGTCCGCCACCAGTCGGAGTAGCACTTGCTTCATTAGAAGGATTGCTTTCTTTTTTCGCTAAGAACGCGATGACAAAGTAAGAATAAGTAGTGCCATTAACAACTTCAGTATCCAAGTATGCCTTCTCTTTCACTTCCTTTAGAGGTTTGTAGTGATTCGGAGTCAAAGCACCTTCACCGCCAATACCAGTACCAGTTTTCTCAATAGTGGCACGGTAAATACGATATTGTAATTTTTTGTTATCCAATTTATATTCCCAAGCCAATTTCACTTTCTTGTTACCACCGCGAGCAGTTAAGTTAATTGGTGCCGGTAATTCAGAAGAAGCACCCGGAGTAGCTAATGCAGTATTAGAAGGATCACTTTCGCGGTTACCAATTTGCGCAGTAACGTAGTACTCATAAGTAGTACCATTCACAACGTCAGTATCTTGATAATTTTTCTCGATTAAGCCGATCTTAATCTTGTCATATTTACCGTTACTTGGAACAGCCTCACCAGTAACGATTCGGCGATAAACATTAAAGGTTGCATTAGTACCAACTTGAGTATTACCATTCCACTCCCAAACAAGATTGACAACTTTATCCCCACCTTTAGCTCGCAATACCGGAGCAGGAATTGGCTCTTGCGCACCTTCCCCGATAATATATAAACCACCCTTAGTTACTTTCAAAACGTTAGCCGCCTCTTTATTGGGCTGACCAAGTTTGTTATAAACATCATGAAGTGGATTCATCACCGCGCTCGGGGCATCTACAAATTTCACTTCGGCATTAGCATCTCTCTTACCTTTGAAAGTAATTGTTCCTAATTTGCCCGTGCCGCTGAAGAAACCAGAACCTTTCCCGGGAATATCACCACCACTTCCAGAAGCTTCGGTACCATTCTCACCCACTGTAGATTGTTTTTGATTCTTCCCACTATTCTCCTTGGTTTCAGTCAAACCCGCAATAACCACCCAGCCATTTTTATTCACAGCCGCTAAAGCTTTTGTATCCCGGGGATACCAGGAACGTTCAAAAATACCAGTCGTATTACCTTCAACATCTTTGGTATTCGGAACTACCTTAATTACCTCTAATTCCTGTGGATTAAATTGCAGATAAGCAGCAGTGTTGGGGGCCTTGGCACCATTAGTATCAATAATTACATCAACAGTAAACTCTTCACCAATTTTGTAGTTCCCACTCGCCGGCTCTAAAACCATTGAGGCCTTAGGTAATTCTTTTGCCGCTTTACTGAAAAAAGATCGCCAAATTAACCATCCGCCTACTCCCGCGGCAATTGCCACAAAAATGAGAATAGCGATGGTCGCGATCTTTTTTGTAGTACCCTTTTTCAGATTGTTTAAGATATTATTAGTTTTCATTTTTATTTTTTATCTCACGAATAAAGAACTAATTAGTCAGTTTTAGACTGACTACCACCCGGCTGAGAAGTCTTGGCTCCTTCTACCTCCGGAAAACCGGGATACTGAAGGATACCGCGTAAAATTACCTTGGTAACTAAGCCACCTTTGCCAACTACTTCTTTCTCACCGCCGTAGACGTCATACCAATCAACAACTTTATCATTATTAACGTCTTCCGTAACATCGCGGCTAACTACTTTACTGCGGTAATCAACGGGATACACTAAAACTCTCGTCACATCATCCCAGCGGACAAAACCATCTTTATTAACGTCTGCCCAAACATGAGGATTATCGTTATCAATATTAGAATCAGCGCTTTTGAAGTTGCCTTGAACCTCCACAACTTTGTACCAGTAAGTTTTACCATTAACTAAACCTCTCTTATCAATGAAGATATACTTATCGCCACTTTTGTCACTTACTTTAGAAGCAACTTTGGTCCAGCCAGTCTCGGCAGCAAAAGCAGGACTAATTAATCGGTTTAAAAAGCTGACTTTTGCAGCTTTACTCGGATCGGTTCCGGTGCGATAAACATCAAAGACGCGAACACCTTGACCAATTGCTGCCGCCTTGACTTGGCCACCTTCACTATTAGAACCGGCAAAAGAAATTTCCGCTACCGAACCTGCTTTCCAGGTAACTTCCATGGATTTATCCATTCCAAAGACATCAACATCGGTCGGGGCGGGAAGAGAAGGAAGAGGTCTCTCAATTTCCGCACGGAAGGATTTAGTCCAAGGAGAAATATGACCGACACTATCATAAACCGCAACAACGCGGTACCACTGACTTTCTGTAGCATTGTCCTCTAGACCGGGATTGGTATCAGTATACTCAAATACAGTTTGTTCTCTGTTAGTAACTTCAACAGTAGCAATCTGATTGCCATTTTGTCCACCAATTGGTTTGAAGTTCTGAATTGTTGAACGATAAATACGAAAAGCAATTGGCTTAAAGGTATTTTTGTAAAGCCAAACTAACCTCACTTGATTGTCCTCAAAAGTTGCTTTCGCGCCAACATAATCTCTCTCTAATTTCCATTGGTTAGAATATTTTTCCTCTGGATATTGTCCGTTTTTCTTAAAGTAAGGAAAGGAATGGAAGTTGGAAACCGGATCTGAATAAACTTCTGCAGAAGCAACATCAATTTTTGAGTTACCATCATAGAAGAAATTATCTTTGGTAGAAAGTTCTTTAACCGTATAAACTGAAAATAAAGAACGATAATTGGTTAAAAGAGAAGAATCAGTTTTTAATCTATCAATTACTTGCTGACTAGTAAGTAAAATTCCAGTTCGCTCCTTGTAATTTTTTTGATATTCAGAAATCCATTTTTTACCTTTTTCCGTATAGAGAAGATAACTTGCCAGCCAAGTACGATAATCTTGATCAAGATTATAATTATATTCACAATCAAAGGTTTGATTTTTATTTAATTTCAAGGCCCAATAAACATGAATATTATCAAATACTTCAGTTGTTGATGGGGGCGCAGCAACACCTGGAGCACCAACTAAAACCGGATAAATAGTATAAGTTTTGCCCGCAAAGGAAATTTGCTTGCTCAACTCTTCTCTGCCAACATTAAAAACCCTTGCACCTCTGTCTAAATCGCCATATCGTTTCCAGCCAAAGAATTTTCCTTGAGAATAAGCAGTTTTTAAACTATCATAATCAGAATATTTTAACTTCATTTCATAATAATTTGGTGCAACGCCCCAACCTGGTTTACCATCAACATAATCTTGATTACGTTGAGCTAAAATATCAGGACTGAGATGCAAAATATTTGCATGTTCTTTTACAACCTTTTTATTTGCATAAGACCAGGCATATTCATCCGCACCAACTTGAAAATTACCGCCAGACAGAGGAGTTTCGCCTAAAATATAAATCCCGCGACCGTTCGCAATATCAGAACTGTTATCAAGCGCCTTGAAAGAGAACATAATTTTCTCGTTCTTAATTGCACTACGACTAGCTCGGTTTTTCATCTCATCCCCAACATCAGATCGTAAACCATAATGACTAGCATCGGCACTGAAAGAGTAATAACTATCATAAGAGTCAGCTTGATCAGCTACTGTTTTCACAATACGGTAAGCTTTAGTGATTTCCGCACTAGTACCCTTAAGATTGGCAGCGGTATCGTAAGCACCACCACCTTTATATCTTGCATAAGTAGCAAAACCATAAGAATAGTAATTATCTTTTCCCTCAACAGGATAGTAAATCGGAATACCATTGGTGCGATAATCTAAACCATTTTGAATCGCATGAACATTTTTTACTTCTACCTTAGAAGCATTTTGAGTAACTGCTAATTCATAGAAAGTAATACCAACTGCCTGATTAACGCCACCATTCATTCTCCCCGGAACTTGTTGCTCACCATTCAAATCCCAATGGCCAGTTAAATCACCGATAAAATACCAAGTATTCCCTCGAGGAATTTGATCGGTATATTCATAACTCATGGATTTACGAACCAGATAAAAATCCTTAGGATCTTTACCATAAAATTTACTTACTGACTCGGCGCGACCATTGTCAATAACACTTTGCAAAGTGACTTTTTGCCAACCATTACGACCCAATTTATAATCATCCCAGGCTCTCTGAGCAACTTCGCGACTTACAGTATTCGGTTGTAATTCCGGTTCTGCCCAATAACGCCACTCAGTAACCATTACCTTAAAAGATTGTAACTGCTGATTACTTGCTTTTGTTTCTGGATTAATCAAAAAATACCAAGACGCAAAGGCAGCACCGCCTAAAATTAAGACGGTAAAAAGTATCCAAAGAACGATCTTTGATACTCTTCGTCTTGGCTTTAAAATATTTGAGTTTTTCATTTTTATTTCAAATTAAACTAACACTCAAAATTACTTACCGTAAATGATAGTGTAGAAATCATTCTGGAAAGCATACTGAGAATCAACAGGGGGTTTTCCGCCGCCTTGATCCATCTCTTTTATTTCTTCCTCAGCTAAGCGGTTGTGTGTCTGGTTATGAAGACCACTAATTCTCGTTTCAGCAACATTCTTCTTCTTCTTGAAATAAATACGTACAATCTGACCATAGTCATAATGACCACCTTTGGTAGTTGCATAATAAGAACCATCTTTCATTTCTGCTTTAATAGTAACAATGCCCTTCTTAGCATCTACTTTCTTAGTCACCCAATCAAACACTGAATCCGCATATTCGCCTTTGCCTCCGACAACTTGCAAGACCTCAGGGTCGTATTTAATCGCCGTTGTTAACTCTTTCACCTTCTTCTCGTTAGTATCAACGATTACATCAACAAATACAGTTTCTCCTACCTTACAATACCAACGGTCAGGGGAAAGAGTAAACTTCGCATAAGGATTCTCCTGAATTTCACTAGAATTCTCGCGAATAATTCCGCTACTAGCAAAAGAAAAATCACCTTTTTTATAAATCAACCAGCCACCAACTAAGGTTGCTAGTGCAACCAGTACAATGATGAGAATAATGAAGATCTTTTTCATTTTGGTTTTTTATTTATTAAGTTATTAAGTTGAAAACTATGGCTTTTACTAGAAATGTTACACCATAAACAGATAAGCTTCTCCTAAAACCTGCCTATTGCAGAAATTTATCTGGCACTAACCTTTCTGCGGCTTAAAGCCCAAAGTACAACCGTGATAATCAAAGCCAACAAAACAATAGTACCAATGATAATACCAGACGTCGGCAATTTGGTACCAAAAACCTTGACACCACCGGTTTCTTCCATCTCTTCACCTTGAGAAGATGTTTCCGTAACCGGAGCAGACTTTTCTTTAACTGCAATCGTAACACTATCAGTTGCCTTTTTGCCTGCCGCATCAGTTACCTCAACAGTAATCTTATGAGTATTCACCGAAAGATCATCCTTATCAAATTTCACAGCAGTACTTAATTCACCATCTCTATCTGAAGTCCATTTATAAGTATAATTTTCATTAACACCAATCGTAGTGGGGTTAATTACTTCAACCTCAAAAGTAATCTTGTCACCTTTGAAGAAATTAGCACCATTTTGCGGAGATTTAATATTGACTTGAAAAACTTCCTCAACACCTGTCTTATTGAATTTATATTCCCCACCCTTGACATAACCCAAAATATTTTTATTGCCGGAGACACTTGCTAAAGTACTCTTATTCTGAATTATCTCTACCTTAGCCGTGACATCTTTCTTTAATCCTTCAAAAGTTAGATCTGCTAACACACCTTCGCCTTTAAACCAGCCATGCTGATTGTGATAAGCATCACCAGTTAAACCAACAATTACTAACTCGCCATCTTGGTTTACTTTATTTAAGTCCGTAGAACTTCCTAAATCGCTTTCAAAAATGGCATCGGGACGGTTATAATTGGCAGTATGACGAATTGAAGATTTCACCTTAATTTGACTTGGGTCAAACTTGAGGTAACAAGCCGCAACATTAATTTCAGTGGTTAAACTATTAATTTTAACTTTGACATTAAAATCCTGATTGGTCTTATAACTACCAGTGGTAGGATCTAAAGTAATACTTGGTTGATTACCGGCTTGACCAATGGTATAACGACCGCCAGTTAAGGACTCAATGATATTTTTGTTGCTTTTGACCGAAACCAGAGAACTTTTTGCTTTGTCAAAAGTGACTTCAGAAACGGCACCCGCTTTCTTTCCCTCAAAGGTCAAAGTAGCTAATGTACCTTCACCTTTAAACCAGCCATGAGCATCATGATATTGATCACCAGTTAAACCAACAACTGCCAGTTCACCTGTTTTATTTGCCGCGGCAACACCAGGAGTACTTCCGAGATCACTTTCAAAAGAAGGTTTCGGAACATCTTGATTAGCGGTGTAACGTTTAATTGCTCTCAATTCTAACTCACTGGGATTGAACTTGAGGTAAGCTGCCGCAACATTGACATCAACCGTGCCGCTATTTACCTTTAAATCAACCTTAAATTCCTCACCAGGTGCAAAAGTGCCAGTAGAAGGACTTAAAGCAAAACCGACATTTTCAATCGCAGCCTTACCAATAAAGGTAGAAAGAATCTTCCAGCTACCAAAGAGAACGCCAGAAGCAACCACTACTGCTAAAACAATAGCAATGACTTTTTCGGTAGGAGTATAATTGCGAAACTTTTTCATATTTGTCTTTATTTATTGATGAGTAATAAGTGATTTAATCATTCGGAATCCGACTTCTGCCAGTTCTTTGTATTTACTGGCAGTCGGGATTTCTTGAGTTACCCTGTAAGTCCCCGCTGCAGTCTGGTACTCCTTAATACTTACCTCACGACGAGGAGACAAGGGCTGTTTCCCTACATCTTTGGGAGTAACATACTGTTCAATATCCTGGTAGTAGTTCTCGTTGTAGTTAATCCCCTCCGCAGTATGCCCTTGTGGGGAACGTAAGTCCAAAGAGAAGCCGACAATAATTGCCAAAGCCATAAGAGAAGAAACAGTGAGAATAACAATATTTTGAGTTTTAATTTTCTTTTTCGTTCCTTGATTCATAAAGAAAGGTTAGGACTTCTCTTACACTCTAGATTGTTAACCTATTTATCTAGCCGGAGTTGCTGCCGCTTTGTCATTAGTCGGAGGAGTCGCGATGCCAGTCTGCGGAAAGCCCGCATAAGCCAAGATGCGACTAATATCTAACCAGTCAACAATATTGTCCCTGTTAACATCTTCACGAACTACCACTTTTTCTTCTACTTTCACACCCGGGAAACCATTGTAAGCTAAAACTTTGGCAACATCTAACCAGTTAACCAATCCATCAAGATTGACATCTTCGGGAATATCACCGCCACCACCGACCTTAGGTATTGCTTGTACTGGACCAGCAGGATCAGATGCTTTGCCATCACTATAAACCGCGAAGACAACATAATTATAAGTAGTTCCATTAGTAACAGCGGCATCTAAGTAGCTAGTTTGTTTTGCCGGAACTTTGGCCAAAGGCTTCATTGATTTTACTATTTCTTTTTTGTTGGAAAATTGTCCTTCGGTGCGACCAACTAAATAAGCAGCGAGCTTAAAGTTAGCACTTTGAGGGGCATTCCAGTGTAAACCAACCTTACTGTCGCCGGGTTTAGTAATTAAATTAGTCGGGGCTGGATGGTCTCCTTCTTGAGGAGGAATCGGTTCACTAATACCAATATCACCAACTGTGATTGTTTTAGTCGGACCGTCGGCCTTAATGTTGCTATCAAAATAACTGACTGTTCTAATTTGATAATCGTAAGTTTTACCTTTGGTAATATCAGAATCAGTATAAGTAGCTGCGGGATAATCAAGAACAGTAGATTCAGAAGTCCAGCCAGTAGTTCCCTGGACACGCTTGCGAATGGTAAAGCCTTTAGCGTTCATGCCACTCTTGGCATCCCAGGTTAAAACTACTTTACCACTTTGATCAACAGAACCGTTCAAGGACTGAGGAGCAATTAAACCGGCGCGACCTGCGGCTTTAGCGGAATCAATAATTTCATTACGGTCATTAAAATAGAAATAAGTACGATATTCACGTAATTTGCTACCTAATTCTTTCATACGTTTTAAAAGATCCGGATTAAGATTGATCTCCAAAGTCTGTTGATTTAATTTGTTCCAATTCTCTTTGGCAATAGGAAAACGAACACACCAGTGATATTCACCAGAATTTGGTTTGATAGTTTGTGGTAAACCCATTCCCCCGCCAGTTAATTCTTGATAATAATAACCAGGTCTCTCACAATAAACTTTCAATCCACCAGTTTTGTCCGTCGGGAAAATCTTGTATTCACCATCATTAAAACGAAGCACACGGATTGTTTTAGAATCATATCGATAGCCAGGAAATCCCGGAATGGTGGTAGTTTTATAAACACTACCAAAGTAAGTGGAAAAAACATCAAACCACTGATTTTGTTCGGTACCCCAAACTTGCAAAGGCAAACTAACCCAAGCTGCCCTTTTAGTCAACAAGGTTTTAATTAAGTCACCCTGCCAGTTTGGTAAAGATTGACCTTGTTTGGCGATTCCTAAACGGTTTTCTAAGACAAAGCGCATGTAACCATTGCCAGGTTCAATCTGAGTTTGAGTACCACCAATGACCTTTAAACCAACAACATCGCTCTGATCATAAGCAACTGCACCACCCTGTGGGTAGACAGCAGCTTTTTCTGCTTTGACCTCTTCTTTACGGCTCAAGAAATAGCCGGTTAATCCAGCAACAATTCCTAAGCCAATAAAAATAGCCACTGCTAAAATGGCTGTTTTCTTCTTGGTCCACTTAGATTGGACTTTTAAACGCTTTTTCATTTTGTTTTGATTATTTATTTTTATAATAACTTAACTAGCTTAAATTCTAGGCTGAATCCCGTCATAAAGGCAGGACTATGTCCCTCCCCAAAAGGTCAGAACATCAGGACAACAATAAGACAAAAAGAGAAAAATCTGGAGACTGAAGATTAAAGGTTAAGACCTGAACTACTTAAATTTCAGCCTTCTGCCTTCTGCCTTCTTAAACTGGATTTCTTTTCTATTGTGTTACTTCATTATATCACATAAAGCGATACCCGTCAACTAAGATATGGTGAAAAAATTAACAGTTGATAATTAATAGTTCAAGACTCGCATTTAAAAACAGAGCTCAATTTCAGAAAATCAGCTCTGTATCTATCAACTATTAATTTCAACTGTTAACTATTTAACTCTACATCAGTCCTTTCCTCGTCCTCCTCACATAAACAATCGCTCCAACGATTACAACAACAACTACAAATATAAAAATCCAGAAAGTAATTCCCAGATCGCCACTTTCTTCTTGGGGAGTGGCAGTGGTTTCAGTAGAAATAGTAGGGGTAATCGCTTCAGTCGCCCCCTCAACAGTGATGATCCGTTCCAGTTCAGCGACCTCTTTCTTAGTCGTAGAAACCTCTACCCTAATCGGCGTGCTCTGATTCAAGGTTAAAGCAACTTTCTCACTCCATTTCGTTTCATCCGGGCGGGCACTCTTGGTATAAGGAATAATTTTAATTGGCTTGCCGCTACTAGTAATTTTAATCTGATCAACATAGTCCACAGAAGATTGACCAGGGTGATTAATTTTTACCTCCAGAATAAATCTCTCTCCTGCCTGAATGGTTTTGGGTACTTCCAAGCTAATCGTGGGGGTTTTAGCAAATAAAAAGAAGGGCAAAAGCAAAATCCCCAAAACACTGAGTAAAAGAATTAGCTTTAAGTGATACTTCATCGCTTAGTATAAATCCTTAATTTTCACCCCATTATAGTAATAATGAATCATTTGGGAAACTGACCAACCGACCGAAGCTTTCTTGCGCATTCCTGCCATACACATACCCGCGCCATGGCCAAGCCGACTGCCGCTGCAACTATAATGGCCATGATGCGCACAAACTCTACTCTTAAGGTAAGGATAATTATCTAAAGATTTTGTTCTCCCCCCGCAACGACTGTGAAATGCTGCGACAATAATTTTCCCCTTATAAGTTATAACAACACCTTTAGTATCTTTTACTGCTTTACTCAATCTTGGTGCTCGCATTTCGTACTCGTATCCTTTGTAAACCTGAGACCAAGCGTTATTAAAAAGATGAAAACCTCTTTTGAAACAACTTGACTTAGGATAAGCAATATTGCGCAAGGCGTAAGTACGCCCTACAACCGCAAGGGTCTTGAGAACAGTAAACTTAGAACGGTCTGGCTCCTCAGCAATTCCTTTAAGATAATCTTCAATATCCAATTCGTTAATCACAAAGAGTGCGGCAGGGTAAAGCGAGTCCTTGTAAGTACTGTAACGAACAATTAGGTTCCCGCGGAACTGGCGGTTCTTGCTACCGTTATAGCCAAGTTGAGTAAAAGAAGCAATATTTAAAATTGCATCAGAAAATGGAGTAAAAATAAGATAATTAGCTGTCTTCTTGATTAAAACTCCATTATGATAAAGATAGTACAAATCTTTGCTAAAATGTATTTTGCAGATATCTGCAATTTCACAGATCTTAATTAAATTTCCTGAACTATCTTTCACAAAATAGCGCCCACTACTTGCAACAGCAATTGCTGAGGAGGGATTTTCTTTTGAGCCAGCGTAGGTAACGCCAACTCTAACCGTGGAAGCCCGACCCAAGACTTTGATCCTGAAATCAACTCCCCGATCCTTAAACCAGAAACGTCCCTCCGCTACCGGCTGAAGGTATTCGTGATAAACACCACCACGTGACGGGGCTTTGATTTTAATAATAAAGGTAGCAACTTCCCCAGGATTAACTTGATTTTCACTCATTCGCACTCTGGCAAAACCAAAAACACTGCGGCGATTCTTTGGTCGACTGGCGGCTAAGCAAACAACCAAACGACTATTATAATCGCCACCCTGATACCACGTAGTAATTCCGGTATTTTTAAGCTTAACCTTCACATTCGTTTTCTCCCCCACCTGCATTACTGCCGGGACATCATCAAGAGACACCAGCTCGTAGTCAGTTTGGGAAGAGTCGTCGGGAATAATTGGCAATTGCGCTGCCAGAAGTTCTAAGGGAGAAAAAAGCAACATAAAAGCAATCACAAAAATGATTGCTCTCCTACTAAAAAGAATTGATTGTTTCATAATAAAACCCCCTTTCCCAAATCCATTATAACTAAATACTTTCAAAATGCAAATAAAAACTCCCTTCTTTGGGAGTAATAATGACTAAAGGTAAAGGTTAAAGAGCAAAATTTTACCCTTTGTCTTCACTTTTATCCTTTACCTCTCTCAATGGTAGCGCCTATGGGATTTGAACCCATGTTACCAGGATGAAAACCTAGCGTCCTAGACCGGGCTAGACGAAGGCGCCGTGAAAAAACTTAAAACGTATAAAATTTAAAACTTAAAAACTAATCCTCAGGCTTATTTTATCAGAAAAATAACTGAGAATAAAGCATTTTAGCAATATTTAAGGTATAATAAAAGATGTTAGATTAGATGTAAGATATGAGATGGTAGATGTGATATTCTACATCTAACTTCTAACTTCTAACATTATTATTACATGTCACTGAAAATTGGCATTGTTGGTCTTCCCAACGTCGGAAAATCCACTCTCTTCAATGCCTTAACCAAATCCAGTAAAGCAGCAGTTTCAAATTACCCTTTTTGTACAATCGATCCAAATGTAGGAATTATTACTGTACCTGATAAACGTCTCAACAAATTAGCTGAGATAGTGAAACCGGAAAAAGTCACACCGACCGCAATTGAATTTGTTGATATTGCAGGTTTAGTAAAGGGCGCAAACAAAGGCGAGGGATTGGGCAATCAATTTCTTTCCCATATTCGTGAAGTGGACCTGGTTTTGCAGGTAGTACGCTTTTTTGAAGACAAAAATATTACCCATGTTCACGAAAAAATTGATCCATTTCACGATATTGAAGTAGTGAATCTTGAACTCGTGCTTGCTGATCTCAATACAATTAAAAATGCTATTGCTAAGCTGGAGCCAAAAATTAATTCCGGCGAGAAAGAACTGCAAGAGAAATACGATCTATTAAAAAAGATTGAAAAAGAACTGGAAGTGGGAAAACTGATCAATCAACTCAATCTCAATGAGGAAGAAAAAGATTTAATCAAAGAATTCTGCTTGCTCACCGCTAAACCTTTCCTTTATGTTGCCAATCTCTCGGAAAACCAACTACCCAAAGACGGCAAGCTGAACAAAGACGGTGTTGATTTTATTCCCATTTCTGCCCAGACTGAAACAGAGCTCAATTCGCTACCCCAAAAAGATCAGGAAGAATATATCAAAACTTTAGGACTAAAAGAATCCGGTTTAAACCAAGTAATCCATGAAAGTTATGAGACCTTACAACTGATTACCTTCTTTACCACCACCGGCGGCAAAGAAGTACGTGCTTGGACGATTCAAAAAGGAACTAAAGCACCACAAGCCGCGGGAACAGTTCACACGGACTTTGAGAAAGGATTTATCAAGGCAGAGGTGATCAGCTACGATGACTATATTAGCGCTGGATCGGAAGCAAGAGCACGCGAAAAGGGGTTAATGCGGACAGAGGGAAAGGAATATGTAGTACAAGACGGAGATGTAATTTTATTTAAAGTAAACAAGTGATATAATAAGCTTGGTTTTATTTCTAACCACCCAAAATGCCTGCCAAAAAGGAAAAAACCCCCAACAAAGGCGGGTCTGTCTCTAGCGAGAAAGAGACTTCTTCTGAAACAACAAAAGCAAAGAAAGAGGAAGAAGTCGGTAAAGTAGTTCACTTCTTCGGCCAAATTAGTGTCGGGATTGTGAAGCTCACAAAACCGATCAAAAAAGGCGAGGAGCTTCATTTCAAGGGAGCAACCACAGACTTTACCCAAAAGGTAGAGTCAATGCAAGTGGACCACAAGGATATTGATTCTGCAAAGAAAGGTGACGAAGTAGGAATCAAGTTGGATGACAAGGTCAGAGACGGCGACACGGTTTTCCGCGCTGTGTAACTTTTGAAAAATTAAATGTTTCCCCTACTCACCCAATAGTGAGGAAGGTTTGGTTAGTTTTATAAAAACAACTCTACATTAACAATCAGAGTTGTTTTTGTATTAAACATGCAAACAGAGAATGTAGAATGGATAATACCTCTTTACCGGTAGACAGGAAAAATACAAATTCAACGTTCCACATTTCACATTTTCCATTTTACATTATCCATTATTCTCTTCTCTTCCCATGAAATGCCTGATGCACCTCCCGTAATTGTTTATCAGTTATGTGGGTATAAACCTGCGTAGTAGAAATATTCGCATGACCTAACAGTGCCTGTACCGAACGAATATCAGCACCATTAATTAAAAGATCAGTAGCAAATGAGTGGCGTAAAGTATGCGGCGTCACTTTTTTAATTAACCTTGCTTTGAGAGCAATTTTAGCAACAAT
The DNA here is from genome assembly GCA_964518965.1 of uncultured Candidatus Saccharibacteria bacterium. Taxonomy (GTDB): domain Bacteria; phylum Patescibacteriota; class SOKK01; order SOKK01; family SOKK01; genus CAZFJP01. The sequence goes on along the minus strand of CAZFJP010000003.1, from coordinate 8,885 downwards.
ACGTTGGATTGAGCGGGCAGTGAGATTAATTGGGGTTGTCACTATCTTGTCTTTTTTATCTTTTACAGCGGTAAACACTGCTTTGGATTTATCTTTACGTCTCTTGAAATATTCTCTAAGCCAGTAAATCGCTTTTGGCGATAAAAATGCAACTCGCAATTTATCACCCTTACCCCGTACTGCAAACTCACCACGTTCCAAATTTAACTGATCGCGAGTTAGTTTCGCTAGCTCTCCAACGCGCAGTCCTGTACTAAATAAAAGTTCCAAAATCGCACGGTCTCTTAAACCAATTAAGGTTTTAGTATCCGGAACTTTCATCAATCTTTCAATCTCTTCCGCATTTAAAAACTCTACTTGTCTTCTCCTGGTTTTTCCTAATTCAATTTTTTCCGGAGCTAAAACTTTAATATCCCGCTTGGCCAAATATTTTAAAAATGCGCGGAGAGCAATGATGTGATAATTCTGGGTATTTTGCTTTAAATATTCCCCCTTAATAGTTTTAAATCGATTTAAAAACAAACGAAACTTCCTCACCTTGTCCAAAGTGATCTGCTCGGGTATCCTCACTCCATTCCTCTTACCCCATTCTACAAAGCGCCTAAGATAATAGTCATAATTTTGAATCGTCAACTGACTCTTGTTTTTCTCTACTTCCAGATATTCTAAAAAGTCAGTGACGAGATTATTTAAGAGCATCTTTTGTTTAGTTTAATTTAAAAGAAATTATGATCTCATCTTGATAAAGTTGAAGTTCGTCGAGGTAAGTTTGACTATAATTTTTGTTCCAAAAAATTCAGCCTTCATTTACATTGTACGACATTGTCGGATTTTTAGCAAAACAAAATCGCCTTGCAGCGATTCCACACTAATTGGGTAATTCCCAAACTACCCTCTTACAACTTACCGTCTTACTCTTTCTATATACTCTCCCGTTTCGGTATTGATTTTTATTATCTCTCCCTCTGAAATAAACAATGGCACCTTTAATCTGTAACCGGTTTCAATTTCCACTTCTTTATTCGCATTTTGAGCAGTGTTTCCTTTTACTCCCGGTTCAGACTTGGTCACTTTGAAATTCATCTTCACCGGTAAGGTAACATGAATTGGTTTATCATCAAAAGTTTGTAAATTAACAACAGTTCCTTCTAACAAATAATTTTTCGCACCGCCTACTTGTTCGGAACTCAAACTAAACTGGTCAAAAGTTTCCTGATTCATAAAATAATAATTGTTTTCATCATGGTAAAGATATTGGGCTTTGATTTCCCCAAGATTTGCCTCATTTACCTTATCATTCCCTTTAAAAGTTTTTTCAATAATACTACCGGTAATTAAATTTTTTACTTTAGAACGTAAAATTGCCCCTCCACGAGCTTGCTTTGAATGTTGGGACGACAAAACTAAATAAGGCTCATTGTTAAGTTCAAAAACTCTTCCAGGTTTTAGATCTGTAAGACCATACATATATGTATGAATAAATGCAAAAATCAAAAGACAAGAAGCCTGTCTGCCGGTAGGCGGGCAAAATTAAAGTATTATTTAACTAAAGAGAAAAACCAAAAATCCCCCATTTTTGTATTTTACTTTCAATTTTGCATTTTGATTTTTGCTTTTTGCATTTGACCTCTATATCTAGCGGGTAACATAAGGAAGCAACGCCATCTGCCTTGCTCGTTTCAGAGCTCGTGACACCCACCGCTGATGCTTACTACAAAGACCCGTACGATGACGTGGCTGAATCTTGGCATGACCAGATAAAAACTGTTTCAACGTTTGGACATCCTTATAATCAACATGTTCAATTTTATTTTTACAATAATAACAACGACGCTTTAACATATAATAATTTAATAACGATAGTACTAGTGACTAGTGCAAAAGTCTGAAGGCGGAAGGAAGAAATCTGAAGTTTTTAGCCTTCAGCCTTCAAACTTCAGCCTTCAGCCTTCGGAAGAGAACTGCGGGATTTCAAAACTAGAAAGGAATATCTTCAATATTCACTTCCTCTTCCCCACTAGCTTTTTTTGATGGTACCTTCTTACTCTTAGCAGAATCCTCCGTAGGAGCCGCAGCAACCGGTTCCGTAGACGTACTACCATCCTCCCCGCGACCACCTAAGAAAACCACATTGCTCGCAATAATCTCAGTGCGGTAGCGTTTTATTCCATCCTGCCCTTCCCAGTTTCTTGTTTCTAGACGCCCTTCCACATAAACCTGGCGACCTTTTTTTAAATACTGGGAGCAAATCTCTGCCAGTTTTCTCCAAGCAACGACATTATGAAACTCTGTTTTTTGCTGTTTCTCTCCATTTTTGTCGGTCCAGACTATATTGGTCGCTACGCCAAAAGAGACAACTGGCTGACCATTGGGAGTATAACGCAACTCCGGATCGCGGGTAAGATTCCCGATAATTTCAGCTCGATTTAGGCTTTGCATAAATTTAAGTCCCTTCCTGCCCTGCCTTTATGACAGGGTCTACTTAAATAATAAAATATATGTGAAGTTAAGATTTTAGAGCAAATCCTCGTCACTCAAAATCTTATCAATTGCTTGATCCAAATCTTTTTCTGCCATTTTTTTTGCTTTTTGTTCCTTTGCTTTAGTCTTCTTGCTCTCCTCAACAGTTTTTGGCCGTGAAACTTTCTCTTTAACTTCTTTTTCTGTTTCAGATTTTATTTCAGAAATCGGTTTTTCTTCTGGAAGTTTCCTCTTAACCTTTCTTACCGTCTTTGCAACTTTTGGTTTCTCAATTGTTTTTTCTCTCTTGGTCACCTTCGATTCCTTCACTTTCTCAACCGTTTTTCCTAATGTAACTTTCAACTTTGCCTCCTTGGGAGGAATAGTAATCAGGTATCTTAAAATGTCATGAGTCAAATTCAGTTCCTTAACAAAAAGAGGAGCTTTTTCTTCTGGTAATTCATAATGAATGAAAAGATAAATACCTTTTTCAACTTGCCTAATTGGATAAGCAAGATCGCGCACGGGCCACTGTTCTTTCGCTAAAATTTTCCCCTTATTTATCTTGAGAAATTTCTCCAGTTCTCTGATAGCACTGTCAACTTTAATCTGACTCAAAGCAGCGTCAAAAAGAAGAGCAATTTCGTATTTCGGCATAATAAAAATCCTTTCTGCGGGGTCCCTCTCCGGTAACTCACCACCCCCGCGGAGAGACCAGAGAGGAAAAAAGATTACAAAATAATTATTAATTATATTGAGTAAGTTAAGCTTAGCATAAAAGTTAAAAAAATCAAGCAAAGTAGCTAACTCGATCCTGACCTAATTGGATAGCTCAGATCTATTCTATCCCAAATCACCTGATTTCAGGTTGACAAGAAGGCAAAAATGGAGTATAATAAAGGTGAAAACTCTCCCCGGAGACAGATTCACCTAGAAGTGGAAAAATCAGAAATAAAAATCAAAATACTATGCAAGTCAAAACTAAGCATTATATCTTAGGAGGAACTTTAGCAGTTATCATTGGTGCTGCTTTTTTATTTACCGTAAACTGGGCAAAAAGTCCTCTTGCTGCTTATCAGACAAAACCGAAACCAGTCAAAGCTGGCGAAGTAGAAATTAGCACCTTCAAAAATATTGCTTTAAATCTTAAAGATAAAGATACTAAAGAATTCTTCAAAAGTGCTGAAAAAGAAACACTGAAACTAGAATTAAAGGCTGAAGATACTTATCAATCCAAACGTGAATTCTCACAAATTGTTACTCCGGAATTTGATTTCACTGCTGTTGCCCCTCACTGGATTGTTAATGCTCCCAAAGATACTACAGTTAAACTAGCAATTCGTATTAACGACGGTAAAAACTGGAGCGAGTGGCAAAATGTTCAAAGTGTTGATGCAATTCGCGAAAACAGCAAGAAAAACCCTTATAAACAAGGAGAACTTGTCTTCGCCAAAAATGAGGGCAAGTTTTTTGAATATAAAGCAGAATTAACTTCTATTAATCCGAAAATCACTCCTTCCTTAGAACAAATTAAATTCTATTACCTAGATGCAAGCGAGGGGCCTAATCCGCTCTCACCAAAAAAACTTTTCGGCATCATTCCCGTTGCCAGTGCTGACAGTGACCATCATTTCTCCCGTTCTGATTGGGGTGCCGAAGAAAGCTACCGCTATGACGGAGGCAAGGAAAAATGGCCTCGCCGCTATGCTCTCACTAAAGCGTTTGTCATCCATCATACCGCCGGTGCAAACAATCCAAGTAATCCTGCTGCAGCAGTACGCGCCATTTATTACTACCATGCGATTACGCTAGACTGGGGCGATATTGGCTATAACTTCCTCGTTGATCAATACGGCAACACTTACGAAGGACGTTACGGCGGTAAAAATGTTGTCGGTGGTCATGCTGCCAACTATAACTATGGAACTTGTGGTATTTCTGTTCTCGGCAACTTTGAAACTGCCACGCCTACTAACGAGATTTTAAATGGTATTGCTAGATTAATCAATGACAAAATTCCCGATACCTTTAACCCCACTGGGACCGTAAAGCTAACCAAAACCTCCGGTTATCCTAATTATTCTTATCTTGGTTCTAAAATTGTCCCGACAATTTGTTCGCATCGCGATGTAATGAGCACCGCTTGTCCAGGAAAAAATCTCTATGCAAAACTCTCCCGGATCCGCGATCTTGTTAAGGAAAACCAAATTCCCGCCTATGATTACAATTTAGTTTCCACTTCCTATCCCCCCGCAACAATGTTACCCGGAGAAACATTTAAAGTAGTAGTGAAACTAAAAAATACCGGTCAAATCACCTGGTACAAAGATGGTGACCCCGCTAAATACTCTCTGATTGCTCTTGCTCCTTCACATCCCAAATACCGCAAAAGTGCTTTTGGTTTTGACCGCGTCCGGATGCTGGAAGACCAAGTCGCTTATGGAGAAGTTGCTACCTTTGAACTGAATATTACCGCCCCGGATTCCCGCGGAACTTACTTAGAATATTTTCAACCTTTGATTCACGGTAAGGTATGGCTCGCTGACAAAAACCTTAGTTTCAAAGTAACAATCTCGCAACGTGACTTTGACTATCAGATTTTAGAAAATAGTTATACTACCTCTGTCACACCAAGAGAAATTTACAACGCCATCATTAAAGTTAAAAACACCGGAAAGAGAACGTGGAAGAATTCCGGAGAAACCAAAGTACGCCTCGGTACTTACAATCCTCGCGATCGCCACAGTGTCATTCATGTTTCCGGAACAGACTCCGGCTGGGATGGTTATGGCCGAATCAAACTGCAGGAGCCCATAGTAAAACCGGGGCAAATAGGAACTTTCAAATTTAAAGTAGGCATTCCCTGGAATCTTACTGCAGGAGATCAAATGGAATCTTTTCGTCTGGTTTCTGAAAATATTTGCTGGTTTGGGCCAAAGATAACACTGAAGTTAAAAGTAGCAGCAGTTACTAATTACTCTCTTTCCTCCATTGAAAAACCACCACATCGCATGCTTACCGGCGATAGTGCAAGAGTAACTATCAAAATTAAAAACACTGGCAACACCGTCTGGTACAAAGAAGGTAACTACAAGAAAATAAAAGTAGTTACCCTTGCAGCAAGTCGTCCCAAACACCGCACTAGTGCTTTTGGCTTCAAACGCATCCGCATGCAAGAAACGGAAGTAAAACCGGGTGAAGTAGCAACCTTTACCTTCAATATTAAAGCTCCTAAGAAAAGTAAATATTACAAAGAGTATCTCCAACCAGTTTGGGAAGGAAAAGGCTGGCTAAAAGATAAGGGTATTAATTTCAAAACAAAAGTAGAAAAACCACGTTATCAGTATTCTATTGTCACCTTTAAGCGCCCACCCAAACTGATGGGAAAAGGCAGCCAAGCACAAGTGGTAGTGAAAATCAAAAACAAAAGTAATTTTAGTTGGTACAATACCGGGATCAATCCAATGAAACTAGCTATTGATAACAAGAGAAAAAGCTCTTTTAGCAATCAGAGTTGGAACAATTCCCAATCGATTAGTATGGACCAGACCGAAGTGAAAGCAGGACACTCCGCTACCTTCACCTTCACGGTTACTGCCCCTGATCGTCCTGGAAAATATCTAGAACGTTTTGTCCCAGTACTTTCTGGTAAAAAACGTTTTGCTGATAAAGGAATCGCTTTTAAGATCCAGGTCCCCGGCTATGTTGTTAAAGTTGGAATCGCTCACAGTAACTCTCCTCAAAATCCCTCAGGAAACATTAAAATCACTAGCAGTAATAGTTACACTATCAACGACAGCGAAGGTAATTTAATTAAAAATTGCGATGGTGGGTCAATTGTTTCCATAGGTATCAGGAACGATATCTACCATGTGTACTACAACAGTGATTTGATTAAAAAAACGAGTAACTACATTATCGCTACCCCTAAAAGTAGTGGGATTCTTTCTGTTCCTTCTTATACTGGCGTAGGTTATTCAGTTAACGGCGACCGAAGTTTCCGCGGTAATCTGATTGTTCGTTATTCTAGTTATAGCGACCAGTACTACCCCGCCGCACTCTGGTTAATCAATCAACTGGACGTAGAAGATTACCTTAAAGGACTTGCTGAACAATCGGATTCCTCAGGTAGTGAAACATTAAAATTAATGATGGTCGTCGCGCGCACTTATGCAATTTACAATATTGATCATCCCAAATCTCTTTGTGAAAAACGTGGTTTCAATCTCTTTAATAACGCTTATTCCCAAGTTTATAAGGGTTATGAAATGGAACGCCGCTCGTCTAATGTAAGTGCTGCTGTTGATGCTACTCGTGGTACCATCATAACTTACAAAGACAATCCAATTGTCGCTGCTTATAGTAGCCGCTGTGGAGGATCCACTTCTTCTCTCACTGGCTACCCCTATCTTAAAGGAAAAACTTGTAGCCCTCACCGTTGCTCCGGCAAACGCCTCGGTCACGGCTGGGGAATGTGTATGGAAGGAGCACGCAATAAGATTGCTCACGGCTGGGGTTATCGCGAAGTGATTCACTTCTATTATACTGGCGTCAGTATTCGTGATTTCTATTAAAATGAAAAAGGGGTTCCAAATTTCAATTAAAATTTTTCTTTTTATTGCTATTATCGGTATTGCTACTTGGTTTATTTGCAAATTACCAGTACATAAACTAAAACAAACCTTAGCAAATGTTGGTTTGGAGCAAAGTCGTTATTCCTGCGAGATTAAATAAGATGCAGAAAGAAATTATTTATCCTAAAACCCACTCTCTTCCCAAAAAACTCCTCATTATTTGCGGAGCAATTGTTTTGTTAGCCGGATTAGCTTTAGGAGTAACTTTGATTTTAGATAAACTACCAAGTAATGCAGCAGTTCGTCAAGTTGTTCCTCCGGAAACTCAAGAACAGTTGCAAAATACTTTGCCGACTATCCTAAATCGCTAAAAATCTTCTAGAAACAATAAAATCTCCTCGGATAAGAGGAGATTTTTAATTTAATCTTAAAACTTCTTTAAGATATTCTTACTTACAATAGAAATGTGCTTTTCAAAAAGGCGACTAAAATTTATCACTGGATTTTGGATTTAATCTTTCCGCGTTTTTGTCTTAACTGCAATGCGGAAGGAGTTTGGTTATGTCCAAAATGTCAAAAATTGATTCCGATTTACAATCAAAAATGCTGCGCGATTTGTAATCGAAAGACGATCAACTATCTTTGTAATAAATGTCGCGAAACTACTCATCTCGATCATTTGATTATTATTACCAACTACGACCATCCCCTCGTTTCTTATCTAATCCATACTTATAAATATCAATTTATTCAAGAAATCAGTGAAATTATCGCTCAAATGATGCTGAAAAAAATTAAAAAGATTGCTTTTTATTATTTTACTCTCGTCCCAGTTCCTCTTCATCACAAAAGATTTAGGTGGCGAGAGTTTAACCAAGCAGAATTGATCGCCAAAATCATCGGGCACCACCTAGAAATTGATATCAACCGCAAATTGCTTAAACGAATTAAAAACACTAAACCCCAAGCAAAGATTACCAATCCTTCTGAGCGCAAAAAGAACATCACGGGCGCTTTCGCTGTTAACCGCAAAGAAACTCTGCCAGAAAGGGTGATTTTATTAGATGATGTAGGCACCACTTTTGGTACCCTAACCGAGTGTGCAAAAACCTTAAAAAAAGTGGGAGTAAAGGAAATTTTAGCAATTGTGTTTGCGAAAGGGTAAAACGAAAGAGATCTCCGCTAAGCGTGATGTATAAACCACGACTGAGGTTTCCTTCATATTTATGATAGTATATTTTGTCAAATGAGAGTAAATGCAACCTATGCTATAATTTAGGTAGTTTTAATTTTGCCTTTTGATTTTTGCATTTTACATTTATTCTAGGAAGGGTGGCTGAGTGGTTGAAAGCGCTGGTCTTGAAAACCAGTATATCGCTTTGCGATATCAGAGGTTCGAATCCTCTCCCTTCCGCCAGTTGGAAAAATGTCGGCTCAAACTTTATTTTGGCCAGAAGCGGGCTTTTCTTTATATTATTTTCCTTGCTTGATTTTAATCTATTTGTTATCATTATATTGAAAGTAGATATTGCTAGTACTACAATAATATACTATCAAATTATTGAAATTATGGCAAGAGAAAATAAAATTGGAGAAAATATAAAGAAGTACCGGACAAAACAAGGTTTATCGCAAGAGGATTTTGCCAAAAAATCCGGCGTCAAATATACTACCTTAACTAAAATTGAGAGTGGAGTTATTAAAAAACCTTCAGTTTTAGTAATGGCGAAAATCGCCAAAGCGTTGGGCGTTAATATCGAGAATTTAATAAAGTAATATGCAAAATTTAGTGACAACACAAAAAAATATCAAAAAAGAAGCAGAAGTAAAACTCGGACCATACTATGAAAA
>CAZFJP010000002.1:0-78977 GCA_964518965.1 uncultured Candidatus Saccharibacteria bacterium | reverse complement strand
GCACAATGTTTCGTCCACGATCTTTTCGGGAGGCAGTACGATCTCCTGGAATACGCGTACTTTTGAAGTTAATCAATACCAGAGTGCGGCGGATGAAGGATTCTTTACCAATGTTTTCAAGGTGACGTATGATGCGGCGCTCGCAACCGCAGGAATCTCTATTACGGGAGTTTGTAAGGCATATGACCAAGCTACTAACGCGCCAGACGGTGAGACAGTCCGAGTGGCGATTAATGCTAACTTGCAGAGTCAAACCGGCACAACCTCTGGTGGCTCTTTTACTATTTCCGGCGTAAGCCAGCCCAATAGCGGTGACGTGATTACAATTTACATTCAGAGTGTTAGTGACGCGCACGAGGCAAATGCGGTTACCCAATATGATGGCTCGGGGGATATTGGAGGGATTTTACTCTATGAAGAACATCTTACTTTGGGTAGCGATGATACTAGCCAAACTTTGGAAAACACTGAAATTGATGCTTACGATAATTCCGTTTCTTCTAATGAGGATATTTTCTTTGACGTTGATGATGCAACGAACGATCTTTACGTTGATGATTTGGGACAGTCCAGTCAGGAAGAACTTTATCTTAAATCCGGTGTTACTTATCGTCCCGACCCTTTAAGTTCGGGTAATATCAACACTCATGATATTGAAATTGACGGTACTTTAACTACTGATGGTAACTCTATCAATATAGAAGGCTCTTGGGATAATGATGGTGTTTTTAATGCGAATACCAGTACTGTTAACTTTAATGCAACCTCTGGTACGGAGACGATTGATTCTACGGGAGCGACTACTGCTAGTTTTAATGATGTAAATGTCGGTCCGCTGGCACTTTCCACTGCCACCTGGAATCTCGGCAGTGCCTTGGATGTAAATGGTGCATTGGAAGTAAGAGCGGGGACCTTGGCGATGAATGGTGCTAATAACATTAATTTAGCGGAAGGATTTGCGGTAGATTCTGGTGCCGCTTATGATGATGGCACGGGCACCTTGACTTTTGACGGTGATAATTCTACTACTTATTACTGGACTGATAGTAACTCTACGAAATCTAATATGGGTACCGTGGTGATTGATGGCAGTAGCGTTACGATACAGCTTGGTAGCAGTGTTACGGCAACAAAGTTAACTGTCGGTGCTAATGATACTTTCAATTTGGCTTCAAGCGGTTATACTTTTACTCTGACAGGATCAGGAACTGGCGCCTCTCGTCCTTTTATTGTGAATGGCACTCTGAATGAAGGGACAAGTTCTTTGTTTGTTTATCAAAGTTCTGCGGCGACCTCAGTTGAAGATGAAACTTATTGTAGTTTGAAACTTTCCGCTCCGGACGCAACGGCGTTTACTTATACAGTTGGTACTGCTGGTTCACAAACACTTGCAACTGTGAGAGATTTTATGATTGGTAATGATGCTTATGGAACGGCGGTGACGGTGACTTGTGCTACTTATGATCCAGTTGTGGATGTTAATCGTAATTTCCAGATTAATTCTGGTAACACTTTTGTTGCACCCCAGACGTCGGCTTTCACTTTGGGCGGCCACTTTGATAATAATGGGACATTTACTGCTAACTCCGGCAAGGTAACTTTTGATGCGGGAAGTGCTGGTAAGTTAATTGAAGCGGGAAATTCCAGTTTCTATGATGTAGAATTCAATAATACTGCTGGCGGTTGGACAATTCAAAATGATAATTTTACTTGCACTCGTAACTTAGCAATTACCAGCATCAATGATTTGACCATCAATAGTGTTACTGTTACTGTTAATGGAACTTACAGCATTGGGAACACTGTTCCCAATGGAACCACTTGGACCTCAGCAACTCTTCTCTTGGATTCTGATACTAGTTATACTGTGGGGAGCTCTAATCAAGCTGCGGAAACTTATAGTACTTTACAAATTGGTTCCAATACAGATATTCGTATCTGGAACTCTGATGCCGCTAGTTTTACTGTTGATTCCACAGGTTCGCTTTACTCTCAAGATCATGGTAATACTCCTGGTGATCTTTATATCTGGGGTGATTGTCACAGCAATACCAACGATTATTGGAGTTATGCAACTGACTTTGATGGTACGAATCTTTCGGGAGGAAATGAACGCCAAGTAGATGTTCGTATTGATGTTAATAGTTCATTTACGATTGATTCTGGTGATAAACTGGAAGCAATTGGTGGAAGCGGTCTTAATCGTACTACTGTTGATAAGCAAGGTTTGTTCGCAGGTGGTTTTGGTTTAGTTTGCGCCGGCGGGCGCATTGATTTTCAGTATTGTGACTTTAATTCCCTTGATGGCAATAAAGGTTTAGACATTCAAAGCGGCTCCATAGTAGATAGCTTAGATTATACTGATTTTGATAATTTGGTCGGAACTGCCAGTAGTGATGATGCTCATATTACGGTTGCTTCTACGGTGATTGGATCAGGAACGAAAACAATCAGCGGTGTTAATTTTGATAATACCGGCAGTGGCGCTGAATTCAATGTTAATCGTACGGGAGATGACGATGCCGGTTATTGGGATTTTGATGCTTCTACTGGTGACTTTGATGGCGAGGATTATGATGGTAAAAATGGTGCTAATGAGGCTAATCCCGGCATGTTGCGCTGGGATGATTCCACAACTAACCAGCCGCCGAACGACCCAACTGATTTAGCGCAGAAGAAAACCGACGATACGGTTTTAGCAGTAGGTGATTGGACCAACGAAACATCGGTGAAATTTACTGCAACGGCGAGTGATCCTGATAATCCTGATACTTTGTATCTGGAAGTAGAAGTAAAAGATATTAATACTTCTTTTGATGGAACCGGCACTAATACCGGTAGCGGTGTTGCTTATTCGGGAACACCCGTAACAGTTACAGTTATCGTATCAGGATTATCTGACAATACTGAATATCACTGGAGAGCTCGGATTAAAGACCAAGCAGGAGCAACTAGCAACTGGGTTGCTTATGGTGGTAATGGTGATGGTGATCCGGCTGACCGTGACTTTGGTACTGATACAACGGCGCCTACTGGTGGGATAGTTTATGATGGTTTGAGTGGTGATCAGGATTGGAATGATGGCTCTTTGGATAATTTGGAAGCAAACTGGACTAACTTTAACTGTAGTATTTCTGGTCTCAAACGTTATGAATATGCATTGCGCCGCAAGCCCGATAATTATTATTGGGATGCTACTAATAATGTCTGGGAAGAAGATGCTAACTGGTATGATGGCGGGACTAGTACTTCATATGATATTACTCCTGTTTATCTTCAAACTGGTGTAATTTATTACGCTTCGGTCAGAGCAGTAGACAATGCTAATAATACCGGCAATCCCGTTGATAGTAATGGCCAGCAGGTATTGCCGACATTATCTTTTTCTTTAAGTGGCAATACCATTACCTTTGATAATTTGAACAATGGTAATAACTGGACAGATAGTAAACAAATTACCGCTACTACTTCTACTAATGCCTCAGGAGGGTATACGGTCAGGGCTTACATCACCCAGCTTCTAACCTCAATTGCTTATCCAACTCAAACAATTACCAACTTTGCCGGTACTTGGGATGATCCGATTCCTTGGCCACTTGGTTTGTATGGTTTTGGTTACACTTCTTCCGATACTTTAGTTCAGGGTTCTAATCGCTTTAACAATGGTACCGAGTATGCTGGTTTTCCCATGACTCCTTCAGGTGATATCGTCTGTGACCATACTGATTTAGTCAACGGCCAGACTGGTGCAGTTACCAACGAACAATTTATCATCACCAACAAAGTGGCGGTCTCTTCCAATCAAACTTCTTCTACTTATCAAACCTACGCGGTTTATATTGTGACCGCCAATTACTAACATTAGTGTAAAATGTAGAATGGATAATGGATAATGTGGATTCAACATTTTCTATTTCCCATTATCCATTAGTCATTATTTTATTTTCAGACGTTTTGCCATCCAAAACCCCTCGTGCCGATATGGACGAGGGGTTTTGATTTCTATTACTATTTCCACTTCTATTTCTATTTCAAAAAAAACAGCACTTCCAATACTGTTTTTTATATCCTATATTTGCTTTTGTCTACCTACTGACAGGAAGAATTTTTGCCTTTTGTATTTATTTTAGTGGCTCCGCCATGTGCTGCGTAGCACATGGCTCCGCGGGGAGGATTCGAACCTCCAACCTACCGGTTACATTGAACCCAATATTTTCATATTGGCATGGACTATCTTATTGCCATAGTCATTATGACTTTAGGTATCAGGCGTATAGTCTCTGAACCTTCTTCGACATATCGTCGGAGCTTGGCTGCGGATTACCTTTTCGTCGCCGAACGATGAGGGCTTCCCGTCAATTTGCCTGATTTTCTCCTCGAAGTTTCCTTCGGGGGCTGCACAAAATTAGCGTGTATTTCTCTGTGACAGTTAGCACAGACAAGAATGCATTTATCAGCTTCTTTTTTGATTGTCTTCCAAGATCTAGTTAAGCCCCGCTGTGACAATCCAAATTCTTTGGTTGAACCATCAGTATGATGTAAATCAAAAGCCCCGGGGCATTGTTTATAGCCACAGATGATACACTTACCGCCTTTATATTTGACTACCATTTCTTTAAGACGTCTTCTTCTTTTAGCAACTGCTTTGATCAAATATTCAGCACGGTCGGCATAAGTTCTTTTGTCTGGCATACGCACTTAAGTATACCAGAGAACTTTGATAGAGAACTTTGATAAAGTACAGCCGGTTGCTCTACCATTGAGCTACCGCGGAATAAATAGGGTAGAGGTAACAGGGCAGAGGGCAAAGTTAATAGATCTGGCAACTCTGCTCTATGACCTCTGTCCTCTGCACTCTGCCCTTGGAATTTACATTTTCTTTCTAATAAACGTCGGAATATCTAATTCGTCGTCATTCTCCGGAGCTGCTTGGGGCTTCATTGTGATATCTTGCATTTCTTTTACTTCTTGTCTTGTACTGCCAATGGTTTCCATTTCTTCGCTTGTGAAACCGGTAGCAATCACAGTAATTTTCACTTCTCCCTGCATAGTGTCATCAATAATTGCGCCGAAAATAATGTTTGCGTCCGGATCAGCAGCACCGGTGATTACTTGTGCTGCCTCATCAATTTCATGCATTGCTAAATCAGGTCCACCGGTAACATTAAAGAGAATTCCTTTGGCGCCATCAATAGAAAGTTCCAAGAGGGGATTATCAATTGCTGCTTTTGCAGCTTCCACTGCACGATCTTCACCAGTGCCATGTCCAATGCCCATTAAGGCACTGCCTGCTTCTTTCATAATCGTTTTTACATCAGCGAAGTCCACATTAACCATTCCATGTTTAGTAATGAGATCAGAAATACTTTGTACTGCTTGACGCAAAACATCATCCACAATTCCAAAAGCATCTAGCAAAGAAGTTTTTTTATCAATAATTTGCAATAAACGGTCGTTGGGAATAGTAATTAAAGTGTCAACTTTATCAGTTAATTCGTCCCAGCCCTTTTCAGCTACTTCACGACGTTGCTGTCCTTCAAAACTAAATGGTTTGGTAACAATTGCTACTGTTAGTGCTCCGGATTCTTTGGCAATTTGCGCAACAATGGGAGCAGCACCAGTGCCAGTTCCGCCGCCTAGTCCAGCGGTGACAAAAACCATGTCGGCCCCAGCAAGTGCTTGGGTGATTTCGTCAATACTTTCCTCGGCAGCTTTGCGGCCAATTTCTGGATTGCTTCCTGCTCCCAAACCTCTTGTTGTTTCTTTGCCAATATGAATTTTCTGTTTTGCTCTGGAATAATGGAGGGCTTGGGCATCAGTATTAACAGCAATAAACTCAACACCTTCAATATCAGCATCAATCATCCGGCTGATAGCAGCACCACCGCTGCCACCTACTCCAACTACTTTGATGTTAGCAAAATTTTCTAACTCTGGTTTTATTTCCATGATAGTTTATTAATAATTAGTAAGGAATAAGTCTGAAGGCTAAAGTCTGAAGGATGAAGTTAGGGGACCTTCAAACTTCAGCCTTCCGTCTTCAGACTTCATGGTAAAAATGATTTAAACCAACGCTTAATGTTCTTGATGAGTCCTTTGCCGCGGATTTTTTCTGCTACCTCATTTCTACCGGAAGCGTAGCCTCTTAGTCCATGAACGAGAAGTCCGATTATTGTTGCGGCTTCAGGGTTATCCAGCTTATCAATCGCTCCTTTGATTTCCAAGGGAAAACCAACTTGAGCGGGTAGTTCTAATCTGTCTTTGGCAATATCAACAATCCCGGGTAATTTGCTGCCACCGCCAGTGAGCACAACTCCTGCAGGCAGTTTTCCTGCGTAACCGATTTTCTTTAATTCTTTTTTTACTAGATCCAAGATTTCTTCCACGCGTGCTTGAATCACTTTTGCAACTTCTTTGCGAGAAATTTCCGCTTCAATTTCTTCGTTATGTGGTTCTAGTTGTCCCAAAGGAATCATTTCCTTTTTATCAATTTCTGAGGCCAATGCGAAACCGTATTCCAGCTTAATTTTTTCTGCAGTATCAACGGAAGTACGTAAGGCAATTGCGATATCGTTAGTGATATGCGTTGAACCGATTGGAAGGACAGTCAGGTAAAAGATCTCGCCTTCAACATAGACCGCAATTCCGGTTGTTGCACTACCGATATCTATCACAACTGTTCCTAGTTCTTTTTGTCTTTGTGAGAGTACTGCTAAACTTGCTGCTAATGGTGCTGCAACAAATTCCTCGTGAGCGACATCTACTTCTTCAAGGCATTTGCTAATACTTTTAATTACTGGTACAGCAGCAGTGATGATATTTGTTTCTGCTTCCAAACGAATGCCGTTCATTCCTAGAGGATCTTTTATTCCTTCTTGACCATCGATGGTGTAGGTGCGTGGTGTAACATGAATGATCTCACGA
The DNA here is from genome assembly GCA_964518965.1 of uncultured Candidatus Saccharibacteria bacterium. GTDB lineage: Bacteria > Patescibacteriota > SOKK01 > SOKK01 > SOKK01 > CAZFJP01. The sequence continues at coordinate 72,053 of CAZFJP010000002.1, read as the reverse complement.
TTATTGGAAAGGGAAATTGCTTGGGCTGCTTCCTCAACTCGTATTAAATCATCTTCGCTGATTTCATTATCAGCACGAGAGACTGCAATTACTCCTTTGCTATTTTGGGATTCAAAATGAGCACCGTCCACACTAACAAAAGCGCTCTCAATTTTTTGTCCAATGACGCGCTCGTTTACTTGAATTGCTTTACGAAGAGAATTAATTGTTTCTGTTGTGTCAACAATAATTCCCTTGCGCAATCCAAAGGAAGGCACTTCGCTATAACCGACAATGTCTAATTTAGTACTGCTGGGGTTCAGAATAGCAGTGATTACCCGGGTCTTGCTATTTCCCAGGTCAATCGCTGAAAAAAGGTTTTGCTCTTTCATGAAGCATCTAAAAAGGACGAGTAATTCTCGTCCTTAGTATACACTAGTTATGTTTTTTTGCCAAATATAAGTGAGAAAAAAAATTACCCAAAAATGTGCGGGTAAAATATGATAATTGCAATGACTACCGCGAATGTTGCGGTAATGAGTACGGTCCCGGCAGTCATATTTTTAATTGTTTCAGCAAGGGGGTGAAGGCGCGGGCTTGCCATATCTACTACCCTCTCGATGATAGTGTTAAATATTTCCAGAACCAATACGGCGATGATGAGCATTAGGAGTGCTACTCGTTCCATGATGGTTAGCTTGTAGATAAACATCATTACAATTACTCCTGCGGCAATAACTAGTTCAATTCTTAAATTCTGTTCCTTTTTAAACACGTACCAGATACCTTTCAGGGCAAAACGAAAACTCTGAATTAGTTTTCGAGGAGAAAGAATCATTTTAGTTATTTTAGATTTTGCTTCACAATTTGGCTGACTATATTACCATCTGCCTTACCTTTTAATTTTTCCATTACTTGTCCCATTACTTTGCCAAAATCCTTGGGGCCAGCATTAAGTTGTTTGATTGCTTCCAAGACGATCTTTTTTATCTCATTTTCCCCTAACATTGCGGGAAGATATTTTTCAATCAAGGCAATTTCCTTTTTTTCTTTTTCGGCAAGTTCGCTACGTTTTGCTTTTTCATAATCAATAATAGAATCCTTGCGGCTTTTGATCTCATGGCGGAGAACTTCAAAAACATCCTCGTCTTTTAATTTACTTTTTTTCTCTATTTCTTTGTTGTGGAGAGCACTTTTAATCATACGCAAAACAGAACAGTTAAATTCATTTTTTTCTTTGAGTGCTCGGTTTAAATCAGCTTCAATTTGAGTTTGAATAGTCATTTTTTTCTACTTTTTATTAAAGGTGGGTTTAAAAATTCCCTTGGCGAAAAGTTTTTTGCGTTCCCTGCGCAGTTGCGCTTTGCGCAATGCAGATTTTCGTTTGGCATTGCGATTAGGTTCTTTTTCGTGGAAACGATTTTCGCGGGCAATGTTTAAAACACCGCTTTTTAAAACTTCGCGGTTGAAACGCTTTAACATACTTTCAAATGCTTCACGATCTTTTCTTTTTACTTCAATGGCCAAAATAGTATCACCTCCAATATTAAATATTTATTATATGATAATGCCTAGTTATTATAACACTAACTAATGTTAGATGTGAGGTTTTACTTCTACCATCTAACATCTAATATCTAACATATACCATCTTACATCTTATATTGTTTATTGTTTAAGATCCCAATTTCTTTCCTCCCAATAGATGTAAATGCAGGTGCTCAACTACTTGTCCAGCATCTTTACCACAGTTAATTATAAGGCGGTAGCCAGATTGATCGATTTTATTCTCCCGCGCTAGTTTTTTTGCAACGAGAATCATCTTGCCGACGAGTGACTGATCAACGTCAGTAATGTCATTAACACAACTGAGATGCTTTTTAGGAATAATCAGAATATGTACCGGTGCGGAGGGATGAATATCCGGAAAAGCGATAATTGCATTATCTTCATAGACAATTTTAGCCGGTGATTTTTTATTAACAATATCGCAGAAGATACACATCTAAACAAGGTTAAAGGTTACAGGGCAGAGGGCAGAGTTGCTAGATCTAGTAACTCTGCCCTATGACCTCTGCCCTTGGCCCTATTTAAGAGCTTTTCTAATTTTCTCTACTGCTTTTTCAAAGGGTACTTCGTTTTGAGTTCCTCCTTGCATATCGCGCATAATTATTGTCTGTTTAGCGGCTTCACGTTGGCCAATGATAATCGCAATTTTACTTTTTCTTTTATCGGCTAATTTTAATTGTGCTTTTAAGCTACTTTTACCAAGAGCATCTGCGACACCAATTCCTTTGTCTCGCAATTCTTCTGTGAGAGCTAATCCTCGTTTTCTTCCTTGTTCACCTAGCTGGATGAGAAAGACGGGGGTATTTTGCTCCTCGGGAATTCTAACTTCTTGCTCTTTGAGTAATTCGATGATTCGCTCACAACCGCCAGCAAAACCAATTGCGGGAACATCTTTACTGCCAAGAGTTTTTGCTAGACCATCATAACGTCCGCCACCGCCAATGGCATTCTGGGCACTTTTCTTTTTGCTCCAAATTTCAAATGTGGTGCGATTGTAATAATCCAGTCCACGAACAAGGTGAGGATTTAGTTCATAAGGAACTCTAACCTCGTCTAAATATTCCAAAACATTTTGGAAATGTTGATTGCAATTTTCACACAAGCGATCAATAATTTGTGGAGCATTAGCACTCAAAGCCAGACAATTTTCGTTTTTGCAATCTAAAATGCGAAGAGGATTTTTCTTAAGGCGACGTTTGCAATCGGGACAGAGCTGATCGCGCTCCATGATGTAGTAGTCAACTAATTCTCTTTTATAACGTTCTCGACAAGTAGGGCAGCCTAAACTATTGATTTGAAGCGAAATATCCTTGAGTTTTAGTTTTTGGTAAACATTCCAAACTAACGTGACTAACTGTGCGTCAATTACTGGTTCGGTTTCACCAAAAATTTCAAAACCAAATTGATTAAATTGGCGGTATCTTCCTTGTTGGGGTCGATCATAGCGGAAGACTGGACCAAAGTAGTAGAGTTTTACTGGTTGAGGGAGGGTAAACATCCCATGCTCCAGATAAGCGCGCATGATTCCGGCAGTGAATTCAGGACGAAGAGTCATACTGTTGCGACTTTTATCTAAGAAAGTGTACATTTCTTTTTCTACAATATCAGTGGTTTCACCAATACTGCGTTTGAAAAGAGCGGTGTTTTCAAAAATCGGCACTTCAATTTTTTCAAAGCCAGACTTCAAAGCGCACTTTTCAAAAATTCTGAAAAGATAACGCCAATATGGTTGCTCATCGGGTAAAATGTCGTGGGTTCCTTTGGGAGCTTGTAACATCGAAAGTTAAAAGTTAAAAGTCATCTTAAATCGTAACATAGTTTTTTTGAAACGACAAGGCATTTTATGGCTTTGTGGTGCTTATTTTTGTCGGTTTGTTGACAAGTTTCTAGAATAGTGCTAGTGCTATAGTTTAGTATCAGTTTTTTCTGTGGTTTGAAAATCATCTTACTGTACCTGTCAGGAAAGTGGCTAGGATTTGTCTGGGTGGGAAACCGCTCGAGGATTTTTGTGCATTGATTATTATTAAATCGGTGAAACCTTACCTCGTGTTATAGGTAACAGGGGTTTTTATTTTAGCTGGCTACGTTCTGTGCGACAGGACTTATCTGCCTTGTTTATCTTGTGATCTGTCTTACTTGTTTTAGTTCGGTAGAACAGGCGGTAGATTTGCCAAGAGGAGACGAAGCGGGCTAGCAAGTAAACATCAGGTAGGCGAATTTAAAAACCACTTTCTTTTTCATTTTGATAATAAAGTGATTTTAATTCAAACTTTTTTTAGGTCTACAATTTCTAGCTGTAACTCTTCCTGCTCGTTCCATTGATTGATTCCTAAATTAAAAACTAAATTAATCTTATCACCGATATTTAATTCTTTGCATTTCTCTACCATTCCAAAGCCAATTGCTGAAAAATAACGTTGGCCAGGCTTATGTGCGTCAGGTTGTTCAAGATAAAGCTTCAAGTGATTCCCGTCGGCACCGAGGCAGTTAAATTGCCGAACAATGAGGTTTTCACTTAACAAGTTTGGTTTAGGGTTAGCTTCACCAAAAGGATTGAATTGTTCCAGTAGTTTAGCGAACTCAATAGTTAGTTCGGGAAAGGTAATTTTTCCATCGATCTTGATAGTCGGTTGTAAATCTTGAGCAGTGATTTTTTCATTGGCGATTTTCTCAATCGCTTTTTTAAATTGCGCCAAATTTTTCCGTGGTAGAGAAAATCCTGCTGCTTGTTTGTGTCCGCCAAAGTGACTTAGATATTTTTCACATTGGGTAATTGCTTTAATGATGTTGAAACTTTCAATACTGCGGCCAGAGCCAGTAGCTTCTGTTTCTTTCTCCTGGATAATTATCGTTGGGCGATGAAATTCTTCGGAGATTTTTCCTGCAACTAACCCGACAATTCCTTCCGGCCAATCTTTCTTAGAAGTAAAAATTAGTTTTTGTTTGAGATCAGTTTTTAATAAATTTTCTTTAATCTCAGCAAAAATCTGGTTAGTTAGATTTTGGCGACTTTGGTTTTTTGCCTCAAGAAGCTGGGCAATCTGATCCGCTTCTCTTTTGTCATGGGTTAAAATGAGATTTAAACTGTGGTTAGCGTGATCCATTCTTCCAGCGGCATTAATTCTAGGCGCGATGCGAAAACCAACGGTGTTAGTGTTAATTTCACTCGGATTAGTACCGGATATTTTGAAGAGTTTTTGCAGACCGATACGTTTTGTTTTCTGCAAAACGATTAAACCGTATTTAACAAGAATCCGATTTTCATTGGTCAGTGGTGCACAGTCGGCGATAGTACCAATAGCAACTAAATCCAAGAGCCATTTTTCAATTTGCTCTTGTTTCTTCTTATCTTTAATTTGATTAAAGATAAGCGCTTGAATAAACTTAAATGCCAGTCCGACGCCGGTTAGTTCTTTAAAGGGATAAGGACAATCTTTTTGTTTTGGATTAATAATTGCGATTGCTTTAGGTAATTTATCAGGCGGATGATGATGGTCAATTACAATAGTGTCAATTCCTTGCTTTTTTAGCCAGTCAATTTCCTCATTATTACTTACTCCACAATCAACGCTGATAATTAGATTTACCCCTTGTTTTTTTAAATATCCCAGTGCTTTGAGATTCATGCCATAGCCTTCTTTCACACGATCAGGAAGATAAGGAATAATCTTTTTGAAACCTAGTTTTGAAAATCCTTCTTTAAGAAGGGCGGTAGCAGTGACACCGTCTGCATCATAATCGCCAAAAATGCCGATAGTTTCTTGTTTTTCTTTCGCTTGTTTGATTCTCACAACAGCTTTTTTGAGATCTTTTAAAAGGTAAGGATTATTAAGGTTGCCACGATAATCACCGTTAAAGAAAATTTCGGCTTCTTTTTTAGTTTTAATTCCACGGTTATATAAAAGCTGGGCAACGATTAAGGGATAATTGCCCATGTTCTGCGCAATTTTAGGAGGAATTTCTGGTTGGAATTGCCAGATTTTTTCAGTCATCAGATTAAAGTTAACAGGTTTTGGGCGTTGTTGCAACGTTCGTCTTATCTTTATAGTGAGGTAATTGTTTTAATAATTTCTTAATCTTATCTTAATTGTGGTTTAATGTTGGTTGCATTATCATTATAATGGAACTGTGATTAAACTAATATTAATCCAAAATGAAGATTCTTATTATTGAAGACGAAGAAGATGTTGTGGAGTTTATTAAGGATGGGTTAAGGAGTGAGGGTTTTAACGTTGATTTTGCTCTGACTGGTTCGGAGGGTCTGTCACAGGCACGGGAGAATTGTTACGATTTAATTCTCATTGATTTGCTGCTTCCTGATATTCATGGTTTGGAACTTTGTAAAACTTTGGCGAAGGATGGTAACTCTGCAAGCCGTATTGTTTTGACAGCAAAAAATGACTTAAAATTGAAATTGGAGGCCTTCCGAGAAGGGGTTGATGATTATGTGGTGAAACCATTTTCCTTTGAAGAACTTTTGGCACGGATTAGGGCGGTTTTAAAGCGTAAAAGTAAACAGTTTGTCAGTCAAGGTAGGGCCGAACATTCTCGCCTGAAGCTTGATCGCGAAGCACGAGAGTTATTCGTTAATGGCAAGAGCATTACTCTTACTTATTACGAGTTTTTAATTCTGGATTATTTATTGCAAAATCAGAATCGTGTCTTAAGCCGCACCAAGATTTTGGAGAACGTCTGGGGTTATAATGAAGATCCTTTTACCAATGTCGTAGATGTCTACATTTGTAGTTTGCGCAAGAAACTGGAGAAAGAAGGTTGTGAGAATTTAATTAAAACGGTAAGGAATATTGGGTATAAATTAGTAGATAAATAATAAATGAAAATAGAAAGAGATTATCAAATTCCTCCTCCGCCAAAATTGTTTTATCCCCCTAAAAATGAGTTGATTGCTTACACGATGGTTATAGGAGGTGCGGCGCTACTGGGGTTAGTAGCGATGGGAATTCTGGGATTGATTGGCTGTTGGGTCGCTGCGGATATTTTAGTGTTGATTCTTTTATATGACAACTATTGCAAAAGAAGAGCACGAACGGAGGAGGAAAGATTAAAGCGTGAAGAGAAAATTCAGAAGGTCGTGATTCCACCCGAGAATATCAAGGTTGATCCCACGGTTTTTAAAGATCCTAGTGTTGTCCAAACGATGACGATCTCAGTTCTTTTAAAGGAATCCGAAGACGAGAGTTCGGGTAAGTCCTGTTTGGATTATCCTAATGATAGGATTTTAGGTGATATTCTTCACGAGCTGAAAAATCCTTTAAGTGTGATCAAGGGTAATCTAGATCTTTTAAAGAGGGAGAAAAACCGTAATAAGAGGATTAAATTAATGAAGGAAGCATTGGTAAAAATGGAGCATTTGACGGAAAAAGACTTGTTGTTAGAGAATTTAATTTCTAAGGACTTTAAGAAGAATTTTGAGCGGATTTCCCTAAATGAACTAATCAAACAAATCGTTTCTGATTTAAATTTTTTAGCTAAGAAAAATAAGGTTATTGTCAAATCAAGATTACGTAAAATAACGGTTTTAGGTAATCGCTTTTGTCTCGGTATCTTAATTCATAATTTGATTGAGAATGCCATTCAGTATAATCGTCCTGGCAGAAAAGTTTCAATTATTTTGGAACGAGGAGAAAATCAAGCAATTCTCAAAATTAGAGATAAGGGAATTGGTATTCCTCAGGCTGATTTAAAAAATATTTTTGAGCGTTTTCAGCGTGGTAGTAATGTTAAAGAAGTAAAATATGGTACTGGCCTTGGTCTTTCTATTGCTGATGCAGTTGTAAAGTTGCATCAGGGCAAGCTTTGGGTGGATAGTGAGGTCGGGAAAGGGAGCACTTTTGGGGTGGAATTACCGGCTTGATTGAGAATATTATTATCTTTGCCTAAGAGGGTTGAAAACCCTCTTTTTATTGACGCAAAGCGGTTTTTATGCTATAATTAAGTAATCCGAATACTCTCTCGCTTACGCTCAAGCTTCGTCGGATAGGCATAAAAAATGCCTACAGAGTCGCTAAAAATACGTTTTTCGTTTACCTGACAAAGCCCGTAGAGTAGGGCGTAGTCATGGCTTGTCAGACGAAGCTCTATTTCGGAGCGTATTCTGACTAATCTAATACTAAAATAAAAATAAAATGGTTAAAAAAGAGTTTCCTCCACAACCTGATGTTTTTCGCTATCGTCAGGATCGAGATGATTTTGGTGAATTTCTTTTTCCTTCTGCAGGAAGGAGTGTTGAAAAAACCTCGGAAGAAGAACTACCTGTTGAAAGAGTTCCCGGGGAAAAAGAACCTTTTCCTTGGGAGGGTGAAGTTTCTCCCGAAGAGGAAGTTTCTCCAAAAGCTTCTCCTGAAGGACCTGCTCCGGAAGCTCCTGTCACGACAGAACAACCTCCAGTTCAACCTATGGTAGAAACTTCGCCCGAAGAGGCAGTTAAAAGAAGTCTTGAAAAAATAAGCAATGATCCAAATGCAGCAATGGAAGAATTTAGAGCTGCTCAGGAAAAGTATCTCAGTCAAGGAGGGCAAAGTGAATGATAAGAGCAAACATTCCATTAGAATTTATTCTTTTGGACTTGCTCTTTTATTTTCGCTTGTTTCTTTCGTGGTAATACTGCTTATCCGACTTTAACTTATTTTGGTGTTATTCAACTGAAGGTGAAGTTAAAGTGAAGTCAAAGAAGTGAATATTAAAAAATGAAAGTGGCTAGAAAAGAGAAAATTTTTCCGGGAATGTTAACAATGATTATCAGAAATTTTTACAAAGATATAATGCCGCTTTGAGTGAGAAGTGTAGCCGCGTGATTGGTTTAGTTCAAGGGGCGAGCAATAAAAATGATAATTGACTTGATCCGGCAGGATCAGAGCCGCCTATTGGGGTTTATCTGGCAAATTGATTGAAATCAACTTGACGAGACAAACCTTTACTTGCTGGGAAAATGGCCATGTCTGAGGATATTTCTTAACCTCTATCGGTTGTCCTAGTATGGCTATAAGATGTGGTAACTTTAAAGTTTTTATGCATGACCCAATAGCTTGGGCACCGGTGGCGAAATACTGGATGCCTTGGTTTCTGGGTTTCTATCGCTCTGGTTCTTTAATTAATGGCATTCACGAGTTACCAATTTTCGGTGGTGCGCAAGAGTCTGTCTATGATCTTGGTCATCCCGTTTCTTACGGGTGTGTGCGCTTGATAAAAGGAGTTGCAAAAAGTGTTTATGATTGGGCGGTCAATGGAACTCCGGTGTATGTACATTATTAAGAAGATGGTAGATGGAAGATGTCAGGTGGCAGATGTAAATTATCACATCTAACATCTAACATTTGACATCTAACATTTTTATGGATTACTCAACTACAACCGATCCGACAAGTTTCATCAGCAACTTATTTACAAGTTACGGTGTTTTGATAATTATGATTATCGCATTTCTCCTTTTAATTGCAGCGGTGGTTTTTGGTTTGATTGTTTACCTCCGCCAGCGCAAGAAGATTCCTCGTGCTTTGGACCAAGTGTTGTTAAGGGTGAGGGTGCGTCGGGAAGCAGCTGATGAAGATGTTGAAAGGCAAGATCCTAAGCAGTTAATCGGCTTAATGGAACCACTTTTAGCTAATCTGGCAAGCATTCAGTTTAGCGGAAAGGAAAGCTTGGTTTATGGCAAGGAATATCTTAGTTTGGAGATTGCAAGCAAAGAAGGAAAGATTAGTTTCTATGTTACGGTTCCTCGCCATCTCGTAGAATTAGTAGAAAAACAAATCAATGCTAATTATCCGGATGCGTTGATTGAGCGTGTTCCCCAATATAATATTTTCAGTCCTAAGTGTGCAACTGCAGCAGTAGTAATGCAACAGATAAAGGATCCGATTTATCCGATTAATACTTATCAGAAAATTGAAGGTGATCCATTAAATAGTATTACTAACGCTTTAAGTAAATTAGGTAAAAACGAAGGTGCGGCAATTCAGATTATGCTAGTTCCAAGTAGCGGTCAGTGGCGCGAGCGTGCCAAGAAAGTCGCGGATAAATTAGCCGAGGGTGGCAGTAGCACTGGTGGTTCCAGAGTTTTGAGTAAAGCCGGCGATGTTTTGTTTAGTGTCGTTGGTCCCAAAGCTGGGCAGGAACAGCAGCAGCCGGAGATGCGTTTAGCTCCAATGGATGAGGAAAAACTAGAGGGCTTGGGGATGAAAGCCAGTAAAATTGATTTCAAGACGACAATGCGAATTGTCACTGCGGCACCAAGCGAGAGTGAAGCAGAGATGAAAATGGGAAGTATTTTAAGTGCCTTTATGCAGTTTAGTTCTCCTAATCTCAACGGCTTAAAGCCAATTAAACCCTGGTACTTAAAGAAGCCTTGGAAACATTTTGTTCCTTTTGTGGGTACGATTAAAAAGTCAAACGAAAAGAGAATTATTAAGAAATATATTTTCCGTTACTTTCCATGGCGCAGAAAGGAAATTATGATTCTGAACACGGAAGAGTTAGCGAGCATTTTTCACTTTCCTAATAAGAATCTGGATACTCCAAGTGTGGAGTGGATTCATGCGAAGCAAGCTCCTCCTCCGATAAATCTGCCTGATGAAGGAATTATTCTTGGTGAGTCAGTTTATCGGGGAATGAAGAAGTTAGTGAGGATTCAAGATGATGACCGCCGCCGCCATATGTATATGATTGGACGTACTGGTACGGGTAAATCCGAGTTTTTAGCAAATATGGCAGTTCAGGATATTCGTAATGGCAAGGGGGTTTGTGTTATTGACCCGCATGGTGATTTAATTGATACCATTTTGACTCAGATTCCGCCGGAAAGAGTGAGCGATGTGGTGTTGTTTGATCCCTCTGATATTGAGCGTCCGATGGGATTGAATATGCTGGAGTTCCATACGGAATTTGAAAAGGATTTTGTTGTCGGTGAAATGATTGCTATTTTTCATAAACTCTATGAAGAGTTTTTGGGTCCGCGCTTTGATCATATTGTGCGCAATGCCTTCTTAACGATTATGGCGGATCCGGCAAGTGGTGCAACTTTGCTGGAATTGCCTCGCATTATTACTGACGTTAATTTTCAGAGAATCAAATTAGCGAAATTAACTGATCCGGTGGTGCGTGCTTTCTGGGATCAGGAAATGGCACAGACGACAGACTTTCATAAGTCAGAAATGCTTGGTCCGGTGATTAGTAAGATTGGCGCGTTCATGACTAACCGTCTGATGCGTAACATCATCGGTCAGCAAAAATCCACGTTCAATATTCAGGAGATTATGGATCAAGGGAAAATTTTACTCGTGAAGCTTTCCAAAGGGAAAATTGGCGAGTTGAATATGAAGTTACTTGGTTTAATCATTGTCGCGAAGATTCAAATGGGAGCAATGGCGCGAGCGCGCATGACAAAAGAACAACGCCGCGATTTCTATTTATACGTAGATGAATTCCAGAATTTTGCTACTGATTCCTTTGAGTCTATTTTATCTGAAGCTCGTAAATATGCTCTGAATTTAATTATCGCGCACCAGTATATTGCTCAGATTGAACAGGCAGGTGAAACTTATGGTTTGAAAGCGCGCTTGAGAGAAGCAGTGTTTGGTAATGTCGGGACGATTTTGTGTGGTCGTATTGGCGCGGAAGATGCAGAGATTATGGAGAAAATTTATCAACCTACTTTTGACCAGCATGATTTATTGAATATTGATAAGTTCCATGCTTATGTTGTACTTTCTATTGATAATGTTGCCAGCAAGCCGTTTGACATGGCGTTCCTACCCCCGCTTCAGGGTGGCGATGTGCGTTTGGGGGAATTAGTGAGACAAACTTCCCGAATGAAGTATGGTGTTGATTTTAGATTAGTGGATCAGGAAATAATTAACCGCTTGAATATCGGCAAACCTCTAACCCCTCTGCCGGTGTCTAAGAATCCGTTGTGGTGAATTTTCTGACAGATAGAAATAGTTTAATTATCCAATTCTAAAAAATAATGAAAAATAATTTGGTGAGAAAAACTTTGTTACTGGTAGTGGTATTCGTTTGTTTGGCTAGACCAGGCTTAGCTGATCGCAATCTGATAATAATTCCCGGTGAGGAAAATAGCGGGTGATCACAGCATCATATTATTGCCTTAAATGTTTCTGAGCATGTGGATACAACTTTGTCATTGCAGGAGAGAATTGATGCGATTAATTTGCAAGGCGGGGTGGCAATTTTGGCTCATCCCAATCTCCGTTGTCGTGGTTATCGCATCAGAAACCTGATTGCAGCCGAAAATTATCTCGGAATTGAAATTTATAACAGTTTTCTTCAGAAGTGTTGCCGAGTTGCTACTGACAAATGGGATGCAGCCTTAACTTCCGGAAAGAGGATTTGGAGTTTTGGAGTTGATGACAGTCATTCGGAGAGTCAACGCGGAAAAGGATTTTTTTGCCTATTTGCCTGACGCAAGTAAAGAAAGTCTTATCGCGATTTTAAAAGCCGGTAATTTTTATGCGAGCTCGGGAGCACGATTTACTGCTATCTCTTACAATCCTTCTCAAAAACGGATTACCGTTAAGGCAAATCGAGTTTCTCTGATTAGATATATTGGTAAAAGCGGACATGTTTACCGTTTCTGTCGTGGGAAAAGAGGGTCATATCACATTAAAGGAAGAGAAAAATATATTCGGGTGGAAATTACTAATGCTTCTGGTTGTACCTAGACCCAACCATTCTGGATTAACTCAAATAAGTCAGTAGATAATTCTTACAAACTGGGATTCCCCAATAAAAAAATCAATACGCATTGTCATGGTGACTGTGATACTTTGGTAGATTGGTACTCACGTCGTAATTATGCCGCGATAATGACTGGTGATTGTGATAGGATTGGGGAAATACTTGGTCGAGTTATTGAAGGTCTTTATCAGTAATTATCTTAGCTTCAGTTAACTGGGGTTATCGAAGAAGGAATTTATTTTAAATCAAAATGGAAAATTCTAGTAACTCCTTTAAAAAATATTCCGAACTCACCCCGGATTTCATATTGTTTGAATTAATCTTTTTCGATGGAAAAAACTCCTGAAATTGAATCAGTAAGAGAAGATTCAGTGGATAATCGTTATCAAGAGTTAATAAAATATCCTGTGATTCAAGAGAGAATGCAGGAGATTTTTTTAGCTGATTATAGACAAGCAGAGCAAGATGTTAGTCGGGTACTTAAAGGAGATCATTCGCCGGAAATTGGGGAGCGTTGGAGTGATTTGCATAATATTATTTATAGCGAGAAACGTTGCCAAGAAGCCTTTGATGTTTTTAAATTAAAAGGTAAAGAGATTAGTGAGATTAACTTGGAATTTAATGCTATTCTCAAAAGATTCCATACCCACATTTTTGAGTATCGAGATGAAGATGAAAATGATCACTTGTTTATAGAAATGAATTGTGATCAATGCGGGTGTAAGAAGTTTTTTGAAGTTAATAATAAGGGAGGTACTTTTAGGCTTCCTTTTGTGAAAAATGGCAGTATCGGTGGTTTTGTGGAAGGATTGACAAATCAATTGAGGAATAAAGGATTGAATTGTTCTTATTGTTGGGCAAGAGAGGATCGGGAAAGGGAAAAGCGGAAGAAGTTCGGAGGGGGATAAGTTTGCCTAAACTGTAATAATTTCCTATACTAAAAATGACCCCTCGGTCGTTTTTAATTACGGCGCCTTCGTCTAGCGGCTAGGACGCCAGGTTCTCATCCTGGTAACACGAGTTCGATTCTCGTAGGCGCTACCAACAAGTTGTAATAATCTGTCAGAGTTGGCAGGTTTTTTTGTTGGGTTCGCCATGTCATGGAGGTAGGCACCACACTGTATGATGCAAGGTGGGGGAGACGTCACCTTTTTATGGTGTGGCGACTTTTCATGAGACTATCATTGAAAAGGTAAAAGGCAAAAATTAAAGGGTAAAAGTGAAAGTAAAAGACAAAATTTTATCTTTTTTCTTCGCTTTTGTCTTTTGTTCTTTACTCTTTACTCTTTGCCTTTAGCCACTGTCATTTTCCTGAAGAAGAGATTTTTAATACCCTACCTTAATACCCTACCATTGACTAAAATCTTAAAATATGCTATCTTTAACTGTAATTTTTTGAAGATTGACTTATAATGTAAATGGTAGGTTTTTCATTTTTCGTTTTAAGTTAAGCTTTAATCATGTTTCTTAAACAAAAAATGACCATTTCTCCCGAGCTCGCAAAGCTGATTGTAAAGCTCCGGGAGAGTTTCCAAAAATCCCAAGAAGGTCCACGGGTGAAAGCCACACGTACTCTAGAAGGATTGGCTTTGGTGTACGAGCGTTTTCGCAACTCCGTGGAATATCACGATGAGCATCTTTTGCGCAAGAATGCGATTCGTCGCATCATCCGTCGCTTGATGTTTTATTATCGTGATCAGGAGCAAATTGCGCAACTCTTAGTTGATGACTTAATCCGCGCTGGTTATTTTAAAAATGAAACGATTCCCGAAAGCGCTGTTTCTCAAATTAGATTTGTTTTACAGAAGTACCAAGTGCTTTTTGATCGTGTTGCACAAGTGCCGTTTCAGAAACGCAATAAATTGCAGGATTGGGTTTTGGGGATCTTGGCTTGTGAAGTTGAAGACTTGCTCGTTTCTTCGGAACCCCAAGAAGCGTTAATTGAGTTTGCTACTCCGATTTTAACTTCGGAACTGGATTGGGGAGATGCTAAGCTTTCTGATGCGGATAAAAATCTCCAGCTTTATATTGTGATGAATAAAGTACTTTATAAAGCAGACAACGCGATTTTAAGTTATCGTATTTTTAAAAAGATTTATCCCGATTGGATTAAAAATCCTCATCTGGATGCGATTAATCAAATTGCTATTAATCTCCCGGCACTTAAAGATAAAATTGAGAGCTATATTAATAATAATTTCAATAACTTGATTACTCGCAAGTTACGTCGCTATGCAATGGTTTTTTGGGTTTTGAATGATGTGATTGTTGAGAATATTGATAATATTGAGAAATTAATTGAAGATCCCTTTAAGTTTGAAGAACAAATTAAAGAAAAATGCGAGGAACGTTATAAAGCTTATGGCTCTAAATTGCGCCGTAACTTTATCCGGAGTGTCATTTATATTTTCTGTACTAAAACGGTTTTGGCGTTTATTTTTGAACTGCCTTATGACCTCTGGTTACATAATAAAGTGTTTTGGTTTCCGTTTATTACTAACATTGCGTTTCATCCGACCCTGATGTTAATTATTGGCGCAAGTGTGCGGATTCCTTCGTCTAAAAATACTGCGGAAATTGTTAATTCTATTTTTAAGATTGCTTATTTAGAGAAGAAAGATTCCATTATTTATAAATCCAGTCGCAACATTCGTCCCCATCCAACGTTAAATGTGATTTTTAATGTTTTTTACTCGCTGGCTTTTCTTCTTTCTTTTGGTTTGATTATTTTTGTTCTTTATAAGACCGGTTTTAACTGGATTGGTGGTTTCTTGTTCCTTTTCTTCTTAACTGCAGTAAGCTTCTTTGGTATCCGTTTGCGTTACGGCATGCGTGAATTAATTGTTCTGCCGAGTGAAGGTAATTTGCTTACGGCGATTATTGATTTTTTCTCTATTCCCTTTATTCAGGCAGGAAAGTGGATTGCCCAGAAGTTGCCAAAAGTTAATATTTTGGTTTTTGTTTTGGACCGGGTCATTGAAGCGCCATTTAAGAGCCTGATTCCGGTGTTAGATCATTGGATCTCTTACATTAGGGATAAGAAGGATGAGATTTATTAACAAGAGGATAATTAGGTAAGAGGTAACAAGTAATAGGTTGTTGCGAGCGGCGCCCCGTGCTGTATAGCATGGGGTTTTTAAATTAAAGCAAGATTAAAACCCTTGCTTTGAATTAAGGCAGTGCTAAAATGAATTTGCTGATCCATATTTAGTCCCGAAGGATTTGAGAGCGTTTGCCCGCTTTCGCGTTGTTTGCGAAAGGAAAGCGGGCACTCGGCTTTTCACAAACAGCGTTCTTCGGGATGCATGTGTGGATCAGCGTCGGGTGCTCGCTTTTTAGTTTGCTTAAATGCATAAGGACGAAGTCAAATTAGTACCGCTTAAGGAGGTTTTTAGTGAGTGGCTGTGCCCTGTGTCGCCTGATACAGGGCGAGGACTAGTTCTGGGAATGCGTCGGGACGGAGGTTTGGTTTTGGAGCAATTAAATAAGGTTAACCAATCTCAATTCATTCAATTAATTTTTGTCGGCAAAATCAAAAAGCCAACTTTAAGAGTTGGTTTTTTGAATGCTTGTTTAGCTAAGATCTGCCCTGCCGACCCGGAGAAAATTAAAATTCCAGTTTTATCGCGATTGCAGATGGAGAGGATTAGTGAGGAGTTTGAGTTGGTGAGGAAATTGGAGAGAAAGGCTTTGAGTTTGAATGTTGATATTGATTTGAAGATTGCGAAGGTGCTTTAATTAATTTTTAATTCTGTCTTAATTTTATTTTAATTTAGTGAAGATAGAATTAATTTAAAATCATTCTTAAATCTCAGTAGATGATTAGGTATAATTGTCCTAAATGTAATACTGACGATACTTATCAGGTAAGACATTTTCTCATTTATTTACTTGCAGTAATCTTCTTTCCTATTGGCTTGTTACTCTTACTATTACCTAGCGCCTGGCGCTGTCATAAGTGTCAATATACTTGGTATCCTTATTAGATAAATTTTTATTATTTAAACGAAAGGAACAAAAATGACCGAGACAAAACCGGTGAAAAAGGGACCAAGTGTAGCCCTGATTATCATTCTGATAATTTTGGGAGTGATTGTCTTGATCGGTGTAATCAATTGTGTTGCTTGCGGAAAATGTGCTTCGGAGGTATCAAAGCAAGTTGCGGGAACTGAAAATAAGGGGAAAGTTGGGGAGGTTGTTAAAGCGGGAGATGTTGAGTGGAAAGTTATTAGTGTAAAAAAACAAGCGACACTGAAAGATACTACCGGATTGTATGGTCCCAAGAAAGCCAGTGGTGTTTTTGTAATAGTCACTTTGCAGGTCAAAAATACTGGTAAAGAGGCAAAAACTGCAGATAGTTCAGCTGTGGTCTTGATCGATGATAAGGGTAGAGAATTCAGTGCTTCCACTGATACTATCTTTTACATCCCTCAAGACAAAGATTTATTCTTGGAACAACTAAACCCGAACACTTCGAAACAGAGAATGGTGGTTTTTGATGTTGATAAAAAGGCAAAAGGCTTGAAGTTTAGAGGAGGAGATTTAGACGTATTAAGCGAGAACAACGCTTTAATTGATTTAGGAATCTAATTTTCTTCTTTTTATCTGGCTTGTTCTGCTAGAGTGGACCCGTCAGTATTCAGTATACTAACTGGGCTATGCTATTTATGTTATGCTATTTAGGTTGACTTTATTGCAGGAAATGCTATACTGGCACTAGACATTAAAAAATCTACTAATTACTACAATGAATCCAAAATTTTCCAAGCGATTTCTGGTTATTCCCGCAATTATTACTGCATTACTTCTCTCTATTGTCGCTGTAAGTGCGGCATCAGTACCTACTCCTAAAGCTGATCCTGCTTTCCGTATCCAGAAAGTACACAATCCAACAGTTTATAAAACAAAAACAGGAAACAAGTATCATCGTGCTGGATGTAAGTACTTACGTCACGGTAAGATTAAAATCAAGCTTTCAACTGCCAAAAAGTTGCACCTAAAGCCTTGCAAAGTTTGTCATCCGCCGACTAGATAAAGATTGTCTGAGATAAAAGCAGCTCCATCTCGGGGCCATGTGCCATGCGGCACATGGGGCGGAGCTGTTTTTTGATGTCTGGCACTTGACAATAATTTAGCGTTTGCTATAATGAATTAGCACTCGCATATTGAGAGTGCTAAAAGTTCGAAAAAGCTAGTTTTAACCTATTAAAATGGATGAGCGTCAAAGGGAGATCTTGAAAGCTTTAATTGGGGAATATGTTGATACCGCAGAACCGGTTGGGTCGGAATGGCTTTCTGAGAATATTAATCTCGATCTCAGTCCGGCGACAATTCGCAATGAATTGCACGCTCTTGAACTAGCAGGATATCTTATGCATCCCCATCCTTCCGCCGGGCGAATTCCCACAGATAAGGGCTATCGTCTTTTTGTTGATCAATTCTTGCCAGAGCTAATTTTAGACTTTGAAAATCAATTTCGGTTGAAAGAGAAAGAGAATGAGAATGAGGACTTTGATAGTTTTCTTAATGAAGCAGTAAGAGTAATTGCAAAGCTAACTCAGTGTATTGCGATTGGGATCTCGCCACATAAAAGAGTTTATTACACTGGTATTGCCAATCTTTTAAAACAACCTGAATTTAAGAATTCTAAAAAAGCTGCTCAGATTGTGGAGATCTTAGAAGATTTTTCTCAACTACTTGATTTATTTAAAAAGATTCCCGCTGATACTAAATCGCAGATTTTGATTGGTAAAGAAACTTCCAAAGAAGAGATCCGGGAATGCAGTATTTTGGTTACTTATTTTGGAGATGGTGATAGCGAGGGGATGCTTGGTGTAATTGGTCCAAAAAGAATGCGCTATGATTATAATCAGGCTATCCTAAAGCATTTTGCTAGAGCATTAGAAGTATCGTTTCACAATAATTTCTAATATCTTCTATGAAAAAAGCTAAGTCAAGATTATCTCATCAACACAAGGAAAAATCAGAATTAGCGGAGTTAAAGAAAGCACAAGCACAGGCTAAAGAGTATCTTTCCGGCTGGCAGCGTGCGAAAGCAGATTATCTTAATTATCGCAAGCGGATGGAGAAAAATCGTTTAGAATTAATGAAATTCTGCAATACTGATTTGATTCTTCAGTTATTGCCTGTGATTGATAATTTTGACCATGCCTTGAATAATCTTCCCGAAAATTTAAAAGATAACAAATGGATAGCAGGGATCATTGCTATTCAAGATCAATTACTGAATGTCTTGCGAGAGAATGGAGTTACCGAGGTAGAGACTGAGGGTAAAGAATTTGATCCGAATCTTCATGAAGCGGTTGAACATGTCAAGAATAAAAAATTTAAATCAGGGATGATTGTCCAAGAGTTGGCAAGAGGATTTAAATTGCATGATAGAGTGATTAGACCAGCAAAAGTGAAAGTGGCTAAATAGTTTGGAATTGAAATTTTAAATTAATAATCTTTAATCTTAAAGAAAGGAGTACCAAAATGAGTTTAGCACTCTGGGATCCTTTCCGAGAGATGCGAGCCTTCTCAGAGGAAATGGATCGTCTCTTTAATGAGGGACTAACCCGCAGGGGGATTTTACCTGCAAAAGGCTCAGTTGTTCCTGCTATTGATGTGTCTCAAGATGACAAGAAAGTAACTGTGGAAATGGCACTTGCCGGATTTGATCCAGAAGACATTGATATTTCGGTTTCCGATGATGCTCTCACAATTTCTGGCAAATCCAAGCGTGAGAAAGAAGTAAGCAAGAAAAATTACTACTACAAAGAGATTCAAAGTGGTTCTTTCTCTCGCAGTATTGCTTTGCCGACGGCGATTAAAAGTAACAAGGTCAAAGCCGAGTTTGATAACGGCATTCTTAAAGTAGAATTGCCAAAGCAGGAACCAAAGAAGATTGAAGTTGTGAGAGTAAAACCGCAGTTAAAAGCGGCTAAAAAATAATAGTTTAAGTATCGAGATAGCAAGTTTATTCTTGCTGTCTCGTACCTAAATTATTTTTTAATTAAGTTGCGCTCTGAAAGCGTGACAAGGAGAAAAATTATGAGTAAAATTTTAGGAATTGATTTAGGGACTACTAACTCTTGTATGGCA
This sequence comes from uncultured Candidatus Saccharibacteria bacterium, assembly GCA_964518965.1. GTDB lineage: Bacteria > Patescibacteriota > SOKK01 > SOKK01 > SOKK01 > CAZFJP01. Next base: position 52,691 of record CAZFJP010000002.1, on the reverse strand, counting down.
GTAATGGAGGGTGGAGAACCAACTGTAATTGCGAATAAAGAAGGTAATCGCACTACCCCTTCTATTGTTGCCATTGATAAAAAAGGTGAACGTTTAGTGGGACAGTTAGCAAAGCGTCAAGCGGTCACAAATCCTGACAATACCATTTTTTCCGTTAAACGTTTGATTGGCCGTCGTTTTGATGATCCTGAGGTTCAGCGCGATCTAAAAACGATGCCTTATAAAATTAAACAGGCGGGAGATGGTGTTAAAGTAGAAATGGGCGGCAAAGATTATACTCCCCAGGAAATTTCCGCGATGATTTTGCAGAAATTGAAGGCAGATGCGGAGGATTACCTTGGTGAAAAAATTACCGAAGCAGTAATTACAGTCCCGGCTTACTTTGATGATTCACAACGTCAGGCCACTAAAGATGCAGGTAAAATTGCTGGCTTTGATGTCAAAAGAATTATTAATGAACCGACTGCTGCCGCGCTTGCTTATGGGTTAAATAAGAAAAAGAATGAGAAGATTGCAGTCTATGATCTTGGTGGAGGAACCTTTGATATTTCCATTCTTGAAGTAGGTGATGATGTTGTTGAAGTTAAGTCCACCAATGGTGATACCCACTTGGGTGGTGACGATTTTGATCAGGTAATTATCAATTATTTAGCCGATGAATTTAAAAAAGATCAAGGGATTGATTTGCGCAATGATAAAATGGCGCTCCAGCGCTTAAAAGAAGCTGCGGAGAAGGCAAAAATTGAACTTTCCTCAACAATGGAAACTGATGTAAATATTCCTTTTATTACTACTGATAGTTCGGGTCCCAAACATCTTGATATTAAATTAAGCCGTGCCAAGTTGGAGGAATTAACTGCGGATTTAATTAATAGAACTATTGAACCTTGTAAGAAGGCTTTGAAAGACGCAAAATTAGAAGCAAAAGACATTGATGAGGTGGTTTTAGTTGGTGGTCAGACGCGTATGCCTGCAGTTCAGAAAGTAGTTAAAGATTTATTTGGCAAAGAGCCACACAAGGGTGTTAATCCTGACGAAGTAGTGGCAATCGGTGCGGCAGTTCAAGGTGGAGTAATGACCGGTGACGTCAAGGATGTTTTGTTATTGGATGTTACGCCATTATCGCTTGGGATTGAAACTTTAGGTGGTGTCTTCACAAAGTTAATTGAAGCAAATACTACCATTCCAACAGCTAAGACTCAAATTTTTTCTACTGCCACTGATAATCAGCCGTCAGTAGAAATTCACGTTCTCCAAGGCGAGCGCCCGATGGCAGCTGATAATAAAACTCTGGGAAGATTTATCCTAGACGGCATTCCGCCAGCACCGCGTGGTGTTCCCCAAATTGAAGTTTCTTTTGATATTGATGCTAATGGCATTTTGAATGTTTCTGCGAAGGATAAAGCTACAGGTAAAGAACAAAAGATTACTATTACTGCCTCTTCTGGTTTGAGTGAGGAAGAAGTGGAAAGAATGAAAAAAGATGCTGAGGCTCATGCTGAGGAAGATCGAAAAAAGAAGGAAAAAGTAGAGGCAAAAAATAATGCGGAAATTTTAATTACTTCTACCGAAAGAGCTTTAAAAGATGCCGGCGATAAAATTGCTGCTGGTGACAAGAAGGAAATTGAGGGTAAAATTGAAACATTAAAGAAAGTGAAAGATGGTGAAGACGTTGAAGCAATCAAAAAAGCCAGTGACGAGTTATCTCAAGCGGCGCAAAAAATTGGTCAGGCGATGTATCAGAAACAACAGCAGACAGGGACACAGCAAGCCGGTCCCCAGGATAAGAAAGGGAATGTAAAAGAAGGCGAGTATGAAGAGGTAAAGGATGAGAAGAAAAAATAAGTTTTGTTTTCCAGAATAGGAAAACGACCCCGAGAAAACGGGGTCGTTTTTTAAAATTATTCGGTCGGAGGTCAAGAGCCCGAGCAGCAATGAGCTACCGGGCGAAGCAGGTAGCGTTTTCTAGTCATATGACCACTCCTTTCTTACCGACTTTCTTAAGTTATAACATATATAACATACCTGTCAAGAGAAAAATTTGAGCAAATAAAAATCCCGCTCTTGGAAATTTAGTCAATTCCAAACAACTTTTTGGTATTTTCATCAGTGACTTTAATGGTTTCTTCTACCGAAATCCCTTTAATCTCCGCGATTTTTTCAGCAATAAATCTGACAAATGCCGGTTCGTTTCTTTTGCCGCGATAGGGCTCGGGAGTTAAAAACGGCGCATCGGTTTCTAATAATATTTTGTTCAATGGAGTTTCTCTAACGATTTTAATTAACTCATCGTCATCTTTGACAAAAGTAATTACTCCTGTGAATGACAAGTAAAATCCCATTTTCAAAAATTCCTGTGCTTCTTTGAAAGTGCCGCTGAAACAGTGAACTACTCCGGAAATCTTTTGTCCTTTTAAGAGATCTAGCATTTCTAGATATGCCTCGCGACAGTGAATGATTACCGGGAGGTTTTTCTTTATTGCTAAATCTAGGTGTGCCTTGAATAATTCAATTTGTGTTTCTTTGACACGTGTTACTTCTTTTACTATTTCTTCTTCAGCCAAATTTTTCTTATTTAAATATTCAGCAACATTGTGATAATCTAATCCCGTTTCGCCAATCGCGACAATTTTTTTATTCTTTTTAATCAATCCTGCTATTTTCTCAATAACTAAATTAATATCTTTATTATTTAACGCTTGGGCTTCGTGAGGATGGAGACCAACTGCCGCGTGGATAAAAGGATATTTCGCTGATAGCTCTGCGGCAGTGCGGCTGTCTCTTAAGCTTGCACCGGGGTTAATGATTCCGGTAATCTTAGAACTTTTGGCGCGTTCAATTACCCTTTCTCGGTCAGAATCAAAATCTTTAAAGTTAAGATGACAGTGAGTATCGTACATAATCAAATAAATTGAGCATAAATTACGCAGAATAGTACAATTGCGGCGGCGATGATATTTCGCAGTTGGAATTTTTCTTTGAAAAGCATTAGTGATGCGAGATAAACCAAAATCGGTTCAAGTACCGTGAAAAGAGCGGTTACGGAAATGCCATATTTAGCATAGCTGAAGTAGAGTAAAAGATGATAGGCATTGGCAATAAAACCAATGACAAATAAAGAAATCCAGTTTTTATGGGATAGTCCTTTAAATGAGGGACGGAAAATTGCTGCTAAAATAGTCATTACAAATAGCACGCGCAGAGGATAAAGTGCAAAGGGGTTGCAGTTTGCAAGGACTACTTTTACAAAAAGTGCTTCAAAGCCAAAGAGGATCGCGTAGCCAATAAGAGCAAGTGAGTAAATGTTGAAGTGGAGATGTTTGCGTTGAAAGCGACTCGCGATGACACTTAGAGAGGCAATTAAAGCAAGGACGATATAGCTCCACTTACGTTCCTCAGGGATAAAGATAGCAGAGATAAGAATGACCATCAGCGGTGTTGCGAGAATAATGGGTTCTGCATCACTCAGTTTTTCTTTTTGAATTGCGCGATAGAAGATTGAATTCCAGCCAACAGCAGTAGCGATAATTCCTAAGAATGCTAGAAGGTAGGGTAATTTAAAAAAATCCGGCGAAACTTTTCCCCATGTTAATCCAATCACTGTTGCAATTAGGAGAACGAAAGTAAATCCTCCTAAAAGATAGGTTTTGAAATTGAGTTTTTGACGAGAAAGGACTTCTTTATCAACAATGATTTCTGTGGCACGGCTTACCGCGGCAAGAATCGGCAAAATCATCCTTAAATTTTAGGAAATAATACTTCTGGTTCAAAGGTTTTTAGTTGTTGGTTGATTTTCTCGGAGGTTTCTGGTAGGAAAGGTGCTAATAAACAAGCAATTACTGCCAAGCGGCTATAAAGATTTTGTAGTACCAACACTAATTTTTTCGGATCGCTTTTTGCCAATTCCCAAGGTTTTTTCTGATCTACCACTTGATTGGATTCTGCGACTAATTTGAAAACTTCTCCCAAAGCAAGATCAAAACGGAATTGTTTGAGATATTTATCGTAGTTGAGGTTTTTAAAGAAAAATAAATGAGGATAATCTTTTTTCATTTCTGCTAAACTGGTATATTGTTTTTTAAATTCAACTGGTTTTACTTGGTAACGATTCATCATTGTAAGCACGCGGTTTAAAAGATTGCCAAGATCGTTAGCCAAATCTTTGTTGTAACGTTCTTGGAACTTTACTTCACTGAAATCACCATCCTCGGTGGTGGGAATTTCGCGCAATAAATAATAACGCACCGCATCAGTTCCGTATTTTTTAACTAGCTCTACAGGATCAATTACATTGCCTAAGGATTTACTCATCTTTTTTCCTTCTGCATTGATAAATCCGTGGACTAAAACTTGTTTCGGTAATTCAATTCCGGCACTCATTAACATTGCAGGCCAAAGTACAGTGTGAAAACGATTAATATCTTTTCCGATGATGTGAACATCTGCTGGCCAGAATGTCTTGAACTGTTCGCTTTTTTCGGGCCAATCTAATCCTGAAATATAGTTAGTTAATGCATCAAACCAGACGTACATTGTTTGTGAATCGTCGTCTGGAACAGGGATACCCCAAGGTAACTTATCTTTGGAACGGGAGATACTAATATCCTCTAGTCCTTCTTCAACTAAGTGTTTAATTTCGTTAAATCTTTTTTGGGGGATAATAAATTCGGGATTTTTTTGATAGAATTCCAGTAATGGTTTTTGATATTTAGATAATTTAAAAAAGTAATTTTCTTCTGCTATTTTTTCAGGCGCTTTTTTGTGATTAGGGCAAAGACCATTTACTAGATCTTTTTCTTTGACAAATGCTTCGCAGCCAACACAGTAATATCCCTGGTATTTTTTCTTATAAATATCTTTTTGACATAATTTCCAAAGTGTTTGTGCTGCTTTATGGTGTTTTTTGTCTGTAGTGCGAATAAAATCGTCATTAGAAAGATTAAGCACTTTTTTTAACTCGCGAAATTGCTGGGAGATTTTATCGCAAAACTGTTGAGGTTCTTTTCCGGCTTCTTTAGCAGCGCGATAGATTTTACTACCGTTTTCATCAGTACCAGTTAAAAAGAAGGTCTTTTCACCTTTTTGTCTGTTTAGACGTGCTAAAACGTCTGCTTGCACAGATTCTAAGGCAAAGCCAATATGGGGTTTGGCGTTAGCATAAGCAATTGATGTGGTAACGTAAAATTTATTCATCAGGTTTAATAATAAGGACAAATTCTCCTTTATTTTTGAATTGTTTAGCTAGAATTTCCGAAACTTTTCCGCGGATAATTTCTTCAAACTTTTTTGTTAATTCTCTGCCGATAATTATTTCTTTATTGCCCAGATAATCATTGATTTCTCGCAATAGTTTGTAAATCCGATAAGGCGATTCATAAATGATAATCGGGACAGTAATATTTTTTAAGTTTTCTAGTTTTTTCTTACGCCCTTTTTTGTGAGGGAGAAAACCGACGAAATAAAATTCGTCCATGTTAATTCCACTCACACTTGCAAGAGTAGTTAAAGCACTAGGGCCGGGGATAGGGATAATCTTTACGTCGGGAGATTTTTCTAATACTCTTTCAACAAAGAGGTTTCCGGGATCAGCAATTCCTGGTGTCCCGCCATCGGTAACTAGCGCTAGAGTTTTCCCTTGATTTAATTGGCTAATCAAGTAATCAATTTTATCTTCGTGGCTGTGTTGATGATAGCTTTCCAGGGGTTTTTGAATCTGATAGTGATCCAAAAGTTTTTTGGTTTGTCTGGTATCTTCCGCAACAATTAAATCAGCAGATTTGAGCGTTTCTAAGGTGCGAAAAGTGATATCTTTTAAGTTGCCAATTGGTGTAGCGACAATATAAAGAGTACCCATTTAAAAAGGCCAGAAATTAAATCGATAAACATATCGTCGTCGGCGCCATGTACCGTATGGTACATGGCGAGGACAATACGTATAAGGAAAATATTTTTTCAAATAATTTAACCAGTTACTCTTCAACCATTTTTTCTGTTTTACTAAAATATTTTTTAGACCCCGTTTTTCCAAATCTTTTTTAACAATGCCGCCTTGATGAGGGTAGCGTTGCAGTTGGGGATGCGGCGAGCTAAAACCGTGGGCATAGTGAGTTAACTCATGAGCAATAGTTCCGGTGATAACATAATCGGGAACGGACTCGTTTTGGAATAATCCGTTAATCGTAATGACTGTTTTTCTTCCTTCCAGTTTAATTGATCCTAATCGGGTGCGACAACGTCTTCCGAATTTAATTTCAATCGGATTACGCTTTTTTAATTCTGGAAAGAAGTTATGCCAGATTAGGGTTAATTGTTGTCTTAGCCATTGATTGGTGCGCATTTTCGTTGTTATTTCAAGGATATTATAACATAATTTTAGGGCTTTAGCATTGACTTTCAGATACTTTTGTGTTAGGATAGTAAGTCATTAACCCATGCTCTTTTATTTTTTATTTTTCTGAGGAGGCAAGATATGGATGGATGCTAACAAGTTTTTCGCAGCTTTTGAGCCGTTGTTTTTGTTGCTATTTGCTCTTCCGGTCCGTCTTATAAGACGGATTCCTTTGACGAGTGTTTCTATGGTCTTGGGTATAGGGGTGGGATTCGTTGCAGCGGTTTTAGCAGCAGTGCTGATCTCGCCGCTTGCGGCTAGGATAGCCGAAATCCCTATCTGGGGTTTCTTCCCCGTTCAGGTTTACTGGGGTATCAAAGGTACTCTGGCTGTTGCAGTTTTTTTTCTATTTGGCTTATCCAGCAGCTTTTCCATCGACTGGGTTCTTCTCTTTCTTTGTGCTGATTACCCTCGGCCGAAGAAGATTCACCATGATCGTTACCCCCTGCATCTTGAAGGCGGTGGGGTAATTTACCGCGGAATAATCTTTCGTGGTAAATACACTGCCTTCTTTCTTGCTCCTTTCGCGGGGCTGATCTCTTTCTGGCGCGACTTTAATCGCGTCCAAAAGCAGTATGAAAGTCAATTTAGCGAGGAAGAGGCGATCAGAATTTTTTGCTCTTCCTCGTTTCCTCCCGATATCTAAGCGGCCTTCAGGGCCGCTTTTTCTTGACCAATATTTATCTAAAAGCAAAAATCCTGCCTTTATGGCGGGATTAATTTTCTCTTAATTTCTCTATGCTACAATAAGATTGTTATGTTAAGAAAATTGTTCTACAAAATTTTAACTTTTGGTTGTCAGATGAATCAGTCCGATTCTGAACGTATCGCGGCTTATTTGAATAAACTTGGATTTTGTGAAACTGATAGTTGGCAAAAGTTAGATTTATTGGTTTTTAATACTTGCTCGGTGCGGCGATCGGCGGAGAATCGGGTGATTGGTTTAGTAAATATGTTAACGAAAAATCATCCGGTTAAAAAAAGTTTAAAAATTGTTTTAACTGGCTGCATGTTGTATCATGATCCAGGTTATCTACAAAAGCAATTTAAGCGACCAGTTTTATATTTGCCGATTAAAGAACTAGGTGAATGGGATAGAGAATTGGTGAAATATTTTCCTACGATTCGAGAACAAAGAATCAAACAATTTTTTACAATCCCACCAAAACATAACTCTAACTTTCAGGCTTATGTTCCAATTTCCTTTGGTTGCAATAATTTTTGTGCTTATTGTGTGGTTCCTTATGCAAGAGGAAGAGAAGAAAGCCGACCGATGAAGGAGATTTATGAGGAAGTGAAGGGTTTGGTAGGACGGGGGTATAAAGAGATTACGTTGTTGGGGCAGAATGTTAATAGCTACTCAGGGCAGAGGTCAAAGGGCAGGGGGCAGAGGTTAAAATTCACTGAACCATTTCCCCAATTACTGGAATTATTAAATGGCGTCAAAGGCAACTTCTGGATTAGATTCCTGACTTCTCACCCAAAGGACTTGTCGTCTCAACTGATTCAGGCGATAGCCACTTTAGACAAGGTGACGAAATATCTTCATCTGGCAGTGCAGTCTGGCGACAATCAAATTTTAAAGAAAATGAATCGTAAATATACTGGGGAATATTTCAAGAAACTGATTGGTAAGATTCGTAAAGCAGTTCCGGAAGTTACAATATCTACGGATATTATTGTTGGTTTTCCCGGAGAAACAAGGGAACAATTTGAGAACACTGTAAAGTTGTTTCGGGAAGTACAGTTTGATATGGCCTATATCAGTCGTTACTCGCCGCGAGAAAAAACTGTCGCCTTTCAATTACAAGACAATGTTTCTTTGGAAGAGAAAAAAAGACGCGATCTGAAGTTAAATAAAGTTTTAGCCGAGATAGCAAAAAAGAAAAATCAAAAGTTGATTGGAAAAGAACTTCTTGTTCTAGTAGAAAGAAAGAAAAATGGTTATTGGTTAGGGAAGGACAATGGATTTCACACGGTAAAGTTTAAGGGTGGTAATAATTTGATTGGAAAATTTATACCAGTGAGGATTACGAAAGGGCAATCATTTGGTCTTGAAGGAATAAGGGCAGAGGGCACAGGGCAGAGGGCAGAGTCAGGAAGAAAGCTAGTAGTTATTTTGGGACCGACAGCATCGGGGAAAACCAAGTGGGCGAGTAGATTAGCCAAGAAATTCAAAGGCGAAATTATTTCGGCTGATAGTCGCCAAATTTACAAGGGTTTAGATATTGGTACAGCTAAGGATAAAAAAATTACTCAATTTTTGATAGATATTAAAAGACCAAATCAGAAATTTACCGTTTCTGACTATCAGAAATTAGCGCAAAAAACAATGGTAAAAATCTGGCAAAGAGGTCATTTGCCATTCCTTGTTGGAGGAACAGGACTCTATATTAATGCGGTGGTAGATGGCTATGTTTTACCCCATGATAAACCTAATTATAAACTTCGTCAGAAACTAGAATCCCAGTCTCTAGTAGAATTAAAGAAAGAGTTAAAAAAGAAAGATCCATTAGCTTACCGGAAGATTGATTTAAAGAATAAGCGCCGAGTAGTAAGAGCGCTAGAAGTGATTATCAAAACTGGTCAGTCGATCATTAAAAAAAGGAATCTCAAAAAACCGAACTTCAATGTTCTTTTAATTGGCATTGACATTCCTCGCGAGAAACTTTATCAGCGAATTAACAAACGAGTTTTAAAAATGATTAAGGAAGGATTAGTAGATGAAGTAAGAAAATTATATTTGAAAAAGTATGATTTCAGTCATGAAGCATTCTCAGGAATTGGTTATCGGCAGATTGCTAATGATTTTAAGAATCTTTCTCCTCAGGAAATTAAACAATATAAAGTTCCTCAAAAAACAATTGAGAAAATCCAAGCAGACACGAGACACTATGCCAAGCGGCAATTAACCTGGTTTAGAAAAGACAAGAGGATTAAATGGATTAATGATATTTACAAGGCAGAGAAGTTAATCAAAGAGTTTCTAAAAGACAGAAGGCTGAAGGCAGAAGGCTGAAGATTCCAAATTTCAATTTTCTATAATTAAAGAAGGGACTATGAAAACAAAAGTTTTTGATATCCGATTAAGAAACCGTAAATTTACTGTAGAAACAACAAAATTTGTTCTTCTCGTAAAGAAAGTTCATCACTATGAAATTGCAAGTCAGCTTCTCAGGTCGGCTTCCAGTGTTGGTGCTAGTCTTGCTGAATCCCTTGCGGCTCGTTCGCGAAAGGAATCCGTTAGTATTTTTAATTTTGCTCTAAGAGAATGTCGAGAAACTTTTTATTGGTTCGGAGTAGTAGAGGATTTAAAGATTTGCCCCCAAGATCACTTAGATTACTTAAAAGAAGAGCTTAATGAGATAACAAGTATTATCATAGCGATGATTAAAAAGACCTCAAGGTCATAGGTCTTTTTAATTTAATTACTTCCGCCTTCAGTCTTCTGTCTTCATACTTAATCAATTAAAGGAGTAATTTTTATGCTTACTAAGATTAAGAGTGTCGCCTTAATTGGTTTAGAATGTCAAGAAATTGAGGTAGAAGTTGATATCACAAAAGGATTGCCGGGCTTCATGATTGTCGGACTTCCTGATAAAGCTGTTTTTGAATCACGAGATCGGGTTAAATTGGCAATAAAAAACAGTGGTGCTTTTTTCCCAATGGGACATTTGACTATTAATCTTGCTCCTGCTGATTTAAAGAAAGAAGGTCCTGCTTATGATCTTGCAATTGCGGTTGGTATTTTGAAAGTTTCTCATCAAATTAAATTTGATGAAAGTAAGTATTTATTTGTTGGCGAACTGTCATTGGATGGTAATCTCCGGCCAGTAAATGGTGTTTTGCCAATAGTGAGTTTTGCGAGAGAAAAAGGATTTGCGGGAATTTTCTTACCGCAAGAAAATTTTAAAGAAGCGAATTTGGTTCCCGGAATTAATATCTATCCTTTAAATAGTTTGAGTGATCTCTTAAAGGATGAGGGTGAGTGGCGGGTAGAAAAATCACGAGGATTTTCCTTGGATTGTGTGCAAAAAATTACTCATCAGAATGATTTATCTTTGATTAAAGGACAAGAATTTGCAAAAAGAGCACTGGAAATTGCTGCAGCCGGCGGCCATAATTTGCTAATGTCGGGACCTCCCGGCTCAGGAAAAACTTTATTAGCAAAAGCGATGGTGTCTATCTTGCCACAGTTAACATTGGAGGAAATTTTGGAAGTAAGTAAAATCTACAGTGTTGCCGGATTACTTTCAACTGATCAACCATTAGTTAGAGAAAGACCTTTTCGTTCTCCTCACCATACCAGTTCCGCAGTAGCACTTGTTGGCGGAGGAAAGTGGCCACGACCAGGAGAGATTTCTTTGAGTCATCGGGGAATTTTGTTTTTAGACGAATTGCCGGAGTTTCCGCGTCCAGTTCTGGAAGTATTAAGACAACCTCTTGAAGAAGGTAAAATAGCAATCTCTCGCGCACAGGGAACAATTACTTATCCTGCCTCGTTCACTTTGGTTGCTAGTATGAATCCCTGCCCTTGCGGCTACTTGACTGATCCCTTGCGTGACTGTGTTTGTACACCTGTGCAAGTAGCAAATTATCAGAAGAAGATTTCAGGACCATTTTTAGATCGCATTGATCTTCAAGTGGAGGTAGCACGCGTAAAATATGAAAAATTAACTAGTGATGAACAGGGTGAAGCTTCAGAAATAGTTCGTAAGCGAGTAGAGAAAGCTCGCCAGATTCAATCATATCGTTTTAAAGATAGTTTGGTTGTAAGAACTAATGCGGAGATGGATTTAGAACAAATTCGGAAACATTGTGTGATTGATAGAGAAAGTCAAGGTTTGTTAAAATCAGCAGTGACTCAAATGAGTTTATCAGCGCGGGCTTATCATCGTGTTTTAAAAGTTGCGCGAACAATTGCTGATTTAGAAGAAAACAGTCAAATTAAATCACGACATATTGCTGAGAGTTTACAATACCGACAAAATCATTAATAAAAACCCCTCTTTTGCTAGAGGAGTTTTTATAGTATAGAAAAAAGAAAATTAAACTATTTTTGCGATCCAGTCTTTTACTGGGTTAATCCATGTTGTTAGATTCATGATTAGTCCGAGAGCAACTAGAATTATTGTAATCAAAAGTGAAATCAAGAAGTATTTTTTTAATTCCTTGCGCATATTCTTTTCTTCCGGGTCAATTGCCTCAATTACTTCTGGTTTTTGTTCGGTAACTTGGTTTAGCGCAGGTGTTTTTGGAGTTAGTTTGGTTGGAGTTGATTCTACTTGGGTTTGACTTTGCTGTTGAGCCAAAAGTTGAGCGCGGAGACGTTTTAAGCGTTCTTTGCGGCGTCTTTTCTTGTTTTTACTTTTCTTAGACATGATGGTGATTTAAATGCGATTCTATTATAGCTTAATAATTAAGAATTATGCAAGCAAATGACTTTACTCAGATTAACTTTTTCGCTATAATGTAGCTGCAATTAATTTTCCTTCAATGTTTAATTTCGTTCAGGAAAATCAATCTTTAACTATGATTCTGCTTATTTCTAGTGTGGTTCTTTTAATTTGGGTTGTTTATTTACAAATTCGACTGGTTTTACTGAACAAGAAAAATCGCGAAATGTTCCAGGGAGTCAAAGTGGATAATTTAGAAGAGCTTTTATTGAAACAAGTAAAGCAAGTCAATCAGAATGCCAGCGATATTCAAAAACTTTCCCAGTTCGCCCAAAAAATTAGTGACACCACTGACATTTGTATTAAAAAAGTTGTTTTAATGCGTTTCAATCCTTTTGATGATACGGGAGGTGATCAAAGTTTTGCTTTGGCTTTACTTGATTCTTTTGATAATGGGGTAGTAATCTCCAGTTTACACAGTCGTGAAGGGACAAGAGTATATGCGAAACCGATTGCTAAGGGTCAAACCAAATATCATCTTTCCGATGAGGAGAAAACAGTATTGCAAAAAGCAATGGGGCAAAAATAATGGCTAATGAATAGGACGACTGATCGTTATTCGTTAATCACTAACAAATAATTACTAAAATTTCTATGTTCGAAAATAAATTACCTGAGCCTCCCAGAAAAGACATTGAAACAATTTTAGAAGCATCGGTTGATGTCAAAGGAAATTTAAGGAGTGAAGGGAATGTTAAGATTGACGGAAAACTGGAGGGGAACGTTGATATTGGGGGACATTTGATTATGGGAGATCCGGCAGAGGTGAAAGGAAATATCAATGCTTATAGTGCAGTGATTTCAGGTACGGTTACTGGTAATGTAAAAGTAAAAACTCTGTTGGAATTAACTGAGACCGCAAAAATTGTTGGTGATGTTGATATTGCAAAACTAAAAGTAGCGGAAGGGGCGCTTTTAATTGGTAATTGTAAGATGCTGGAGCCAAAGCCGAAAGTAGATGTTTCCAAGGCGCTTCCGAAAAAAGAAGAAAAAGTTACCCCGCTTGTAAAAAAAGAAATTAAGAAAGAAGAGATTAAAATTGAACCAGGACATGAGGTATAAACTTAAAACGAAAAATGAAAAAAGAAAAAATAATTTTTATTTTTCATTTTACGTTTTTCGTTTTAAGTTTAGGATATGATTATTCCCGTTATTATCTATATCATATTTCTGATTATCTATCTAATTTTCGCTAGTTTTGCGATATTTTCCGCGAAGCGTTTTGGGTTTGTGGGAGACGCGACGAAATATGTAACTATTATTTTTATTCTTTTTGGGTTGACTTTGATTATTATTTCAGGAGTTTATATCTTGGGTGCGAATTGGAATCAGGATTTGGATCTCACTATTTTTAGTTAAAATGAGGGAATTAAAAAAACAATTTCCTGGCCAGCAAGCGGATGAAAAAACGGTGCTTTTAGCAAGGGTGCACTGGTTTAAATTTGCCGGTAATCTTCTTTTTGCTTTTGTCTTGGTATTAATGTGGTTTGTAGCGTGGGCTTTAATTGATCAGTATCTTCCTACTCTTTTGCAAGGAATGTGGGGAAATATTTGGATACTTTTTTCCTTTCTTTATTTTCTTTTTGTTGCGCTATTTCTTTATATTGGCTGGCTTAATTACTATTTGGATGTTTGGATTTTGACGAATGATCGTTTAATTGATATTGATCAGAAAGGTCTTTTTAACCGTTCGGTTTCGCAGTTAAGCTTAGGACAGGTACAAAATATTAAAGCAGAGATTAAGGGATTTTTGCCGGTTCTTCTGCGTTTTGGGAATGTTGATGTAGAAACAGCTGGTGCAGAGGTGGGTCGTTTCAGTTTTCGCAATATTCCCAAACCTTTTGAGGTAGAGGAAAAAGTATTGATTCTGGTAGAAGATTTTTTTAAAAGAAAGAAGCGAGAGCAAGATCAGATTACCAAAAAGGAAAATTATGCGTCTTAGCGATTTTGATTATGATCTTCCTAGAGCATTAATTGCTCAAAGACCAAAAAGACCCCGCGATCACTCGCGGCTTTTAATTATTAATCGTAAGAAAGGTTTAATAGAACATCGTTATTTCTATGAGATAGGTTATTATCTCAAGAAAGGCGATGTTTTAGTTTGCAATCAATCCAAGGTAATCCCGGCTAAACTTTCGGGTGATAAAATAGTTGATGGCAAAAAGAGTGCTAAGTTAGATTTGTTGTTTCTAAGTCAAAAAGGAGAGCTTTTTCAATTTTTAGTAAAGCCGATTAAACGAGTTAAAGTAGGGGCGATTATTCTCATCGGTGACAAGTTGGAAGCAGTTGTCGAAAAAGTTTTTGAGGATGGAATTGCCGGTTTGAGGTTTCGAGATAGTGGTGAGAGAGTTTTGCAGTTTATTGAGAACCGCGGTAGTGTTCCATTACCTCCTTACATTACTAATAGCCGGATTACTAGATCGGATTATCAAACTATTTACGCAAAACGGAAAGGATCAGTGGCGGCACCGACGGCAGGATTTCATTTTACTAACGAATTGATGAATGATTTAAAACAAAAAGGTGTTCAATTTGCTTTTGTGACATTACATGTGGGATTGGGTACTTTTCAACCGGTGCGGTCGGGGGTAGTTGAAAAACATCAAATGCATTCGGAATGGTTTGAGATGGATCGAAAAACTGCTAATTTACTGAATAGAGTCCGTCAAGATCGGAAGAGAATTATTGCAGTAGGAACAACCTCAGTAAGAGTGTTAGAGAGTAGTTTTCAGGATGGCAAGTTTAATCCTGTGAGAGGGACTACGAGTTTGTTTATCTATCCCGGCTATCAATTTAAAACAATTGATGCTTTGATTTCTAATTTTCATTTGCCAAAGTCTACTCTTTTGATGTTAGTTTCGGCTTTTGCTGGGAGAAGATTGATTAAAAAAGCCTATCAGGAAGCAATAAAAAGGAAGTATCGGTTTTACAGTTTTGGCGATGCGATGTTAATTATTTAGGTTGTTTTCTGGTAAATATAAAAACCCTGTCATTTCCAACAGGGTTTTTAGGTGAGTTAGTTTTGGATAAAACGTCTTGGGGGACTTGGTCTTTTTGATTCTCTTTGTGTGGAGGTATTGATATCAATGTGTCTAACTACTCTGTTTGTCTCTGGGGTTTTCTTTTTATTTAAGTTAATGATTCGTTTGGTTTTGCTTCGCGCTTTTGCTAATTCTCGTTTTTCTTTAATGTAGCGGCTAATTGCTTTGATTAATTTCCAAAGCTGGCGGCGGAAGATAATAATTAAAATCAAAATGATTAAAATAATCAACCGCCAAGGAATAATCCAGAATTCATCTTCCAGTTGCGGTGGTTCAACCGGCGAAGAGAAGATAACTTTGCTCATTGCAGTGGCAGGTCCTAAGAACGGTGGTTTTTCCCAAATTGCTTCCAAGATACGTTCCGAGTGAGGTAAGGCAGTGATACGGAAGAGTGGTACCTGATCTTCTTTTCCCAGTTTTTTCCATTTTGGTGTGAAAGTAGTCCAGCCATTATCAAGGGTAATAAAAACATTACCATTGTTAACGAAAAGCGTGGTAGCTTTGACTTCTTTGGGAACAAAAAGATAACGCCAGTTAATCTTGAATTTAGGCTTAAATTCAATTAATTTCCCCCAATCCACTTTAACTTTAAGATCTCCTAAAAAACCTTCGCGGTTAATTCCTTCCTTGCCGATTTGAATAAAAATAGGAACACCAATGCGGCTGTTGGTTTGAATCCCAATATTTTCTGGTTTTGTACTGCTAACTTTTTGTTCAAAGAAGAGAATCGCTTCGTAACTCTTTAACTCCACGTTGCCAGGTACTTTTACGGTAACATTGATATCTTGGATCTGATTTGGTTTCAGACGGAATTCTTTGATGTTAGTAGTAATCCAATCCTGCGCAGAGCTTTTGTTTTGAGGAAGAAGAAAAAAGGAGTGGATTCCCTCACGGCTGATGGAATAAGATTGCGAATAGCTGAAAATAGCAATTTTTTCTTTGCCGGTATTAGCAACTTTAATTTGTTTTGTCACAGTTTGCCCGGGATTAGCAACATATTCCAGCTTAGGAGGAGAAACGGTAAATTTGCTTTGGGGAGCTGATAAAACTACCTGGGGAATCAGGCTAAGGGTCAGGACAAAAAGTAAAATCCGATAAATCGTAGTTCTCTTCATCTAAATTAGGATTAATCAAAATTATTATAGCACAAATTGAAAAACCCTGTCTTGGTAAACAGGGTTTTTGTTTTCTTTGAATGAAGATTTTTATTGAGTTGCAGCAGTGTAAGTAATTGTAGTAGTATAATTGTTTGCAACAGGAGTTCCAAAAGGAACAGTGTTTAAGCGATATTCCATGCCAGTGTCTACACCACCTGAGCCGGTAGGGTTAGCATCGCTAGTTACCATTGTGTCGCTGGTAGTGGTGTCGGTCCAGACTGTACTGTCTGATGCCCATTCCAAGACACTAAGATTAACTGAATTAGCACCACTGGTGAAATTGCCTAATCCTTTAATATAAAGAACCCAACCGGTAGGATTGTTAGTTTTGACATTGACAGTGCGGACATTGTCTGGGGAGGTATAAATAACTTCAGGAATGACTGTGCCAAAGTCATAACTGGCAGTGCTGTCAAGAGAAATTGTGATTGCGATTCCTAAGTCAAATTCCACATCATGACCAGTTATATCGAAAGAAGCAATGACGTAGTCACTTCCCGAACAGGTACCGTAAACATGGTCGGCGCTTTCGGCAGAAAGGCGACGACAAAGATTAGTATTACTAGGGACACTGTTGATGTCCCAGTCGTTTCCATCACTTGTTTCTAACATTGTATCATTCGCTCCACCAACCCAAACTCTGGTTGTAGAAGTTCCATCTACACCGGAGAGATTTTGTTCAGGAATCGTGGAGTCAAATGAAATATCCCAAGTACCGCCAGATAAATTTGTGGTAGACAGAATTGTTCCTTGGTCATTTCCTAATCCCAAGTTAGTTGTATTTCCTACTACAAAGGCAACAGAAGTGCTGGCAACATAAACGCCGTTAAGATCAACGCCAGGAATGTCAGCGTCAGTATGTTGGGTCCATGTAGTGCCGCCATTACTGGTGTAAAAGATTGTACCTCTAGTTCCGTCGCTCTGGCCGCAAAGTACTGCTACGGAAGTAGAAACAGCGTCAACGTCATTGAAATCGACATTACCACTAGCAGATGCAGTTTGGGTATCCCAGTTTACGCCACCATCGGAGGTATAAAGCACTGTTTCGGTACCAGAGGCATCTTGTCCAACTGCCCAGCCAACTGTTGTGCTTGCCATTGAAACTCCCAAAAGATTAACATTGGGAATACTAGCGTCAGTGCTCTGGGTCCAAGTAGTTCCACCATTAGAAGTGTAGAGAATTACACCGCGGGTACCATCAGAAGCTCCGACTGCTACTCCCACTGATGAACTTGCCATGGAGATATCCCAGAGAACTACAGAAGTGGGGATTGTTTGATGAGTCCAGGTATAACCATTGTATCTTGCGATATCTCCTGAGGAATCATTATCAGCCCCACAGGCCCAAACGGCAGTTTCAGATATGGCAGAAATTCCGGTTACTGCGGCATCAAATCCTGTGGAAGGTAATGCGTTCCAAGCAGTAGTTGCAAGAGCCTTTTGAGGAACAAAACTAAAAATTGTTCCCAGTATTAGTACTATTGTAGTTAGAACTGCTAGTCGTTTTTGAGAAAATATTCGTTTTAGCATGTTTTGTAGGTTAGATTGTATATTGTGTACTAAACTTTATTTAGTGTTAATGTATCAATAAAAACCACACTAGGAGGAAAAAAGTGTAGTTTTTGACTCCCCCTTGTGTATCCTTCCCAAAAGTTATCCACAATTCATTATCTATTTTAACAATTTTTGACTGACTGTCAAGTTTCTGTTGATAAGTTATCCACAATTCTATTGTGCAATTGCAGTGTAGGTAATTGTTGCGGAGTAATTTGAAGCAGGAACATTTCCGTAAGGAACATTAATCCGGTACTCCATTCCGGTTGTAACTCCTGAAGCACTAGTTGGGTTATTACTGGATCTTACTTCAATATCGGTAGTGCTCATGTCGGTCCAGACTGATTCTTCATCGTTCCATTTCCATTCTAGATAATTGACGTTGATTGTGTTGGCACCGCTGGTAAAATTGCCAGTGGATTTTACATAGAGTTTCCAACCAAAAGAACTGTTGCAAGTAACCGTAACATTGCGAATGTTGTCAGGTGAGGTGTAGGTTTGCTCAGGGACAAGAGAGCCGTAGGTGCTACTAAAATTGTAAGCACTATTGCTATCTAGGGCAATATCAATAGCAACTGGTGCGCCATAAGCGAGATTAGTAAGGTTAGAGTCATAATAAGTGGAGCCATCGTCAGCAACATAGAGAGTGGTATTCGTGTTAACGGCAGGAAGATAAATGGTGAGATTAGAAGGTGTTCCATCTCCGGTGACGGTGAGAGTGTCACCGGCAACAATGTTAGGAAATTCCATTCCACTTGAAATATCAATGCGGAAGTTTTGAGCAGTAGCGGTAGTGTTACCGTCGTTATAGGAGTTTGCGGAATCCCAGATATCCCCGTAGGTTTCTGTGTTATTTGCATCTTTAAAGGTAAAAAGCCAGCCGTTAAAAAACATTGAGCGCGTGGTGGTAATGGAGGCATTATCAAGATCAGTGATCTGCCAGGCAGTTTTGGAGGCGGCATAAGCTTTTGGGATACCAATTGGTTGTGCTAAAAGAGGCAAAATGATTATGCCTAAAATCAAATAAACCAAACTTAGTTTTTGATTGAAACTTAGTTTCATTACAAATCTATTATATCATAAGCAAGAAGGCTGAAGTCTGAAGGCTGAAGAATGAAGGTTTCAATTTTCTGCCTTCAGTCTTCTACCTTTATCACTATCCATTGATTATTATTTTTACATCACTTTTTCCCTTGCCAAACTCAATATCTTATGATAAATTAAGTACGCACCAAGTGGGAAACTAGTCCCTTGCCTACTTGGTGCATTTTGATACAAGTCCCATTTTGGGGTGAGTATCAATCCCGCCGCATGGCGGGGTCTGCTTTTACTCTAATCAAGGGACTATGAACTTTAACTGTTTCTTTACTAAATCTAAAATCTTCCTCTATTTAAATCTCGGGTTTATCGGGGGAGTAGCACTGGGGCGTTACCTCCGGATTAAAATTGGAGTAGCTCTGATTATTCTTTTTATTTTGTTCCTATTTTGTTTTTTAAATAAAAAATTTCTCCTTTTTCCTGCCGTTTTTCTCTCTTTTTGCGGTGGGATTTTTTATTTTCAAAGTAAAAATAACTCCGAGATTAACCAGGATTGTTTTGTCTATTATAATAATCAAGGTAAGCGGGAATTTAGTGGCATTGTTGTGAATAATCCCTATGTCCAAAAGGGAAATCAAAAAGTTATTTTGGGAGGTGATTCTTTGAAAGGTAAAGTACTGATTACTACTTTTGCTTATCCCCGATTTCAATACGGCGATGTTATTAGAGTGAGAGGTAAATTGCAAGCACCAAAAGATTTTGAAGGTTTTTCTTATCGTGATTATTTAGCTTTACAGGATATTTATAGCGTTTGTTATCAACCCGCGATTGGAGTTATTGAGCGGGGTAAAGGAAATATTTTTTATCGGATTATCTATCGTTTGAAAAATTTTTTGGAAGGGAAAATGAATTTGATTCTGCCGGAACCGCATGCTTCGTTTATGAATGGACTTTTATTTGGCTCGCGCAAAGCAATTCCGGAAAAATTGCTGAATGATTTTAATACTACTGGATTAACTCATATTATCGCGATTTCTGGCTGGAACATTACTATTATCGCTAACTTGTTAATGGGAATTTTTAGTTTTTTGCCGCGACGATTTTCTTTTTGGCTGGTAATAGTTGGTCTAGTTTTCTTTACTATTTTTGTTGGCGGGCAAGCGGCAGTAGTACGGGCGGCAATCATGGGAATTTTAACTTTCTGGGCGTTGAAGTCAGGACGGCTCAAAAGTGTTTTAAATGGTATAGTGCTGACAGCAACAGTGATGCTTTTCATTAACCCTAAAATTTTGAATTTTGATGTTGGGTTCCAGTTATCTTTTTTAGCAACTATTGGTATTATCTATTGCTATCCATTTTTTGCAAAGATTCTTGTTTGGCTGCCTAATTTTTTCAGTTTGCGGGAAACATTAGGGGTAACTCTCTCGGCGCAAGTATTGGTGATTCCACTGATTATTTATCACTTCGGACGGTTTTCTCTAATTTCACCTGTGGCGAATGTTTTAATTCTACCACTAATTCCTTATGCGATGCTCTTTGGTTTTCTCACGAATCTACTTGCTATTTTATCTGATATGTTAGGAAAAATTACGGGTATTGTGACCTTTCTCATTTTAGATTATGTAATTAAAATTATTCATTTCCTTGCTCAATTTAGGTTTGCTTCACTAAATCTGGAAAAAATTTCTGGGTTGATGTTGTTGGGGTACTACCTGTTAATTCTTATAATTTATGTAATAATTAAATCCCGCAAAAAAAATAATTTTATTTATGGATAATCGAAGATCTCTTAAAATTGTTCTGGCAGGATTAGCTTTTGCCTTTGTTTTGGTATGGTCAGTAATTGCTTCACGCTCTGATGATAGCTTACATGTTTATTTTTTAAATGTTGGACAGGGTGATGCTACTTTGATTCGCACCCCCGATGGTAATGATATTTTAATTGATGGCGGTCCCGATGAAAGCGTTTTGAGTGAAATTGGTTCAGTTCTACCGTTTTGGGATCGCAAGATTGAGCTTTTGATTTTGACTCATCCTGATAGTGATCATGTTAGCGGATTAGTATCGGTCCTAGAAAGATACTCGGTAGATGAAGTTTGGGGAACGGGCGTAAGTCATCAATCGTCTATTTATATTGAGTTTCTAAGGTTAATTGACAGTAGTCAGATTAAGTTTCACGATGTTTATCAAGGCGAAAAGCGAGTTTTTGATGAACAAGTGAGTTTGGAGGTTCTTGCACCGCTAAGTAATTTGGCTGGAAGAACTGTTAAAGATACTAATAGCACTTCTATTGTTTGCCGCCTTGATTATCAAAATAAATCATTTCTATTTACCGGTGATGCACCATCGGAAATTGAAAATGATCTGATTAATCAGAGTGCCAATCTTAAAGCTGATGTTTTGAAAGTCAGTCATCATGGTAGCCGTAGTGCTACTAGCGAAGAGTTTTTACAAGCAGTTTCTCCGCAAATCGCAATTATTTCCTGCGGCAAAGATAATCGTTTTAATCATCCGCACCAGGAAGTTTTAGAACGATTGCAAAATTTTAGTATTCAGATACTACGGACGGATTTAGAGGGAAGGATAGAAATAGAGATTAATCAAAGCATCAAGATTAAATAAAAAAAACAGAGGAACACTCCGTTTTTTTGTGATGTTGGTTAAAGCGTGAACTCTTCGTCGCAGCGTTTGTAGGTGTAAATCTCGTCTGGTTTGAACCAAAGCGCGATTTCTCTCTCGGCAGCGCCGGCTTTTTCATCAGAGGCATGGACAAGGTTGGGGATGCCGTATTCTTTTTGGTTGCCTCGTTCTTGAGTCAGGTGTGCAAAGTCGCCGCGGATTGTGCCGGGAAGCGCCTCGCTAGGTAGAGTGGATCCCGCCAGTTGTCTTACTTTGCTGATAGCGCTATTGCCTTCAATAACCATTGCAAGTACTGGACCGCTGGTGATAAAGTTAACTAGTTTAGGAAAAAAATCTTTGTTCTTATGTTCGGTATAGTGTTTTTCAGCAAATGCTTTGTTGATTTGGGTCATTTTACAACCAATAATTTTAAGTCCGGCGTCTTCAAAGCGACTAATAACCTGGCCGATTAAGCCACGTTGAACCCCATCTGGTTTAACTAGTACTAATGTTCGTTCCTTTTCCATTTTTACTGTTGGTTAAAGATAAACTATTTGTGATATAATGAAATAACAATGGTAGTTTTGCTTTTATTTTTGGTGTCCCCGGGAGGAATCGAACCCCCGCGTGAGGTTTAGGAAACCTCTGCTCTATCCAAACTGAGCTACGGGGACATAATAAAGTTACAAGTTAGTAAGTGAAAACTAGGAAGATATTTCGTCAGAACTTGTTACTAGTCTGTTGAAATTCTGGTGTAGAAAGAATGAGCTAAGGGGACAATTAATGAATAATTAATGATTGTTAATTTAACGGTATCCTGCGACAAGAGGAATAAAAAGTGCAGTGACTAAACCGATGATTACTAAAATTACTAAAAGAATCCAAACGTTTCTTTTTATCTTTGTCGAAAACATATGAGTTATTTACAAAAATGGGTAAAGCAGAAATTTGAAGTCGAACTGGAAAAGGATGAGAGGATTGAAATGCGTATCCGCAAACACTGGCTTACTTTAATTCTTCCGGCGATTAAGGTATTTCTCGCAATCTTTATCCCGGGAGTTTTTATTGATTTTATTTTCAGAAATGTCGTTCTTTTGATTATTTTCCTCGCTTGGTTTGCTTTTATCCTCGCCTATGCTATTTATCACAGTGTCCGTTACTATTATGACAGTTTTATTATAACAAATAAACGAATTATTGATATAGACCAGAAGGGAGTTTTCAGTCGCTCTGTTTCGGAA
Organism: uncultured Candidatus Saccharibacteria bacterium; assembly: GCA_964518965.1. Classification (GTDB taxonomy): domain Bacteria; phylum Patescibacteriota; class SOKK01; order SOKK01; family SOKK01; genus CAZFJP01. The sequence goes on along the minus strand of CAZFJP010000002.1, from coordinate 30,197 downwards.
ACTACTTTTGATCGTATTCAGGACGCTACTTATGAAGTCAAAGGTTTTTGGGGTACTACTTTTGATTATGGCAATGTCATGATTCAAACTGCTGGGACGCAGGAAAATTTGGAATTATCAATGGTTCCTCATCCCCAAAAAGTACAGGAACGGATTCTAGATTTACAGGAAAAATTAGTTGGCAGAGAAAAAAATGTTAGTGAGGAAGGAGAGAAAGAATTGACTGCAGAGGAACTAATTCAGTTTATTCAAAGTGTAAAGGCAGAAAACAAAAGTCTCCTGCGAACGGAATCCCGCAGGATGCGAAAAAACAAAAGTGAAGGTAAAAGACAAAAATAAAGATTAGATAATTCGACATCGGGGTGGTTCAGAAATTACCTTGTGAAATCATCTATAGGAACTGTTTTTATGATATAATAACAATGTTGCTTAATTTCTAATTAACTATAATGGTTTTGAGAAAAAAGTCGCGACTAAGAGCCAGTCGCACGCGAGTACTTCAGAAAAAAGTTGAACGATTATTTAAAGTGAAAAATCCTAGCCGGATTCAGATTCCGCGTCGGAAGTCGGTAAAAGTAGGAAAGAAACAAATCAGTTTAAAATTGATCAGTAAAATTGTTTTAGTTTTCTTGGTTGCTTTGATTGTCTTTTTAATTGTGGTTGGTGTTGGTATTTATCGCTACGATTGGAATAATTCCACGACCAAGTGGGTTTCAAGAATCATTCCTTATCCTGCTGCGTTGGTTAATTACCGCCTAGTTACATTTTATAAATATCGCGATTCGGTAGAATCTACCAAACACTATTATTGTAAATTACAAGGAGTGAATTTTGATACTGAAAGTGGTAAGGAGCAGATTAATCGTGTTAAAGAAGAAGTTCTAAATCAAATGATTGATGATGAAATTGTTAAAATCAAAGCGAAGCAATTTGGTGTTTCGGTTAACGATAAAGAAGTTAATTCTGAATACTCTAAAATTGTGGAGCAGAGTGGGGGGGAAGTAAAGGTGAAGGAAATTTTAAGTGACTATTACAAGTGGTCAGTCAGGGAATTCAAAGACCGGTTAAAGATGTATCTTTTAAGGAAGAAGTTGGAGGAAAAAGTGACCACTGATGATATGGTTAATGAGCGGGAAAAAGCGAAGGCAGAAGATATTTTAAATCGTCTTAAAAATGGTGCCAATTTTGCTAAAATGGCTAAGAAATATAGCGAAGATAAAACTACTTCTGCTGCGGGGGGTTATCTTGGTTTGATTAGAAAAGGCCAAAAAGACGATCTTGCTTTAGATGAAGCAGTATTTTCTCTCAAAAAGAATCGTTTTAGCGAAATTGTTAAAATCAAGACTGGTTATGCAATTTTCTTGGTTACTGATATTAAAGGTGCTAAACGTGCGACTTATTATATCTTAGTGAAATTTCGGGATTTCAATGATTGGATGAAAGAACAGAGGGAGAGTATGAATATTCATAAATATGTAAAATAGTTTAGTTATTACTGGTATCTAGAAAAAAGAAGGGACTTTTATATTGTTTTGCATTTCACTTTTTAATTTTTAAGTTTCCCCTGGGGGACGTAGCTCAGCTGGTTACCTGCCTGCCGGCAGGCAGGGAGCGCGTGCCCGTTTAGAATTATAGATAAGGGGCTATAATGTATGTAGTTTATGCTTTGAAGTTTATTGATAATGAAATTTATGTTGGAATGACGGATGGTTTGGAGGAGAGAATCTCTGAACATAAGAAGGGAAGAGTAAAATCGACAAAAAATAAAGGAAGATTTAAGATAATTTATGTTGAGAAATGCTTAGATCGATCTTCCGCACGTGCTAGAGAAAAATATTGGAAATCGGGATATGGGAAGGCGATCTTGAAGAATATTCAAATCTTTCTTTAGGTTCATGTTTTTAACTTTTTGCCGGGGGCGTAGCTCAGCTGGTTAGAGCGCGTGCCTGTCACGCACGAGGTCGCGAGTTCGAGTCTCGTCGTCCCCGCCATAAAGAGGTCAGAATTTATTCTGCAGAGTAGTCTGCATAACGAACTTCATTTGGAAGATCCTGCTATGGTGAGAGAAAATGTAGGAAGTATAGAATGTAGAAAATTAGAAACAGAGACGGGTTAAAGCCGTCTTTTATTGTGAACTCCATTGGGTTGCAAAGGGTTTACATGATCTTGCCTGGTAAAGTTTCAGTTCTTCGGAGTACATTCGTTTTTTTGATGGATTTTTGTGTTAAAATGAAGTTGTTATGAATTCCTTAAATCGGAAATTGAGGGTTTGTGTAGCATTGTCAGGAGGGGTAGATTCTTCGGTTGCTGCAGCGCTTCTGAAAGACCAAGGCTATGATGTCTTTGGAGTTTTTATGCGCTTTTGGTTTGATGCGGACGAATCGATTCTTCCCAAAGAGGAAAGCGAGAATGCTAAAAAGTCTTTTGACCTCGGGAAGGAACGGAAAGAAAATCGTTGTTGTTCACTTGAGTCGGAGTATCGGGCACAGGCGGTAGCGGAAAAGTTAGCAGTTCCTTTTTACGTGATGGATTTCCGAGAAGAATTTAAGGCAACGGTAGTAAACGATTTCCTCCGCCAGGAATTGAAAGGGAGAACTCCAAATCCCTGTATTGTTTGTAATGAATTTATCAAATTTGGTGTTTTATTAAAAAAAGCATTGGCAATGGGTGCGGATTATTTAGCTACTGGTCATTATGCGCGTGTTGTTTGTGACCAGAATGGGTTTTTTCATCTTTTACGGGGTATTGATGCGGAAAAAGATCAATCTTACTTTCTCTATCGCTTGAATCAGGATCAATTGGCGCATATTCTTTTTCCTCTTGGTGAATACACTAAAGAACAGACACATCGTTTTGCTAAGAAGCATCAATTACCTTTGGAGAAAAACCAAAAAGAGAGTCAGGATTTATGTTTTATTAGGAAAAATAAGGGATCATTTTTGAAAAAGCAGTTGTTAGAACAAGTACAACGCGGTCCGATTTTTGATTTGAAGGGAAAGCGTCTTGGAGTTCACGAGGGATTAATTTATTACACTGTTGGTCAGCGCAAGAATCTGGACATTCCGGACACAAAGCCGTATTATGTAGTTAGAATTGACCAAAAGAATAACGCTTTGTTTGTTTCGGAGAAAGAGGAAGATTTGTTGAAACAGAATTTGATTGCCGAGAGTGTTCACTGGATCTCCGGTACGGTGCCGAAACTACCATTAGAGGTAAAGGCGAAGATTCGTTATCAACATCAATCAGTGGAGGCTTTAGTTAGTCGTACTCTTCATCCGAAACATTTTAAGGTCTCTTTTCGTTATGCTCAAAAGTCAATTACTCCCGGTCAGTCAGTGGTTTTTTACCGGGGAAGCGAGGTTTTGGGTGGCGGAGTAATTAATGGATAATGATTAGTGGCTAATTATTAATTAGTTCTTAGCTATTATCCATTGTTCATTAACAATGAGTGGTTTCCCGGCAATGTTTGGTAACGCGAGGAGGATCTGCAGTGTATCCAGATAATTGTGTTGAATTAGCACGGGATATCGAGCCAACTTTTTCCTTCATTTTGGGCTTTTGTGTTCAGATTGTCGATAATAACCTTATCTTTGAGGTATCTGATCTGGTTGATGCCGGCAAGTACATGGTTGTTTATATTGAGACACCAACACGGAGAAATTAAAGGAGGTAGATCAGTGCAAGTTGAGGAGTTCTGGAATGCAAATCCCAAGGGGAAGCAGGTTTACCACCGAGAGTTTGGTCAGGGTGTTATCGTAACCGGGCATGTATGGCTTGGCTCTCAAGAGGAAAGCCATGAGACGCTTGTGGAATTTTCTGATTCCCTCATTGGCCAGAGGGTGGTTCTTGTTTCTGAGCTCACCTTTACTAATACTAACTAGCCCGCTTCAGAAGCGGGCTTTTTCTTTTTAAAAACTATCACCATCTGTGGTTCGTGGTAGTTTTTAAGTGATGTAATTTGGACTTAATTACTTCCCGAGATTTCTTAACTGCTTAAACAACTCTTTCTCCTCTCGCGAAAGTTCTTCGGGAGTGACAATAACAGTTTCTAAGTAATGATCGCCTTTGCCTTTCTCACTTTCGATTCCTTTATGCTTCAAGCGGATTTTCTCACCGCTTTGGATACCGGCAGGAATTTTTACTCGCACCCGACCATAAAGAGTTTCCGTTTCTACTGTGTCGCCTAAAGCTGCTTGGCTGAAAGTCAACGGTAATTTGCTTATGATGTCATTACCTTTGCGTTCAAAGTAGGGATGGGGATTTATTGTTATATGGACAAGTAAATCTCCGCTTTCCCCGCCTTTTTCTCCGGCGTTGCCGCCACCTGGCATTCTTAAAATAGTTCCATTTTCAATACCTCTGGGAATTTTGATTGCAAGAGTGGGTGTGTCCTTGACAAATCCTTTTCCTCGACACTTGTGACAAAGTTTTTCGGGAACTTCTCCTTGCCCACTACAATTTGGGCAAATTGTTTCTTGGATAAACTGTCCGAAAAGAGTACGGCGAGCCTTGCGGAGTGTTCCCTGTCCTTTGCAATGAGAACATTTTTGCTTACCGGATCCTTTCTCAATTCCTGTTCCTCCACAATCAGGGCAACTGACTCTTTTTTTTAAACGAATCTCCTTTGTTGTACCAAACACAGCTTCTTTTAGATCAATTTTCAATGCAATTTCCAAATCCTCACCGCGGAGATTTTTCTCATAATTTGCTGTGTGACTTTTTCCACCGAACATTGATTCAAAAATATCACCGAACTCTCCAAAACTACCAAAATCAAAGTGAAGATTACCAAAGTCAAAATTGGTACTTTGGAAATCTTGCCGTTCTCCAAAATCGCTAAATCCTTGGCTGAATTGTGGTCCTGCCTGACCAAATTGATCATACTGTCGTCTTTTTTGTGGATCAGACAGTACCTGGTAAGCCTCATTAATTTCTTTGAATTTTTTCTCATCTCCGCCGCTTTTGTCGGGGTGGTAAAGATGAGCTAATTTGCGGTAGGCCTTTTTAATTTCATCAATAGAAGCGTTTCTGGAGACGCCTAAAATTTGGTAGTAATCAGTGGTTGTCATTTTGAGAAACAAATAGGCGCCTTTTGGTGCCTATTAAGAGATAGATTTAAGAAAAGAGGTTATTTCGGTGCTTTGCCAGCCGAGGTTTTAGTGGAGACAGGTTTTTTAGATATTGCTTCTTTTCCTCAAGGAGCAAAGACTTTAACGAGAGGTCTTGACTGCTTCTTTTTCCTTTTCTTCTTTTGTGGGAGCTTCTTTTTTGTCTGCTTCAATAGTTGATGGGCTTTCTTTACCTTCTTCGGTATCTTCGTTCTCTTCTTTCTTCTCAGTGGTGATTTCTACTTGATCAACATCTGCCTCTGCTTCTTTTTCTAGTTCTTCTAGCTCTTCTTCGCTACGGGGTGGGGTAACTGTTGCGACTACTTCTTCAGGATTGTTGCTGATTTCAATTCCTTGAGGAAGTTTTAAATCTTTAATGTGAATTGCATCATCAAAAGTTTTTAAGGGTGAGATATCCACAACAATTTCGGAAACTAAATTATTTGGCAGGCAGGTGACTTCTAGTTCATCGATATTTTTTACGAGAATTCCCTCTTCTTCTTTCGCTGCTTTAGAAACCCCTGTGAATTTTAAGGGAACTTTGGTGGTAATCTTTTCATCAGTGCGAATTTGGTAGAAGTCAACATGAATATAATTTCCAGAAAGGGGGTCTTTTTGAGTGTCGTGAATCAAAACTTTAACCGGGGTTTCTTTTTCGATAGTGAGGTCAACAAAACGGCTTTCTCCTGCTTTTTGATAAATATGATTAAACTCATTGGCTTTAACTGCAAGAAGTTGATTTTTGATTCCATGTCCGTAAATTACCGCAGGAATTAAACCCTTTCGGCGAATCGCCTGAGGTTTTACTTTTGATTTACGTAATTGCGCAGCAAGATCAATGGTTTCCATTTCTTTTTTTTAGAGAGCTGAATAGTTTAACGAAATTGCCATCAAATTTCTGCAAAAACTGGTTGAATTCAATTACTTTATTTTTATTAATTAAACTGTAAGGAAATTTCTTTGAGGGAAGAGAATTGCTAAGATCGGAATCATGGATTATAACTGTTCCTAGGGCCTTGGTATTACATTTACTGCAATGCATTTCCAAAAGACAAGTGTTGGCAGTTTCTTCAATAAGTTGAATTTGACCTGCCTCATACTGTGCCTGACAAGTTGGGCACTTTGAAAATGCTCGAATACTTGCGATTAATTTCTCGATCTGATCTTGATTCATAGCTAGCTGTAAGATAAAAAAACGTAGATTATTTTTACATTTAGGTTTTTTGGTAGGTCGTACAGGGATCGAACCTGTGACACCCTGCTTAAAAGGCAGGTGCTCTACCAACTGAGCTAACGACCCAGGCGCGTAGGTTTAGGTTACAAACAAGCAATTTTAATTTCAATCTAGGATTTTTAAGTGAAATTTCTTTCCTCAATTTTATCAAAAAAGCCTGTCCCGCCGGCCTGGCGGGACTCCACCTCGGGACTTCTAAGCAAAAACGCTTGTGAATGTAAATTAGAGCTATATTAACACTGCCTTTTAAGCAGCTTAGACGCGAAAGTTGGAGATTAAAGTAGTTTATTCGTTTCCACTATTCCCGTGGCGGAAATTTTCAAAAACTAATACTACCAATGGTAAGATTAACCACCAGATTCTCAAATCCATCATTACCTTTGCCCAATGAGATTGAGCAAAGAATTGATTGCGTCCCTCTGGGGTCATAAAGAAAATAATGGAAGTGATAATTAGACCAGCAGAGAGAAAACTGTAGATAATTGTGAAAATGATAGAACTCATACTGCCGCTCTCATCGCTACCAGCAAGGTATTTGGAAATTGCACTACGGCTTGAGAAAAGAATTGCAAGCAGGAACACCGCGATTAGAAAGACCGAAGTTTTGAGAATGAAGGTAGAAGTACCAGTCTTGAAAATGAAGTTTGCCGAGAGTAACGCGTCGCCTACTTCGTTGGCAACTGCTAACATGATGTAAGTTGTGAGCATTGTTAACACGATGCGATTTTTTCCCAAGAGAAAACCATAAGCAACAGCAATCGCGAAGAACAGCATAATAAAAAGGTCCCACGTTGGTATCGTCATAATTATTTTTGGTTATATTGTTAAGCTAGATTTATTATACAATAGAAATACAAAACGCAAAAGGTAAAGCGCAAGGGGTAAAAATTGGCTTTAATATCCTTCCAAAACCGTACTGCGGTGATGTTTTCTAATTTTCTCTAGTGCCTTTGCTTCAATTTGACGGATGCGTTCCCGAGTCACGCCGAATTCTTTTCCTACTTCCTCTAAAGTGTGGCTTTGCCCGTTTTCCAAGCCAAAGCGCATCCGGACAATTTTTTGCTCTCGCGGGGAAAGATATTGAACAATCTCTGAAACATGCTCCTTAAGAAGGTTTAAGTTAGAGCGGTCTTGAGGAGAAAGAGAAACTTCGTCTTCAATAAAGTCGCCAAGTTTGCTATCTTCCTCATCGCCGACAGGGGTGTCCAGAGAAACAGTTTCTTGGGAAACTTTGATAATTTGGCGGACTTTATCGGCGGGAATACCCATTTCGGAGGCAATTTCTTCAGCGGTAGGTTCGCGGCCTAACTCCTGAACAAGGTTACGTTGAACTTGGGTTAGTTTATTAATTGTTTCTACCATATGGACGGGGATACGAATTGTACGTGCCTGGTCAGCAATTGCGCGGGTGATCGCCTGTCGAATCCACCAAGTAGCGTAGGTAGAAAATTTATAGCCGCGGGTGTAGTCAAACTTTTCCACGGCACGGAAAAGACCAATGTTTCCTTCTTGAATTAAATCAAGTAGTGATAGACCACGGCCAGTATAGTTCTTAGCGATACTGACGACAAGTCGGAGATTCGCCTCTACTAGTTGTTTGCGTGCTGCTTGTTCTCCTTTAGCAATTCTTTTTGCCAAGTTGATTTCTTCTTCACTAGAAAGGAGAGAAACTTTGCCAATTTCACGCAAATACATTTGTACTGAGTCATTAGCGCTATCGAGAATATCAATCCCGGTGATATTAGTGTTTTCTTCCTGATCAGGAGTTGCGGAAGTTTCCAGAATAATTTTGTCAATAGCGTCAATTACTCTAATTTTAGCTTTATTAAGTTTTCCCAGAAATTGATCAATTTCCTCAATACGATCTTCAATGTTGGGAATGAGTTGGAGGATTTCCTGCTGGGTAACAAAACCGCGTTCCTTGCCGAGGTGAAAGAGTTTTTCCTGCGGGGTTAAATCAGGAGAAACTTTAGGTTGATGCTTTTCGCGTCTTTTTGCCATTTGTTTTTTAAAAATGTGAAGCGTGAGATAGTAGGTGTCAGATGTATGCGATTAGGTATTTTACATCTAACATCTAACACCCCGATCATTTTCTAAGGCGTAGATCTTTTTTGTAAGATTGCTGATTTTAAGAGTGTATCTTTTGATTTGTTCTTGGTTATGATTTTCTTCAGCAGTTTTTAAATTTTGGTGTAATTTTTTAATTTGTTGTCTAATTTTTTGTAGTTTGCATTTACGGATGTATTCTTCAATTTTATTTGAATCAAGAGGGGAAGCCAATTTTTCATTTTCTATCTCTACTTTAGTCAGAATTAAGTTTAGTTTATTCTTGGTATTATAATCTAATTCTTTGAGGAAATCCCGGGTATTTAAGGGAAGGATCTTTTTCGTGTTAGCAATCTTAAAGATATTCTGTATTAGTGATTCGTTTGGAAAATCAGTTTCGTTCAGTTGTTTGAAGATGATTTTCTGAAAACGCGGCTCCAAAATTGCAGTAGCAACTAAAAACTCACCCAAGGTGATTTGAGCTCGATTTTTGTTCAAATCTTTTGCTTGGCTATCTTGAATTTTAGCATATTGCTCACGTTCTTGCAAGTAATTTTTAAACTCGGTTTGAATTGTCTTAGTATCGAGATCCAATTTTACTGCTAGTTTTTGCAAGTAGTGGTCTTGATCAATAGGAGATTGGAGTTTTGCAAGGAGAGGAAGAATTTCGGCACTAATTTTTTTCTGATTTTCAGGGGTAAATCTGGTTTTAGTGGGAATTGACTTCTTGAAAAAGAACTCAATTACCGGAAGGGCTTTTTTGATTGCTTCTTTCCAGAGAAGAGGGTTTTCTTTAATCATTTCATCCGGATCTTTGAATTTTCCTAAGTCAACTATTTTTAAATTGAATCCTTTTGATAATGCTAATTCAATCCCGCGTTTAGTTGCTTCGCTTCCGGCAGTGTCGGAATCAAAGGCGAAAAGAAGATTAGAAGTGTAACGTTTTAAGATATTTAGTTGCTGTTCAGTTAGAGCAGTACCCGAGGAAGCAATCACAGAAAAATCTTTTGCTTGCCAAACGGCAATGACATCCATGTAACCCTCAACGAGGATAAAATAATTAGTTTTGCGCACATAACTACGAGCCTGATCAAGATTATAGAGAATGCTGCTCTTGTTATAGATAAGAGTTTGGGGAGAGTTGAGATATTTGGGAATATTGGGGATGTCTTCTTTGAGGGTACGTCCGCCAAAGGCAATGGTTTGACTTTCCAGATTTCTAATCGGAAACATTAAACGGGCACGGAACTTGTCGTAGATTTGACCATCTTCATTGCGAGTAGCAAGTCCTGCCTGGACAATCTCGTCATCATGGTAATTTTTTTTGCGCAGGAAACGAAGTAAGGAATCAAAGCTATCTGGCGCATAACCAATTCGAAACTTTTTAATAGTGTCCAAAGAAACCTGGCGTTTCTTTAGATAATCATAAGCATGTTGACCGATTTTTTGCGAGAGGAGATAGTGGAAAAAGTTTGCCGCGTGTTCATTCATTTCTGCCATTCTGATGCGCGCGTTTTTCACTTCAGGGTCTTCTGGCCGTAATTCTATTCCGGCTTTGTCAGCAAGGATTCTTAGTGCTTCTTTGAACTCTACTCCTTCAATTTCTTTGATGAAGCCAAAGATGTCACCGCCTTTGCCACATCCGAAGCAGTGCCAGATTTGGCGCTCGGGATTGACGATGAAGGAAGGAGTTTTTTCATTGTGAAAAGGGCAGAGTGCCTTAAAATTCCGCCCTGCCTTTTTCAAGGTAAGATGTTCCGAAATCACTTCTACAATATCCAATTGGTCTTTGATGTCGTCAACTACAGTCATTGAGAGTTAGTCTAAATAATGGATTTTTTAAGTTTTAATTTTTAACTTTTAATTTATTTTTTGGCGGAAAGGTCGGGATTCGAACCCGAGATGCCCTTGCGGGCATACCCGCTCTCCAAGCGAGCGCATTCAACCACTCTGCCACCTTTCCTTAAGTACAACAAACAATGCAAGTTACTAATTACTAACTTGCTTTTTCCTTGCCAAATTTATTTTAACAGATTTAGCGGTTTTGGACAAAGAATCCCTTCATACGAGGGGATTCTTGCTTTTAAATAGACTGAGGTAAAGAAAAACCCCGCGGTCAGAAAAGTGGTCGCGGGGTGTAAATCTTCAGCTACTTACTGGGGAAGTATTATATGGAGGAGATATAGGTCTGTATTTGGCTATGGTAGCCAATCGGGATTGACGTGAACCTAAGAGGATCGATGAATGCCTGGTCATTCCCGTTTGGTGGAGCGAAGACGAGAAATCTTCCACGCTCTCGTTCCACTTCCAGGACAATCCCGATGATTCTTAGACTGTCAGAGATCACTCCTCTTTTTCCTCTGTCGTACCATAAGAGGTCGAGACCTTTGTTTTCGCAACAGGATTCGACCTCATTTTTTGAATAAAGACACATTGCTTTCTCCCGGTTTAAGGTTTTAGGAGGTGGTTTATTTCGCGCCGTTCTTCACCCCCAACCTTATAAGACTGGTGGGGGAAGAGAATGTTTATTTTTCAATAGTTTTCCTCCTTTCAATTCAAATTTGGTTTTCGCTGAAGTAAAGGTAGTTAGAATAATAGCAGAGGAGTGTCTTGGAGAACTTGGTTTACCAGCACCGGGAGGAAGCGAGGTCAAGTCTCTTTTGACACTCCTCCGACACTCCTCCAATCCTAGGCTGGCGCAGTTCCTAAGATTGGTTAAATAAATTTAAGGAACTTGCTTTTTTGGGACACCTCTTACTTTAGCATATTTTATCAATTCATTCAATCAAAAAACAGTGTTTTTAATGAACCCTGTTTTATAAGTGATCCTAGCTAATTCCAGTTTTTTTTCTCACCTCTTCCATTGTTTTTCGGGCAATTGCTTTTGCCTTCTTTGCTCCCTCAGCAAGCATCTTTTCTACCAATCCCTTTTTCTTTGCCAATTTCTCTCTTTTCTTTCGGAATGGTTCAAAATATTTAATAATTGATTCGGCTAATATTTTTTTGCATTCTACACAACCGAGTTTTGCCGATTTGCAATTTTTTTCAATTTCCTTGATTTTATTTGGAGTAAAGATTTGGTGGAGATGAAAAACATTGCATTCATCGGGATGACCAGGATCAGTCATTTTAATTCTTTTGACGTCAGTAATCATACTCATTACTTTCTTTTCAGTCTCTTTCGGCGCGGAAAAAATTTCAATCGTATTATTATAGGACTTGCTCATTTTGCGACAGTCAGTACCGAGGATTACTTGGGTGTCTTTGTGGACTACCTCTTTAGGTTCAACAAAGGTTTTACCGTAAACACGATTGAAAGTGCGTGAAATTTCTCGAGCGATTTCTACGTGTTGGATTTGATCTTTGCCAACCGGGACTAAATTTCCTTGGTAGATTAAGATATCCGCTGCCATCAAAACCGGATAAGCAAACAAACCGTGATTAACATTTTTCTTGTTCTTTGCTTTTGCATCTTTGTAAGCATGAGCGCGTTCCAAAAGTCCCATTGGTGTTAAGCAGGAAAAAATCCAGCTTAATTCAGCTACTTCGGGTACATCTGATTGTTTAAAGATCGTTGCTTTTTTGGGATCTAGTCCTAGTGCTAAATAGTCTAAAACGATGTCTCGGCTGTTTTGCACTAGTTCCTGGGGATCTTTAAGGGTAGTGAGAGCATGATAGTTGGCAACGAAAAAGAAAAGATCATTATATTGATCCTGCATCTCAATGTGATGACGCATTGCACCAAGGTAATTTCCTAAGTGCGGGCGACCACTAGGTTTGATACCACTAACAACACGCATCAAAATGTTAAATGTAAAATGGGAATTGGTTTTAGAATAAAAATCTTGTCTTCTTGACTCTATTCTATCATAAATAAGCTAATATCAAAACTAATCTATGTTATAATAAAATCGTTTTATTAGTAGATATGCTTGATTTTTTAAGTACTCAATTTAATCTTCGTCAGTCTGTTTTGGCTACCTTAGCTTATTTTGATATTTTGCATTTTCCTCTCACTTTAATAGAGTTACAGCGTTATCTCCTAAAACAAAAGGCAAAGTTGGATGACATTAGTGAGGTTTTGGAGCAATTAGTAGAAGAGGGAAAAGTAGAAATGGAGAGAGGGTTTTATTTTTTAAGTCAGAAAAATTCGTTGGTGGAAAATCGCTTGAGAAATTACAGTAACTATGTTTTGTCTTACTGGAGGATTGCCAAAAGAGCTTTGAGAATTTTGTCCTGGATTCCTTTTGTTCGTCTGATTGCGATTTGCAACAGTCTAGCCATTGATTACGTAAATTATAAGAGTGACATAGATTTGTTTCTTGTTGTTGATCGTCGTTATCTTTGGCTAACTCGTTTTCTTGTTAATTTTGTTGTCGGTATTGCTGGTTTAAGGGAACGCTATGGGAAAAATAAAGCAGGCAAGATTTGCTTGAGTTTTTATGTTACTGATGATTGTTTAAATTTGTTTTGGGTAGCGAAAAAACCCTATGACATTGATCTTCCTTACTTGGTTGCACAGTTTATTCCGCTTTTTGATGAAGGAATTTATAAGCGTTTCTTGGGGACCAATCTTTGGATTAAAAATTTTTTGCCGGCATACCCATCAGCTTTTGATCGGCACGTTGATGTTATTGGTAGCTTTTGGCTTATCAAGTTCATCAAGAAAATTACTGAGACAATTTTAAATCTCGGTTTAGGATGGGGTTTAAATAAGTTTTTGAAATTGCTACAGTTGGCAAGAATTAAAAAATTAGCGATGATTACTCCCAAACATTATCAAGGTAAGGATGTAGTGATTAGTGACAAGATGCTCAAGTTTCATTTCAATGATCGTCGTGATTACGTTCGCTCCGAGTTTGAAAAACGCCTAGGTAATTTAAATTTGCTATGAATAAGGTGTTCATATTAGCGAAAAAGTATTTCTGGCAGCTTCTGGCTTTCTTTTTGGTTTTGGGGCTCTTTTTGCAAGACCGCTTGATTATTAAAAAGGTAATTTGGAACGGTAGTTTTATTGAATATCAATCGTTTGCAATTTATCCTTTGAGCGTTTTAATTCTGGGCTGTTTTCTTGGTCTGGTGATTTATCGGATTCTTAAGAAGAAAAGATTTTACTTTGGTCCTAAATGGTTTTTAGTTTTAAGTGGGCTGATTGGGATCGTGATTTTGATTACGGGACTTTGGGGATTAAACCGGGAAGTGTCGTTATTTTTTCTCACCAAATTTATTTTGGGGTTTTTACTCTATTTGGTCGTTTTGAATCTTGGAGTTTCTTTTCGTTTTTGGCAGTTATCCTTAATTGGGTTTATTGTTCTTGAAGGACTTATTGGTATTGGACAGATGATTTTTCAGAGAGATTTGAATCTTACTTTGATTGTTGGTGAACCAAAATTGAACCCAAGTATTTTAGGAATTTCAGTAATTGAATGGAGTGGGCATCGTTTACTTCGTGCTTATGGGAATTTACCTCATCCAAATATTCTGGGAGGAGTGCTTTCAGTAGGGCTAATTTTACTTACTAGTTTCTATCTTACTGTTAGAGAAAAGTTAAAGTTTCGAGGTTCTTGTGAATCTGTTTTGCTCTTCATTTTTGCTTTTCTTACAATGTTTCTGGGATTATTCTTTACTTTCTCACGTTCAGCTTGGCTACCTTTAGGATTAATTACAATTGTTGGCATGGTCATTTTCTTGATTTGTCATCTTCGTCATAAATTAACGAGAGAGTTGCGCCAGCGTATTTTTAAAGTGAATTTAATTTTACTGGGGTGTTTGATTTTAACAGTTGCTCTCTTTTTTGCACCACTTAAAGTTCGTTTTAACCCCGAAGAATCTTATATGCCGCAAGTGATCAAATCGCGTAGTGATTACTTTCAGGAAACAAAACAACTGAGCGAGAAATATTGGTGGAAAGGAGTAGGGGCGGGAAATTATGTGAAAGGGGTTTTTAATCAGATTACTAGTACCGATCAGGGATTTCTCTACCAGCCGGTGCATAATGTTTTGGCATTAGTTTTTGCGGAGACAGGTATCGGGGGATTGATCTTGGTTTTGATTTTAATTGGCTATTGGTTTAGGGAATTACTCATTAGAATCAGAGGGGGACTAAAATCAGAACGAGAAGTAGGTTTTTTTGTTGTTTCACTATCCTTGTTTACTCTCTTCTTAGCCAATATGCTTGATCACTATCTTTTGACTTCCATGATGGGGTTTTATTTACTTTGGCTTTTGATGGGGATGGGATTTTTGTTGACAGGTGAGAAGTGATTAAGTTATACTTAACTTAGTTTAGGGGGAATTTTTTAATCGCTAATTTATAACCGTTAAGTTTACCTTTGAAAGGAGGTAGTATTATGGCAGAAGAAATGAAAGCAACGTTGACCTTTGATCAAAAAGACGTTGAGGAGAACAAGGTCTTTGCGGCAATTGGGTACTTGGGGATTCTTTTCTTGGTTCCGCTTTTGGCAAAAAAGGAAAGCCCTTTTGCTCAAGCTCATGCCAAGCAGGCATTAGTTCTTTTCATTATTGAAGTAGTTGGCTGGGTAGTATTCTGGATTCCCTTCATAGGTTGGATTCTCGCTATTGTCGTTTACGCAATCGCGTTGGTAGCTTTGATTCAAGCGTTGATGGGAAAATACTGGAGAATTCCCGGTGTTGCTAACATTGCCGAAAAGCTCAAATTCTAATTGAATTTTGATCTTTAAGAGAAGAAAATAACAGCTTCCTTTTGGGGTGGCTGTTATTTTATTTTGGTGATAATATCTGCTAAAATGAAGGTGATTTTGCCCTTGTAGTGAAATGGATATCACGCGAGGCTTCGGACCTCGTATTTCGGGTTCGAATCCTGACAAGGGCACCATAAATGTGGTTCGTCCCGCTGTAAAGGCGGGATGCCACGTCTTCATGACGTGGCGATTCTTGCCGGGGGTACCAATAACAATTTAGAATTCAGAATGTAGAATGTAGAAAATAAATGCTACAGGACTTAGTTTCTAAATTCTACATTTTAACTTCTATGTTCTTTGCACGGTGACTGTAGCTCAGTTGGCTAGAGCACTAGATTGTGGCTCTAGAGGTCGTGGGTTCGAATCCCACCAGTCACCCCATCTGAAGCAAATTAAAAATTAAAATTTAAAAATTAAAAGTAAGTCCGGATGTAACAATCATTTATTTTTATTTATCTGTAGGAACGTTACATTGTAACTTAATAAAGTTAATAAAGGTAGTTTAATTATTTAAGGTAGTAAAAACTTGGCAGGAAAGATTAAATAATGATCAGGAGTTACCGAAGTAGAGAAAATTATTGGTAAGATGTTAAGAAGTTGAGAGGTAGGGGCAGTGGTAATTCCAATGTTGCGAGAAGTAGATGCAATTATGCAAAAGTGCCAAAGGGAAAGTTGATTACGATTAATGAAATCCGGAAAGTTTTAGCAAAGAAGCACAAAGCAACAATTAGTTGTCCGATTACCTCGGGAATTTTTGCCTGGATTTCTGTTTGAAATGTTGTTGAAGGAGAGAAAGCAGGTAAGAAGCGAATTACTCCTTGGTAGCGTACACTCAAAGATAAAAGGTTTCTCAATGAGAAATATCCTGGTAAGATAATTTTGCAAAAGAAATTGTTAGAAAAGGAAGAGCATAAAATAGTTAAGAAGGGGAAGAAATATTTCGTTTTGGATTACGTAAATCACTAGCAAGAATTTGTTAAGAAAGGAGTTCAAATATGTGCAAAGATTGCGGTTGCGGCGGGGAAGAGAAAAAATAATTTTTGATAATTTTCTGATTATTGAGAAATCAATTTTCTAAGCTTTTTGCTTAGGAGTTTTCTGTTTTTCTACATTCTTCATTTTACATTCCCCCGCGTAGCGGAGTCCCGCTCTGTGAGATAAATTCTTTTTGCAGAGAGTATTAGTCTATTTATTCTCAAAGTGTTTTTCTAAATTCTTCATGCCCCTGTAGCTCAGTCGGATAGAGCAGCAGTTTTCTAAACTGTTGGTCGCAGGTTCAACTCCTGCCAGGGGTACCATGAAAATAATGTAGAAGAATGTAGAAGTTAGAATGGAGAGTGTAAAAAATAGATGCTACAAGATCTAGTTTCTACATTCTGAATTTTTTCTCATAGCTTGATTGGTAATCCGTGTCTACCAGCAGGGTAGAAAGCAGTTGTCTTTTAAGCAGTTAGTTTTAGTTTACTGCGTAGAGATATAGTGCTATACTGAATGTTATTGACTTTTTAATTTTTGGGTCGTTAGCTCAATTGGTAGAGCAGTTGCCTCTTAAGCAATTGGTTACAGGTTCAAGTCCTGTACGACCCACCAGATATAGCCGAACTTAGAAAGACATAGGGTAACAGTATTATTGAGAGATTTCACAGGACAGTTGCTGAAGAATTTTACCTTCAAAGAAATCTAAACCCAGCTTTGACTAGTCTAAATCGAGGACTTCTGAAATATCTTAGCTGGCATAGAAAAAGGGAAATCTGTCTTGGTTTAAATGGTCGTATTCTAAAACGTAATTTTTGTTATATAATTATTATAGTAATTAGAGTTACCTTTAGGATCTTGTTCTAGGGTAAAGTGGTGAAGAAAGTAAAGCATCTAATGTGAAGATCAGATGAAACATTTAAGGAGAGCTGATTGCAGTGAAAGAAAGGAAATTATTGGGAAATGTCTCAAAAAGGAACTTTTATGCAAAGGTGGAGCTAAACTGTTTCAAATGCATCATAAATCTTTCTTAGGAAACATTACATAATGGAACAATTTAAGGGAGAACAACCAGAGGAAATTTCTTCCGAGCAACGAAAAGAGGAAGAAGATTTAAAATCAGCAAAGGAAATTGAAGGATTGAAAGCTTAATCAGATCAAACCAAAGAAGATCTTCTGACCATTATTCAAAAAGCCAGAGAGTTAGAGAAAATTCTCTCTCAAGAAATTATTGGTTGGAGTTTAGAAGGAAAATTAACCGAAAAAGAAGTTTTAGCTGAATACAAAGCAGGAGAAGTTCGGGTTCGCTATGGTTCTTGTGGGATACATTGAAAAAACTTTGAGAAGAAAATTATTATCAAGCCGAGAGTTCTCGAGTACCTTGGTTTATCTCTGAATATTTGATGACTTGAAGCAGGTTGGCAGTACCTGTCAATAAGAAGAAAACTGCTTTTTCTTTTGTCAAAATTTCAAAAACACCCTGATCATCCGGGTGTTTTTAATTAAACTAAATTATTTTAATTCGAGTAATAATTTACAGCTGGCATAGATTTCCGAGTGGGTTTTAATCTAGGTTGACGACGTTTTGAGAAATAACGGGCGATACCGATAGAAGCAAAGATAATTAAGAGTGCTTGTAAAATACTGACACCAGTTTCAGTTGGTCCAGCGGGACCACCAGCGTGGTAAACAAGAACAGTAGTTTTGGAGAAAGGAATAGGATTATCCGGGTCACTAGTTAAAGTAGGATAGAGTTCATTACAAAAGATTGTTCCTTGAGCATAGATAGTAGTGCCATCGGGGGTGTCTTTATCAATGAGAGCTTTAAAAGTAAGAGTTATTGAATTTCCCGCGGCAAGTGTCCCAATATTCCATGCCATCACATTAGGATTAGAGTCGTCTTTTCCGATACCAGTAATACTTCCAGTGACATAAGAGGTATGTTCAGGAATAGGACAAATGGCACGGGTACCAGTGGCTGAAACGTTGCCACTGTTTCGGACGATCATTGTGTAAGTGATGACGGTATCTACTCGAGCGCGACGAGGAGAGGCATCTAGGGTAGAGTTGTTGAAATTGGGTGCGTGGAGATCAAATTCTATGCCATGCTGGACTGGTCCGGCAGTAGCAGCGATAGTCTTATTTGGTGTTAGAAAAGAAACAAGACAAACTAAAAAAACAACAACAAAACAGGTTATTCGGACTCCCCCGATAACTTTTGCCTTTTCCTTCAATGTCATTTTTGTTTTTGGCGCTTTTATTATACCACGAAGTTTTTTGGCGGTCAATTTATAGTTTGGGGATAAAGTTGCTTGATTCTTATTTCTATGTTACAATTTGAGTACAGGGAAACCTGTTTTTTCTTAGAAATAAGCTAAGAAAGGATTAAAAAGCAATGCTTACTAAAGCAGAAAAAGAAGCAATTATTGGTAAGTATCACTTAAAGAGTAAAGATAGTGGTTCGCCGGAAGTTCAGATTGCGCTTTTAACTGAACAGATGAAGCAATTAAGTGATCATTTAAGGAAACATCGTAAGGATTATCATTCTCGCTTGGGTTTACTGGAAATGGTTAATAAACGCCGCAAACTTTTGGATTATCTTGCCGATGAAGATAAGAAGCGTTATGAAACCATTATTAAGAAATTGAAGATTCGCAAATAAGGGCACAGGGTACCTGCCTGTCAGCAGGCAGGGAGGTCAGAGGGCAGAGTTGCTAGATCTAATAACTCTGACCTTTACTCTCTGACCTCTGCCCTTAGACATTTAATTCATTTATTAATTAATCTGTGGTCCGCGGACTTAGCGGTTACAGTGTTGTTCCCACTTAATATTGGCGGGACCTTTGCCACAAACACTGAAACTTAATTCAGAGTTTTGGCTGAGTTTTGGCTGTAATCAATAGTCTGCGGAGCACAGGTAAGAAAGGATTTTTAATGATGAGTGTCAAAAAATTAGTGACTGAAGTTGGTGGAAAAAAGTTGATTTTGGAAACCGGCAAATTTGCCGAGCAGGCAAGTGGAGAAGTAACTGCTAGATATGGAGATACTGTTATTCTTGCTACTGCTGTGATTTCTAAAAATGTCAGAGAGGGTATTGATTATTTCCCGTTTGTGGTTGATTACGAAGAGAAGATGTATGCCGCAGGAAAAATCAAAGGCAGTCGCTTTATCAAACGTGAAGGGAAACCAACCGAGAAAGCGATTTTAACCGGGCGTTTAGTGGATCGTCCACTACGTCCGCTTTTTAATAAATATTTAAGAAATGATATCCAGGTTATTTTGACCGTTTTCTCGGCGGATTTAGAAAATGATCCAGCTACTTTTGCGATTAATGCTGCTTCTGCCGCTTTAATTTTGTCTGGAGTGCCATTTAATGGCCCAGTTGGAGCAGTTAGAATCGGTTGCCAGAAAGATAAGTTTATTCTTAATCCTACTTATGAGCAGATTAAAGAGGGGAAATTAGATCTGACAGTTGCGGGTACTAAAGACAAGGTGCTAATGGTGGAAGCCGCGGCAAAAGAATTACCAGAGGAAAAGATAATGGAAGCAATTGAGTTTGGTCACAAAGCATTACAGCCAATTATTGAGTTACAAGAGAAACTGCGACCTTTGGCAAAAAAAATTGATCCTGATAAATTAGTTTATGCTAAGCCCGACGATAAGCTAGTGCAAGAAGTAAAAAGTAAAGTGGAAAAGGGTATTGATGAAATTGTTGCTTCTAATGATCGTGATTTTCGTCATAAGAGAATAGATGAGCTTGAAGAAGAAACATGGGAAAATTATAAGGAAGCGATTGAAAAAGGGGAGACAACCAAGGCAATTTTAAGAGATATTGTTAATGATTTTTTAGCGGAGAAAGCACGTAAGCGCATTTTAGAGAAAAAAATTCGTCCTGATGGTCGCAAGATTAATGAAATTAGGCCGATTACTTGCGAAGCAGGATTACTTCCTCGTACTCATGGTTCAGGTTTATTCACTCGTGGCGAGACGCAAGTTTTGTCGGTAACTACTTTAGGTTCCGTTGCTGACGAGCAAATTATTGATGATATGGACATTGATGAAAAGAAACGTTTCATGCATCATTATAATTTTCCACCATTTAGTACGGGAGAAGTAGCACCATTACGTGGACCAAGTCGTCGCGATATTGGTCATGGCGATTTAGTAGAACGTGCGTTTGAATCGCTAATTCCACCAAAGGAAAAGTTTCCTTATACTATTCGGGTTGTCTCAGAGGTACTTTCTTCTAATGGTTCCAGTTCTATGGCTTCTGTTTGTGCCACTACCTTGTCGCTAATGGATGCAGGAGTTCAAATTAAACCAGTTGCTGGTATTGCGATGGGATTAATCACTGACGATAAAGGTAACTATCAAATTCTTTCCGATATTCAGGGGATTGAAGATGCCGCTGGTGATATGGATTTCAAGATAGCAGGAACCAAAGATGGTATTACTGCTATTCAAGCAGATTTCAAGGTTGAAGGAATTTCTTTGAAGCTAGTTGAAGAAATTCTAAGTCGTGCTAAAACTGATCGTGCAGTAATTATGGAAAAGATTTTGCAAGCGATTCCCGCACCGCGCAAAGAACTTTCTCCCTATGCACCGCGGGTGATTTCCATTCAGATTAAAAAAGAACAAATCAAGGATGTTATTGGGAGAGGTGGCGAAATGATTAATAAAATTATTGACGAAACTGGTGCGGAGATTGATATTGACGATGGAGGATTGGTAACAATCACTGCGGTTGATCCAGAAGCATGTAAAAAAGCAGTAGATTGGGTTAAGAATCTTACCCGTGATGTTACAGTTGGAGAAGTCTTTGATGGCAAAGTAACTGAAATTCGTGAATTCGGTGCTTTTGTGGAAATTCTTCCCGGTAAGGAAGGCTTACTTCATATTTCAGAGCTTGCTCCCTACCGCGTTAATAAGGTTGAGGATATTGTCAAAGTGGGCGACACTCTCAAAGTAATGATTATTGGTGTGGATAATGAAGGAAAAATTCGTTTATCTAAACGAGTTTTAGGAAAAGGAACAAAACAAATCACTCATAGTGGGATTTCTTTTCATAAACCAAAAGGTAAGTTTAGCCGGAGGAGAAAACGGGGAACTCACCGCTAATTAGATTTATGAGTGAGTTAGCAAAACTTAATCAAGAAATAACTAAGTGTACCAAGTGTCTTCTTTCTAAATGTCGCACTAATGTTGTTCCTGGCGAGGGAAATTCTTCTGCGGAAATTATGTTTATTGGTGAGGGGCCAGGTTACCATGAAGACCAACAGGGAAGACCTTTTGTTGGTGCTGCGGGAAAATTTTTAGACGAACTTTTGGCTTTGATAAATCTCAAACGTGAGGACGTTTACATTGCTAATATTATTAAATGTCGTCCACCTGGGAATCGTGATCCTTTGCCAGAGGAAGTAGAAGCATGTGCTTCTTGGCTTGATAAACAAGTAGCTTTGATCAGACCTAAATTAATTGTTCTTTTGGGGAGACATGCAATGAACCGGTTTTTGCCGAAACTTTCTATTTCCGAAGTTCATGGACAACCAAAACGCTATCGCGGGCAAGTTTATTTTCCGATGTATCATCCTGCGGCGGGGCTTTATAATAGCAGCAACAGGCCAATTATTGAGAAGGATTTCCAAAAAATCCCTCAAGTTTTAAAAAAGATTACTGCTTTAAAATCAGAGGAAGGCTCCATTGAGGAAACTGATCCCGAACAGACTTTATTTTAATTTATTGATATGACTAACTACAAATTGCAAATTGTTCCTTTGGGTGGTCTAGAAGAAATTGGCCGCAATATGACTGTCTTTGAATATCGTGGGGATATTTTAATTGTGGATATGGGTTTGCAATTTCCTGAAGAGGATATGCCAGGGATTGACTATATTATTCCTAATATAGAATGTTTGCGTGGTAAGGAGGATCGGGTTAAGGGGGTTGTCATTACTCATGGGCATTACGATCACATTGGTGCAATCTCGCATCTTTCTCCGCGGCTTAAAAACCCACCGATTTATTGTACCCCCTTGACTGCTGCAATTATCCAAAAACGTCATGAGGAATACCGGGGTGCAAAACCTTTGAACATTAAAATAATTACTGAGGAGAGCAGGATTAGATTAGGTGAGTTTCGCTTGGAATTTTTCCGAGTTAATCATAATATTCCGCAAGGAATAGGGATTTTGATTCAGACGGAAAGCGGTACAGTAATACATGCTGGCGATTTTAAGTTTGACTTTAGTCCCATTGGCGAAAGACCTATTGATGTTGGTAAGATTGCTCGTTTCGGCGAGAGAGGAATTGATTTGCTGATGACCGATAGTACCAATGCTGAGAGTCCCGGTTACCAAATTTCCGAGCGCGGGATTGAAAGTGAATTAGATAAAATTTTTGCTAAAACCAAGGGGCGCTTAATTGTTTCTACTTTTTCATCATTGATTAGTCGTTTGCAGGAAATTATCAATCTTGCCCAAAAATACGATCGTAAGGTAATAGTGGAAGGTAGAAGTATGAAAACAATTTTTGAAATTGCTTTGCGTTATCATGCTTTACAAGTTAAGCGTGGTACTTTAGTGGATGTTGGGAGAGTGAATCGTCTTAAAGATAATAAAGTCTTGATTCTTTGCACTGGCGCGCAAGGTGAAGGAGGAGCGGCTTTAATGCGGATTGTCAACGGTGAGCATCGCCGCATCAGAATAAAAAAGGGTGATACTTTTGTTTTCTCTTCATCGGTTATCCCGGGAAATGAGCGAGCGGTGCAGTGTTTGAAAGACGCAATTTATAAAGCGGGTGGTGAAGTGATTCATTATCAAATGATGGATATCCATGCGGGTGGTCATGCAAAAGCGGAGGAATTAAAGATGATGATGCGTTTAGCGCGACCAAAAGCAGTGATGCCGATTCACGGGAATCATTTTCTTTTGGTTTCAAATGGGAAAATTGCAAGCCAGCTTGGCTATCATAATCGTCAGATTATAATTGCTCGCAATGGTCAGATTGTGGAGGTAATGAAAAATAGGGTTAATTTAACGAGAAAAATAGTTAATACTGATTATGTAATGGTAGATGGTTTGGGTGTGGGAGATGTCAGCGGTGTTGTTTTAAGAGACCGTCAGGCAATGGCTAGTGATGGTATGGTAGTGATCGTTTTGACTATGGATCGGGAGGGACGTTTGCATGGTGAGCCGGAAATTATCTCTCGTGGTTTTGTGTATGTGAAAGGAAGTCAGGAGCTGATCGGAGGGATTAAACGTAAGGTAAAAGAAATTATCCATCGTAATCGAGGAATAGCGGCGACGGATCATGACTTGTTGCGTGCGAAGTTACGTGATGATATTGGACAACAGCTTTATACCAAAACAGAGCGCAGGCCATTAGTTTTGCCAGTGATTGTCAAGGTATAAAAAGTATAATTAAGTAATTATTATTAGATCTTAATTATGAAAGTTCTAGTTACTGGCGGAGCAGGGTTTATCGGATCAAACTTTATCCATTACCTGTTGGAACAACATCCAGGTTATCAAGTTATTAATCTTGATAAATTAACTTACGCAGGAAATTTGGAGAATCTTGACAGTATTAAGAGTAATCCCAATTATGTTTTTATAAGAGGTGATATTTGTGATGAAAAGATAGTAGCGAAGATTTGTGAAAAGGGAGTAGATGCTATTATTAATTTCGCGGCTGAGACACATGTGGATCGTTCAATTCTTGAACCGGATGCGTTTATTCGCACTGATATTTTTGGCACTCATACTCTACTGGAGGCGGTGAATAAATATAAAGTCAAGAAATATATTCAGATCAGTACTGATGAGGTTTATGGCAGCATTGGACATGGGTCCTTCAAAGAAAATAGTCCCCTTAATCCTTCTAGTCCTTACTCTGCAAGTAAAGCGGGAGCTGATTTACTGGTTATGGCTTATCACAAAACTTTTGAAACACCGGTAATGATTACTCGTTGTTCCAATAATTATGGGCCGTATCAATATCCAGAAAAGTTAATCCCGTTATTTATTACAAATGCGATGGAGAATAAAGAGTTGCCGGTTTATGGTAAAGGTGAGAATATCCGGGATTGGATTTATGTGGAAGATCATTGTTCAGCGATTGATTTAGTTTTGCACAAAGGCGAGATTGGTGAGATTTATAATGTTGGTGCCAATCAGGAGAAAAATAATTTGGAAGTAACCGAAACAATTTTAAAAGCGCTAGATAAACCAAAGAGTTTGATTAAGTTTGTCAAGGATCGTCCGGGCCATGACTTACGTTATTCTATTGACTCTTCTAAGTTGCAGGAAATAGGCTGGAGGCCGAAGTATAGTTTTGAAGAGGGAATGAAGTTGACGGTTGAGTGGTATGTCAAAAATACCGAGTGGTGGCAGAAAATTAAGTCGGGAGAATATTTAAAATATTATCAAAAACAGTATAGTAAGCGCTAATGAAAATTCTTATTCTTGGTGCCAAAGGAATGTTAGGTCATGATCTTGTGGAAGTTTTTTCTAACCATGAGATAATAGGGTGGGATATTGATGACCTTGATTTAACTAACTTTTCTTTAGTAGGAGAGAAAATTACTAAACTTAAACCAGAGTTGATTATTAACGCTGCGGCTTATACCGCCGTTGATGATGCTGAGACCAATCGGGAAATTGCGATGGAGATTAATGGCGAGGCGGTAGGTAATCTTGCAAAGATAGCCCAAAAATTGAATATTCCAATCGTTCATTATAGTACTGATTATGTTTTCAACGGTGAGAATAGGGAAGGATATAAAGAAGATGAAAGGCAAATTGCTCCCTTGAATGTCTATGGCGAATCAAAAGCTTTAGGAGAAAAATTATTACAGGAAAATACGGATAAATTTTATTTAATTCGTATTTCTTGGCTCTATGGGAAAAATGGCAAGAACTTTGTGGAAACCATGTTGAAGCTGGCGAAAGAGAAAGATGAACTGGGAATTGTTAATGATCAGACTGGTTGTCCTACTTATACCAAAGACGTCGCCTTAAAAACGAAAGAAATTATTGAAGATGAATTACCTTTTGGTATTTATCATAGTACTAATAGCGGCAAAGCTACTTGGTATGAATTTGCGAAAAAGATTTTTGAACTTGCAAAGGTAAATATCAAAGTGAAACCGATCCCGACCAAAGCTTATCCTACTCCGGCAAAACGTCCGAAGAATTCGATTCTTTTAAATACTAAATTAAAACCATTACGCAGCTGGGAAGAAGCACTTGCGGAATATCTGGGATGTTAAATATAAAATGTCAAATGCCAAATGCATGATTTACATTTAACATTTTACATTTAACATTTGACATAGTTCATGGCAGAATTTAAAGTAACAAAGACAAAATTAGACGGTGTATTAATAATTGAGCCGCGGGTTTTTGGTGACAAAAGGGGTTTCTTTATGGAGACCTATAATAAGGAAGAATTTAAGAAACTAGGTATTGATGTTGATTTTGTTCAGGATAATCATAGTAAATCAAAGAAGAATGTCTTGCGCGGATTACATTTCCAGAAAAAGTTCCCGCAAGGAAAATTAGTAAGAGTAATTGTTGGCAAAGTGTTTGATGTTGTAGTTGATCTACGTAAGGGTTCTCCTACTTTTGGCCAATGGACGGGAATAGAATTAACTGCCGAAAATAAAAAAATGTTTTGGGTACCCAAGGGATTTGCTCACGGATTTGTCACCTTGGAAGATGATACCGAATTTGTTTATAAATGTGATGATTTATATCATCCAGAAGATGAAGGTGGATTGCTTTGGAATGATCCGGAAGTGGGAATTAAATGGCCGACAGATAATCCACTACTTTCTGATAAAGATCAGAAGTTTCCGACATTGAAGGATTTGAATTTTAAGTTTTATTTATAATTATAATTTCATGAAAGGCATCATCTTAGCGGGAGGAAAAGGAACAAGATTATATCCGATTACCAAGGTAACTAATAAACACTTGTTGCCTGTACATACTCAGCCGATGGTTTATTATCCGTTGAAAACTCTCATTCAGGCGGGAATTAAAGACATTTTTCTCGTAACTGGCCCGGATAATGCTGGAGATTTTATGAAATTACTCGGTTCGGGAAAGGAATTTGGAGTCACTTTTACCTACCGCATTCAAGATGAAGCGGGTGGTATCGCTCAAGCGGTTGGAATGGCAGAGAATTTTTCCTGCGGTGAAAAGATAGTAGTAATCTTAGGTGATAATATTTTTCAGGATGATATTTCCGAATATGTGAAAGAATTTGAAAATAATAGCGGAGCAAGAATTTTCTTGAAAGAAGTTCCTGATCCTCAACGTTTTGGAGTTCCAGTTTTACATGGTGATAAAGTGTTGAAAATTGAAGAGAAACCGGCAAAACCAAAGTCTAATTATGCAGTTACAGGTTTGTATATGTACGACAATAGGGTATTTGATATTGTCAAGACTCTTAAACCATCTGCAAGAGGCGAATTGGAGATAACTGATGTGAACAATGCTTATATTGAAAAAGGTGAAATGAAATCTTACAAATTAAAAGGTTTTTGGACGGATGCAGGAACATTTCCTTCTATGGCTAGAGCGACGGAATTAGTTCGTAGTGCTGAGGATGAGAAAACTTATCAGCCATTAGTAAATGAAATCAATGGCCAGACGGAGACGTAGAAAAAAATATTATTCCGAAAGACCAAGAAAACCAGCCAAGAGGTGGCTGGGGGTCTTTAAAGAAGGCGAAACTCCACCGGAAGATGCAGTTATTAAACTAAAATCAGATACCTTGCGAGAAATCATTGCTGTTCTTCTTTTGGTTTTCGCGAGTATCTCATTCTTGAGTTTGTTTGGAATTGCGGGGCGGTTAGGTGAGGTTTTAAATGATTTCTTGCGGCTGATTTTTGGGATTGTTGCTTTTATTATTCCCTTGATTCTCATTGCTATCGGTGTTCTTCTTTTCTATCCTGACAAATTTCGATTTAAACTCTCCAATAGTTTAGGGGTTATTCTGGGGATTGTGACAGTTTGTGGTTTTATTCATCTTTTTGTTTTGAGTCATTCTCTAAATGCTGCTCGCGATGGAGTAGGGGGCGGTTATCTTGGTTATAGTTTAAATCTCATTTTAGGAAATCTTATTGGTTTCTGGGCATCGTTAATTATCTTAATCGGATTATTTATCGTAGCGGTTCTTTTAACTTTTGATACTTCTTTGGAGAAAATCAAAGAAATATTTAGCAGTCAAAAAATTATTGCTCCTACTAAAGTTAAACTAGGGGGACTTAGGGTGAATAAGCCGGAACACTTAAATGAAACTAAAGAGGAGAAAGAGAAAGAAAAATCCGAAGAAAGTCCGGATAAATTTGAACCATTATTTATTGAGGAGAGTAATGGTTATGAGTTACCAAGCTTGGAGCTTTTAAGTTATTCTACTTCCAAAGTGGACAGTGGCGATATTAAAAAGAATGCCCAAATTATCAAAGATACTTTGAAGCACTTTAGTATTGAGGTTACGATGGAGGATGTTAATGTTGGTCCCACGGTCACTCAATATACTTTACGGCCAGAAGAAGGAATAAAATTGAACAAAATTACTACTCTGGACAATGATCTTGCTTTGGCTTTAGCCGCACATCCGATTCGTATTGAAGCACCGATTCCTGGCAGATCTTTAGTCGGCATTGAAGTTCCCAATACTAAACCTGCCATTGTAAAGATTAGAGATCTCTTGGAATCGGATCAATTTAAGCAAGATACAGGGAAGTTAAAATTTGCTTTGGGCGAGAATGTTGCAGGTGTTCCGCAAATTTTAGATTTGACGGATATGCCTCATCTTCTTATTGCTGGAGCAACTGGTTCTGGTAAGAGTGTTTCTATTAATACTTTATTGATAAGTTTGCTTTATCAACATTCGCCTGCTGATTTACGTTTACTTTTGGTTGATCCCAAAAGAGTGGAATTGAATATTTATAACGATATTCCTCATTTACTTACCCCTGTTGTAACGGAAGTAAAGAAAACTGTTAATGCTCTACACTGGGTAGTTGCTGAAATGGATCGTCGTTATCAATTGTTTGCGGATGCGAAGAAGAGAGACATTAGTTCTTATAATGAAATGATGGGAAAAGCCAGACGTCTTCCTTATATTGTTGTTATTATTGATGAACTTGCAGATTTGATGGCGTTGGCGCCACGAGAAATTGAAGGGTCAATTGTCCGTTTGGCACAGATGGCGCGAGCAACTGGCATTCACTTAGTAGTTGCTACTCAAAGGCCATCAGTAAATGTAATTACTGGTTTAATTAAGGCAAACATTACTTCGCGGATTGCCTTTATGGTTGCTTCCCAAATTGATTCACGTACTATTTTGGATATGGCTGGGGCGGAGAAATTATTGGGTAATGGAGATATGTTGTATCTTGGGAATAATATGGCCAAGCCCCAGCGTTTACAAGGCGGGTTTGTTACAGAGGGCGAAGTAAAGAAAGTTGTTAATTTCTTACGCCAAGGTCATTCGCCAAACTACGAGGAATCAGTAACCGAACGAGTTCAGATGGAAAACGAATTTGCTATTGGTAGCGATACCGAAGATGATTTACTGGAAGATGCGATTGAAGTAGTACAAGCAGCGGGGAAGGGGTCTGCTTCATTATTACAACGTCGCTTGAGAGTTGGTTATGCTCGCGCAGCACGTTTATTGGATCTTTTGGAACAGAAGGGTATTGTTGGTCCACAGGAAGGGAGTAAACCGAGAGAAGTACTTAAGAAATAAATGCAAAAATCAAAAATCAAAATGCAAAAGTAAATATAAAAGGCAAGAATAGAGTATTATTTAGCTAGGGAAAGTAAAACTAAGAAACCCACTTTTTGCATTTTACTTTTAATTTTGCTTTTTGCCTTTTGACTTTTGCCTTTTATCATTGAAATGTCTCCCTCCTTCCGTAAAAAGAAAATTAAATTACCTAAAACATTAGGTGAATATCTAAAATCCCACCGCGAAGCTCGGGGGATTAGTTTAGCGCTAGCAGAAAGGGATTTGCGAATCAGTCGTGATTATTTAGAGTCTTTAGAAAAGGGAGAGTTTGATAACTTACCGGCAGATGTTTATGTGCGTGGAATCTTGAAAAACTATGCCGAGTTTTTAGGGATTAGTTATAAGAAAACGATCTTGCCTCATTATTTAAGAGAACGAGGAATTCATAACAGCGTCTATGGGGAAAGAAAAAAGAGAGTTGATATTACCAAGAAGATGCTTAAAACTCCCAGTATTATTCTGACACCGAAAACTTTGGTAATCTTAGGAGTATTGATTTTCATTTTGGGTTTAGGTTTTTATCTCTGGTATCAGTTTAGTGCTTTTGCGTCCGCTCCAGAATTAACTGTGAATCAGCCAACAGAAGGCGCTCATGTTAATACTAATGTCATTAATATTACTGGCAAAACTAATCCCGGCGTTGATTTGTTAATTAATGGTCAGAAGATTGATTTAGCGGAAGACGGCAGTTTCAAAACCCGTTTAACTTTGCAGGAAGGAGTAAATCTTGTTGAAGTGATTGCTAAGAATAAAGTTGGTAAACAGACAATTGTCCAACGGAATGTTTTGGTTACTTTACCAAAAGTAGTTTCTAAGAGTAAAAATATTAGAGAGTATGGAGTTGAAGTTGTGATTACGATTCAAAATGGTGCTACTTGGCTCTCGGTAGAGGAAGATGGTAATCCCGCTTATGATGGAACAATGTTGCCAGGATCGGCGTTAACTTTCCGTGGCAAAAATTCGGTAACGATTACAAGTGGCAAAGGGATAAATACCTTAATTAAAGTAAACGGGAAGGACTGGGGAGTATTAGAGAATACCTCGGGAGTAGTGAGGGATTTGGAGATTACTAAAGAGATGGCGGAGAAGAGTAGGTAAAGGTAAGAGTTAAAGGGTGAAGGGAAAAAGTTAGGTCAAAAGGCAAAAAATAACTTTTGCCTTTTTATTTTACTTTTGCTATTTACCCTTTATCCTTTTTTGGGACCTGTGGATAACTCTTACCAATGAAGATCTACCCTGACATTCTTATTGTCTATAAGCGAATAAACCAGATCTATTGACACAGATCTGGTTTATTCGCTTATAGAC
>CAZFJP010000001.1:0-51615 GCA_964518965.1 uncultured Candidatus Saccharibacteria bacterium | reverse complement strand
TCAAAGCTTGACTTTTGGATAGAAGTGTGATATAGTGACTTCTCTCCGTTCGTTGACAACTTAACCTTTTCCACCACACCAAGTGGTAGGAGGCGATATACATGCGTAAAGTAGCTTATCTTTTGCTATGTCTGGTAACCGCTGCGTCAGCAACGCAGTGGGGGCCACGGACACTGGCACCCGGTGTCAATACCACGGGCGATGATTACCCCCAAACGATCGCCTCCAATGGCGACATGTACAAGTTAAGAAGTTCCCTTCTCTACCTACACGCCTACCTTGGCGGTTACAACTGGTCTACCACAGCTCAACCTTGTAACGGCCTTGGTACCATCGGATGTGCCACCATCGATCCCGGCAAGAGGGAAGGTCTCATCGGCGATGACTATGACGTCCTGCCGATAACTTCCCTCGACGGAATTAACTGGACCCGTGGCAGTGCTATGTCCGCCTGGAACCGCAATCCGCATTACCCCACCGGTATCACCTGTGCCTGGCGTTCAGTGGGCAAAGAACTTCAGGTTGACTACGAAGACGGGAAAAAGTTCTGGGCGCCGTATCCTTATACCAACCCCCAGGAAATCACCAACCTCGGCTTCGTGGTTGCCTCAGGATTACGTTTCAGCGGCGATTACCTCGCCGTGAGCAATAACTCCGACTTGTTCGAAAGCTTCGGCAGCGGCGGAACCTGGTCTACCAGACAACCGATCACCGAAGTTAACACCGGCGACAGCGAACGTTGCCCTACCCTCGGCGCCATCGGCGGCTACAACATTCTGTTGTGGTCCGCTCCCGGCTCCGTCGGCGGATACGACATCTACTACAGTAAGGGTTCCAGCAACTCTGCCATAAGTCCGACCTCCTTGGGCCGGGTGAAGGCGATGTTTCGCTGACAACCCCTCCGAATCTTAGGCCTGCACATACGTGTGTGGGCCTTTTTCTTTTAATTTTTATTTCAAAATGACTGTTACTTAATTATATCAAAAAAACGCCTTTCTGTCAAGAAAAAAGACGTTTTGGCCCTTCCGAAGCAGGCAGGCACAAGACCTGCCCCTACTCTTCAATTGAAATCGCCTGCACTGGACAACTCTCTTTGGCAAGTTTACAATCACATTTCTCACACGCTTTCTCATTCTTCACATACGACTTTCCGTCCTCTTTTAATTCAAAAACATCCGGGCAAGTAGAGACGCAAGCCCCGCAACCGATACATAAATTTTGATCCACTTTAACCTTCATCATAAACCCCTTTGTAACGCAACGCCTCTGAAAGTCGTTTGATACCAACAAGATAAGCAGCAGTGCGCAAATCAACTAAATATCTTTCCTGATAATCCCAAACCTCATTAGTAGCTTTGACCATCATCCGCTCTAACTTATTTTTCACTTCTTCCTTATCCCAATAATATCCGGTTCGATTCTGCACCCATTCAAAATAACTTACGGTTACACCGCCGGCATTGGCGAGCACATCAGGAATCACCACAACTTTTCGCTTTGCCAAAATTTGATCCGCTTCAAAAGTAGTCGGACCATTTGCCAGCTCTAAAATTATCCTTGCCTTTATTTTATCAGCATTATCTTTGGTAATTTGATTTTCCAATGCCGCCGGGATCAACACGTCTACTTTAAGTTCTAGCAATTGATTATTAGAAAGCTTACTGGTGCCAGGAAAGCCGACTACCGAGTCGGTTTTCATTTTATGCTTTTCAATTTCAAAAGGGTCAATGCCCACTTGAGCATGTGCCGCACCCTTGGAGTCAGAAACCGCAACAATTTTATAACCCAAGCTATGCAAGATTTTCGCAACATTAGCACCAGCATTACCATAGCCCTGAATTGCCACTGTTAATTCTTCATTATTCAATCCTAGCTTTTCTACTATCTCCACCAAAACATATACTCCGCCTTGGGCAGTAGCTTCATCTCTTCCTTCTGATCCACCTAAGACAATCGGCTTGCCAGTAAAAGCGCCAGGGACTATTCTCCCTGCCAGCTTATTATATTCATCACTCATCCATGCCATGACTTGGGCATCAGTATAAACATCCGGGGCAGGAATATCAACATCGGAGCCGAGACATTTGAAAAATGCTTTCACATAGCCGCGAGAAATCCTTTCCAATTCTCTTTTGCTCAATTCTTTGGGATTACAAACCACCCCACCTTTAGCACCTCCGAAAGGTAACCCTAAAACCGCACATTTCAAAGTCATCCAGAAACTTAATGCTTTTACTTCATCCAAAGATACTTCAGGATGAAAACGAATTCCGCCCTTGGTCGGACCAAGCGCATCATTATACTGAATGCGATAAGCGGAAAATTCTCTGGTCCTCCCCTTATCCATCTCCACCGGTATCTCAGCTTCTAAAACGCGTTGGGGTTGCTTTAAAGCTTCCATTACTTTCTTATCTAATTTAAAATACTCGGTTGCCTTCTCCAGCTGCTTGATTGCATTTTGAAATGGGTTACCTTTTACCATACGAATCTCACTTATTAAGATAACTGAAGACACTGGTTGCCGCCACTGCTCCCTCAGAACTTGCCGTAATCACTTGAGACAGGCGATTGGAATTAGTAGTTACATCTCCTGCCGCATAAACACCAGCGACGTTCGTTGCTTGATCAGGACCTACTCTAATGTATCCTAACTCATCCAGTTCTAGCTCCAGGTCTTTCGCAAGCGCAACTTGGGGTACAAAACCAATTTCAATAAAGACGCCATCCAGTTTTAATTCTTTCTCACCCTTGAAAGGTTTATCTAAAACTACTCCTTCTACTCTCCTTGTTCCTTTGATTTCGATAATATTAGTATTATAAATTAACTCAATCTTGGGATTTTTTAAAACCCGATCAGTCCAAGTTGGTTCGGAACGTAATTTATTTTTCCGATAAATCTGATAAATCTTCTGAGCAAACTCAGCAAGATGTACTGCCGCCATTGCTGCAGAGTTACTGCCGCCGATTACCGCCACTGTTTTATCTTTGAAAAATGCCGCATCACAAACCGCACAATAACTGACTCCCTTGCCAAGCAATTCTTTCTCACCTTTAATTTGCAATTGACGGCGTTTCATCCCTACAGCGAGAATAATTGCTTTTACCTCATAAGTATCACCACCAACAAAAACCTGAAAACCATCAGCAGTTTTCCGGATCGCTCTTACCTCTCCTAAAATAAAATTCCCACCAAACTTTTCTGCCTGTTCTTTGAACTTCGCAATTAGTTCTCGGCCGGAAATTGAGATAAAGCCAGGATAATTTTCAATCAAATGAGCCTCGCTTAACTGGCTAGGTTCTCCGCCACTAACAACAATATGCTTAATCTGGTAGCGTGAAGCATAAATAGAAGCAGACAAACCTGCCGGTCCCGCACCAATAATTGCTAAATCTAATTTTTCACTTTTCTTATCCATTATCTATTTTAAAGATACTGATTAATTTTCTCTTTAATCAATTCTTTCGGTTGCATTCCCATCAAATCCTCCACAATCTCCCCATCTTTGAAAATTTTAATCGTCGGAATGCTCATTACCCCATATTTTGCCGCAGTATCAGGATTCTGATCCACATTTAATTTGCCAACCTTTGCCTTGCCTTCATATTCCTTCGCTAGTTCTTCAATAACCGGCTTCAACATCTGGCAAGGCCCGCACCATTCAGCCCAGAAATCAACAACAATTACTCCTTTCGCCTTAAGTACTTCTTGGTCAAAATTCTGGTCAGTAAATTCCATAATTTTTCCATTAATTAAATGCATCACTATCTTACCCTTTATCTTTCTAAAATGCAAAAGGTGGTTTGTGATATAATAAGGATGTTTTAATCTATCAATATGAAGAAAAAAGCTTCCAATAAAATCTCCGCCAGAGGCAGATCCGCCTTTGGCAGAAAAAAAGAGACCATTATCGCAATTATTTTAGGATTAATCGGAATCTTTCTGGTCGGGACTGGAGTTTTGGCTTGCCAGAAATCTCTTAAGCGCCATGAGGAAACCCTTAAGCAAAATGCCGAAAATGCGATTGCGATGTGCAAGAAACAATTTGACCAAGCAAAAAATTACGGGATTAAACTTGTCAAACAAGAAAAAATCCTTAAGGAAGCTAAAATTGCTCTAGCTGATAAACGCTTCCGCGAAGCTAAAAATAAAGCTAACACCGCTCGCCTTGAGACATATGATCTATATCAAAAACAACTCACAAGAGATGCTGCAACCGCACGAAAGTATCTCAAAAAAGCCGAGGCACAGGCTTTAAACACCACAGCGAAAAACTTGTTAAAGCAAGCAAAGCAGGAATACTATCGCGGTCACTTCCGTAAGGCGATTCAGTTGGCAAAACAAAGTATCAGTGAAAGAACAGACAGTGTCGCTAGTACCACAACGACTACGACTAGCACGACTAGTAATAAAAGCACAACCACAACCACAAATTATTACAGCATTGAAGGTCAGATTATTGGACTAATTAACAGTTATCGTACTTCACAAGGAAAATCAGCGCTAGCTAGTTACAGCACCTTGAGTAGCCGCGCTCGCACTCACTCAAGTAACATGGCGACTCAAGGATTCTTTGATCACCGCGGTTTTCCCTCTCCCCGCTTAAGTGGCATTGCCTACTCCGCTGCTGCTGAAAATATTGCCCTGCGCAACGGCGGAAACATTGTTTCAAGCATTGTTAATGGCTGGATCGCCAGTTCCGGTCATCGTGCTAATATGCTAGGGAATTATACTAAAGTAGGAGTGGGAGTGGCTAAATCCAGCAGCGGAACTTATTATGCAACTGCTTGTTTTATTAGATAATTATTACTTCTTACTTATTACTTATAACTTGCTTAAGCCGGGGTGGCCTGACTACGTCCCACTTATGCGGGACTTTGTCGGACAAGCGGAATCAGCAGATCTATTCTTGAATAGTTTCTACTTTCTACATTCTAATTTCTAATTTATTTAGCCGGGATGGCGGAATTGGCCCGCCAGAGACGGGCAAGTAGACCCTGTGCCATAATGGTACAGGACGCGAGTGCCAACTTAGTATCATTTATTTAAAACTGAATCTTTGTTTTGTTTTATAAGCCGGGGTGGCGGAATTGGTAGACGCGCGTGGTTTAGGACCACGTGGCCGCAAGGCTTTGGGGGTTCAACTCCTCTCCCCGGCACCAAAAATAAGTTAGAATTTAGAACGTGAAAAGTAAAATTAGAAAAACAGCAGAAGAGAACTATCTTTTAGTTTAATAAAAGTTAAAAAAGCAACCTTCTACAGGTTGCTTTTTCTCCTTTAAAAGAAGTTAATAGTTATTCTCGATGCATTAATAACTTAACACTCTTCACTTTCTTCTTTAACTCTGGATACTTACTTAACTCTGGATCTTCACCCAAAATCCGCTCTGCTTCTTTTCGCGCTCTTTGGGTTAAAACAATATCCGTCGGATTCGCAATTTGAAATTCATAAAAATAGCCACTTTGGCTTTTGCCATAAACTTCTCCCGGACCGCGATTTTCCAAATCAATTTCCGCTAATTTAAATCCATCATCAATTGTTTCTAATGCACGTAACCTAGTTAACGAGCCTGATTCAATTTCCGTCGGAAAAAGAAAACAATATGATTGATAAATACTGCGTCCGACGCGTCCGCGGAATTGGTGCAGTTGCGCCAGTCCAAATCTTTCCGCACCTTCAATCATCATGATGGTCGCATTGGGAATATCAACGCCCACTTCCACAACCGACGTGGAAACAAGAATATCTAATTTTCCTTTTCGGAATAACTCCATTACCCGGCTCTTCTCGTCTTTCTTTAACCTACCATGAAGTAGTCCTACCGTAAGATCGGTAAACACTTTTTGAGATAACTTCTCGTATTCCTTTGTTGCCGCTTTGACACCCAACTTATCCGATTCCTCAATCAACGGACAAATTACAAAAACTTGTCGGCCTTCTTTTACTTTGTCATGAATAAATTTATAAGCTGCTTGCCGCTTTTCATTAGAAACTACTTTTGTCAAAACCTTTTTTCTGCCCTTTGGTAGTTCGCTAATAATAGAGATATCCAAATCGCCAAACATTGATAAAGCTAATGTTCGTGGAATAGGAGTAGCAGTCATTGATAAAAAATGCGGTGCTTTGCCTTTGGTGTGCAATAACAATCGCTGTTCCACACCAAAGCGGTGTTGTTCATCAATAATTACCAAACCTAAATTATTAAACTGCACATTTTTTTCAATCAACGCATGAGTACCAATTAAAAAATCAATTTTATTATCAGTTATTTTCGCAATTAATTTTTTCTTGGCAATTTTTTTACCATCACTATCTAATATTTCCTTACTAGTTAACAGTCCTATTTTTACCTTGAATAGCTTTAAAAACCTCATAATTGTACGATAATGCTGCTGTGCAAGAATTTCGGTGGGTGCCATTAGAACTACTTGGTAATGATTCCTAACAGTCATTAAACTCGCTAGTGCCGCTACTACAGTTTTGCCACTGCCGACATCTCCTTCCAACAAACGATTCATTGGGGTAGTCCTTTCAAGATCCTTCAGAATTTCCCACGCTGCTATCTTTTGGGTTTTTGTTAATTGAAAGGGTAAAGAACGAACAAAATCTTGCGCCAATGTTTTATTGAAGAAAATCTTCGGCGCATCGTACTTTTCCCACTCTCGCTTGCTTCCCAGTGCTACTAGCTGAACGAGAAACATCTCCTCAAAAGCAATTCGCTCCCGCGCTTTTCTTAAGTTATCCATTGAACTAGGAAAATGAATTTGTTTCAATGCCTCTCTAATTCCTACCAATTTCTGAGACCGAAGAATACTCTCTGGCAATACTTCAATCATCTTTTCCGCTGCAGGAAGAATAATACTCATTTTATAGCGTAACCATTTGGAACTTAATCCTTCCGTTTCTCGATAAACCGGCACGATCCTACCAGCATGCAATTGCTCTTCTTTTACCAATTCA
This sequence comes from uncultured Candidatus Saccharibacteria bacterium, assembly GCA_964518965.1. GTDB lineage: Bacteria > Patescibacteriota > SOKK01 > SOKK01 > SOKK01 > CAZFJP01. The sequence continues at coordinate 44,656 of CAZFJP010000001.1, read as the reverse complement.
TATTCCGGACTTTGCAATAATGGTCCAATATAACCTTCCCTTACTTTTCCAGTTAATAAATATTCCCGATCACTTTGAAAAGCATTTTGTAAGAACGGCTGATTGAACCAAACTACTTGTCCAACACCAGAATCATCTTCAAAAGAACCTTTGGTAATAATCATTCCTTTTCTTGTACGTACATTTCTCAAATCATGCAATCGCACTTTTACTGTTTGAACTGTACCATCTTCTTTCAATTCAGAAACTTTCTTCACTTTAGTCAAATCCTCATATCTTTTCGGGTAATAACAAAGCAGGTCCTCAATTGTCTCTATCCCCAAGCGCTTGAGGCGTTTGACATATTGAGGACCTACACCATAAATCTTTGCAACTGATTGCGCTAGAATACTTACCATAATTTAATTAGCAACTTCACTATCGCAACTTTTTTCTCTCTTAAAGAGAAACCTGACCATCACGTCGACCACAAACTGGACAGCGATCATAATACTTTCCTTGCCACGCTTGAAATCTCTTCCCACAACTAGCGAGAATGTGTTTTGCTGAACCACTTTTTTCTGCAGTAAATGGAAATGTCGGCATAGAATTAATGATTAATTATTAACGACTAATGAATAATTTTTCATTTTACGTTTTTCGTTTTGCGTTTCGAAGATTAATCCACTCCCAAACCCAAACTGATAACCCTGCAATAATCGGAATTGCAAGAAACATTCCTAAAACACCACCGAGTTTTGCTCCCGCTAAGATTCCGAGAATTACTAACACCGGATTAACTCCTGTTGCCTTCTGCATAATCTTGGGAACGAGGATGTGATTTTCTAACTGTTGGATGACAACATACAACGCTAAGACAATTAGACCAAGCCACCAGATCTGAGAAAAACTAACTAAGATTGCGGGAATTGCGGCAAGAATCGGACCAACCATTGGAATAATCTCTAAAACTCCTGCAACTAAAGCCAAAAGTAAGGCATATTTAACTCCCAAAAGGGAGAGCGCAAGCCAAGTTACCAGAAAAATAGTTGCGCTTAGTACTAATTGACCACGTAACCAAGCACCAACTTTTCTCTGACTGGCATCAACTAGTCGTGCAACTTGCTTGCGGCGGTTTGACACAATAATCAAAGCGCCAAAACTCTTTATTCGTCTCTCTTCAATCACTAAATAAAAAGAAAGGAAGAAAACGAGAAGTACCGAAGCTAATCCTCCAAAGAATGATACTACCGAACCCAAAGCATTACTCGTTACTTGCCCCAAAGTATTACTTGCTCGGTCTAAAACCGTTTTGAAATTATCAACAAGATTATGCCGCTCCACAAAATCCTGCACCTGCACAAAACGTTTGCTGACAAAATCAACATAAGAAGGAGCATTGTTAGCAAGTTGTTTGATTTCATTAGCAAGAGGCGGAACGATCAGGAACAAGATCAACCCAATCACCAAAATAATCAAGATATAGACCAGTAAAATACTCAACACGCGGGGAATCTTCTTCTTTTCAAAGAAATCCGCCAAAGGATCTACTGCCGCGGCAATGACTATCGCTACCGCGAGTGCTAGCAATACTTCCCGCACTAAATAAGCAAACACTACCAACCCTACAATCAAAAGTGCCTTCAGAAAAGTATTAGTAGAAATATCAATTCTAAGTGATTTGGAGCTAGGCATAATGTTGATTAAAAAGTTATTTCGGTTTAGTTATAGCATAAAAATGCCAATTTTGGTAGATAGAGTTGCAAGAAAACAGTACCTGTGCTAAATTGAGTTGTCCCATCATTTACCGAACGTAAATTAAATTACCAAGGAGGGATACGCAGTGAAAGAAAGCCGCAGTAATAAAGTGACGATCAAGTTTCAATTCGTCTTCATGGGTCCCGATGGGCTACGGCAAAAAACTGCCCAACTCACCTGCAACATTAATACTACCGCCTACCAGGCCCAAAAAAGGGCCGAAAATCACGCACGGCGTTACTGCAAACGCAAAGGAGTGCAATTTCTTTACGTTCTAAATAAACCGGCGATTAAAATCATCGATCCCCACAACCACCCTGCAATACCTCTCCCTCCAAGAGCTCCCAGTTCCTATCCCCGCCTCTAACCAAGGCGGGTTTTCAATATCTTTCTCCCCAACTCTGCCCTCTACCCTGTTACCTCCCTGCCTTGTCGGCAGGCAGGTATCCTTTTCTTATGCTATAATATCTCTGCAATAAACTATTTTTATGAAACTGCAAAGTTATTTAATCGGAATCGGAGCAAGTAGTGTCATTTGCTGGGTGGCTTTTGTGCTAACAATTTTTTATCTTAATCCCAATACTAACCGTACCCTCGCTTTAAGCTCATTTTTTATCAGTTTATTCTTCGCCCTAGCAGGAACATTTACTCTGGCAGGATTTTTCATTCGTACTGCTTTAAGTCACAATGAGCTTTATTATGCTAACATTAATGTCTCCTTCCGAGAAGGATTCCTACTTTCCCTAATCATAATTGGTATTCTCGCTTTACAACTCCTGAAGCTGCTTACTTGGTGGGACGCTAGTTTATTTGTCGCAATTATGATCCTTGTAGAGTTTTACTTCCTGACGAAAAAATAAAATGTTTAGTTGGTTCAAAAAATTATTCTCTAAAATTCCTTTACCAGAATCAAAGTTAAGCCAAGAAATTAACAATGTTTTTGTCGGAGAAATTTTAAAGATTGAACCTCATCCCAATGCTGATCGATTACAATTAACCGAAGTTACTATTGGCAATGATAAAATCTTAAAAATTGTCTGCGGTGCTAATAATATTCAAGTAGGTCAAAAAGTACCCGTTGCTATCGCTGGCGCTACCCTGCCAAATAATTTAAAAATAGACAAAGTAAAAATAAGAGGCATTGAGTCGGAAGGAATGATTTGTTCCGAAAAAGAACTAGGCTTAGCCGCTGAAGCAGAAGGAATTATGGTTTTAGATTCTAGCACCGAGATAGGTGCTGATATTAGAAATGTCTTGAAATAAAAAGCAATTTTTAAAGACGGACTTTAATTCAGGGGGTCCGTTTTAATAACCCAAATGCGTTACGCCGAGATCATCGTCTTTCGTAAAACTTATCCCAATTACCAAACCTTTACTTACTCTATTCCGAAAGTTTTAAGCCGTAAGATTAGAAAGGGCCAAGTAGTAGAGGTGCCTTTTGGCAAACAAGTGGTTTTAGGCGTGGTCTTAAAAACAATGCAGGAAACAAATATTGAAGAAACTCGCGATATCCTAAAAATCATTTCCCAAACCCCTCTCCTAGATGAAAATCAATTCCGACTTGCCGACTTAATCAGCCAATATTATAAAACAAGTCTAGGTGTAGTAATCAAAACTATTACACCTTCTTATGCCAGCGGAAAAATTATTCAGCAGGTTAAATATCTCCGTGGTTTAAGAAAAAAACCAAAATCAAAAAAGCAAGAAAAAGTGATTAATTATTTAAAAGAACACCAACAAAGTTTCTCCCTAAAGGAACTTTCCCGTCGCACTACTGCTTCAGAAAGTCTCTTGAAGCAAATGATTAAAAAAAAGCTCGTTCGTGTGACCGAAACCACTTATTATCCCGATCCTCTCTTTCTCTACAAACAAAAAAACATTGTCCGTAAACTGCCTCCTTTTGAAAACCTTCCTAAATTAACCTTACTTCACGCCCCAATTTACCTTCTCTTCGATAAAACCGGCATTACTAAAGATAAAGTTTACCTAGAACAAATCAAAAAGGTTGTTGACAATAACAAGCAAGCGTTGCTCATCGTTCCCGAGATTAAATTAACCCCCAAACAAATTAAATTTTATTTGAGATTTTTTGGAGAAAAAGTTGCAATCTGGCATGGCGATCTATCGCGCTCACATAAAATGCATGAGTGGCTAAAGATTCAATCCGGTAGAGCGAAAATAATCATCGGTTCGCGTTCTTCCTTATTCTGTCCATTTAAAAAATTAGGACTTATCATTCTTGATGATGAGCATGACACTGCCTACAAACAAGAACAAAACCCACGTTATCATGCCCGCAAGATTGCGCTGATGCTAAATCAATTGCAACAAGTACCGATAATTCTCGGAAGCACTAACCCCAGCATAGAAAGTTACTATCAAGTTCAGCAAGGCAAATATCGTTTGATTAAAATTGAACGTGACCAGTCAACTCGTGCTTCTCTTGTTGACCTAACCATGGAACTGCGCAAAGGCCACCAATCAGTTTTTAGTGATGACCTCTTAGAAGCATTAACAGAAACTCTACAGAATAAAAAACAGGCGGTATTATTCTTAAACCGCCGCGGCAGTGCTACTCTCGTCGTCTGTCGTGATTGTGGCTATGTTTTTAACTGCCCACGTTGCGATATTCCACTCATCTTGCATACTGCTGAGTACCATCCGGTGCCCGGCGCAGCCGAACAAAATCTCTTCCGCTGCCATCACTGCTTCTATCAGGCCAAACCACCGAAAAGATGCCCTAACTGCCACAGCATGTATCTAAATCATCTTGGTTTAGGTACCCAAAAAATTGAAACAGAGATTAGCAAATACTTCCCACAAGCAAAAGTTCTTCGCGTTGATAAGGACATCGCAGCAAAAAAATCGACATTCTTAAACATCTACCAAAAGTTTGAGAATCACAAAGCAGACATTTTAATCGGAACCAAAATGATTCAGCCGTTTTTGAATCTCCCTAATGTCACTCTCTTAGGCATTGTGAATGCTGACACTCTCTTAAACCTCCCTGACTTTCGCAATCAAGAAAAGACCTTTCAACTTTTCAATCAATTTATTTTGAATATTGAAAATAAACCAACACCGGGGAGAACCCTAATTCAAACTTATACCCCCCAAAACCTCGCCCTTAACTGTCTAGTGAAGAATAATTACGAGAAATTACTTAATCATGAGCTCCAAAGTCGGATAGAATTAAATTATCCACCCTTTGGACAGTTAGTTAAGCTTATCTACACCACAAAAAAAGAGGAAAATTGTTTAATCGCCGCAGAGAAACTCAAAAATAACCTCCTCCGCTTTCAGGAAAAGATTGGTTTACAAGAAATCAAAATTATCGGGCCAACTCCAGCGTTTATTCCGCGCATCAATGATCAGTATCGCTATCATTTAATTATTAAAGGCAAAGGAATTCGCAAATTATTATATGCTGTGCCGCTGAATTGGAAAATTGATATTGATCCCGAGACATTATTGTAAAAGTAATAAAAACTCCAGAGTCGTTCAACTAAAAAACCCGCCTCAAACCACAAGAAGCGGGTTTTAATGAATCCACATCATCACATAAGCACCAAAGGTGCGAATGAAAAGATGTGGTATTTCATTATGCTGAGCGATTTTGCCACGCGGTGATTTCCTGGGATGGATTCGCTTAGCATAAATCGCTACCGACACTACAATGACATTTTCTGCTGGATCTTTTTGAATCTTAATATAACTTCTCCTCCCATTAAGATTAAAAAGATCCGTAAGCATTATTCCTTCAATCCTAACCACAAGTGACCCCCGGCAAGGGTCAAAAAACTGGTAAATCTCATCTTCAACATCAAGCTCTTCAAGAAGATCTGCGAAAGGAATAACTTCTTCCTCCCTTAAACCGGTAGAGGCACAGAGAAGACATTCTGCGCCAATACGAATTAATCCGATCCGACCCATTTCTGTCACCTCGCTTTCTTTGATGTGAAGGTTCACTCTTGATATTCAATACTAATATACTTAACCTAAAAAATCAAGAAAATCAAGTATCAAAAAGAGCAGGCAAAACCTACTCAATTTTCTTTTTCTCCATTCTCCATTCTCCATTTTACATTCTTATCATCCCGCACTACTTCCTCCACCACCGCCTCCGCCGCCGGCAAAGCCGCCCGAAAAACCGCTTCCTGAACTGGCACTGCCACCCGGTTTAGAAACCGCTGCACTCATAAAACTATCGTTCATCGAATTCAAACTACTCGCTAAAACAATTGCGGAAAAAGTACCATCAGAAGAAACATACCAATTAGGCGTGCGATTTTGATAAATGTTCTTAAACTTTTCCGCCCACTCTTTCTCGACGCCAAAAACCATCGCATAAGGTAAAAACTTTTCAAACGTTTCCGGAGTTAGTTTTTGCAGACGATAACGTTCCGCGGTATGTAAATATTCTCTGAATCCAAGGGAATGTTCATAAGCCAGTGATCCAACTTTAGTACGCGCTGCCATCTTACGGCCGAACAAGAAAATAATCATCGCCATTGTAATCAAGGCAACACCTAGGAAACCCTTGGAAAGAAAATGCGCCCAAAAAATTATTGCCAATCCTCCTGCAGCTAGCAGTCCCGCAAAAGAAAAGTAAGCAGCACGAACATTCTTTGGATTCGCAAAGAAATAATGATGCTGATCAACGCTTTGGTAAAGAGCTTCTTCAATCCGAGAAACCTCACGATAAAACTTATTCTCTAAATCTTTCAAATCCACTTCTGTCTTGCTGCCAAAAATCCCTTCTAAAAGCAGTTTTTCATACCCTTTAAGATCGGCTAACGATTTACTCAAGCACTCAAAAGAATAATCTTTGCCTTTTCCGAATAATCCTTTCTTCTCCTTTTCAATAATTTTCAAGTAACCGCGAATCGCCAGATCAATCAGTGTCGCGGTAATAAATTTATTTTGAAACTTTTCTTTTATCAATAATCCCAATTCTCCCGGTCTTAGATTATCTGGTGGATTATACTCGGCAATAATTGTTTTCCGCCTTCCTTTGTCGCGTCCCTTAGTAAACCAAAGAATAAACATTATCATAAAAACTAATACCACTCCTAAAAACGAAGCTAATTTTACTAATAAACTAAAAGTAACAGATCTGGTAAACGGTTCGTAGATAATATCCTTGGGAAAACCACAAACAATTGTAAAGTTAGAATTTGCTGGTAGGTCCTCGGCTTTCCAAAGAAAGGTTTTACTATCCAAAATTTTCTCACTATGATTCTTTGCATCAGTATAAACCGCTTGCTTCAATTGATCTTTACTGACCTCTTCTGGTAGCGTTACTTTTACGATGCTCCTCTTAATTGGCACTTCCCTCTCAGCCGAAATCGCATTCCAGTAAAGCTCATCATAATCACTAAAATAACCAATTCCTCCCCACACCTTATACTTAAATAAAAAAGTTTTAGTAACATCAGTAAGATCAAAATCAACGCGAATAATATAATAACTATTATTTTCACTGACACTATAAGAAACATTCTTTAGGGAGTCACCGTTTTCTTCTACTACTTTAATATCAGTGATCTTATCTAATCTTCTCTTTAAAATACTCCTCGTCACAAAGTGGAAATTCCCCCGAAAATTAATAGTTTGTTTTTCAACAACATTAAAACTGGCATCTTTATTAATTTGAATAGCCACATCAAACTCTTCAAACTCCCAAGAACGTTCAGAATTATCTGACGCAAGCACAAAAACCGGAAGAACAGTTATTCCGAACAAAATCAATAACAGAAACTTTTTAAAGTATTTTTTAATTCTAAACTCTAAACTCATAACTTTGAACTAGTATTTTACTAACGTTTGATTCCTTACGATAGAAATCCACGTCAATCCCCGATTCATCCGAATTTCCTTGTTATTGCTATTATAAAAGCGAGTTTGATCCAAACGTGTTGCCTTTCTCCAAGTTGCTGAAACTACCCTACCATTTTGAAAAACTAGCGCTTTACCCGAGCCAGTTGTCTGCATTGCTAGACGCGATGACCTTCTTTCTGAAAGCCAAGCAGGAGTAATTTGAATAATCAAATTCTTCACGCGTACGGAATGTTTGGACAGTCCGTCCTTATCAATTTTCCCTCCAAGATAGCGAACGTAAGTATCAGTATCGGCATCATAAATAAACTTTACCGAACAGGGAGTATAATTAGAATAATTAATTACAATAGAACCTGCACGAGAATTGTTAAGACCAGAATCATTCTTAAAATGAAATTTTTGAATAATTTTATCTGCGAGAGAATATTTTTTTAAACCATCCGCACGCAGTTGATCAATATTTACAAATAAGTTGTGCGGGGCAAAATAAGTTTTTGCAGAAAGATCTCGCCAGTATGCCTGACCAATATAATGATTCATGTCCAAAATGCCGTAGGTTCTAATTAATTGCAGTGCTTCCGGACTACCGCCAGCATGAGCATACAAAGCATTATACTCACTCGCCCAATCTAAGTAATAAGTGCGGGCGCTTCTCACCGGACCAACTTGTTTCACTCCTCCATGACCATAAACCGCCATCAGTCGCGTAATTCCGCCCTCCACCAGCGTTTCATAAATAATGCAAGCATCGTTTAAGCCAATATGCGGACGCGCTTGAACATGATTATCAATCATCACTGCCACTGGATAGTGATTAGCATCTTTTTTATCAACTAGCTTGCCGCAAAGCTTGCAAGTAACCAAATTAGGATTAACACTTTGCTCTTGTTTAATTCCCGTTAATCTAAATAATGAATCTAGAAAGGAACTTAATTTATCTTTTCCCCAAACAATCCAAACTGTAGCAATTACTACTAAAATAATCGCGGCGATAGCTCCCGCGATTAAGAGAAAAATTTTAATCTTTTTTTTCATTATTTCTTTGATTTTAGAAAACTAACTAAATAATTTTTTTAATCTTTTACTTCTTACACGCGAACGTAAATTATACATCCCTACCCTCTGATCAGAAGTAATTTCACCTTCATCTAAAACAATCACCCGTTTACGAATCGCATCAACAATTTCTCGATCGTGAGTTGCTAAAATAACCGTTGTACCAAACTGATTAATTTTTAAAAGTAATTTAATAATCTCCCGTGAATTAATTGGATCAAGATTACCAGTAGGTTCATCAGCTAAAATAATTTTAGGCTGATGCGCCAAGGCTCGGGCAATCGCTACCCGCTGTTTCTCACCTCCTGACAACTCATCCGGTAAACTGTTGCTCTTATCACCAAGACCCACTAATTCCAGAAGCTGGGGAACGGTCTTTTGAATCTCTCGTTGGCTTTGATTGTTTACCTCCATCGCAAAAGCAACATTCTCAAAAACGGTTTTCTTAGGTAAAAGCTTAAAATCTTGAAACACTACCCCAATTTTACGACGCAAATGAGGAACTTGGTAAGATTTGAGATGTGCTAGATTAATTCCCCCAATAATTACTTTACCACTTGTTGGTTTGTCTTCAGTAAGAATTAATTTAATAATTGTTGATTTACCAGCACCACTAGAACCAACGATAGAAACAAATTCTCCAGCTTTAATTCGAAAACTAACATCATTCAAGGCAACAATCCTGTCATTGTATACCTTTGTTACGTGTTTAAAAACAATCATAAGAATTATTTCAATTTTTCCAAACTAATCTCAATAAATTGATCTAGGTCCCCATTCAACACCGCATCAATATTTTTTATCTCTAATCCTGTACGGTGATCTTTTACTAACTGATAGGGATCTAAAATATAAGAACGGATCTGGTTACCCCATTCAGCAGAAGTATATTCTCCTCGCAAACGACGTTTTTCCTCTTCTTTCTTTGCTTGTTCTAACAAGTGTAACCGTCCTTGTAAAATTTTAAGTGCCATTTGTTTATTTTGTAATTGGGAACGTTCATTTTGACAGCTAACAGTAATTCCTGTCGGCAAATGAGTAATTCTTACTGCCGAGTCAGTAGTATTAACACTCTGACCACCATGGCCAGAAGCACGAAAGACATCAATTTTTAAATCGTCTGGTTTAATTTTAATTTCAATTCCTTCTTCAATTTCCGGCAGGACTTCTACAAGAGCAAAAGAAGTCTGGCGCAAATTTTTTGCATTAAACGGTGATTTACGCACTAAGCGATGCACCCCAGCTTCCGTTCTCAAATAGCCATAAGCATAGGAACCCTTAATTAAAACCAGCGCTTTCTTAACCCCTGCCTCCTGACCTTTGATTTTCTCAATGACTTCCACTAAGAACCCCTTTTTCTCAGCATAACGCAGATACATCCGCAACAATATCTCCGCCCAATCCTGGGCATCCACTCCACCAGTACCAGCATGGATTGCCAGAATAGCATTATTACGATCGTACTTCCCCTTGAATAACAACTTGAATTCCTCCTTGGCAAAACTTTTTTCCCATTTGTTCAATCGAACAAAAAGTTCTCTCTGCAAAGAAGAATCATGCTCTTTTTTCAATAAATTGTGAAGCTCAATCAAATCATTTAATTCCGTTTCAAAATCTTGCCATTTCAGAAGTTCATCCTGTAATCTTTCCATCTCCCGACTTACTTCAGTAGCACGCTCTCGATTCTGCCAAAAATTAGGCTGTTCCATTTCGGTCTCTAATTTTTTAATCTCCAATGGTTTAGACGCAAGGTCAAAGATACCTCCGTGCTCTTTCAAAACGAACTCGAAAATCTTTTAACTTTTGATTTAAATTTTGTTGCATAATTTAAATTTCATTCATAGATACATAGCATACTAAATCTCCACGCTATTTTAACTAATCTTTGATATTTTCAACGATTCTTTCTAATCCTACTGCACGCGACCCCTTAATTAAAACAACGTCACGATTTTGGAGATGTTCCCGCAAAACTTTTTCCGCTTCCTCGACACTTCTGGTAACAATCACTTTATCTTTAGCCAAACCACTTTTAACCGCTTCTTCACCAATAAAACGAGCATATTTACCAACAACAATTAGTAAATTTGCTATTTCTGCCGCTCTTTTTCCCACTTTCCGGTGTTCACTTTCAGTGTAGTCACCTAACTCCAGCATATCACCCAAAACTGCAATACGGAAATTACCTTCAATTTTTCCCAGTACTTTTAATGCCTCTAACATAGAAGGCGCACTGGCATTATAAGTATCATCAATAATTGTTGCTCCTTTCATTCCTTTTACTAACTGTAGACGGTGTGGTGCTGGTTTTAATTCCGAAATCCCTTTGATAATTACTCTTAAATCTAATCCCAAGAAAACCCCTACGGAAATCGCTGCTAACGCCGCATAAACGAAATGCTCACCGATAATGTTTGGCATTTTTACCTGATGAGACTTACTCTCATAACTAAATTGAAAAGTCGTTCCTCCTACTCCGGTTTCAATATTAAACCCCCGTAATTTAGCAACATCATTCATGCCGTAATAAATCACTCTGTTTTGTGGGAGTACTTCTCCCATTTGTCTTACCCGTTTATCATCATAGTTTAAAATCGCAATGCCATCCTCTTTCAATTCTTCTACTATTTTTCTTTTTTCTTTCGCAGTTACTTCCAAATCACCGAAAAACTCTGCGTGCACGGGGCTCACTTTAGTAACAATTGCAATATCGGGCTTAATGAAACTCGTTAAATACTCAAGATCACCCGGTTTATCTGCCGCTAGTTCTAAAACCAATTTCTCAGGATACTTCCTTGTTTTGACACCAAGACCAAGCCAGAGTCCCCTAATTAAATTTCCCAACCAAACAAACGGTGAGGATGACGGCTTTAACCCCAAAACTGTTAGTGGTATTCCAATCTCATTGTTATAATTCAACTTACTTCGCCAAACTAAACCAGTTTCTTTGACTACACTATAAACAGCATCCTTTGTCGTGGTTTTACCAACACTACCCGTAATTGCAATTACCAATGGATGGTAACGTTTCAATACACGAGTAGCAAGAAACTTCAATACTCTTTCCAAGATTTTTCTGAGAGATTTTGGCATCGAGATAATAATGGACAAAAGTAAAAGGTAAAGGTTAAAAAGAAAAAGTGAAGGAAAAAATAAAAGCCTAGGTTACTTCTTTCATGAAATAAATAATAGTTTAATTTTGCCTTTTGATTTTACTTTTGCCTTCTACTCCTTGCCCTTTGTCTTTATCTTTCCGGTGGAATACGATAATACTGAATCAAATACTGTGCTACTTCCTTAAACATTGGCGCGGAAGTAGTAATACCCCAGATCCCCGGGCCAGAATTAGGTAAATCTAACTTCACTAAAATAATAAAACGAGCATTATTCGCCGGCAGATAACCAATAAAAGTAGTAATTCTTCTTGTTGGATCGTAACCCTGACCATCTGCTCGCGCTACTTCCGCTGTACCAGTTTTACCAGCAACATAATAGCCTGGAATTTTAACATTTTGAACATAACCTTCTTCAACTGCTGCAATTAGCATTGCAGTAATTGTTTTGGCAGTATCCTTAGAGATTACCTGACGTACTAACTTAGGTGATTTCTTTTCTTTACTACCATCACTATGAATCACTTCATCAATTATGCGCGGCTGGACTAAGTTACCTTCGTTTGCTAGTGCGGAAAACGCCGTTACCATTTGCAACGAAGTTACACCCAACCCTTGACCAAATCCTGAAGTCGCCACATCAATTTCCGCCCAATCTTTAGGTTGGCGTATATTCCCTTTGTTTTCAGTATCCATCATTATTCCCGTATTACTACTGAAACCAAATTTTATCAAATAATCATAAATCAACTCTTTACCCATTTTCTCTGTTGTTAATTTCGCCATTCCGACATTACAAGAATTAATTATTACTTGAGTCATTGTCTCTTTACCATGTGCTTCCCGCGTAGAAGTTCTGACAATATCATTACCAATACGAACATAGCCAGTACATTGATGAGTATCATCTGGTTTTACTTTTCCCTCATTCAACGCTGCAGCCATAACAATCGGCTTGAAGATAGACCCAGGTTCATAAACACTATTAATAGAAGAATTGTTGAAAATGTCATAATTTTTAAACTTGTAGTAACGATTGGGATTAAAGTCAGGGTAGTTAGCCATCGCCAAAATACCGCCAGTCTTTGGATCCATCACAATGATACTGCCACTCTGGGCCCCATGTTTTTTCACTCCTTCGGCTAGTACTTTCTCCACTTCATACTGAATGGTGCGATCAACAGTTAAAATTAAATCATCACCATTTCTTGGCGGCTCTAAATCAAGATTACCAATAGAAATTAATCGGCCCGCTTGATCTTTTTCACCTGTCATAAAACCTGTTTTCCCCCGCAAACTCTCGTTGAAGTAACCTTCTAAACCATAATGTCCCCTTTGATCCCAGTCAACATAACCAAGAATGTGCGATGCAAGACGTTTCTCAGGATAATAACGCCAACTTTCAGAAGTAACCATAATGCCATTTAACTTTAAAGCTTTAATTTGTTGGGATTGCTTTTCTGTTAATTTATGTTTGAGTGGAACATAATATTTACTGCGTTCAAACATTTTAAGAATTTCTACTTCTTTCATTTTTAAAATTGGTGCTAATTTCTGCGCAGCAAGAATAGGATCTTGTACCTGATAGGGAATTGCATAAACCATATCTAAAGAAATGTTGGTTGCCAAAGGATAGAGCTTCCCACTTTCCGAATCACGAACATAAATCTTGCCACGCTCGGCAGGAATATCACGTTTAATATAATGTTGGTTCTCTGCAAAAGCAATGTAATAACCATGACGAAATACCTGCAGGTAAAATAACTTACCCCCTATTACCAATGCAAAAATCACCAAAATTACACCTAACAAAACTAGGCGCCGCTTTTGCGCAGATTGTTCTTTATAGATAGAACTTCGCATTGAACAAACAATTAAAACTTTATTTTTCGTTCTGCATTTTTAGTCTTATGAGTTTCCAAATCTATTATACTATAAAAGAGTAGCTCCAGCCCACTGAACCAATTCCGCTACTCCTTCAGATCGTAAAATCTCTTTTCACTGCTCCATCGCTACATTCTCATTCGGCTTAGGAAGATAATTTACCTGATCAACTTTTTCCCACTGGTCATTTTTTACTTTACTTTCCACATTACCAATTGCTTGCAAGCGCGCGGATTCCACGTTTAAACGTTCGTTTTCTATTTGCAACTCCGCTTTTTTTTGTTTCAATTCATTTAACGTATACCCCCGCGTTGCTAATTTATTCGCTTGCGTCAAGTACAATAAGGCAGCAATACAGATAAAAACAACAATCAGAAATGTAACAGCAATTGGTCCAGTTCTTAATTTGTGACGAAAGTCCTTTTGACGAACTTTGCGGCGAAAACCAATTCTCCTCGTTTCAAAACGAGTAATTGCTAATGTTCCCATTGAGATAATGTTAAATGTAAAATGTCAAATGTAAAATGTTTTAATTATCACATTTGACATTTGCCATTTAATACCAATTACATTTTCTCAGCAATCCGAAGTTTTGCACTGCGACTTAAAGGATTGTTTCTAACTTCCTCATCAGATGGCGTAATTGGTTTTTTGGTGATAATTTTTAAGGTTGCTTTATGACCACAAATACATTTAGGAAAGTTAGGTGGACAAATGCACCCTTGTGATTCTTTTCGAAAAAAATCTTTGACGATACGATCCTCTAGCGAATGAAAACTAATAACTACTACTCTACCATGAGGATTTAAAATTGCGATTGCTTGTTTTAATCCTTCTTGAAGATTCTTCAATTCTCTATTAACAACAATTCTTAATGCTTGAAAGGTACGAGTGGCAGGATGAATTTTTTTCTTTCTCCCAATTGCTGCTTCAATAATTTTTGCTAATTCAGTAGTAGTCTCAATTGACTTCTTTTTCCGTTCCTCGACAATTAAGCGAGCAATCTTTCTGCTTTTCTTCTCTTCTCCGTAGCGCCAAAGGAGATTAGCAAGATCTTTTTCTGCAAGATTATTTACTATTTCATGTGCAGAAATTGAGCAAGGATTGTTTTCAATATACCCTTCCAGATTATTCAAACTAGCAAAGACTTTCCTTGAAACTTTCAATCCGGGCGAGATCTTTCTTTGGGAACAGCTAGAAGACATTCGCATATCTAGTCGCCCCTCCTTTTGGAAAGAAAAACCTCGCCCGGGATCCGTTATTTGCGGAGAAGAAACCCCCAAGTCAAACAAGATTCCTGCAATGTCTGAAAAAGCCCGCTCTTCAGCAATAGCGCCAAGATAGCGAAAATTACCATGGTGTAAAAAGAGTTGACCCTGTTTCTGATATCTAATGAATCTGTTTTGACAATAGTTAATTGCATTTTGATCTTGATCAATTCCCAATAGTTTTCCTTTCGATCCGATAGCTTTAAGAACTGCCTCTGCATGTCCCCCGTAACCCAATGTCGCATCAACCGCATTATCACCAAACTTAAGACTTAACCCTTTTACTACCTCTGAAAGTAAAACAGGTAGGTGGGGACTTTTAAAATTAATCATATCTCAAGCTAAACCCCTAGTTCACCTAGTTTTTCGGCAATTTCACTGCTTTCTTTCTCGGTGCCAGATCTGTACTCATCCCAGGCTTTAGGATTCCAGATTTCCAAACGATTATACAAACCCGCAATTACTGATCTATTTGTTAGATTAGCGTATTTGCGTAAATATTGTGGCAGGTTAATTCTACCCTGTTTGTCTATTTCTACATCCATTGCCCCAGCCAGCATCAGGCGAGCAAAAGCACGCGCGTCTTTTTGGCTAATTGGCAGATTACTTAATTTTTCCGCGATCTTCTCCCACTCTGTTCTGGAATAAAGAAAAAGACAGTTATCCAAACCGCGGGTAACAACTACTCCCTCACTCAAGCTAGTCCGAAATTTATTGGGGATAGCTAAACGACCTTTTTGATCAATGGTATGACGAAACTCACCGATAAACATGGTTTTGGAATTGGAATAAGGGTGATGGGGGATGGGAAGGGGTCATAACTGCTTAATATCCCCCATCAACTTTGTTCCAACTTCACCAGTCAAGGCCTAAAGGGCATAGACTGACTACAAGCGGAGTAAAAATAGTGTTTGTTTTTGTTTATATATAGCTGTTATCCACTTTTCATTCCACTTATCCCCATTTTCATCCACATTTCTCCTTTACGATTGAATTATAATCCACCATCAATCTAACTCAAAATTCAAAACTCAAAATTCAAAACTTTTGCGTTTTGCATTTTGCACCTTGCGTTTCAGCACTATCCGAACGCCAAAAACCGACATTAAACAAAAGTTGGTAATAAAAAACTGACAGTTTTCAAATGTCAGTTATTCACAATATATCCACACTAAAATTAATCTATTTCACCATATTTGCCAGGAAGAAATCTCTCCCTCCTTCCCGTAACTACTTCACAATTACTCCCTTAAATCCAAACGATCGCCAATTCTTCAAAAAACTACTTGTTCTCCAATAAATTTTCCCAGCAATCGGATCATTAACAATAATATATTTCGGTGCTACTGGACCCCCAACAAACCCTGTGACTGTCCGCGCGTGCTCCCCAACCCAGGCAGGGATATATTTACCACTTCTCGTCCACCAGCCATCCGGGCGAGCCCAGGAACCAATGGTACCCCAAACAACAACCAGATTTCCTTTCCTAATCTGGCTAGTCAGTTCCGTGATACTCTGAAAGGAACGGGCACTAGAGTGATGCCGCCACCTGCGAGCAGCTTTACTAATTGGTTGCCAATAAACACCATAACCAGTAGAGTTCTGTCTACCGTATAGACTCCCCACAAACTCTCGAAAAGGATCTCCCCATCGATCACCCCATCTAGCGGCGTTATGATGACGCATCTGTCCTAGAATCGAGTTTTCAGACAATCTTCTACCTTTGAAAGCTAAAGCCATTTTCAGTGCAGCAGCTTCACAAGACAAAGGATAATCTTGGTAATCCAGAAAAACATTTAAAAGAATTGTTTGAGTTTTAGTTTGGAAGTGAGAACCGTAAGTATCAACGGAATCAAAGCGTGGATCAGGAAGATCAATTGCTTTCACTCCTGCCAATATCTTTACACGATAAGCAGTCTGATAATTTAGCCGTCGCGGTTGAAAAACCAAAACTTGCTGATTCGGAAAAGTAATTGTTCCCTCTATGTCAGGAATAATTCTAAAATGACTGCGTGCTGATTCAGGATCAACAGGTTGATTGAAATAAAATTTGATTGGAGTATTGAGCGAGAGATTCTTTGAGCCATTTCGAGGAGAGAACTTAGTAACCAAAACCTTGCCAACGGTTTGGAAAGAAAAATCAAGGTCACAGCTCAAAGGTTTACCTTGCTCGTTGAGTGCCTCTTTTTTAAGTAAAACCCTAAAAGTTGTCTCTCTCTCAAAACTAACTTGGGGAGTAAAGTGCAACTCTTTATTATCTGCGGACCACTGAAAACTGCCGGAAAACACCGGCGTAATTGCAAAATTCTCCTTTACTGATTCTCTTTGCATCGGCTCACGAAAAACGATTTTCACTTTCTGATTAAGCTGCGCTTGGCCTCCAGTTGGTCCAAAGGAAACAACTTCCTCTGGCACAGTAGCTTGACTCTCGCTCGTTCGGAAATTAGCTTCACTTGAAACAATTTCCCAAGTCAGGTTTCGAGTACGGAAAGTTAACTGATAGTTGAAATACCTATTAACTCCACCTAACTCGCTCGTGCCTCTTAAAATTACCCGGTACTTTGTTGCTGGCTCCATTTTCTCTTCCGGCACAAAGGTCAAAGTGCGATACAAATACTTCTCGGAACCTTCATTTGAATAACACCAGTTACCAATTACTTCCGGTCTGATTTGAGGAATGATTAAATTACGACTGACAGGACGAGAAAGATTAAACTTAATCCTCTGATCCAAGGCAACACCTTCCCGATTATGATCAAGATTACTACTCTCTACAAATAGCAACAGAGGTAAATTTCCATTTTCATCTACATAGTTCGCAGGATTTTTGAACGCTCGACCTTCCTCTTTCTCGGCGTAAGTAAACTGACCTTCAGAATCTAAATCAACTGCCTGAATTCCCTCCCCCTGATAACTCCCCTCTACCGCTTCCTGTTCTTTTCTTGCTCCACCTCCTTCATTATCCTTCCTAAGGGAGCGGCTTTCCTTCGCAAAGTTACTCTCTTGAGTAATTTTTGTCTCCTTGTCAGAAACTACGTTATCTACGTTCCCTAAATAAAAAACTCCTCCTAAAGCTAGTGCTCCAAGAAGGGGAGAAGTAATTAAAGCGATTAAAAGGAGTTTTTTATTTTTATTGGATTGGTTTCTATTTTTCATTTGAGAAACAGGTTATTCTCCCTGTTCTTTAATTATACCAAACTTTTGGCTTACAGTCAATAGATCTCGATGATCAACAGCCAAATTTAACTTTTAAATATTCAACCAAATTCTTAATTTCCACTCTCTCCTGCTTCATCGTATCCCGATCCCTTACAGTCACTGCTTTATCCTCCAAGGTCTCAAAATCAATAGTAACACAGTAAGGAGTACCAATTTCATCTTGACGGCGGTAGCGTTTGCCGATGGAGCCGGTCTCATCGTACTGGGCTTTGAACTCACCTTTGACTTGTTCGAAAACCTCCATTGCTACCTTTTTGAGTTCCGGCTTACGCAAAAGGGGCAAAACTGCCACCTTGACAGGTGCCAGCTGCTTGTCCAGCTTCAAAACGACTTCTTTTTCATGAACTGTTTGTTTTTTTTCCGATCTACCACCTTCCACCTCGGTATAAGCATCAATAAGAAAAGCTAGTGCTGCTCGATCAACACCTCCTGAAGTTTCCACAATCCAAGGAAGATACTTCTCATGAGTGACCGGATCAACGTAGTCCAGATCCTTGCCACTAAACTTTTCATGTTGTTTCAAATCGTAATCGCTACGATTATGAATTCCTTCCAGTTCTGCAAAACCAAAAGGAAACTCAAATTGAATGTCCACTGCCTTCTTGGCATAATGAGCTAGTTCCCCTTCCTTATGTTCACGTATTCGCACCTTACTTCGATTCAGACCTAAATCAATATACCATTCTTTTCTTTTTTTTAACCACTCATCAAAATATTTTGTTGCTTCTTTAGGTTTAACAAAATATTGCATTTCCATTTGCTCAAACTCACGTAAGCGGAAAGTTAAATTTCCGGGAGTAATCTCATTACGAAAGGCCTTACCAATTTGAGCAATACCAAAGGGAATATGCTGACCAGTAGAATCTAAAACATTTCTAAAGTTCACATAAATACCTTGGGCAGTCTCCGGCCGAAGGAATATTTCACTTGCCTTATCTTCAACGGGGCCCATGTGAGTCTTAAACATCAAGTTAAACTGACGTGCTTTGGTTAATTCGCCGCCACAAACCGGACATCTTAAAATGCCCTTAATATCTTTTTCCCTTGCTTCTTCCAAAACATCACCTTCCTTGAAACGCCGTTTACATTTCTTGCAATCCACCAAAGGATCCGTAAAATTATCAATATGACCCGAAGCCTCCCAAACCTTTGGGTGCATTAAAATACTCGCATCAATTCCTTCAATGTCCGAACGACAAGAGACCATTGTATCCCACCAAGCTCTTTTAATATTGTTTTTTAATTCTACACCAAGCGGACCGTAATCATAACAAGCGTTAATCCCACCGTAAATTTCGGAACTTTGGAATAAGAAACCTCGTCGCTTAGCAAGCGAGGTAATTTTTTCCATCAGATTATTTTTTGGTTCCATAAATATTTTTAATGATTGATAAATAAATAACGACGTATTCCTATAAAGACAAGTTTCAGACCCGTCTCTACAATACGTTCATATGATGATTCTTGGAATGCTCTCGGCAATCTTCGTAACAATCTCATAATTAATCGTATTGCACTTCTCTGCTAACTCATCCACGTCTATTTCATCCTGCCCTTGTTTGCCGACTAAAACCACTTCATCATTCACTTCTACTCCCGGTATCTTGGTAAGATCAACGACAGTAAGATTCATTGACACTCTCCCGATCACCTTTGCTCGCTTGCCCCGGACTAGTACCTCACTTTGATTAGAGAACAAACGATTATATCCTTCAAAGTAACCCACCGGAATGATACCGATTTTGAGGTTAGAAGATGCCTCAAAGGTGCAACCATAACCAACAAAATTTCCTTTTTTAATCGTCTTAATTTGAACAATTTTTGTTTTCAGTGATAAAACTGGTTGTAATTTTACTTCTCTGCTTTTAAGTTTGCAAACTTCCTCTGAGGGCCAAAAACCATAGAGCAAAGCCCCCACTCTCACTAAATCAAAGTGACTCTCGGGATAAAGTAATACTGCACCACTATTAGCAATATGCTTTATCGGCAAAATGATCCCTCCTTTTTGCAGCTCAAAGAGTACTTCCTGAAAATTACACAATTGCAAATTAAAATAATCTTTCTTTTTAGGATCATCACTTGCCGCGAAATGAGTCATGACTGCTTTAACTTCAATCCCCAAAAGAGAAGACAAAAGCTTAATTAACTCCCCAATCTCATCCATAAAAATTCCCAAACGTCCCATTCCTGTATCAATCTTTAAATGAACTAAAAATTTCTTTTTGACTTCCAAAGCAATTTGATTCAACTTCTTTAAATAATCCAAACTATAAGCAACAAGCTCAAAATTATTTCCATTGATCATCCGCAAATCATTATCATTCACCTGACTTAAAATAAGTATTGGTAATCTACACCCTGTTTCGCGTAATTGTTTCGCTTCTTCAAAATTATTCACTCCAAAGTAATCCACTCCTAGCCTTTCTAAAACCGGTGCTACCTCTTTCATCCCATGTCCATAAGCATTAGCTTTTACCATAGCCATAACTAATACCTTATCACCAATCACCCTTCTTAATTCCCTCAGGTTATTTTGAAGTGCCGAAGAGCTCAATTCCACCCAGACATTAGGTAAGTCAGTTTGAAGTACATTATTTTTTTCTTGTATTCTAAACTCTTTTAAGCGCATGTGTAACCGCTAAAGTCTTTAACTCTCGAGCTAAAACCCAATGGAGATATTGCTGAATAGAATGCTCAGCAACTTTTTGGTCGGATTCTTTTACTTGAAGTTTGATACCGAAATAAAAATTAGAACTTCCAATCAGGCGCAAGATTTTAATTGCTTCATTAGAAACGGGGACTCCTTCTTCTATTCGGCCACATTGTTCACAAAGAATTCCTCCCAAACTGAAATTAAAATATTTCTTTTCTTTCTCGCTTAATTTCTTACGACACCTAACACAAACGTAAACCTCTGGTGCAAAACCAAGAGTCTGAATTAATTTCAGTTCTAATCCTCGCAAGTAAAAATTTTTTAAGGCACTCTTAGAATTATTTTTAAACCAGTTCAGAAAATCCCCTAGTAAGGTAAAAGCTTCTGGGATGCTTTCGTTCTCTCCTACTAGTTTATCAATTAATTCAGCTAGATAATAAAGAACAGAGATTTGATCAAGATCGGATTTTAACTCTTGAAAGCTCTCTAAAACCTTTACTTGTGTAACTATTTCAAACTGCTTGCCGGGAATCAAATAAACCTCAATTAAATTCAAAAGCTCTAAGTTGCCAACATTGCGACTGCGCGCTTTTTTAATCCCCTTGGCAATAACCTTTATTTTACCTTTATCTAAGCTAAAAAGTGTGACTAACTCATCCGCTTCCTTTAGATCTATCTTTCTTAGAACAAAGGCCTTGGTAAGATAACCATTCATCGGAAAAATAATAAATTAATAGGAATGGTAGCAGATATCGTTTCTAACTATCACTATCTACTATTTGCTACCTTCCATCATTTAACAATTTTCCACCCTCCTCTTCCAGTTCTTTCCAATCTTCCTGGTAAAGAGAAACCAGAAGCTTTTTTATGTCCGCCGCCACCAAATAAAGAAGCAATTTGAGAAACATCAACATCATCCATTTCGGTACGAATACTACCTTTGATTTCATCCCTATTATTCTTTTCCGAGAGCAGAATTGTTGCTTTGGTATTAGGAATAGTATTAATCACACTAACTACCCCTTCTAGATCATCTAGGGTAGCACCAACTTCTTCCAAATCCTTCTTGGTAATTACTGAAACATTTATACCTTCCTTTTGGTCCCGCCGAATTCGCCGTAAAGCCCGTCCCCACAAACGGAGACGAGAAAGCGGTTTGTATTGAAAGGTATTCCGAATAATTAGATTTAAGCGTGCACCCTTGAGAATCAATTCAGAAGCAATCTGAAAAGTTTCCCTAGTAGCATTATCATGTTGGAAGCTTCCGGTATCAGTATAAATTCCTGTGAGCAAACAAGTAGCAATCTGAGAGGTGATTTCCCAGCCAAAATTTTTCAAGAGACGAAAGATGACTTCAGAGGTAGATGAGGAATCAACAACCAAATTAATATCTCCGAAACAACTATTGTCATGATGGTGATCAATATTAATCCGGTTAATTTTTTTGTTGAAAATAATTGGCAAAAACTTTTCTAAGCCAATTTGCTTCCGGTCGGCAGTATCAAGAAAGACAACCGTATCAAAACGATCTTTATGCGGATCAAGTTTGGTACGAAACTCAAAAAAATAAGGAAGAAAGCGAAAATTTTCTGGCACCACGTCATTGCAAAGCAGAATCACTTCCCTCTTCAATTGCAGCCGCAGCACAGAATAAAGCGCCAGTGTTGCACCCAAAGCATCGCCATCGGGATTGCGATGACAAATAAGAAGCAACCGTTTACTTCGTCTCAGTACTGCTACGATCATTGAGCTGATTTTGAAGGGAATCTTTTTCATCTTCAATTTCTTTTAAAAGCTTTTCCACTCGTGCGGCATTACGCGCCGAATAATCAAAATCAAACACAAGTTTGGGAACATTTTTCATTTCTAAGGTATGATTCAAACGATTCTGAATTTCATAGGCATTTTCTTGAATCACTCTACGAATCCCCTCCTCTTGTTTTGTTTTGGTTCCCAGATAACTTAAGAAAACTTTTGCCTGCTCCAAATCCGGCGAGGTATCCACACGTGTTACAGTCACAAAACCAAAACGCGGATCATCAATCATCTCCAAAATTATTTTCCCTACCTCACGTTTAATTAGTTCATTAACTTTAAGAATGCGTCGTGAAGGCATAAAAACAGATTAAAAGTAAACAGTTCAAAGAAAGATAATTGATCAAGTAACTTTGACCTTTAATTCTTGATCTCTATCCTACTTCAAACTTCTTTTCTTCTCTGCTCGACTAAAAACCTCTACAATATCACCTTCCTGAACAACAGGATTACCCAGATAATGCATTCCCACCTCTGCTCCAATTTTTGCCTCTGAGATTGCTTTTTTTTCTTGCTCTAAAGAATCAATTTCGCCTTTAGCAATTTGCTCTTTGCCTCGCAAAACACGTACTAAATGATGGGGCTTAATTGTTCCCTTCGTTACTTTTCCGCCAAAAATCATATCCTTCTTACCAGTTTTAAATATCTTCAAAACCTTTAATCTTCCCAAAGTATTTTCAACTACTTCGGGTTTTAAAAGCTTACTCAAAAGTTCCTTGGCTTTCTCAATTAATTCATAAATAACCTTGAATTGATAGATTTGCACCTTTTCACTCCGCGCTAACTTTTTAGCAACCGAATCAATGTTAACATTAAAACCAAAAATAATTTGATCAGCCGTAAGAGCAGTGTCTACATCGGATTCTCCAATATTACCAACACCTGCACGAACCAAACTAATAGCCACTTCATTAGTACCAATTGCTTTCAAACATTGTTTAATCGCTTCTAAAGAACCAGCAACATCAGCTTTCAAAACAAGACGCAGTTTTTTAACCTTGCTTTCCTTAATTTGAGCTGTAAGCTCATCTAAACTGACTTTTTTTTCTTTTTGTAATTGTTTAATTACATTGGTACGATGAAAACTTTCTGCCACCATTCTTGCCACTGCTTCATTCTCCACTACCTGCAAAATATCTCCAACTTTAGGCACTGCTAAGAGCCCACCGATTAAAACCGGTGTTGAGGGACCGGCACTATTCACCCTCTTTCCTGAAAAATCCTCAATGAAACGCACTTTTCCGCGGGTCTCACCAATAACAACAAAATCACCTTGTTTTAAGGTACCAGTTTGAATTAGAATTGTTGCTACCGGACCACGGCTTTTTTCCAAATTTGATTCAATCACTGTACCAACAGCAGAACGATTAGGATTAGCCTTCAAGTCCTCTATTTCTGCAATAAGCAAAATCATTTCTAAAAGCTCATCAATACCTTCTTTGGTTACTCCCGAAACCGGAACAAAAACATCTTTCCCGCCCCACTCATCAGAAAGAATTTCATAATCTGCCAACTCCTTTTTCACTTTTTCCGGATCGGCATTAGGTTTATCAATTTTAGTAATTGCGACAACGATTGGTACTTTTACTTCTTGCACGTATTTAATCGCCTCAATTGTTTGTGATTTCACTCCCTCATCGGCAGCAACTACCAAAACTGCAATATCGGTGACTTTCGTTCCTTGTGCGCGCATATCACGGAATGCTTCGTGACCGGGAGTATCAATAAAAGTAATTAATTTTCCTTTCTTTTTAACTTGATAAGCACTAATATATTGAGTAATACCACCAGCTTCACTAGCAGTAATGTTAGTTTCGCGAATTGCATCTAACAAAGTAGTTTTGCCATGGTCAACATGGCCAACAATAGTCACTACCGGCGCGCGACTCTTTAATTCTTTTTCATTCTCTTCTTTAAGTAAATCGTCAATCAATAATTTTTGCCCTGCTTTCGCCGCTTTGAGTAAATCTATCTTTTCCTCCTTAACCTTAAAACCAAGATCCTCGCTAATAATCGCCGCGGTTTCGAAATCAATATTCTCATTAATCGTTACCATTAAGCCATTTTTCATGAGTTCGCTGATAACTGTTGTTACTGGCAATTCCATCCGTTCTGCTAATTCTTTTACCGGAATTATTCTCGGGATCTCAATTGTTTTGGTTCTTTTCGGTTTGACCTCTTCTTGTTTAGCCATCTCCATTTTTAACTTCTCTTCAAATTTCGTAACTGTTCCCTCGTCAATTTTTTCTTCCTTGGAGTCAACTTTAAAACCAAACTCACAAAACTTATTCCGTAGTTCATACTCGCTCATACCAAATTTTTGGGCAATCATTCTAATTTTAATAGCCATAATTTATGACTTCAACATTCTTAAAATAATTTGGTGCGATTTACAATTACTTGCAACGAGATTTTTCATGTAAATACTAAACGGCCTTCCTTCAAAATCAGTAATACAACCGCCAGCTTCTTCTAGAATCAATCCTCCTGCCGCAATATCCCATGGCTTTGTCGCCCGCTCAATGAATAATCCCGCACAACCAGCCGCAACAAAACAGAGATTTTGCGCTGTAGAACCAAACATACGAACATTTAAAGTGTGATCTACTAATTTATCCAAATCACCTAAACGACTTTCTTTCTCCCATTTCAAACGTGTATCACAAAGAAAGGGTAATTTTTCAATATTGCCGGGATTAACCCTGATTCTGTTACTATTAAGATAAGCACCCCTGCCACGTTCTGCTGAAAACATCCAATCACAATAAGGCAAATAAACAACACCTAATTCAATACAATGATTTTTTTCTAAAGCAATTGCTACCGCAAAAGCTGGAAATCCAAAGAAATGATTGTTAGTTCCATCTAATGGATCAATGATCCAACGATAACAAGAGTGTCTCTCACTTCCTCCTTTTTCTTCGGAAAGATAATCGCAGTCCGGGTAATGTTTTTTAATCTCACCTAAAATAAATCGTTCTGACTTCAAATCAGTATCAGTAACCAAACCAAAGCGACCTTTCTCTTTTTCTTTGTGAGCCATACCAAAATCCACCATCAGAATCTTTCCAGCTTTTCTCGCTAAACTAATTGCAAATCGCAACTCTTTACTTTGATTTCTTTTCTGCATCCTTCCTTACCTTTCCGCTAGAGATAGATTTACTTTCTGTAAGCTTTTTAGGTTTCCCTATCAACGCCTTTAAGCTCAATCCCAACCTATGCTCCTCTGGTTCCAGGGAGATAATCTTAAATTTCATCTTGCTTCCCACTTTCAGAATCTCTTCCGGATGGTCAATTTTATCTTCAGACAACTCAGAAATATGAACTAGACCATCAATCCTTTTACCTAACTTTATAAAGGCGCCAAAGGGAGTAACTTTAGTTACTTCACCCCCTACTACTTCGCCAACTTTATACTTCTTCGCTTCCTCCACCCACGGATCTTTAGTAAGACGTTTCATGCTTAAAGAAACACGATCGCCATCAATACCCAGAACGGAAACTTTTACTTTGTCACCAACTTTAACATAATCAGAAGGATGATCTACTTTATCCCAGCTGATTTCAGAAATGTGCACCAAACCTTCCAGACCGTCAAATTGCACAAAAAAGCCAAAGTCTACCACACCGCTGACAATTCCTTCCACAACTTTGCCCTTTTTGAGTTGTCTCAGCTTCTTTTCTTGTTTCTCACGAATGGCTTCTTTTTCGGAAAGAATCAACTTTCTCTCCTGCGGGTCAACACTAATAATCGTAACACGTAACTTCTTACCAACAAATTCTTGCAGACGATTTAGGATTTCTTCCTTGTTACCACCTTCTACTCTTGGATAGTGCTCAGGAATTAATTGAGAAACAGGCAAAAACCCTTTGATGCCGCCAACTTCCATCATCAAACCACCTTTGTTGGCTTCCACCACTTCACAATCAAATGGAGTTTTCTTCTCCATTCTTTCTTTCAACATCTCCCAGAGTTTCTCACGACCAGCTTGACGAAGGGAGAGAATCATTTGCCCATCTTCATTTTCTAATTCAATCACGGTTGCTGTCACTTCATCACCCACCTTTAACTCTTCCATCGTACCCAAGCCATCGTTTAATTCCCGGCCATTGATAATGCCGGTTGTTATACCATTGATATCTAAAAGCACTTGGTTATCTCTAATTTCCATAATCTTTCCTTTGACCGTTTCATTTTCTTTAATGAGAGGAATGTCCTTAACATAATCCTCCACAAGATCCTCAAAAGATTCTTTCTCGCCAGAGGCAAGCTCTGCTACACGGAGAGTTTTTTTAGTTCTTTCTCCCCCCGCAGTAGATCCGTTTTGAACAGAAGTTATTTTTACCATAGTATTAAAAAAATCCTTTCTTTTTTAGTGCGCCAAGGAAAAGCGCGGGTTAATGATAAAATACATGTCTTCGTCCTAATTGGATAGCAACGAAGGCAGTTTTATTATAGGATATTGAGTAGAAAAAAGCAAACTAGATATACTGTACGGTACCCGGAAAATAAAAAAATAAAAAGCGGGGGCTTTGGAAAGCTCCCGCTATAAGGCCGTATTCCGCTAGTTCTTGTTCCTGGTTAATAAAGTAGCAGACGCCTAAGATGACCGTCGCAAGCCAGATGACCCCGAAGAAAAGAAAATATTCCGTCCGCGTTACCCAATCGGTCATCCCCCAAGGTAGCGGGATAACCAGCTCGTAATTCCCGTGATTCCAGGAAATCGGATTCGGGAAAGGGAACCGGACCATCGGGATCGTGTAAATAGCAACGATGATTATACAAATAATCATCGGCACTTTTAAAGGACCTTTCATAATTCCTCCTTAGGTAATGGTTCTTTCTTTTCTGCACCTGACTGTAATAAGAGCGAGTGATCCAATCGCAATCAGCAAAATGATCACCCAGCCTATCCAATGGCGAAGCTTTCCCCAGTAATGGTCGGAAATTAACTGTTAATCACGGAAAGGACAAAAAGCGATTGCTGTTACAAAAGCAAACGCGAAAAATAACGAGCCGAACCAAAGTCGAAGCATAGCTATTTCCTCCTCCGTCTTTCTACTTCTCGCTTCGCGCCATTGTGACTGTTACGATCAGCTATAATCCAGCGAGAACAGCGTTTGGGGAAAGGCTTGGGATTCCCGTTATTATTGACCCTGTTGGAATCAGCCAAGATCTTAACCTCCTAAGTTTTAAGGAACATTAACGATAGAGTCAAGAAAGTAATATAGCAAAGATGGCAAGAAAAAGCAACTGCGCTATAATGAAGGTGATGAAAAAGGCATTACTGTACAAGAAATTATCCAACAACTACGTGCAGTGTTACACCTGTCAGAGATACTGCAAAATCCCGGAAGGCGGCACGGGATTTTGTGGCACCCGTAAAAATGTAAAGGGCGAACTTTACACTTTGATTTATGGAATCGCTTCAGCGATTAACGTAGACCCGATTGAAAAGAAACCGCTTTACCATTTTCATCCAGGAACAATAGTTTTATCATTGGGCACCTACGGATGTAACTTTCGTTGCACCTTTTGCCAAAACTGGGATATTTCTTACACCGATCACAAAAAGATTCAATTCCTCGGCCAAACGATTAAAAAAATCACCCCCAAACAAGTAGTGAAAATGATGCAGGAAACCGGATCAGCTGGTGTCGCTTTTACTTATAATGAACCAGCGATCTGGTTAGAGTTCAATTTAGATGTAATGAAGGAAATTAAAGAGCATCCTCAACTCAAGAATTATTATACGGTCTATGTTACTAATGGTTATATGACCGAAGAGCAATTAAATTTAATCGGACCTTACCTCGACGCTTACCGTGTTGATATCAAAAGTTTTGATAATGAGTTTTATCACAAAGTTGCTAACATTGGCGATATTAAAGAAATCCTCAAAGTGACGAAATTAGCAAAAGAAAAATGGAAAATGCACGTGGAAATTGTTACTAACATTGTTCCAACTCTGAACGATTCCTCTGATAACCTCAAGAAAATCGCCAGCTGGGTTGTAAAAAATTTAGGTCCGGAAACCCCTTGGCATGTTACCCGCTTTTTCCCCCAGGCAAAACTAAAAAACTTGCCTGCAACACCAATCAAAACCTTAGAAATGGCACAAAAAATCGGTAAAAAGGCAGGATTGAAGTATGTTTATATTGGAAATGTCTAAAAATGTATAATGGATAATGGAGAATGGAAAATGTCTTTTCTTCACATTCTCCATTCTCCATTTTACGTTCTACATTATGTTAGTTTTAGCCTACATCACACCTCATCCCCCCATTCTCATCCCCGAAATTGGTGGAAGTAATTTGGATACGATTAAAAATACAGTTCTGGCAATGAAAGAATTAGCAAAAGAAATGGCAGAATTAAAACCAGAAACTGTTTTAATTGTTTCACCACATGGAATATTTGAAGATAACATATTTGGTATGTACGATTTTCCTGTTTACCAAGGTGACTTAGGAACCTTTGGCGCCTACGGCATCAGATTAAAGTTTAATCAAGACCAAGAACTAACCGAGGAGATTAGAAGTAACCTAGGTAATCTCGCGGTAATCAACCCCGAGCTATACTCCGAGTTAACCCCCGAACAAAATCTTGACCATGGTATGATTGTGCCGCTTTACTATTTAAGCGAAGGGTATAACAAATTTAAGCTACTGCCTTTGACTTTCTCAATGCTTGATTTAAGAAGTCACTATGATTTCGGACAAACACTCGGGAAAATTATCAAAGAAAGTAAAAAGAAAATTACTTTTGTCGCGAGTGGTGATTTGTCTCACTGCTTGACTTATGACGCGCCGGCTGGATATAATCCCAAAGGCAAAGAATTTGATGATAAATTAATTAAGTTATTAGAAAAAAATCAAATAGAAGAAATCCTTAACTTAGATCCTTATTTTATTGAAGAAGCTGGTCAGTGTGGTTTACGTTCGATTGTGATTCTCTTAGGAATTGTTAGTAATTTTAGTTATCACTTTGAAAAATTATCTTATGAAGGACCATTCGGTGTTGGTTATTTAGTAGGAAAATTTATCATCAAAGATTAAATGTCATTCCCGCACAAGCGGGAATCCAGAATCATTTCTGGATGCCTGCTTTCGCAGGTATGACACACTTTATAAACAAATTATAATGGATCAATATACTAAGCTTGCGAAAGAGACAATTGAAAACTATGTCAAAGATAAGAAAGTAATTAAAGTGCCGAAAGGTTTGCCCAAAGAGATGACCGAGAAACAAGCAGGGGTTTTTGTTTCACTGAAGAAAAAAGGAGAGCTACGAGGATGCATTGGTACTTTTCTTCCAACTCAAAAGAACATTGCTGCCGAAATCATTAATAATGCAATCTCCGCAGCAACACAAGATTTACGCTTCTGTCCGGTGGAAGAAAGTGAGTTAAAAGACCTAGAATATTCTGTAGATGTTTTAAACAAACCAGAACCCATAAAAAGTTTAAAAGAATTAGATCCCAAAAAATACGGCATCATTGTTGAAAACAAATTCGGCTACCGCGGGTTATTGCTTCCTAATCTGGAAGGCGTCAATGACGTTGAAACTCAATTAGCAATTGCCTGTGACAAAGCAGGAATTCATTACAAAAAAGAACCGCTCTATATCGAACGGTTCACTGTGGAAAGACATAAATAAATTACCCGCCTATCATTCTACAAACTACACTAAAAGCTTTAACTCTTTTAAGTGTCCTTTGCGACGATTTCTGATTCTATCAAAACGCTTATCCAAACTCTTTAGAAATAATGCCATATATTCTCCGCCTAAAAATTTGGGGATAATCACATAGTCCGCACCTCGTTTGTAGAACTCCAACGCATCAGAAGCATTAGATGCGGTGACACAAACTATAATCCGACGTGATTTTCCGACTAATTCTAAAAGTAATAAGTTGTCATGTTTATCAGGGATCGTAGAAATAATCGCTTTAGTGTGTCTTAGCTCTACCTTTTGCAGAATCTCCGGATCGTTGATATCTCCATACAAAACGGGGATTTTTTGTTGGGCTAGTTTTTCAGCAATATCAGGGTTTAAATCAACCGCCAAAACCTCTTCTCCCATACTTCTCAAAGCGTGTAAAATTTTATGGCCGAGACGATCGACACCGCAAAGAACAATTTTCTTTTCGTGGTCACGATGAGGATGAAGCGCTATCGTTTCTACCTTACGCTTGTTCAACTTTTCAAATAAAAACATTGGCCATTTAAGTATCTGATAAAACTGCCAGTCAAACTTCGTTAGATAGGAAACCGCTGTAATTGTAACCATCGCTAGTCCTACCACCAGAGCAAAAACATTATGATCAATCACATTACGCTTAACTCCTTCAGCAACCATGATTAAAGCAAACTCACTAGTGGGAATTAAAAATACTGCTGTAAGAAAAATAGTACGCCGGCGATAACCAAAAATTCCCGTAATCAAAGAGGTCATTAGGGGATTAACAATAATGACAAAAAGAGTAAAAGCAATCAAAGGAACAAGAATTGTTCTAAGACTACTTAATACTACTTGCATCCCCAAGGCAACAAAGAAAATTGCTGCAAAGAAATCGCGGAGGATTTTTGCTTTGCCAGCAATGGCAAAATGATAAGGAAGATTAGCTAATCCTACCCCTGCAAAAAAAGCACCAATCGCAATTGAAAAACCAAGAAAATAAGCTAGCATTGCAAATCCAAAACAACAACCAATCGCAAGAATTAGCAATAACTCTTCATTCTGGGAAGCGTAGCGGAAAAGCCAAGGAAAGACCAAACGGCTGAAAAGAACAACCAAAAGAAGCAGACCAATACCCTTCCCCAAAGCAAGAACTAAGCTTAGGAAAGAGAAATCTCCCAAACTGGAAAATATCGTAAATGTTAAGACAATTAAAACATCCTCCAAGAGTAAGAAGCCAGTTACTAGTCTTCCATGTAAAGAGTTAAGCTCCTGACGGTCAGAAAGAATTTTCAATACCACCATCGTACTACCGAAAGCAACTGCTATTCCCAAATAAAGCGAAGCGGGATAACTAAAGTTTAAGAACTTTGCCAATAAAAACCCTAGCAAAGCAAGAAGAATAAATTTAATTATTCCCCCATAAATTACAATTTTAGCAACGCTTTTTAATTTACTTAAATCAATTTTTAATCCAACAACAAATAAAAGTAGAGCAATACCAATTTCGGAAAAAGTTAAAATTACTTCTTGGTTATTTACCAGTTTTAAAACTGGTCCAATTAAAATCCCGACAAGTAAATAGAGTGGAATCAATGGTTGTCGTAACAAACGAGCAACCAGTGCCCCTACTCCTGCAAGAACAATTAAGATTCCGATTTCTAAGAAAATGTTAGACATTTTTTAGTTATGTAATATGTATAATGGAGAATGTAGAATGTTAAATCTAAATTTTCCATTCTCCATTTTACATTGTCAATTTTCATTGTAGCTTGTTTGAACTAACTTTCAAACCTCATCTTACCTGTAAAACTTGACAAGGATAGTCAGATATGCTATATTAGGGTGTTCATGCCGTAGCCAAAAAGTGACTTTTAAAAATTTCGCTTATTTAAGCCCTTTTTCGTTGGGAGGGAGAAACTCCCAACCAAAAAGGACTGAAATTTCTTTAACGAGAGGGAGCAAAGGAAAGATTATAGCGATCGGAGATCTAGCATTCAGTAGATCTCCCGTCTCGCCATTCTACTTTGTCCACCTCCCTCTCATAGTATCTTAAACCGGGGGCGGGCACCCCCACCCCCTACCCTTTTCTTACCCCGACGTGCATCTTGCGTCGGGGTTTTTCTTAACCTTAATCCATCATTCATTTAAAAGTAAGAATCCTGCTGAATGGCAGAATTTTCCTACCAAAAAGGCAGCTAAGAGAGCTGCCTTAATAAAGATTGTTAGCCCACCAACGTCACCGATGCCACCTTATCCCCTGCATCTAACCTCATGATCCGCACTCCTTGCGTCGCTCTGCCTTGTTTGGAGATCCCTTTTATCGGTAAACGAATAATTTGTCCTTTACTACTAATGGCAATCAAATCTACTTCCTCACTTGGAACAATTCGCATATCTACTAGTTTACCATTGCGCTCGGTTATTTTCGCGGTCTTAATTCCACTTCCGCCTCGTGCCTGAACCTTATATTTATTTAATTCTGTCCGCTTCCCAAAACCATTTTCAGTAACAATTAACAAATCCGCATTTGGATCTAGAATGTTACTTGCACCAATAACATAATCATCACCTTTTAATCTAATACCTCTTACTCCACTAGCATTACGACCTATCGGTCGCACTTGCGATTCTTTAAAACGAATCGCTTGACCATTTGCAGTCGCTAAAATAATTTCGCAATCGGAAGTAGTACCACAAACCCATCCCAAGAAATCATCTGGTCGTAATTTAATCGCAATCAAACCACTACGACGAACATGCTTGAAATCTTCCACAGAAACTTTTTTCACCACACCTTTATAGGTAATCATCATTAAATACCTAAATGGCTTTTCCTTAGGAATATTAACTACTGCAGTAATTTTTTCATCCATTCCCATTTGCAAGAAATTCATTACTGACTGCCCCTTGGCAGTACGACTTGCTTCTGGAATTTCATAAACCTTGGCTTGAAAAACTTTACCACTGTTACTGAAGAACAAAATGTCATCATGGGTATTAGTGAAAATTAATTCTTCCACAACATCCTCTTCTCGGGTAGTTACCCCTCTTACTCCTTTACCACCACGTTTTTGAGCATGATAAACAGAGGGTGCCAAACGTTTGATATAACCACTCTTAGTCAAAATAACAATCATCGGATCGTTCGCCACTAAATCCTCTTGCACAAAATGACCAACCGGCTGTCTGACTACTTCTGTGCGACGATCATCGCCATATTTATTTTTAAGCTCGATGAGTTCTCTTTTGATAATCCCTAGAATCTTTTGGGGACTTTTTAAGATTAGTTCTAATTCCGCAATCAACCTTTTCTTCTCTTCATATTCATCTTCCACTTTCTTCCGCTCTAATGCTGCCAAGGATTGCAATTTCATTTCTAGAATTGCTTGCGACTGCCGATCAGAGAGCTTAAACTTCCTCATCAAATTCTTATGAGCATCTTCTTTGGTTTTGGAAGCACGAATTGTTTTAATCACTGCATCCAAATGATCCAAAGCAATTTTCAATCCTTCCAAAATATGCAAACGTTCTTTTGCTTTCTTTAATTCAAATTGAGTACGACGAGTAACCACTACCTTGCGATGCTTGATGTACTCCTCCAAAATCATCTTCAAACTCATCACTTGCGGCTGAATGCCGTCAATAAGAGCAAGCATATTCACATGGAAGGAATCCTGTAAGCTGGTATATTTATAAAGCTGATTTAAAATTTTGTTTGGAAAAGCGCCTTTTCTAAGCTCCAAAACAACCTGGATTCCGTCTTTATTGGACTCATCGCGTAAATCCTGAACGCCAACAATTTTTTTCTCTTTGACCAAATTAGCAATTTTTGCCAGCATTTCCGCTTTATTTACTTGGTAAGGAATTTCAGTAATTACAATACGAAAACGATCCTTCTTGACTTCCTCAATTACCGCTTTGCCACGAACGACAATTTTGCCTTTGCCAGTTGCATAAGCAGCTTCAATATCTTTTTCGTTATAAACAATCCCTCCGGTCGGGAAATCAGGACCTTTGACAAACTGCATTAAATCCCGCACGGAAGAATCCGGATGTTCAATCAAATAAACAATACTATCTACTACTTCTCGTAAATTATGCGGCGGAATATTTGTTGCCATTCCAACCGCAATACCCATTGTACCGTTCAAAAGTAATTGCGGTAATTTTGCCGGTAAAACCTTGGGTTCTTTCTTCGAACCATCATAATTAGGAATAAAATCAACAGTTTCCTTTTCAATATCAACCAACAGTTCATCAGTAATTTGCGCCGTTTTTGCTTCGGTATAACGCATCGCCGCAGCATTATCACCATCCATAGAACCAAAGTTACCCTGTCCCGCAACTAACGGATAACGCATTGAAAAATCCTGCGCCATACGCACTAAAGATTCATAAACTGCAAGATCGCCATGCGGATGGTATTTACCTAAAACTTCCCCGACAACTGTCGCACTTTTACGAAATTTCCCAGAATATTTCAATCCCAAAGAATGCATTGCATAAAGAATACGACGATGAACTGGTTTCAAACCATCACGGACATCGGGTAAAGCACGTGCAATAATAACCGACATAGCGTAGTCCAGATAGGACTGTTCCATTTCAGTCGTAATCAATCTTGGTTTTATCTTGTCGTTAGTAAACATCTAGAACAATATAGAATGTAGAATGTATAATGGATAATGTTCAACATTCTCCATTATCCATTTTACATTTAATTAAATATTAAATATCTAGGTTTTGAACCTGCTTTGCGTGAGTTTGGATGAAGTGTTTTCTCGGTAATACATTGCTACCCATTAAAATATCAAATAACTCATCCGCTTTTTCAGCATCTTCAATAGTTACTTGCAACATAACTCTATTTGCCGGATCCATTGTTGTTGACCACAATTGATCCGGGTTCATCTCACCCAAACCTTTATAACGTTGAATAGAAATCTTCTTTTCTTTTCCCTCTTCCTCAACTGTTTTTTCTGGAATTGTTTTTACTACTTTAAATTCAATCGTGCTCTTTTCGCCAATCTTCTTTCTGGAAAAACCAGCTACAGCTTTTTCTTCTTTTCGCACTTTAAGTTTTGCACTTTGAGTTGCTGCACTTTCTAGCAAAGCAACAAGATTATCTTTCTCCTCATCGGAATAAGCATACCTAAACTGGTTACCACCTTGAATTCGATACAAAGGAGGCTGAGCAATATAAAGATGGCCTTGTTTAATTAACTCTGGATAATTACGGAAAAAGAAGGTTAAAAGCAAAGTACGAATATGCGCACCATCTACATCAGCATCAGTCATAATAATAATCTTGTTATAGCGCAATTTAGCCAAATCAACTTGCTCACCAATTCCAGTACCAAGGGCAACAATCATTGCCTTGATTTCTTCCGAGCTTAACATTCGATCCAAACGTGCTCGCTCTACATTTAAAATCTTGCCTCGCAGAGGTAGAATTGCCTGGAAATTACGATCCCGACCTTGTTTTGCTGAACCACCCGCAGAATCACCCTCGACAATAAACAACTCACACTCATCAGGATTCCTACTAGAACAATCTGCTAACTTACCTGGTAAAGTAAATCCTTCCAACATTCCTTTGCGCAATACTGTTTCACGTGCAGCACGAGCTGCCCTACGCGCTTTCGCTGCTAAGGAACATTTACCAAGAATCTTTTTTCCTTCAGAAGGATTTTTATCAAAATAATCCAGTAAACCATCAAAAACAACCTTATCAGTAAGAGAACGAATCTCCACATTACCCAACTTTGATTTGGTCTGACCTTCAAATTGAGGATTTTTTAAACGTACACTAATCACAGCAGTTAGACCTTCTTTGACATCATCTCCAGTTAAATTCTCCTCATTATCTTTCAAAAGTTTTTTGTCCCGACCATATTTATTCAAGGCACGAGTTAAGGCCTTACGGAATCCAACTAGATGCATTCCGCCTTCTGTGGTATAAATATTATTTGCAAAAGTATAAACATTCTCATTAAAACTATCACAATACTGAATAGAGACCTCGATTTGTTTATCATCTGCTTCTTTATAAATATAAACTGGCGGAATATTTAACACCTCGCGACTACGATTCAAATAACGAACATAAGATTTGACACCACCTTCAAAGTAAAAAGTATAATGATCAATGGTCTGATAAAAAAAGTTGTTGGTAATTTCTTTCGCTTTTTTTTCGCTTTGGGATAACTTCTTTCGACGTTTGTCAAAAACCTCAATTGTTACTCCGCGTGTTAAATACGCCTGCTGGCGACAGTGATCTAAAATCGTACGCAAATTAAAATTCAGAGTTTCTAAAATCTCTGAGTCAGGTTCAAAGATTACTTTCGTTCCGGTACCTTCTGCTTTACCAATTACTTTCACCTTTGCCTTTGCTCTCCCGCGACTATATTCCTGCATGTACAATTTCCCATTACGTTTCACTTCTGCCCGCAAATAAGTAGACAAAGCGTTAACCACTGAAACACCAACACCATGCAAACCACCAGAAACCTTATAACCGGAAGCACTATCAAACTTTCCTCCAGCATGTAAAGTAGTCATTACAGTTTCCAGTGCCGATTTTTTGGTCTTAGCATGAATATCAACCGGAATACCACGACCATTGTCCTCTACACTGATGCGATTACCCGGTAAAATTTCAATGGTAATTCGATCACAAAATCCCCCCATCGCCTCATCAATGGAGTTGTCCAAAACTTCCCACAGTAAATGATGTAAACCTTTCTCACCAGTACTCCCGATATACATACCGGGACGTTTTCTCACTGGCTCTAACCCCTCCAAAACCTGAATGTCCTTAGCACTATAGCCGCTTAGTTTTTCCTTCTTTGAGATCATTTGATTATAAAAATAACCCCCTTTTGTCCACCTTTATCTTAGCATAAAATCATCAATCCTACAAGCCAGTTTTTGGCGTGAATTGAGGATAAATTGGCATTTTTTGACCCCATCATTTGACTAGATTTTCAACAAAGAAAAAACCCACCTCCCGGTGGGTTTAAAAAACAGAAACCCTATCCAATTAAAATCTGACATAAGCAGTAGAGCACTCCCTAATTGAGATCTCAAAAACTTTTCTACAATTGATCTCCCAGCAATAATTAATATAGTCCCTGAACCAAGCAAAAACTTGTCTTGCAGTTCTACCATGCTCTCTCTTCTTCCTTCTTAAGGCTATTTTTGTCTTTCCTGGAAAACAATTTTTTCAACAAGCGGTTCTATTTACTCTGTTGTTGGTAATCTTTCCGTTGTTTTACCAATTCCTCTCCCTCCTCTAACTTAATACCCAATAATCTCGAAACTCCGCTCTCTTCCATGGTAACTCCATAGAGTAAATAAGAGCGACGCATTGTTTCACGATTATGGGTAATTAAGATAAATTGCGTCCGCTCGGAAAGCGATTCTAGAATCTCACCAAATTTTTTGCTGTTTGCTTCATCTAGTGCGGCATCTACTTCATCCAAGACACAAAAAGGACTAGGGTTAACTGCTAAGATTGCAAATAAGAGTGCAACCGAGGTTAATGCTCGCTCGCCTCCCGACAAAGAACTAATCGTTTTAATTCGCTTACCCGGCAGATGTGCTTCAATTTCCACTACATTTTCTCCTAACTCCTTATCCTCTTTTAAAATCAAATTAGCATCACCGCCACCGAATAAAACCTTAAAATAGTGGTTAAACTCAAGAGAAATCCGACTAAAATACTCATTAAACTGCTTCTTGATCATTGCATCCAGCTTTTTAATTACTTCATTTAATGACTGGGAAGCCGCACGCAAATCTTCGGACTGTTTAGTTAAGAAATCATAACGTTCCTGACATTCCTCATATTCTACAATCACTTCCGGATCAATTCCGCCACTTAATTCTAATCGACGTTTCAATTTTTGGATTTGAGCTTCTAGTTCTCCTCTCTGAGAATCGGACAGACCACGACTTGATCCTACAGAGAATTCGGAACCCAATTCCTTTTCAATTTCAATTTTCAAGTCCTCTAACCGGGTCTCAAAACGAACTTTTTCTACTGAAATTTGATTCTGACTTAGCTGTAACTTTTCAACCTCCCGTTGTTTTACTTGTACTTCTCTCTCTTTATCTAATAATTCGTGACGTTTGGTTTGATATTCTTCATTTTGAGAACTTAACGCTCTGCGAACTACTGCAAGTTGTGATTCTACTTCATGCAAAGACTCCTGGTTTTCTTTCTGTTTCTTCAAGAGGTTAGTAATAACTACATTTTTCGAATTCTTAGTTTGGTCAACACGTAAATTCAATTCGTCTAGTTTGCTTTGTTTCTCATCAATCTCATTATTCAAGAGTTCTTGTTTTTGTTCTAATTTTGCTAATTTAATCTTCTCTTCGTTTTCTTCTTGGTTCAACTTTTCTTTTTCTTCAATCAATCGGTTAATTTTCTCCTGAACTGCTACAAATTGATCCCGCACATCTTCTTGTCCTATTTTTTCTAATGACTCAGCAAGATTAGTCAACCTATCCTTGGTTTTACTTGCTAATTGTTTCACTCCCTCTAATTCCGAGAGATTCTGAATATTACTAATCTTACTTAACAGCAAGGATTGATCATCCAAAATTGTTCTCACTTCAGACTTGAGAAAACCCACATCCAATTTGCTTCCATCTTGAGTCATTTGCTGTAATGCAGTTAACTCCTCTTTTTGGACAGCAAGCTGCTTAGCTAGCTTTTGCTTTTTATTACCAATAAATAAAATAGCCTGATTAATTTTTTCTTGCTCTCCTTTAACATCATTAATATCATTTTGCATTTTCATAACTTCACCCCTAAGCGCATCAATTTTTGCTCGAATTAGTTCGGGATTTTCCCCACCGCGTTCTTCCTCTGCCTCAATTTTCCCCTGAATAACTGCTAATTTTTGGCGCAAAGCTAACTGTTTCTCTTCCAATACCACAAGTTCTTCCTGTTTTGACTGATCTAAATCCATTGCATTCTTTGTCGCCGCATCTAACCTTCCAATCTCCTCATTCAACTGCATTAATTCTCTTTTTCTAATATCAATCTGGTTTTGATAGTAGTTAAACTTTTTCAAAACCGATTGCAATTGGTTATTAAGTTCATTATAAACCAGAGTATAATAATTTCTCTGCACAGATTTTAACTCCTTCTCCACCTGCCCACGTTCTTGTGCTCGTTTCGCCTGTCGTTTCAAGACACGCAAACGAGGTTCCAGTTCAGTAACAATATCCTTAATCCGAATCAAATTATCCCTCGCATGCTCTAGCTTCCGAATTGCTCGATCGCGTTTAAGATAATATTTCTTGACACCTGTCGCTTCCTCAAACATTATCTTGCGTTCTACTGGTGTTGCCGATAATACTGCATCTACCATTCCTTGTCCTACCACCGCGTAAGTTGCCTGACCAAAACCAGATTTTGCTAAAAGTTCAACCACATCAAAACGCCGTACTGCATTCTGATTAATTAAATATTCACTATTGCCATCACGAAAAACCCTACGTGTTAAAACCACTTCCTCATAATCAATTGGCATTTTATGATCACTGTTATCTAGATAAAGAGAAACTTCCGCTGCCCCCAAGCGTGCTTTCTTGTCCGTACCAGCAAAAATAATATCTTCCGCCTTCTTTCCACGCAACATTTTCAAACTCTGCTCACCTAAAACCCACCGCACTGCGTCTGCAATATTACTTTTACCACTTCCATTAGGGCCAACAATTGCAGCAATACGGCGACCATTCATTTTACCTGCTTCAAAATCGAGCACTGTTTTTCGTGCAAACGACTTAAAACCTTGAAGTTCAAGTTTCTTTAAATACATCAGAAATATTAAAACTAAATAGAAAAAGTTAAAAATGATTAGTAATCATTGTAGCGATTCGGTACTTAAAAATCAAGCTAAGTAAAGAAAAAGCAGGGGGGAAATCCCTGCTTCATTATAGCACTTTCAGGTTGTAGATTAAACAGTTCTACTGAGTTGTTTCAGTACTACTGGTCATCTCTGAAATGGTCCCAGAAGTATTTTCAGAAGTAGTCGTCTCCCCAGTTTTAGTAGTACTTTCTCCCGCTGAGGTATTTGACTGCAAAGTAGTCGCACTTTTGTTAATCTCGTGAATCACAATTGTGACACGGGTAGATTTCTCCGCTTTACCCAAATTAAATTCAAACTTATCAACTACATAAATCGCAGACTGACCATTAAAAGTAATTCGATCACCAGCTTTCAGAGTCTTAATTGTAGAACCACCTCCGGAAACAGATTCAAGATAAACATAGGCCTTTGTTGCTTCCTTGGGATGAGAAAGATTATCCAACCAAATCTTACCTTTCACTTTAAAAGTAGTTGCTTCATCACCAAACTTTACCAAGTCATTTTCTTTTAAAGTAGTATAATCCGTAATCTGATTAGTGGGGGTAGTTTCTGGATTAACTGCCGCTTTGCTTGGCTGATTGAAATAATAAATACTGAATCCAACTGCTCCACCGGCTAAAATCAAAATCGAAATTAACATTCCAATTAAAACTTTCTTGCGGCTCTTTTTCTTCGGTAAATTGAATTGTGCTTTCGCCTGATTGCCCTTACCAAAAACCTGTACCCCGGAAGTGTTCTTTGAGAAAGGTTTGCCAGATAATAACGCAGGAGTTTCAATAACCGTTCTCTGCGGCTCAAAATAACTCTTTTGAGAAACATTACTACTACTAGGATTAAATTGAGCATTATCAAAAGGATGGTCGGAATTTGCCCCTAAATTAGGGTGATTTGGAATCGTGTCCATATTTGTTTTTGTTTATTAATTTTTAACTTGTTATTTAATTATATCAAAAAAATGCCTCTTTGTCAATAAATTTAGACATTTTTGTGATATTTTCCCGCAGGAACAATCCAAATTACTTCAAAGAACAGCAAGCGAGGCAAGGTTGTTCTCCCTATAATCAAATAATCAAAACAAAACTACCTTCAAAAACCATCCCACCATAACTATTCCAACAACAACTTTCAATAATACTCCTGACACAAACCCAAAAAATGTCCCAACTCCTGCCCGAAAAGCTTCCTTCAAATTCCGGTCGCCCAATAATTCAAAAAAGATTACTCCAATAATCGGACCAATGATAATCCCAACAATTCCACCTAAACTAATTCCCGTAACTAATCCGATAATCGCACCTAAAGTTCCCAACTTAGATGCACCCCATTTCTTTGCCCCTATCACTTGTACCAAATAATCCAAAACAAAAACTACCGCTGTAATAATCCCCCATATCAAAAGCGCTTTCTCGCTGATTTGCTGAAAGCGACTAAAAACAGCGTAAAATAAAACCCCTCCAAAAACGAGAGGTACATCCGGCACAACAGGGATAAAAATCCCCAACAAACCTACCGCCATTAAAACCAAAGCAATAGTAATAATAACCTCCATTAAAGCTCTCCTAACTTTTGAAGTGCCTTGTGCGCTGCTTCCTGTTCGGCCTTTTGTTTACTCATCCCTTCTCCGATTCCCAAACGTTTTCCTTCTACCTCCACGCCCATCTTAAAATACTTGTTATGATCGGGTCCCTTTGCTTCCAACAAAATATACTGGGGTGTGATCCCCTTGCGCTCTTGAAAATACTCTTGCAATCGCGTCTTTGCATCAATGTAGGACTTATCCTTAAGAATCTCTCTAAGTTCACTTAAAAGATAACCTTTAATTAACTTCTCACAAGATTTAATCCCTTGGTCAAGATAAATTGCCCCCAATACTGCCTCGAAAGTATTTGCGAGAATTAAACGACGTGCTTTTTCACTACCTTTTTTCTCACCACGACTTAAGTAAAGATAATGCTCATACCCCAACTTCTTTGCTAACTCAGAAAGTTTCTCCCCTTTAACTAGCGCTGCCCGCCAGTTAGTCAACTCTCCCTCGGAATTTTTATAGTTACGGTAAAGATATTCCGTAACTACTAACTCCAGAACCGCATCACCCAAAAATTCTAAACGTTCATTATGTTCCAACGGAAAACGACGATTCTCATTGAGATAAGAACGATGAACAAATGCCTGTTTTAATAAATCAAGATTCTTAAACCTGACCCCTAATTTTTTTTCTAACTTGAAAAAATCTTTATCTTCGTACATAACATAACAATTATTTTTCCTTTGAAATTTCCTTTGTTTTCTCTTGATCCTGATCCTTCCGTAATTTCTCAATTTCTTCCTCATTCTCCCGATAAACAGTACCTAGCACCCCATTCACAAACTTGCTGGAACTCTCGCTCCCAAAAATTTTAGCAATTTCTACTGCTTCATTAATCGCTACCTTCGGTGGAACTTCGCTGCTAAACAATAATTCAAAAATCCCCACGCGCATTATTGCTTTATCAATCTTCGCAATTTGGTCTAAAGGCCACTCAGGAGCACATTTCTGAATGATCTTATCAATCTCTTTAAGGTTTTTCTTTGTCCCATAAACTAAACGTTGGGTAAAATCAGTACTATTAATTCCACGGCCAAACTCGCAAATAATGTAATCAGTAATCTCTTTCAGGCTACCACCCCTAAAATCCCACTCGTACAAACTCTGCATTGCCAATGTTCTTGCTAAATGCCGACTACTAGACATAACTATTTAATTATTTATTTACTTTACTATCACGCTTTTCCTGACGTTTTTTGCGTTCCTGAAGAGTTTCAATTTTAATTACTTCTTTACCATCATAAAAACCGCACTCCAGACAAGCCATATGAGAAATTCTGGGTTGCTTACACTTTGGGCATTCACTTAAAGTTTTAGATCGTAACTTCTTTTGCGCCAGACGACTACCTTGACGGGAGCGCGGCGTTTTCTGTTTGGGAACAGCCATAAAAAGTTAAAAATTAAAAAGTAAAAGTTAAAAGGGAGAAATAGAACGTAAGCGATCAACAACCGGAGGAAGAATGGAGAGAACATAATCGATATCTTCTCCTTTAGTATCACGACCGAGAGTAAGACGTAAACTACCCTGAGCTAACCTGGGACTAATACCTAGAGCAAGTAAAACATGCGAGGGTTCCAAGCGGCGGGAACTGCAAGCTGAGCCAGTAGAAACCATTACTCCCTCAACATCCAGACTCATTACCAACCCCTCTCCTTCAATTCTATCAAAACAGAAATTAACATTATTGGGCAGACGATTCTCCAAACTTCCCGAAAGATGGACACCGTCAATTCGTGACTGAATACCTTCAATTAACCTATTTCGCAGTTCCTGCAAGCGCATTTTTTCTGCTATCTTCACCTGATCCGCAAGCTCCATTGCCTTTACCATTCCTACAATGCCAGGAAGATTCTCAGTTCCAGCACGTTTACCCAATTCTTGCCCTCCACCTGTTTGAACAGGATCTAGCCTGACCCCCTTCCTGACATAAAGCAAGCCAACCCCCTTGGGTCCATAAAGCTTTTGTGCAGAGAGTGACATCAAATCAACTCCAAGATTTTCAACACAACAATCCAAGTAATTAAAGGCCTGGATTGCATCAGTATGAAAGAGAGTGTGGGGATTTTTGCGTTTAATCAATTCGCTAATCTCCTTAATTGGTTCAATGGTACCGATTTCATTATTCGCATACATAATACTAACCAAGGCAGTTTTATCAGTAATCAGCTTCTCCAATTCTTTTAATTTAACAGTCCCCTCCTCATTAACTGATAGAAAATCTACCTTGAAACCATCTTCCGCTAAAACTTCCGCTGTTTTATAAACCGCAGGATGTTCAATTTTTGAAACAATCAGATGATTCTTGCCCTCTTTCGCGGCAGCAT
Organism: uncultured Candidatus Saccharibacteria bacterium; assembly: GCA_964518965.1. Lineage (GTDB taxonomy): Bacteria > Patescibacteriota > SOKK01 > SOKK01 > SOKK01 > CAZFJP01. The sequence continues at coordinate 592 of CAZFJP010000001.1, read as the reverse complement.
GCATTACCCCCCGCAAAGCAAGATTATCTGATTCTGTTCCGCCACTAGTAAAAACAATCTCGCTTACGCCACAACCCAACAACTCCGCAACTCTATGATAAGAATCGTTGAGCGCCTTTCTCGCCTCTTGACCCCGACTATGAATCGAAGAAGGATTACCAAACTTATCGGAAAAATACGGTAGCATTGCTTCTAAAACTTCTTTAGCTACCGGAGTTGTTGCGGCATAATCTAAGTAAATACGTTTCCTATTAGTCATTATTCAAGGTAAAGGTAAAAAGGTAAAAATTTCTCTTTTTAACTTACTTTTGTTTTCTACCCTTTAGGCTTCACTCTTTTTTTAACTGGTAGCGGCGAAGGGAATCGAACCCCTGACACGAGGCTTATGAGTCCTCTGCTCTACCAACTGAGCTACGCCGCCACTAAATAGCGTAGAAGTAGTTAGAATGCAGAATGTAGAAAATAAATCAGAAAGACTTTTTGACTTACTTTCTCCATTCTAATTTCTAATTTGTTTCAATTGGTTGCGGGGGCAGGATTCGAACCTGCGACCTTCAGGTTATGAGCCTGACGAGCTGCCTCTGCTCTACCC